>NZ_JBIRHK010000003.1:0-233096 GCF_044328485.1 Streptomyces sp. NPDC017936 | reverse complement strand
ACACCCACGCCCCCAGGACCACCCACGGCGACACCGACGCCCGGGCGACCGGCGCCCCGGCCGACGCCGTGGACGATGAGCCCCCCGTCGACGCCGACGGCACCACCGACCACGCGGCGACCGCCCGGACGGCCGGCGGGCCGGGCGGGGCGTCGGCCGACGGCACGGACAGCCGGCCCCACGACGACACCCACGCCCCCAGGACCACCCACGGCGACACCGACGCCCGGGCGACCGGCGCCCCGGCCGACGCCGTGGACGATGAGCCCCCCGTCGACGCCGGCGGCACCACCGACCGCGCGGCGACCGCCCGGACGGCCGGCGGGCCGGGCGGGGCGTCGGTGCGGGCCGGGGAGCCGGCCGGGCTCCCCGCGCCCTCGCGCCGGTTCCTCGCCAGGGCCGCCCTCGTCACCGCCGTCCTCTCGGTGGCCGGGTCCCTGCTCGGACTGGTGCGCGACCAGGCGCTGGCCCGGCTGTTCGGGGCGGGCAGCGACACGGACGCCTTCCTCGTGGCGTGGACGGTGCCCGAGTTCGCGGCCACGCTGCTCATCGAGGACGGGCTGGCCTTCGCGCTGATCCCGGCGTTCAGCGTGGCCCTGGCCCGGCGCTCCCGGGGCGCGGCGGGCGACCCGGTCCGCGCCCTGGTCGCCGGGACGCTGCCGCGCCTGTCGCTGGCGTTCGTCGCGGTCGGCGTCCTCGTCGTGCTGCTCGCCCCGCCGCTGGTGGAGGTCCTCGCCCCCGGCCTGCCCGACCCCCGGCTCGCCGTCGACTGCACCCGGCTCACCGCGACCTGCGCGGTGAGCTTCGGGCTCGCCGGGTACTGCAGCGCGGCCCTGCGCGCGCACCGGAGGTTCACGGCGCCGGCGGCGATCTACGTGGCGTACAACGTCGGCATCGTCGCGGGGATGTTCGTCCTCGCCGGGCGCTGGGGGGTGCGGTCGGCGGCGGTCGGGGTCGCGGTCGGCGGGTGCCTGATGGTCGCCGTACAGCTCCCGTCGCTGCTGGGGCAGCTGCGGAGGCGGCCGACCGGGGCGTCGGCGGAGGCGCCGGCGGAGGCGCCGTCCGGGGCCGGCGCGGAGCCGCGGCCGCTCGGTGCCGCCGTCGTCGCGTCCGTGCTGCTGTTCGCGGTGTGCCGGCAGTCGCAGGTCCTCGTCGAGCGGTTCCTCGCCTCGAACCTGCCGTCGGGGGCGATCTCGCACCTGAACTACGCGCAGAAGGTCGCGCAGATGCCGATGATCCTCTCGCTGATGCTGTGCACGGTGACGTTCCCGGTGGTGGCGCGGGCGCTGGCCGAGGGCGACACCGAGCGGGCCCGGGGGCGGGTGGAGCGGGATCTGGCGCTGGCCGCGTGCGTGGTGCTGCTCGGCACGGCCACGGTCGTGGCGTGCGCGCCGCAGATCATCGGACTGCTCTTCCAGCGGGGCGCGTTCACCGCCGCCGACACGGCGGCGACGGCGGGCGTGATGCGGGTGTACGCGCTCGGGCTGCTGGGCCAGACCCTGGTCGGCGCCCTGGTCCGCTCCTACTTCTCGGGGGCCCGCCCCTCCTGGTACCCGTTCGGCGCGATGGCCGTGGGCATCGCCGTCACCGCCTGGCTGGGCGCGCTGGGCGTCGGGCGCTGGGGCGTGTACGGGATCGCCGCCGCCAACGCGGCCGGCATCACCGTCACCGCGCTGGTGCTGCTGGCGGGCATGGGCCCGCGCAGTGTGCCGATCCGCGTCCGGCCCGTGCTGCACGAGCTGAGCAGGCCGCTGCGGGCGGCGCTGGCCGCGGCACTCGCCGGGACGCTGGCGGCGGACCGGTGCGACGGCCCGCTGGCCGGCCTCGCCGCCGGCGCGCTCACCGTGACCGCCGTCTTCGTCCTGCTCGGCCGGGCCCTGGACGCCCAGGGCGTCACCGCCGCACTCCGATCCGTACGTTCCGCGACCCGAAGGCTGCCGTATGTCCGTTCCCGTTGACGCCTCCACCGGACCCGTCCCCTGGGTGGCGATGTACCACTCCGTCGGCGACTGCTCCGACGACCCGTACCGCATCACGGTCACGCCCGAACGGCTGGAGCGGCAGCTCGCCTGGTTCGCGCGGCGGGGCCTGCGGGGCGTGTCCGTGGGCGAACTGCTCGCCGCCCGCGCCCGGGGCGAGGGCCGCGACCTGGTCGGCCTCACCTTCGACGACGGTTACGCCGACTTCCTCACCGGCGCCCTGCCCGTGCTGCGCCGCCACGGCTGCACGGCCACCCTGTTCGTGCTGCCCGGCCGGCTCGGCGGCGAGAACGCCTGGGACCCGCTGGGCCCGCGCAAACCGCTGCTGACCGCCGACGGCATCCGGCGGGCGGCGGCCGCGGGCGTCGAGATCGGCTCGCACGGGATGACCCACGTCGACCTGACCCGGGCCGACGACCTCGCCCTGAAGAGGGAGACCGTCGACAGCCGGGCCGCGCTCACCGAGCTGCTCGGCACCGGCGCCCACGGCTTCTGCTACCCCTACGGGACGATCGACCGGCGGGCCGTGGACGCCGTGCGCGACGCCGGGTACGCGTACGCGTGCGCGATCGACCCCGGTCCGCTGAACGGCCCGCACGCCCTCCCGCGCGTCCACGTCGGGCAGAACGACACCTCCGCCCGCCTGTTCCTGAAGTACCGGCTGCACCGGCTGCGCCGGCGTCCCGTGGAGGGGCTGCGGTGAGGGCGCTGCACGTCATCACCGGGCTGGGCGTGGGCGGTGCCGAGCAGCAGCTGCGGCTGCTGCTGCGGCACCTGCCGGTCGACTGCGACGTCGTGACGCTGACCAACCCGGGAGCGGTGGCCGACGGGCTGGCCCGGGACGGGGTGCGGGTCGTCCACCTCGGCATGGCGGGCAACCGCGACCTGACGGCCCTGCCCCGCCTGGTCCGGGTCGTCCGCTCCGGCCGCTACGACCTCGTCCACACCCACCTCTACCGCGCCTGCCTCTACGGCCGCCTCGCCGCACGGCTCGCGGGGGTGCGCGCGATCGTCGCCACCGAGCACTCCCTCGGCGACTCCCAGCTGGAGGGCCGGCGGCTGACGGCGGGCGTGCGCGCGCTCTACCTGGCCGGCGAACGCCTGGGCCGCGCCACCGTGGCCGTCTCGTCCGCGGTCGCCGGCCGCCTGAGGCGCTGGGGTGTCCCCGCCTCCCGGATCGAGGTCGTCCCCAACGGCATCGACCTGGCCCGCTTCCGCTTCGACCCGGCCGTGCGCCGGCGCACCCGCCGGCGCCTCGGCCTCCCGGACGACGCCCACGTCATCGGCGGCATCGGCCGCCTCCACCCGGGCAAACGCTTCGACGTCCTGATCCGCGCCCTCGCCTCGCTCCCCGCGGACCACCGGCTGCTGCTGGTCGGCGGCGGCCCGCAGGAGGCCGCGCTGCGCCGCGTCGCGCACGAGTCGGGGGTCGCCGGCCGCGTCCTGTTCACCGGCGAGTGCGCCTACGCCCCCGACGGCGGCCCCGGCCCCGACCTGCCCTCCCTCACCTGCGCGATGGACGTGCTCGCCTCCCCCTCCCCGGAGGAGGCGTTCGGCCTGGCGGTCCTGGAGGCCCTCGCCTCGGGCCTGCCCGTGGTGTACGCGTCCTGCCCCGCGGTCGAGGACCTGCCCGCGCACAGCGCGCCCGGCGCCCGGCGCGTGACCGGCGGCGCCGAGGCGTTCGGGCGGGCGCTGGCCGAGGCCCGCGCCCGGGGCCCGCGCCCGCGCACGGCCGCGGAGGCGGCCCGCCACTACGACATCACCCGCAGTGCCGCCCAGCTCCTGGACGTGTACGCGGCCACCGTGTCCCACCCGCCCCGGTCGGCTCCGCCGTCCCGCTCACCCCAGGGAGTCACTTCGTCATGACCGAGAACCCCGTCCGGCCACACCGGCCGTCCGGCCCCCCACGCCGCTTCAGGGCGCTCCCGCCATGGTCGCTGCTCGCCGCCGGCGCCCTCGCCGGCGGCCTCGTGGGCGGCGCGTACGGCATGCTGGAACCGCCCGTCTACTCGGCCACGGCCTACGTCGTCGCCGTCCCGACCGACGCGTCCGACCCGGCGTCCGCGCTGGGTTTCGCCCAGGCCTACGGGCGGGTCGCGACGCAGCTGGCGGTGCTCGGGGACGCGCAGGTGTGGGCGGGCGTGCCGGCGAGGACGCTGCGCGCCGGCGTGCGGACGGCCACCTCGCCGGACGCTCCGATGGTCGCGATCACCGCGACCTCCTCGCGCGCCGACAAGGCCGCCGACATGGCCAACGCGGTCTCCCGCGCGCTGACCCGGCACGCCGAGGACGCCCGGGCCACGACCAACGTCGAGCTCCGGCAGTTCGCCCGCGCGGTCGAGCCGTCCGAGCCGTCGTCGGCGTCGCCGGAGGTGACCGGGCTGGTGGGCGCGAGCGCCGGCGGGCTGCTCGGCGGACTGTTCCTGCTGGTCCGGCCGAGGGGGAACCGGCAGGAGCCCGGCCGCCCGGCCGCCGTGCCCGCTCCGGCTCCGGCCGCCGACGCCCACGGAGCACCGTGAAAGCGGCGTACACGACGGAATACGTCACCGACGAGCGGGACTTCGCCGGCCTGGCGCCCGCCTGGGGCCGGCTGTACCGGCGGTGCGCGACGGCCACGCCGTTCCAGAGCCACGCCTGGCTGCACTCGTGGTGGCTGTCGTACGGCAGGCGCGGCCGGCTGCGGCTGCTGCTGGTGCGCGCCGGCGGCGACGTCGTCGCGGCCGCCCCGCTGATGGCCGTGCGCCGTCCGCTGCCCGCGCTGGTGCCGCTCGGCGGGGCGATCTCCGACTACGGGGACGTGCTGGTCGACGAGGAGCACGGGGAGGCGGCCGTCGCCGCGCTCGCCGAGGGGCTCGCGGCGGCGGCCCGCACCGCGCTGATCGACTTCCGCGAGGTCCGGCCGGGCGGCGCGGCGGAACAGGTGTACGCGTGCTGGCACGGGCCGCGGCGCCGGGTGGACGACTCGGTGTGCCTGGAGCTGCCGGCCGTGCCCATGGACGAACTGGTGGCCCGGCTGCCGTCGGCGAAGGCCCAGCGGGTGCGGGCCAAGCTGCGCAAGCTGACCGCGCTCGGCGTCGAACGCCACGTCGTCCGCGCCGACGAGGTGGACGGCGCCCTGCGCCGGCTCCTGGAGCTGCACCGGCTGCAGTGGCAGGGCCGCAAGGTGACGGGCGAGCACCTCCAGTCGCGCTTCTGCGAGCACCTGGTGCGCTCGGTGGGGCCGATGGTGCGCTCCGGGGACGCGGTGGTCACCGAGTTCCGGCTCGACGACGACGTGGTGGCCGTCGACCTGACCCTGCTCTCGCGCCGCCTGGCGGGCGGTTACCTGTACGGCGCCCATCCGCGGCTGCGCGAGCGCAAGGCGGACGTGGCGGTGATGCTGCTCGACGCGTGCGCCGAGCACGGGCGCGACGCCGGGCGCGGCACGCTCAGCCTGCTGCGCGGCAACGAGCCGTACAAGCACCACTGGCGTCCCGAACCGGTCGTCAACCAGCGGCTGCTGCTCGCCCGCCGGCCCACCGCCCCGCTGCTGTCGGCCGCGCTGTGCGACGTGGCCGCGCGCCGGCGGGGCAAGGAGCTGCTGCGCCGCTGGCAGGAGCGCGGCGGGCGCGAGGCACGGGAGGGGCGTGGCGGTGGCGGCGGGTCCTGAAGCGGGCCCGCCGCCGCGGGAGCGCCGGGCCCCGCGGTCACCGGCCTCGGGACCACCAGTCCAGGCGCGGGCACGGGCGGCCGGCGAGCAGGTGCCCGAGCCAGTCGCCGAGGTGCAGCGGCGGACAGCGCCCCGGGAGCCCGGGCGCCGGCGGGAGGGCGGGCTCCTCCGGGGGCCGCGGTGGGGTGGGGGCCGGTGCCGTCGGTGCGGTCGGCGCCGGTGCCGTCGGCTCGGTCGCCGGATCGCCGGTGCGGCCGAAGAGCACCGAGCGGTAGACCTCCGAGGACCTGGGGTTGCGCGCACACTGCCAGACGCCGTGCGGGCAGTAGTCGGTGAGCGTGTTGTACAGCGGCCGGTGCTCGTCCATCCAGGCGAGCATCCGCCGCACGTACTCGGGGTTGTCGCCGTTGCGGAACAGTCCCCATTCCGGATAGGAGAGGGCCTTGCCGTGGCTCTTCGCGAAGTCCACGTGGTCCTGCAGCCCGTACGGTTCCCTCACCTGTTCGTCGAACGAGAGCCCGGCCGGCTGGTCGTAGGAGTCCATTCCGACGATGTCGACCGTGCCGTCGCCCGGGTAGCACCGCGTCCAGGGAACGGCGTCCCGGCCGCGGCTCGGCGTGAAGTCGAACCGGAACGCCTGGCCCGGCACCGACCGCATCGTGGTGACGATGCGGTTCCAGTACGCCGTCCAGGCCCGCGGGTCGGGCCCGCAGCGATGGGTGTACGTGGTGCCGTTCATCTCCCAGCCGAGCACGATCACCGTGTCCGGCACCCGCAGCCCGACCAGCCGTTCGGCCAGCGCGCGGAAGTGGTGGTCGAACCGCCCGTCCGCGCCCTGCCGCAGCAGCTCGCGCACCTCGGCGTCGGGCACGCCCTCCTCGTTGCGCTCCAGCATCGGGACGTTGAGGACGAGCATCCGGTCGTCCTTCCCGGCCCGCCAGTCGGCCCACGCGTCGAGGAACCCGGAGCGGCCCTCGATGTTGCTCCACCGGTCGCCCGGCAGGTAGGTGTGCCCGACCCGCAGGTCGGCGCCGCCCAGCCACTCGCTGAGCAGGGCGATCCGGGCCACGCCCCGGGCACCGTAGTCGAGGTAGGCGCCGAAGGCGGGAGCGGTCGGCGCGGGAGCGGGAGGTCCGGGAGCGGGAGGTCCGGCGAGCCGCGCCGGTCCGGTGCCCGCGGCGATGTCGGGACCGGCCGCGAGCGCCGCCGACACCGCGAGCGCCGCCGCGACGGCGGCCAGCCGCCGTGGTCCGACGCGCCGTTGCTGTGGGACCATTCCTGCCCCTTTCCCCACTCTCGCGCTGCGCCGCCGGCGCACGGGGACACGGCCGTGCACGGGGCCGTGAACACGTCCACGCACATGACCCGGGACACGGATGTCCCGGCACACCCGGCTGACGCTCAGTCATACGAACGTCACACGCGAAGGGGGATCACGCCACCGCCGCTACGGCTTTCGCGTGCCCTGATCACCCGCACCGGTGAACCGACCGAAGGAAAATGCCGTGTCGCTGCTCGACACCCGCGTCCCCGCCGTACTGCTGCGGATCGACCGGAATCCCTTTCACCACGGAACGCTGGGCGCGGTGCGCTCGCTCGGCAGGGCCGGGGTCGACGTGCACGTGGTCGCCGATGTGACGGGCAGTCCGGTGCGCGCGTCCCGTTTCGTGGGCCGGCTGCACCCCCCGCCGCCGCAGGGCGCCGGCCCCGCCGACATCGTCGCCACGCTGCTGCGGGTGGCCGCCCGCCTCGAGCGGCCCGCCGTGCTGATCCCGATGGACGACGCGGGCGCGGTCGCGGTGAGCCGGCTGCGCGACGAGCTGGCGCCCGGCTACCTGCTGCCGGAGCAGCCCGGCACGCTGCCCGAGCGGGTCGCCGACAAGGCGGAGCTGGCCGCCCTGTGCGCGGCGGCGGACGTCCCGCACCCCGCCACGGTGGTCCCGGACAGCGCCGCGGAGGCCGCCTCCGCCGCCTGGCGGCTCGGCCTGCCGGTGGTGGCGAAGTGGAGCCGGCCCTGGCTGCTGCCGGCGGGCTCGGGCCTGCGCAGCACGGTCGTGCTGCGCTCGGGACGGGAGGCCCGCGACCTGTACCTGCGCTCCGAGGAGGCGGGCAGCCGGCTGCTGCTCCAGGAGTTCCTGCCCCCGGGCCCCGCCCGTGACTGGTTCTTCCACGGGTACGCCGACCGTTCGGGGGCGCTGCGCGGCGGCGGCCCCGGCCGCAAGCTGTCCTCCTGGCCGCGCGGCGCGGGCCTGACGGCGGTCGGCCGGTGGTCCCCGAACCCCGAGGTGCGGGCGCTGGCCGAGCGGCTCACCGCCGGGCTGGGCTACCGGGGCATCCTCGACCTCGACTTCCGGCGCTGCGGCGCCACCGGCCGCTACCACCTGCTCGACTTCAACCCGCGCCCCGGCGCCCAGTTCCGCCTCTTCACCGACAGCGCCGGACTGGACGTCGTACGGGCCCAGCACCTGGACCTGACGCGGCGGGCCCTGCCCGAGGGCGCGGCACGGCCCGGGCGGGCGTTCGTGGTGGAGAACTACGCGCCGCTGGCCGCCCTGCGCCCGGCACGGCACGGCCGCGAACTCGCCTGGCACGCCGGGGACGACACCGCTCCCGGCCGGGCGATGTGGAGGCTGTGGAGCGCCCACGTCGCCCGCCGGCTGGTGGGCCGCCTGCGCCGGCTGCGCCCCGCGGCCCGCTGTGCCGCGTCGGCGCGGATCGTGCGTCAGGCCGCGCCGCAGGAGCCACCGCCGGCTCCGCCACCGGCCCCGCCACCGGCCCCGCCACCGGCCGGGGTGCCGGCGGCGGCCGATCCCGCCGACGAGGGCCGGGCGGGCCGGTGCTGACGGGACGGGGTGCCGGACGCCGGGCGTCCGGCACCCGTGCGGTCACCGCCGGGAGGCCGCCCGGCCGCGCCGGTACAGCACGGCGCCCGCGGTGATCAGCACGGC
Source organism: Streptomyces sp. NPDC017936 (assembly GCF_044328485.1). Lineage (NCBI taxonomy): Bacteria > Bacillati > Actinomycetota > Actinomycetes > Kitasatosporales > Streptomycetaceae > Streptomyces > Streptomyces sp. NPDC017936. The sequence goes on along the minus strand of NZ_JBIRHK010000003.1, from coordinate 224,520 downwards.
GCTGGCCCCCGAGGCGGCCATCAGCGCCTCGCTGCCGGTGTGCGACAGCTCGGGCGGCCTGCTCCCGTGGCCGGACGGAGCCGCGTGGTCGCCGTCCTCGTCCGGCGGCGTCGCGTGATCGTCGTCGTCGCCGTCGTCGGGGCCCGAGTGGCCGCCTTCGTGCGGGGGCGGGGTGGTGTGGCCCCCGCCGTGGGACGGCGGGGTGCTGGGGTCCCCGTCGTGCGGGGGCGCGGTGGTGTGACCGCCGCTCGGAGACGGAGTGGACCCGTATCCCGAGTCGTCGTCGCCGTAACCCGAGTCGCCGTACCCGGAGTCGTCGTCGCCGGAGTCGCCGTACCCCGATTCGCCCTCGTCGGAGCCGTCGTGGCCCGAGTCCCCGGATCCCGAGTCCCCGGATCCCGAGTCGCCGTGACCCGAGTCCTCATGGCCCGAGTCGCCGTGGCCCGCGCCCTTGTCGCCCGAGTCCTTGTCACCCGAGTCCTCGTGACCCGGGTCGCCGTAGCCGGAGTCACCGTCGTCGGAGTCACCGTCGTCGGAATCACCGTGCCCCGAGTCGTCACCGCTCTCGGGGGGCGACCCGTACCGGCCGGAGGCCTGGTGCGCGTCCGAGAAGTCGGCGCAGGCGTCGGCGAAGGAGGGGTGGAGCGCGGCGATCAGGTCGATCTTGCCGGCGCAGGGGTTCACCGGGAAGGTCACCGGAGTCCGGCCCCCGTCACCCGAGGTTGCGCCGGGCGAGTCCTTCGTGGATCCGTACGGATGCGTGTCGGCGAGTGCGAAACCGCCGCACAGGGTCAGGATGCTCGTCGCGGCTGCCGCCGCGATCACTCCCTTGCTCAGGGTCTGTCGCAACTTCGTGGTCTTCCTGCTTGAAGAAGTGGGAAAAGCCGGCCCCGGGACGTCGAGCGGTTCTCCGGGGCCGGCCCGGACCGAGCACAGGCGGAACCGCTCGCACCGTGACCCGCGGGCTGCACACGAGAGATTGACGGCGGGAGAAAGGCGCGAACGCGCGCCACCGGGCAATTCACCCGAAAGCCCTCACGGAATCGGCACAACGGGCCTGTCGGTGAAGGACCGCCGACCGCGGGCGCGGGCGGTGCGCCGGGCCGTTCGGGGCACGGACCGCAACCGGCGGCCGGCTCCGGGCATGAGGAATCACGCGCCCCGTCCCCGGAGTTCCGCGCTCGCCGGCTCCCGCTCCTCCGAAGGGAAGACCATGAAGAAGCGGTGGGCGACCGGGGCTGTCGCCGTGTCCACCCTGGCCGGTTTCGCGTTCGCGTCCACGCCGCAGGCCCTGGCCGTCGGCGACCGCACCACCTCCGCCGGCGGCGACGGTGACGGTTCGAAGCTCGGCGACCCGGCCGCGTCCGGCGACCGCGGCCCGCGGCTCTCGCTGGTCCGGAAGGCCCTGGGCAAGCCCTGCGTCGGTCCGCCGGCGAGGATGAGCGCCGGTTCACTCGTCGGTGTGGTCCCGGTTCCGGCCCCGGAGGCCGGCGTCCTGCCCGCCCCGCGGGACCGGCGGTGCGCCGGGGACTCCCCCCGGGCCGGGGGTGTGGAGTCGCTGTCGCCCGTCCTGGACGACGTCCCGCTCCCGCCGAGCGCGTCCGCGGACGGCTGAGCCCCCGCCCCCGCCACGGCGGGCCACCCTCCTCGGGCGGCCCGCCGTTCCGCGCGTCACCGGCGGTACAGGTCCTCCACCTCCTGTGCGTACCTGGCCGTGACGGCGTGCCGCTTGACCTTCAGGGAGGGGGTGAGCAGACCGTTGTCCTCGGTGAACTCGCCCTCGACCAGCGTGAAGGCGCGGATCGACTCGGCCCGGGAGACCGCCTCGTTGGCGTAGTCGACGGCCCGCTGGACGTCGTCGCGCAGACGGGGGTCGCGGGCGAGGTCGGCGAACGGGGTGTCGGCGGGCAGCCTGCGCACGGCCAGCCAGTGGGCGACCGCGTCGGGGTCGAGGGTGATCAGGGCGGCGACGAAGGGGCGGTTGTCGCCGACGACCAGGCACTGGCCCACCGGGGTGCGGCTGCGCAGGCGGTCCTCGAGGACGGACGGGGAGACGTTCTTGCCGCCGGAGGTGACCAGGAGGTCCTTCTTGCGGCCGGTGATGGTGAGGTAGCCGTCCTCGTCGAGGGAGCCGAGGTCGCCGGTGGCGAACCAGCCGTCGGTGAGGACCGCGTCCGTGGCCGCCCGGTCGTTCCAGTAGGCGCCGAAGACGACTCCACCCTTGACGAGGACCTCGCCGTCGTCGGCGATGCGGACGGCGGTGCCGGGGACCGGCCGGCCGACCGTGCCGGGGCGGGGCCTCAGCGGCGGGACGAGGGTGGCGGCGGCGGTGGTCTCGGTGAGGCCGTAGCCCTCGTAGACCATGACGCCGGCCGCGTAGAAGAAGAGGTTCAGGGTGCGGTCCAGGGGGGAGCCGCCGCTGATGGCGTAGCGCAGGCGGCCGCCGAGTTCCTGGCGGATGCGGCGGTAGACCAGCAGGTCGTACAGGGCCCAGGCGGCGTAGAGGCCGGGGGTGGGGCCCTTGCCGGTGCCGAGGAACCGGCTCAGGTACGCCTCCGCGAAGCGGACGGCGACGCGTTCGGCGCGGTCGAAGGAGGCGGCGCGGCCCATCTTCTCGGCGGTGGCGCGGCCGGTGTCGTGGATGCGCTCGAAGAGGTAGGGGACGCCGACGACGAAGGTGGGGCGGAACCGCTTGAGGGCGGGGCGCAGTTCGTCGGGCCGGACGCTCGGGAAGTGGCCGGTCTCGATGCGGGCCATCAGGCAGGCGATCTGGAGGGTGCGGCCCATGATGTGGGCGAGGGGCAGGAAGAGGAGCGTGGACGCGGTCTGGCCGGTGACCTCCTTGAAGACCGGGTGGAGGAGTTCGAGGACATTGGCGGCCTCGGCGTGCAGGTTGCCGTGGGTGAGGACGCAGCCCTTGGGCCGGCCGGTGGTGCCGGACGTGTAGCACACGGTCGCGGGGGTGCCGGGGGTGAGCGAGGTGCGGCGCTCGGTGACCTCCTCGTCGGGGAGGTCGCGGCCGAGGTCGGTGAGCTCGGTGATCGCCTGTGCGTCCAGTTCCCAGACGCGGGGGCGGTCCCGGTGACCGGCCGTGCCCGCGGTGACCGTGGCGGTGTTCCCGGGGGTCTCGGTGATGACGAAGCGGGCGCCGGAGTCGCGGACGATCCACTCCACCTGGTCGGCGGAGGAGGTGGCGTAGACGGGGACGGTCTGGCCGCCGGCCGCCCAGATCGCGAAGTCCAGGACCGTCCACTCGTAGCGGGTGCGGGACATCACCGCGACGCGGCCGCCCGGTTCGAGGCCGGCGGCGATCAACCCGCGGGCGACGGCGGTGACTTCGTCGGCGAAGGCGGCCGCCGTGACGGGTTTCCAGGTGCCGTCCGGGGCCTGGCGGCGCAGGACGACGGCGTCGGGGGCCTCGGCCGCGTTGGTGTGGGGCAGGTCGGCGATGCTGCCGGCGGTCAGGGGCGGGGCGAGGGGCGCGGTGCGGGCCTCCCGTACGGTGCCGGAGGCGTCCCTGACGACCTCCACCGTGGTGCGGGCGGCGAGGTCGGTGCGGCGTCCGGCGCGTTTCAGGTCCTTGCGCATGCCCATGACGGCTCCCGGCGACGAGTGAGACTGGCGTGCGGTGAACGCAACTTACTCACGCGTAAGGAAGTGCGCCAGGCCTCGGGACGGCTTGCCCGCCCGGGGCTCTCCGTCATGGCGCCGAGGACTTCCCGGGCGAGGCCGGGCCCCCTGTCCTCCGTCGGTGTCCGTGACCGTGACGGGACAGGGGGCCGGAACGTGCGGCACGGGGAGTCGCGGGCCCGTCCCGGACGGGCGCGGAGGGCGGCCGCCGGGACCGGTGGTGGACTCCCGTCGGCCTACGACACCACGTCCTTGCGGGCGAAACCGCGGAAGGCCAGCGCGAACAGCACCAGCGCGTACGTCACGGAGACGGCGGTGCCCTGGATCATGCCGGACCACTCCGGGGTGGGCTGGACGGCGTCGGCCCAGGCGAACTGCCAGTGCGCGGGCAGGAAGTCGCGCCAGTCGCCGAGCGCGGTGACGGCGTCGAGGACGTTGCCCACGATGGTCAGGCCGACCGCGCCGCCGACCGCGCCGAGCGGGGCGTCCGTCTTCGTCGACAGCCAGAACGCGAGGCCCGCGGTGACCAGTTGGGAGACGAAGAGGTACGCCACGACCACGACGAGCCGCTGGGCGGCCGTGCCCGGGTCGAGCGCGCCGCCCGTGGGCAGTTCGAGCGGGCCCCAGCCGTAGGCGGCGGTGCCGACGGCGAGGGCGACGACGGGCAGCAGCACCATCGCGGCCAGGCTGAGGCCGAGCCCGACGACGAGCTTGGACCACAGCAGGCGGGCCCGGGGCACGGGCGCGGCGAGGAGGTAGCGCAGCGAGGACCAGCCGGCCTCCGAGGCCACCGTGTCCCCGCAGAACAGGGCGACCGGGATCACCAGCAGGAAGCCGGCGGAGACGAACAGGTTGACCGCGGCGAAGTTGGCGCCCGAGGCGGTCGCGGTGTCCATCAGCGTCAGCCGGTCGCTGCGGCCGCCCGGTTCGCCGCCGATCGCGAACGCGACGAGCAGGACGAACGGCAGCGCGGCGAGGATGCCGCCCATGACCAGCGTGCGGCGGCGCTTGAGCTGGCGGACCAGTTCGACGCGCGGGGGCAGGGTGCGGGAGGCCCGGTAGCCGGAGGCGGTCGCGAGGGGCTCGCCCGCCCCGGGGCGCTCGGGTCGCTCGGTGAGCGTGCTCATGCGGAGCCTCCGATCAGGGTGAGGAAGGCGTCTTCCAGGCGGCGGTGCGGGCCCACCGACCGCACGGGCACGTCGAGCCGGACGAGGTCGGCGACCAGGCGCTCGGCGGTGCCGTCCGCGTCGAGCCGGACCAGCAGGCCCGGTCCGTCGTCGAGGCGGGCGACCGAGGCGACGCCGGGCAGCGCGGTCACCTTCTCGACGACCGGCCCCTCCACGGGCACGGTGGTGCCGACGAGGAGGCTGTCGCCGGAGCCGACGATCTCCCCGACCGGGCCCGCCTGCACCAGCCGGCCGCGGTCCATGACGACGAGGTGGGTGCAGGACTGCTCGACCTCCGCCAGCAGGTGGCTGGAGACGATCACCGTGCGCCCGGCGGCCGCGTACCGGATCATCACCTCGCGCATCTCGCGGATCTGCGGCGGGTCGAGGCCGTTGGTGGGCTCGTCCAGGATGAGCAGGTCGGGCAGGCCGAGCATGGCCTGGGCGATGGCCAGGCGCTGGCGCATGCCCTGGGAGTAGGTGCGCACCGCGCGGGCGAGGGCGTCGCCGAGGCCGGCGATCTCCAGCGCCTCGTCGAGGTGGGCGTCCTCGGCGGGGCGGCCGGTGGCCCGCCAGTACAGTTCCAGGTTCTCCCGGCCGGAGAGGTGCGGCAGGAAGCCCGCGCCCTCGACGAAGGCGCCGACCCGGGAGAGGACGGGCGCGCCGGGACGGACGGCCCGGCCGAAGACGCGGATCTCGCCGCCGTCCGGGGTGATCAGGCCCATCAGCATGCGCAGCGTGGTCGTCTTGCCCGCGCCGTTGGGGCCGAGGAGGCCCAGCACCTGGCCCCTCTCCACCCGGAAGGACAGCTCGCGCACCGCGTACCGGTCGGCCGACTTCGCGTACCGCTTGCTCAGGCCGGTGATCTGGAGGGGCACGTCGGCCAGCTCCGGGTCGGGGGCCGGGGTGGCGGTGCGGCGGCGGCCCGCGACCAGCAGGGCCAGCGCGATCAGCGCGCCCGCGAGGGGCAGCCACCACACCCAGGACGGCAGCGGGGCGGCCGCGGTGCTCACGCCGGGGGCGGTGGGCACCTTCAGGTCGCCCTTCAGGGAGACGGTGTACGTCGCCGGGGCGGCCGGGGAGGCGTAGCCGAGGTCGGTGGAGGCGAGGACCAGCCGCAGCCGGTGGCCCCGGTCGACCTCGTGGTCGATCGCCGGGAGGGTGATCGTGACGTCCTTGCCGGCCTCGGCTCCCTCGACCCGGACCGGGGCGACGAGCTGGGAGGGCAGCACCTGCCGGGTGCCGTCCGGGCCGACGTCGTAGACCTTGCCGAAGAGGACGGCGTCCCCGCCGGTCGACTTCACGTGGACGGTGACCGTCGGGGAGCCGGTGATCCGCAGGTCGTCCGGGACCGGCGCCGACCGGAAGGCGGCGAACTGGCCGGGGAAGTCGAGGGAGACGCCGACGCCGAGGGAGGAGAGCTGGGCGAGGCCGCCGGAGCCGCCGAGGCCGGGCAGGGCGGAGACGGCGGGCGGGGTGGCGCCGGGCGGGTTGGTGACGGTCTGTTCGCGGCCGGTCAGGGCGATCGAGCGGTCGCCGCTGCTCAGCCCCGGGTAGGTGTCGTCGCTCGCGCCGCGCAGCAGGGCGGCGCCGTCGGTGGAGTCGACTCCTCCGGTGCGGGTGACCCGGAAGGCCGGGCCGGTGCCGGCGGACTCGTCGCCCTTGAGGTAGCGGTCGAACCAGGAGGTCACCCGGGCCCGCACCCGGCTGTTCTCCATGTCGCCGCCGTCGTGGCCGCCCGCGATCCAGTCGACGGCGACGGGGGCGCCGCCCGCCCGGATCGCCTTCTCGGCCGCGTCGGACTGGGCGAGCGTGAAGAGGGAGTCGGTCTGCCCCTGGATCAGGAGGGTGGGGACCTTGATGCGGTCGCCGACGGCGGACGGCGAGCGCTGCTCCAGCAGGGCGCGGGCGGCGGTGTCGGGGGTGCCGGACTCGGCGACCCGCTCGTACATCGCGCACAGCGCGGGCTCGAACTTCGCGCAGCCGCCGCCGGTGTTGAAGAAGATGCCGGTCCACAGCTTCTTGAAGACGCCGTCGGGGAAGAGGGCGTCCGCGAGGTTCCAGTACGTGACGGCCGGGGCGATGGCGTCGACCCGGTCGTCGTGGCCCGCGCCGAGCAGGGAGACCGCGCCGCCGTAGGAGGCTCCGGCCATGCCCACGCGCGGGTCGCCCGCCTCGTCGAGCCGGACCTCGGGCTGCTTCGCCAGCCAGTCGATCAGCTTCGAGACGTCGGCGACCTCGCCCTTCGGGTCGTTCAGCCCGATCCGGCCGGTGGAGCGGCCGAAGCCGCGCGCCGACCAGGTCAGGACCGCGTACCCGTCGCGGGCCAGGTCCTCGGCCTGCTCCCGGACGTCGTCCTTGGAGCCGCCGAAGCCGTGCGCGAGGAGGACGGCGGGCCGGCGGCCGGCCGGGCCGGAGGTGAAGTACGAGGTGTCCAGGCGCACCCCGTCCACGGCCATGACGCGGTCGGCGCGGTGCACCGGGGGCGGGTCGTCGGAGGCGACGGCCGTCCAGGTACCGGCGCCGGCGAGCACGACGACGGCGGCCGCGGCGGCCAGGAGCCGTCGCGGCCGCCGCAGTCCTGGCAGCCGGGGCAGTCGAAGATCCATGCGTCAACGGTACGGGCTCCACCTGTCGGGAGGATGTCGACCGGAGAGCGAACCGGCACCACTCCCGGGGGCGTACGCGCGTGCCCCCGCGTACCGCGGACGCGGTACGTCAGGCCCGTGCGTCCTCCGGGATCGACACCAGCCAGCGGGTGTCGCGGCGGGGGCGGAGGTAGAGGAGCCAGTAGAGGGTGGCGGCGGCGGTGATGCCGCCGGTCCACAGGAGGTAGGCGGTCTCCTGCTGGGTGAGGATGTAGGCGAGGACGACGATCAGCAGGACCGGCACGGCGGGCCAGAGCGGCATGCGCCAGGCGGGGGTGTGCCGGTGGTGGCCGCGCCGGGCGAGCAGGGCGGCCACCGCGACCAGCAGGTACATGCCGGTCACGGAGACTCCGGTGACGCCGTACAGGGTGTCGAGGTTGACGAAGCAGAGGGCCGCGCCGGGGACGCCGACGACGAGGGTGGCGACCCAGGGGGAGCCGAAGCGGCCGAGCCGGGAGAAGACCTCGTTGACCGGCGCGGGCCACGCCTTGTCGCGGGCGGAGGCGAACAGGACGCGGGAGTTCTGGATGACCATCACGATGCCGGCGTTGATGATCGCCAGGGCCACGCAGAGGCTGACGAAGGTGCCGACGGCCGAGTCGGACCAGGCGGTGACCATGGAGCCGATGTCGCCGCCGGTGAGTTCGGCGAGGTCGGAGGCGCCGAAGGTGATGGCGACGACCGGGACCAGGATGATCACGGAGGAGATGGCGAGGGTGGCGAGGACCGTGCGGGCGACGTTGCGGCGCGGGTGCTCCAGCTCCTCGGAGAGGTAGACGGCGGTCGAGAAGCCCTGGGTGACGAAGAGGGCGATGGCGAGGCCGGAGACGACCAGCGCGGCGGTGACCGTGTCGGCGTGGCCGTCGCCGCCCGCGACCTGCATCGAGACCAGGCTGCCGGGGCCGCGGTGGCCGTGGGCGAAGCCGAGGACGGCCACGACGGCGGCCGCGATGACCTCCAGGACCAGGAAGACGCCCGTGATCCAGGCGTTGGCGCGCAGGTCCAGCAGACCGGCGAGGGTGGCCAGCAGCATGACGCCGGCGCCCGCCACGGAGGGGTCGAGGTGGACGATCGGGGCGAGGTAGTCCGCCGTGCCCATCGCGATCACCGGCGGGACGATCACCACGACCAGCAGGGAGAGGACGAAGACCAGCCAGCCCGCGAGGCGTCCGGCCATCGTCGAGACCATGGCGTACTCGCCGCCCGCGCTGGGGATGAGGGTGCCCAGCTCCGAGTAGCAGAACGCCACGGCGATACAGAGCAGCGAGCCGATCGCGATCGTGAGGGCGGTCGCGGTGCCGAGCGAGCCGAACAGGTCGGGGACGACCACGAAGAGGGTGGAGGCGGGGGTGACGCACGAGAGGGTGAGGAGGGTGCCGCCGACGACACCGATGGAGCGCTTCAGCTTCTGGGGGCTGTCGGGCGCCTGAGGGAGGGCGGTCTCGACGGGGCGGAGCGTGTCGGTCATGCGGCGGTTTCCGATCGACTCAACGGCAAAGGGGTGGGTCGGGAGCGCTATCGCCTCCGGCGCATCGCGTTCTGGGTCTCTTCGTCCGCTCCCGGCGCTGCATGGAAACCCGACGAAAAGCGGTGCGTCAATAGGTGTTCATCTACGGAATCCGTAGCCCGATGGGGCTTCCGATTGCGTTTACAGCAGGATCTGCCCTGCCGTTCCGCCGTGTCGGGGCGTACGGGAACCGCAGGGCGGGGCCCGGAAAAACACGGGGGCGTTCGCCATCCGGACGCGTCGGCGGGTGTCGCCGGGGTCGTGGGGCACGGACGGCTCACCGCACGACGGCAAGGGGCGGGGACGGGGGAGGACGAGGGGGAGCGGCGCGACCGGGCGATCGGCCGGTGACGCGACGGTGCCCTGCCACCCCCGGAGAGGGGTGGCAGGGCACCGTACGGGCCGTGGTTCAGTGGTTGCGCGGGAAGCCCAGGTCCACGCCCGCCGGGGCCTCGGACGGATCCGGCCAGCGGGTGGTGACGACCTTGCCGCGGGTGTAGAAGTGCGTGCCGTCGTTGCCGTAGACGTGGTGGTCGCCGAAGAGCGAGTCCTTCCAGCCGCCGAAGCTGTGGTAGCCGACGGGGACCGGGATCGGGACGTTCACGCCGACCATGCCGGCCTCGACCTCCAGCTGGAAGCGGCGGGCCGCGCCGCCGTCCCGGGTGAAGATCGCGGTGCCGTTGCCGAAGGGGGAGGCGTTGATCAGCGCCAGGCCCTCCTCGTACGTGTCCGCGCGCAGCACGCACAGGACCGGGCCGAAGATCTCGTCCTGGTAGGCCTTCGCCGAGGTCGGGACCTTGTCGAGGAGCGAGATGCCGATCCAGTGGCCGTCCTCGAAGCCGGCGCCGTCATAGGTGTACGCCGTACCGTCGAGGACCACCTCGGCGCCCTCGGCCGCCGCGCCCTCGACGTAGGAGGCCACCTTGTCGCGGTGGGCCCTGGTGATCAGCGGGCCCATCTCGGAGGCCGGGTCGTCGCCGGGGCCGATCTTGATCTTCTCGGCGCGCTCGCGGATCTTGTCGACCAGCTCGTCGCCGATGGAGCCGACGGCGACGACCGCCGAGATCGCCATGCAGCGCTCGCCCGCCGAGCCGTAGGCCGCCGAGACCGCCGCGTCCGCGGCCGCGTCCAGGTCGGCGTCCGGCAGGACCAGCATGTGGTTCTTGGCGCCGCCCAGGGCCTGGACGCGCTTGCCGTGGGCGGAGGCGGTGGTGTGGATGTGGCGGGCGATCGGCGTCGAGCCGACGAAGGAGACGGCCTTGACGTCCGGGTGCTCCAGGAGGCGGTCGACGGCCGCCTTGTCGCCGTGGACGACGTTGAAGACGCCGTCCGGCAGACCGGCCTCGGCCAGCAGCTCGGCGAGCTTGACGGACGCCGACGGGTCCTTCTCGGACGGCTTCAGCACGAAGGTGTTGCCGCACGCGATCGCGATCGGGAACATCCACATCGGGACCATGGCCGGGAAGTTGAACGGCGTGATGCCCGCGACGACGCCGAGCGGCTGACGGATCGAGGAGACGTCCACCCGGCTGGCGACCTGCGTGGACAGCTCGCCCTTCAGCTGCACGGTGATGCCGCAGGCGAGGTCCACGATCTCCAGGCCGCGGGCCACCTCGCCCAGGGCGTCGGAGTGCACCTTGCCGTGCTCGGCGGTGATCAGCTCGGCGAGGGCGTCCCGGTTGGCGTCCAGCAGCGCGCGGAACCTGAAGAGGATGGACGTGCGCTGGGCGAGCGAGGACTGGCTCCACGTCGTGAAGGCCTCCTTCGCCGCCGCCACCGCCGCGTCGACCTCGTCGGCCGTCGCGAACGCGACCCGCGTGGTGACCGCGCCGGTCGCCGGGTCCGTGACCGGCCCGAACGCACCCGACGCCCCTTCGGCGGTCCTGCCGCCGATCCAGTGGTTGACGATCTTCGTCATGCCCAGGTTCTCCTTCACAGATGGCGGCGTCGGGTCGAGACGTGCCGTTCGTACAGCTCACGGGCCTTCACCGCGGACGGTCGGGTCGCGGTCTCGGCCACGGGTACATCCCACCAGGCCTGCGCCGCGGGCGCGCCCGACACTGTGTCTGCCGTTCGGGTCTCGACGTAGACACATGTGGGAGTGTCGGCGGCGCGGGCCTCGGCGAGGGCCTCGCGCAGCTCGCGGACGGTCCTCGCGCGCAGGACGCGCATGCCGAGGCTGGCCGCGTTGGCGGCCAGGTCCACGGGGAGCGGGTCGCCCGTGAACGTGCCGTCCGCGGACCGGTGGCGGTAGGCCGTGCCGTACCGCTCGCCGCCGGTCTCCTCCGACAGTCCGCCGATGGACGCGTACCCGTGGTTCTGCACGAGCAGGAGCTTGATCGCGACGCCCTCCTGCACGGCCGTGACGATCTCCGTCGGCATCATCAGGTACGTGCCGTCGCCGACCAGCGCCCACACGGGGCGGTCGGGCGCGGCCAGCTTCACGCCGAGCGCGGCCGGGATCTCGTAGCCCATGCAGGAGTAGCCGTACTCCAGGTGGTACTGGTCGCGGGAGCGGGTTCGCCACAGCTTGTGCAGGTCGCCGGGGAGCGAGCCGGCCGCGTTGACGATCACGTCCGTCTCGTCGACGATCGCGTCCAGCGCGCCCAGCACCTGCGGCTGGGTGGGGCGTGCGTCGGGCTCGTCGGCCTCGTAGCAGGCGTCGACCCGCTGCTCCCAGCGCTCCTTGTCGTCGGTGTACTCGGTGACGTACGCGTCCGCGACCCGGTGGCCGTGCAGGACCAGGGCCTCGGTCAGCTCCGTCAGGCCGCTGCGGGCGTCCGCGACGAGCGGGAGGCCGGCGAGCTTGTGGCCGTCGTGGGCGGCGATGTTGAGGTTGAGGAACCGGACGCCGTCGCCCGCGAACAGGGTGTGGGAGGCGGTGGTGAAGTCGGTGTACCGCGTGCCCACGCCGATCACCAGGTCGGCGGTGCGGGCGAGTTCGTCGGCCGTCGCCGTGCCGGTGTGGCCGACGCCGCCGACGTCCTGGGGGTGGTCGTGGCGCAGGGAGCCCTTGCCGGCCTGGGTGGAGGCGACCGGGATGCCGGTGGCGCCGGCGAACTCGGCGAGGGCGTCCTCGGCGCGGCTGTGGTGGACGCCGCCGCCCGCGACGACCAGCGGCCGCCCGGCCGACCGGATCGCGCGGACCGCCTCGGCGAGCTCGGCCGGGTCGGCGCCGGGGCGGCGCACGGCCCAGGTGCGCTCGGCGAAGAACGCGTCCGGCCAGTCGTGGGCCTCGGCCTGCACGTCCTGCGGGAGGGCCAGCGTCACCGCGCCCGTCTCCACCGGGTCCGTCAGCACGCGCATCGCCTGCAGCGCGGCCGGGACGAGGGCCTCCGGGCGGGTGATGCGGTCGAAGTACTTCGAGACCGGGCGCAGGGTGTCGTTGACCGACACGTCGCCCGCGTGGGGCACTTCGAGCTGCTGGAGGACCGGGTCCGCCGGGCGGGTCGCGAAGACGTCGCCGGGCAGGAGCAGGACCGGGAGGTGGTTGACGGTGGCGAGGGCGGCGCCGGTGACCAGGTTCGTCGCGCCGGGGCCGATCGACGTCGTCACCGCGTGGGTGGACAGGCGGTTCGACTGGCGGGCGTAGCCGACGGCCGCGTGCACCATCGACTGCTCGTTGCGGCCCTGGTGGAAGGGCATCACGTCGGCGTGTTCGACGAGCGCCTGGCCGAGGCCGGCGACGTTGCCGTGGCCGAAGATGCCCCAGGTCGCGCCGATCAGCCGCTGCCGTACGCCGTCGCGTTCGGTGTACTGGGCGGCGAGGAAGCGGACCAGTGCCTGTGCGACCGTCAGCCTCGTCGTCGAGGTCATCGGTACCCCTCCGTGTGCTCTGGGTGGAAGCGGATCCGCCATTCCCGCGTCTCGCCGGGGCCGGCCATGACGTTCAGGTAGTACATGGCGTGGCCGGGCTGGGCGATCGACGGGCCGTGCCATCCGTCGGGGACCAGGACGGCGTCGCCGGAGCGGACCTCGGCGAGGACGTCGGACCCGCCCTCGCGCGACGGGGACACGCGCTGGTACCCGAACCCGTCCGGTCCGTCGATCTCGAAGTAGTAGATCTCCTCGAGCTCCGACTCCTCGCCGGGCCGGTGCTCGTCGTGCTTGTGCGGCGGGTACGAGGACCAGTGGCCGCCGGGGGTGACCACCTCCACGGCGATCAGCTTGTCGCAGTCGAAGGCGTCGGCGGAGGCGAAGTTGCGCACCAGGCGGGCGCAGGCGCCGCTGCCGCGTTCCTCGACGGGGACCTCCGGCGCGGGGCCGTAGCGGGCGGGGAGTCGTCGCTCGCACTTCGCTCCTGCCAGGGCGAAGCGGCCTCCCGCGCCGGAGGCGATCTGGACCCGGGCGTCACGGGGAACGTAGGCGAAGTCGCTGACCGACGCGAAAACGCTGTCCCTGCCCAGGAGTTGGAACTTCTCATCCGCTGTTCGCACGGTACATCCGCCTTCCAGCGGAAGCACGATCCATTCACTGTCCCCGGTGGTGAAGGTGTGCGTGCCGCCGGGCGCCAGGTCGACGACGCGCAGACTGCTGTGGGTCCAGCCGGCCCGCTCGGGGCCGATGGCGAGGACGTGGGTCCCGTCGGCGGTCGTCCCCCTGGGGACGTACAGGTCGCGGTGTGCCGCGGTGTGCGGCTCGGTGTGCGTCACGCGGTCCCTCACAGCAGTCCTACGGCGGTGTCGACGGCGGCGGCCACGTCCCCGTCCGCCGGGTACAGCAGCGAGCGGCCGACCACCAGGCCGCGCACGGTGGGCAGGCGCAGCGCGCCGCGCCACTTCTCGTACGCGCCGGCCTGCTCCTCGACGGAGCCCCCCACCTCGCCGCCCAGCAGGACCGCGGGGAGCGTCGAGGTCTCCATCACCCGCTCCATGTCGTCGGGGTCGTCGGTGACCGGCACCTTCAGCCAGGTGTAGGCCGAACTGCCGCCGAGGCCCGAGGCGATGGCGATGGACCTGGTGACGGCCTCGGCGGACAGGTCGTTCCTGAGCCGTCCGTCCCCGGTGCGGCGGGAGATGAACGGCTCGACGAACACCGGGAGCCGGCGGGCGGCCATGTCGTCGATCGCGCGGGCCGTGGACTCCAGGGTGTTGAGGGAGCCGGGGTCGTCGTAGTCGATGCGCAGGAGCAGCTTGCCGGCGTCGAAGCCGAGGCGCTGGATGTCCTCGGCGCGGTGGCCGGTGAAGCGGTCGTCGAGTTCGAAGGCGGCGCCCTGGAGGCCGCCGCGGTTCATCGAGCCCATGACGACCTTGCCGTCGAGGGCGCCGAGGAGGAGCAGGTCGTCGAGGATGTCGGCGGTCGCGAGGACGCCGTCGACGCCCGGCCGGGACAGCGCCAGGCAGAGGCGGGCGAGCAGGTCGCCGCGGTTGGCCATGGCCAGCCTGCGGTCGCCGACGCCGAGCGCGCCGCGGGCCGGGTGGTCGGCGGCGACGATCATCAGCCGGCCGCTCGCGCCCAGCAGGGGGCGGCGGACGCGGCGGGCGGCGGCCTCGGCGACCGCCTCGGGGTGGTGGGTGCGGGTGTGCACGAGTCCCGCGACGTCGACGGTCACCGGACGGCTCCCGCCGTGAGCGCCGCCTCGATCTCGGCCGCGGTCGGCATGGCCGAGGAGCATTCCAGACGGGAGGCGACGATGGCGCCGGCGGCGTTGGCGTGACGCATGGTCCTCTCCAGGTCCCAGCCCGCGAGCAGGCCGTGGCAGAGGGAGCCCCCGAAGGCGTCCCCGGCGCCCAGACCGTTGAGCACGTCCACCGGGAGGGGCGGCACCTCGGCGGAGTCACCGCCCGCGTGCACGGCCAGGACGCCCTTCGGTCCCTGCTTGACGACGGCGAGCTCGACCCCGGCGTCGAGGAGGGCGCGGGCGGCGGCGTGCGGCTCGCGCACCCCGGTGGCGACCTCCACCTCGTCGAGGTTGCCGACGGCGACGGTGGTGTGCTTGAGGGCCTCGGCGTAGAAGGGGCGGGCCGCGTCCGGGTCGGACCAGAACATGGGGCGCCAGTCGAGGTCGAAGACGGTGGGGCCGGCCTTGGCCCGGTGGGCGAGGGCCGCCAGCGTCGCCGTGCGGCTCGGTTCCTCGCTCAGGCCGGTGCCGGTGACCCAGAAGACGCGGGCCTCGCGGAGGGCGTCGAGGTCGAGTTCGTGGGCGTCGATCTCCAGGTCGGGCGCCTTGGGCTGCCGGTAGAAGTACAGCGGGAAGTCGTCCGGCGGGAAGATCTCGCAGAAGGTGACCGGGGTGGGCAGGCCGGGGACCGGGGTGACCCAGCGGTCGTCGACGCCGAAGCCGCGCAGGGCCTCGTGCAGGTAGGCGCCGAAGGGGTCGTCACCGGTACGGGTGATCACCGCGGTGTTGCGGCCGAGGCGGGCCGCGGCGACGGCGACGTTGCTCGCGGACCCGCCCAGGAACTTCCCGAAGGACGTCACCTGCGGGAGCGGCACGCCCGTCTGCAGCGGATAGAGGTCCACTCCGATCCGCCCCATGGTGATCAGGTCGTACGCCATCGAGTTCCCTTCGTGTCGGCCTGCCCGCGTCCCGGCGTGCCGCCGTATCGGCTCTCCAGGGCTTTGTAGTCCCGCACGGCGGGCCCTGTCAACATTTTGTCCGGACATTCGGACCAGCCCTTGACACCTCTCCGGGGAGACCGCACGCTGACGCCCATGACGTCGTTGTCACCTCAGCCTTCCCCGTCCTCCCCGTCCTCCTCCTCCCGGCCCGCGCTGTCCCGGATCCGGATCGGCTCGGCCCCGGACAGCTGGGGTGTGTGGTTCCCGGACGACCCGCGGCAGGTGCCGTGGCAGCGCTTCCTCGACGAGGTCGCGCTCTGCGGATACGAGTGGATCGAGCTGGGCCCCTACGGGTACCTGCCGACCGACCCGGCCGTCCTCACCGAGGAAACGGCGCGGCGCGGCCTGAAGGTGTCGGCGGGCACGGTCTTCACCGGGCTGCACCACGGCGAGGCCGTCTGGGAGAGGACCTGGGCCCACGTCGCCGACAACGCGGCCCTCGCCCAGGCGATGGGCGCCCGGCACCTCGTCGTCATCCCCTCCTTCTGGCGGGACGACAAGACCGGCGAGGTGCTGGAGCCGGACACGCTCACGCCCGGGCAGTGGCGCGACCTCACCTCGCTGACCGAGCGGCTCGGGCGTCAGGTGCGGGAGCGGTACGGCCTGCGGATCGTCGTCCACCCGCACGCCGACACCCACATCGACAGCGAGGAGAACGTCGTCCGCTTCCTCGACGGCACGGACTCCGACCTGGTGTCGCTGTGCCTGGACACCGGGCACTACGCCTACTGCGGCGGCGACAGCGTCAAGCTGATCGAGACCTACGGCGAGCGCATCGGGTACCTGCACCTCAAGCAGGTGGACCCGGAGGTCCTGGCGGACGTGCGGGCGAACGGGACACCGTTCGGGCCGGCCGTGGCCCGGGGCGTGATGTGCGAGCCGCCGTCCGGCGTGCCGGCGCTGGGGCCCGTCCTGGAGGCCGCGCAGAAGCTGGACGTCGACCTGTTCGCGATCGTGGAGCAGGACATGTACCCCTGCGAGCCGGACGAGCCGCTGCCCATCGCCCGGCGGACGCGGGCGTTCCTGCGGTCCTGCGGGGCGTAGCCCTCCGGGGCGGGCGGGGCGCGGCCCTCCGGGGGCGGACCGGTCCGCCCGAGCGGGCGCCGTGACGCCGCGGGGCGGGTGTCGTGGCGGTCCTGAGGCGGGCGCCGTGACGCCGCGGGGCGGGTGTCGTGGCGGTCCCGGGGCGGGCGCCGTGACGCCGCGGGGCGGGTGTCGTGGCGGTCCCGGGGCGGGCGCCGTGACGCCCCGGGGCGGGTGTCGTGGCGGTCCCGGGGCGGGCGCCGTGACGCCGCGGGGCCCGTTGTCAACGCGCCCCGCGCATCCGGTCCCTGCCCGCGTGTGTGTCACCTGTGTCACGAACAACACCGTTCTGTCACGCGTGTCGCGTGTACGCGGTCCCCGTGTCACACGCGGTCGACAGCCGCGTCCGCACGGTCACCGCGGGTCGTTGACCGGGCAATGAGGTGGTGATCACCGGCGCGGCGCCGGGCTCCCCACGGCGGCCTCCCGGCCGCCGCCCGCGCGCGCAGGGAGGTGGACTCGTGACCGACCGAAGGCTCTGGTCCTACAAGGAGATCGCGGCACACATCAAGGTGCAGCCGGACACCGTGCGGTCCTACCGCAAGCACGGGCATCTGCCCCCGCCCGACCGCGTCGAGGGCGGCAAGCCCTACTGGTACGCCGAGACCGTCCGCGCCTGGGTCGCCTCCCGGCCGGGCAACCGCGGCCGCAGACCGGACTGACCCGGACCGGCCCGGACGGCGGGGGCGGGGCGAGGGCGGACGGCGGGGCGGGCCGGCGTCACCGCCACGGGTCGATGACCGTCACCCCCGCCCCGGGGGCCGTCCCCATCGCCGCCAGCGCGTCCGGTACGGCGTCCAGGGTGATCGTCGACGTCACGAGCCGGTCCGGCCGCAGCGCGCCCGCGCGGACCAGTTCCAGCATCTCCGGGTAGGTGTGGGCGGCCATGCCGTGGCTGCCGAGGAGTTCGAGTTCCAGGGCGATGGCGCGGGCCAGCGGGACGGGGGTGGTGCCGTCCGCCGAGGGCAGCAGGCCGACCTGGACGTGCCGGCCGCGGCGGCGCAGGCCGTCGACCGAGGCGGCGCAGGTGGCGGGCGAGCCGAGGGCGTCCAGGGAGAGGTGGGCGCCGCCCCCGGTCAGGTCGCGGACCGCCGCCGCCGTGTCGGGCGTGTTGCGGGCGTCGACGCACTGCGCCGCGCCGAAGGCCCGCGCCAGCTCCAGGGCGCGCGGCGACACGTCGACGGCGACGACGCGCGCTCCCGAAGCGGCCGCGATCATCACCGCCGACAGGCCCACCCCGCCGCAGCCGTGCACCGCCACCCACTCCCCCGCCGCGACCCGGCCCTGCTGCACGACCGCGCGGAACGCCGTGGCGAACCGGCAGCCGAGGGAGGCGGCGGTGGCGCCGGAGAGGTCGTCGGGGACCGCGACCAGGTTCACGTCGGCGTGGTCCAGCGCCACGTACTGGGCGAAGGAGCCCCAGTGGGTGAAGCCGGGCTGGGTCTGCCGCTCGCACACCTGGTGGTCGCCCGCCGCGCAGGACGGGCAGCTTCCGCAGCCGCACACGAACGGCACGGTCACCCGGTCGCCCGGCTTCCACCGGGTGACCCCGGCGCCCGCCTCCTCGATCACTCCGGCGAGTTCGTGGCCGGGAACGTGCGGCAGGGCGACGTCCGGGTCGTGGCCCATCCAGCCGTGCCAGTCGCTGCGGCACAGGCCGGTGGCCTCGACGCGCACCACCACTCCGTGCTCCGCGGGCCGCGGATCGGCCACCTCCCGCACCTCGGCCGGCTCGCCGTACCGCTCGAACACCACAGCCCGCATGCGTCTTCGCCCTCGCCTTCGTCCACCGGGGACCGCCCGTGGCCGGTGGGCCGGCCGCGCGGGGCGACGCCGGGAGACCACGGAGATCACCGCGAACGCTAGCCGCGCGCCCCGACCTTGTCGCGCTCGGGTTCGGACTCGGCGGCCGGGGCCGGCTCTCCCTCCCGCAGCCCGAAGCGGGCGTGGAACCCGCGCAGGGGCGCCGGCGCCCACCAGGTGGCCCGTCCGGTGAGCCGCATGATCGCCGGGACCAGGAGGCTGCGGACGACCATCGCGTCCATCAGGACCGCGAGCGCGATGCCGAGGCCGAGCATCTTGGTGTTGGTCACCCGGGAGGTGCCTATCGCGACCATCACCACGGCCAGGATGACGGCCGCCGCGGTGATCAGACCGCCCGTGCGCTGCAGGCCCAGCCGGACCGCCCGCTCGTGGTCCCCGGTCCGGTCGTACTCCTCCTTGATGCGGGAGAGCAGGAACACGCCGTAGTCCATGGAGAGGCCGAAGGCCACGCAGAACATCAGGACCGGCAGGGTCGTCTCGATGGAGCCGGTGCTGGTGAAGCCGAGCAGGCCGGAGAGGTGGCCGTCCTGGAAGACCCAGACGACCGCGCCGAACATCGCCGTCAGGCTGAGTGCGTTGAGCAGGACCGCCTGGAGGGGGATGAGCACGCTGCCGGTGAGCAGGAAGACCAGCAGCAGGGTCACCACCGCGATGAAGGCGGCCGCCTTCGGCAGCTGTCCGGCGATCGCGTCCTTGGAGTCGACGAGGACGGCCGCCGTGCCGGTCACCTTGGTGTCGAACGGCGCCTCGGTGGCGCGCAGATCGCCGACCAGGCGCTGGGCGGCCTCGTCGACGGCCTCGCCCTTCGGCAGCACGGTGAAGTACGCCGAGTCGCCCTTGACCAGCGGGCCGTCCACCCGGTCCACCTCGGGCAGGGCCGCGACGCGTTCCTTGTAGGCCGCGTACTGCGCCGGGGTGGCCCTGCCCTCGGCGAGGACCTCCAGGCCACCGCCGGGGCTGCCGGGGAAGCCGTCCCTGAGGTGCTGCTGCACGACGTGGGACTCGGCCGAGGAGGGCAGCTGGCGGTCGTCGGCGGTACCGAACCGCACGCCCAGGAAGGGCAGTCCGAGGAGGACCAGGACGGCCGTCGTCGCGAGGGCGAAGAAGGGGGCGCGGCGCATGACCAGGGTCGCGGTGCGCGCCCAGGCCGTGCCCGCCTCCTCGCCAAAGGCCCGGTCCGCGGAGACCGTCTCCCCGGCCTCCTCGGCCGGCCGGCCGCGGCGGAACAGGCGGCGCACGTCGAGGGCGTCGACCCGGTGGCCGAGCAGGACGAGGGCCGCCGGGAGGAGGATCAGCGCGGCCGCGGCGGCCAGCAGCACCACCGCCATGCCGGCGTAGGCGAAGGACCGCAGGAAGTACTGGGGGAAGACCAGCATCGCCGCCAGGGAGACCGCCACCGTGAGCGCGGAGAACAGCACCGTGCGGCCCGCCGTGCGCAGGGTGGTGGCGATGGCGGCCGGCGGCGCGGCGCCGCCGGCCAGTTCCTCGCGGAAGCGGCGGACGATGAACAGGGCGTAGTCGATGGCGAGGCCGAGGCCCAGGGCCGTGGTGAGGTTCATCGCGAAGATCGAGACGTCGGTGAACTCCGCGAGGCCGCTGAGGACCGCGTTCGTGCCGAGGATCGCGACGATGCCGATGCCGAGCGGCAGCAGGGCGGCGACCGCGCTGCCGAAGACCGTCACCAGCAGCACCAGGGTGATCGGCAGCGCGATGATCTCGGCGCGGGTGAGGTCCTCCTGGATGATCGTCTGCATCTCGTGGCGCACGGCGACCATGCCGCCGATCTCGACCTCCACCGGGCCGTGGGAGCCCCGGTAGGAGGGGGCGATGCGGTCCAGGGTCTCGCCCGCCGTCTTCTCGTCGCCGGTGATCCGGGCGGCGATCAGCGCCTCGTGGCCGTCCCGTGCGCGCAGGGCGGTGGCCGCCGAGGGGTCCGCCTGCCAGTAGGACCCGACGCCGGCGACGCCCTTCTCCGCGGCCAGCCGTGCGACGAGCCGGGAGGCCTCGGCGGCGACCTCCGGGTCGTCGACGGAGCGGCGGCCGGAGTCGACGAGCAGCAGCAGGTTGGGCTGGGAGTCGGGGAACTCGCGCTCCAGGGCCTTCGTCGCGTACGTGGACTGCGCGTCCGGATCCTCCCAGCCCCCACTGCCGAGCCGGTCGGCGACGCCGCTGCCGGCCAGCACCGCCAGCACGGTGAGCACCAGGGCGGCGAGCAGTGTCGACCGCGGGCGGGCGGTCACGAACCTGGTCCAGCCCCCGACACGCGGCGGGCCGTCGACTTCGGTCATCGTGCGGTGTCCCCTTCACCATGATTCACCGTGACCCGTGCCGACGTCACAGGCAGCATGGGTCTGCCATTGCCATAGACTGGCAAACACGAGAGATCGCTCGCGTTTCACAAGAATGCGAGCGCGCACTCGCGTTTGTCAATCGCGTTCGGAGAACTGGGGATAACGCGTGCCCGACACCGTCCAGAACCAGGAGAAGGACCCGGAGAAGGGCCCGGAGAAGGACCAGCCGCGCCGCCGCCAGGCCCGCGGCGAGCGCCGCATCGCCCAGCTCCTCGAAGCCGCCGCGTCGGTGTTCTGCACCACCGGCTACACCGCCGCCAGCACCAACGCCATCGCCCGCGCGGCCGGCGTGTCCCCGGGCACGCTCTACCAGTTCTTCCCGAACAAGGAGGCGATCGCGATCGAGCTGGGCGGCCGCCTCATGCACGAGATGCGCGAGACCTACGGCGAGGCGCTCGCGCCGGTCGGCCCCGCGACGTCGGTGGAGGAGGCGGTGGGCTCCGCCGTCGACCGGTTCATCGCCTTCAACTGCGAGCACCCGGTGTTCTTCGCCCTGATGCACGGACCCGACATCCCCGGCCGCATCGCCGAGGAGCACGACGCGCTGCACGCCACGCTGCTCACCCGGATCGAGGGCCTGCTGTCCTCGTTCCTGCCCGGGGCGCCGCCCGCCGACCTGACCCGCACGGCGCACATGTGCCTCGGCATGTACAAGGCGGGCCTGGAACTGGTCCTGGCCCACGAGGGCGCCGAGCGCGACGCGTACGTCCAGGAGCTGAAGAACGCCCTCGTCCGCTACCTGGAGCCCCTCGTGGACGACCGCCCCGGCCAGGGCGCGGCTTCTTGGAGAAATACCCCCTAGGGGTATAATCTGAGGTCAGTGGAGGCCCCTCCTGGACCCCCTCAGCCCCACCCGCCTCGACGAGGAGCAACGAGATGACCGTCCACACCGAAACCTCCGGTTCCGTCACCACCGTCTACAAGGTGAGCGGCATGAGCTGCGGCCACTGCGAGGGCGCCGTCTCCGGTGAGCTCTCCGAACTGCCCGGCGTCAGCTCGGTGAAGGCCGTCGCGTCCACCGGCGAGGTCACCGTCGTCTCCGCCGCCGCCCTCGACGAGGAGGCCGTGCGCGCCGCCGTCGACGAGGCCGGCTTCGAACTGGTCGGCCGCGCCTGACCCGAGCCGCCGCCCCCTTTCGGCCGCGGGCCGCACCGACCGGTCGCCCCGGGCCGGATGCGGCCCGTCCCGCTCCCTGGAGTACGGACATGCCCAGCCCCACCACCACGGCGCCCATGACCGCCGAGGCCTCCCGCACCTCCGAGGTCGAGCTGCTCATCGGCGGGATGACCTGCGCCTCCTGCGCGGCCCGCGTGGAGAAGAAGCTCAACCGCATGGACGGCGTCTCCGCGACCGTCAACTACGCGACGGAGAGGGCGCGCGTCACCTACCCCGCCGGGACCGAGGTCGCGGACCTGATCGCGACCGTCGTGAAGACCGGCTACACGGCCGCGGAACCCGCGCCCGAGGTGCGGCCGGAGGAGACCGCGTCCGACGCCGACGCCGACCCCGAACTGTCGGCGCTCCGGCACCGGCTGGTCGTCTCCGCCCTGCTCGCGGCGCCGGTCGTGCTGTTCGCGATGGTCCCGGCCCTGCAGTTCGACAACTGGCAGTGGCTGTCGCTGACCCTCGCCGCGCCCGTGGTGGTCTGGGGCGCCCTGCCCTTCCACCGCTCGGCCTGGACGAACCTGCGGCACGGCGCCTCCACCATGGACACGCTCGTCTCGGTCGGCACGCTCGCCGCGTTCGGCTGGTCGCTGTGGGCGCTCTTCCTCGGCGACGCCGGCATGCCCGGCATGCGCCACCCCTTCGAGCTGACGGTCTCCCGCACGGACGGCGCGTCCACGATCTACCTGGAGGTCGCCGCGGGCGTCACCGCCTTCCTCCTGCTCGGCCGTTACCTGGAGGCCCGTTCCAAGCGGCGCGCGGGGGCCGCGCTGCGGGCGCTGATGGAGCTGGGCGCGAAGGACGTGGCCGTGCTGCGGGACGGCCGTGAGGTGCGGCTCCCGGTGGACCGGCTGGCGGTCGGGGACCGGTTCGTCGTCCGGCCCGGGGAGAAGGTCGCCACCGACGGGACGGTGGTCGAGGGCGTCTCCGCCGTGGACGTCTCGATGCTGACCGGCGAGTCGGTGCCGGTGGACGTCGGCCCGGGCGACCCCGTCACCGGCGCGACGGTGAACGCCGGCGGCCGGCTCGTCGTCGAGGCCGCCCGGATCGGCGCCGACACCCGCCTCGCCCGCATGGCGCGGCTGGTGGAGGACGCGCAGAACGGCAAGGCCGAGGTGCAGCGGCTGGCCGACCGGGTCGCCGGGATCTTCGTGCCCGTGGTGCTGCTGATCGCGTCCGCCGCCTTCGGCGGCTGGCTCGGCCTCACCGGCGACACCGTCGCCGCGTTCACGGCGGCCGTCGCGGTCCTGATCATCGCCTGCCCGTGCGCCCTGGGCCTGGCCACCCCGACCGCCCTGCTGGTCGGCACCGGCCGGGGCGCGCAGCTCGGCATCCTCATCAAGGGCCCCGAGGTGCTGGAGAGCACCCGCCGCGTCGACACCGTCGTCCTCGACAAGACGGGAACCGTCACCACCGGCCGCATGACCCTCCAGGGGGTGTACGCCGTCGAGGGCACCGACGAGAAGCAGCTGCTGCGGCTCGCGGGCGCCCTGGAGCACGCCTCCGAGCACCCGGTCGCCCGCGCGGTGGCCGCCGGCGCCGAGGAGCGGGCCGGGGAGCTGCCGGCCGTGGAGCGGTTCGAGAACGTGCCCGGGCGGGGTGTGCGCGGACGCGTGGAGGGGCGGGAGGTGGCCGTCGGGCGCCTCTTCGACTCGCTTCCCGAGGAGGCGGCCCGCGCCAAGGAGGACGCCGAGCGGGACGGCCGCACGGCGGTCGTCGTGGGCTGGGACGGCGCGGTGCGCGGGGTGCTGGCCGTCGCCGACGCGGTCAAGGAGACCAGCGCCGAGGCGGTGCGCGAACTGCGCGCGCTGGGGCTCACGCCGGTGCTGCTGACCGGGGACAACCGGGTGGTGGCCGAGGCGGTGGCCGCACGGGTCGGCGTCGACGAGGTGATCGCCGAGGTGCTGCCCGAGGACAAGGTCGACGTCGTCAGGCGCCTCCAGGGCGAGGGACGGGTCGTCGCGATGGTCGGCGACGGCGTCAACGACGCGGCCGCGCTCGCCACCGCCGACCTGGGCCTGGCCATGGGCACGGGGACCGACGCGGCGATCGAGGCGGGCGACCTGACCCTGGTGCGCGGGGACCTGCGGGTCGCCGCGGACGCCATCCGGCTCTCCCGGCGGACCCTGGCGACGATCAAGGGCAACCTCGTGTGGGCCTTCGGGTACAACGTGGCCGCGCTGCCGCTGGCCGCCGCCGGGCTGCTGAACCCGATGCTCGCGGGGGCGGCGATGGCCTTCTCGTCGGTCTTCGTGGTGACGAACAGTCTGCGGTTGCGGACGTTCCGCTGACGCAAGGTGAACGCGCGCGAGGTTACCGCCGGTTAGGCGAAGCCGAAACCACAACGCCCCTGGAGTCCGGCGCACGCAGCACATAAGCTCTTCACGAGGCTCGCGCATCATCCTTACGCCGGGGCCTCGATCACCGTGTCCGGGACCTTGCGCATCGAACGGGACATACGCAAGAGACACAGATCACAGTGATGTGAACGTAACCATCGAAGGGGTTCGACGGTCTAAGTTGGCGATGTCGGCAAGCGTCTTGGGGGGCGCGAACCGGCATCTGGGGATGTCTTGGGGGACTTCCTCAGAGATGCGTTGCCGGGGCACGTACACCGGGAAGCTTTGAGCGGCCCTCCCGGCGTGCGTTGTCCCGGCAGACCGCACCCGGCGGGGGTGCGGCGAGTTCCGCTCGCGCCGCTCGATCCCGCCGGCCCGACAACCGCATATGGCACCAGCGATTCAGGAGCTGTGTCCTCACAAACGCCCGGCCGGATCCCGTGGGGGGAATCCGCACCGGGACATGGGAAGGCGCCCTGGTCGTCGGCCCGTGGGGGGACCGGCGCACCAGGGCGCCTTCTGCTGCCTGTGACGCCGTACGCGCTCCCGCACCGCCCCGGCCCCGTCCGACGACGGCCTTCCGTACCGACGGCGGCCGTCCGTACGAGGACCGGCCGGGCGGCGGACCACCCGTCACGGCCGAGGGCCGCCCGGCGGGGACGGCCCTCGGTCTTCAGCCGTCACGGCGCTCCTCGGCCCGCGCGGTGGGGCACCACGGACGCGGCGCCCCCGGCGGCAGGTGTCAGCGCTCCTCGACCGGCACGAAGTCGCGCTCGACGACGCCCGTGTAGATCTGGCGCGGGCGGCCGATGCGGGAGCCCGGCTCCTTGATCATCTCGTGCCACTGGGCGATCCAGCCCGGCAGGCGGCCGAGGGCGAACAGGACCGTGAACATCTCGGTCGGGAAGCCCATGGCCCGGTAGATCAGGCCGGTGTAGAAGTCGACGTTCGGGTAGAGGCTGCGCGAGACGAAGTAGTCGTCGGAGAGCGCGTGCTCCTCCAGCTTGAGCGCGATGTCCAGCAGCTCGTCGGACTTGCCGAGCGCGGAGAGGACGTCGTGCGCGGCGGCCTTGATGATCTTGGCGCGCGGGTCGAAGTTCTTGTAGACCCGGTGGCCGAAGCCCATCAGGCGGACGCCGTCCTCCTTGTTCTTCACCTTGCGGATGAAGGTGTCCACGTCGCCGCCCGCGTCGCGGATGCCCTCGAGCATCTCCAGGACGGACTGGTTGGCGCCGCCGTGCAGCGGGCCCCACAGGGCGTTGATGCCGGCGGAGATCGAGGCGAACATGTTCGCCTGCGAGGAGCCCACCAGGCGGACGGTGGAGGTCGAACAGTTCTGCTCGTGGTCGGCGTGCAGGATGAGCAGCTTGTCCAGGGCGGCGACCACGATCGGGTCGAGCTCGTACTCCTGGGCGGGCACCGAGAAGGTCATGCGCAGGAAGTTCTCGACGTAGCCGAGGTCGTTGCGCGGGTAGACGAACGGGTGGCCGATCGACTTCTTGTAGGCGTACGCCGCGATCGTCGGGAGCTTGGCGAGCAGCCGGATCGTGGAGAGGTTGCGCTGCTTCTCGTCGAACGGGTTGTGGCTGTCCTGGTAGAAGGTGGACAGCGCGGAGACGACCGACGACAGCATGGCCATCGGGTGGGCGTCGCGCGGGAAGCCCTTGTAGAAGTTCTTGACGTCCTCGTGCAGCAGGGTGTGCTGCGTGATCTCGTTCTTGAAGGACGAGAGCTCGTCGACGGTGGGCAGTTCGCCGTTGATGAGCAGGTAGGCGACCTCCAGGAAGGTGGAGCGCTCGGCCAGCTGCTCGATGGGGTAGCCGCGGTACCGCAGGATCCCCGCCTCACCGTCGAGGTAGGTGATGGCGGATTTATAGGCGGCGGTGTTGCCGTATCCGCTGTCCAGGGTCACGAGACCGGTCTGGGCGCGGAGCTTCCCGATGTCGAAGCCCTTGTCGCCGACGGTGCTGTCGATCACCGGGTAGGTGTACTCGCCGTCGCCGTACCGCAGTACTACAGAGTTGTCGCTCACGTCATCCCTCACCGACGTTGTGCCTCTTCTTCGAGGTGCCCTGACTGTCTCTACCATCCCCCATTTGGCGCAGGAGAGTGCACTCGGGGTCGACCATTGGGCTTATCGACGGCACTCAGTGCCGTCAACTTGCTCATACTGCCGCCTCCGTTCCGCTTCCGGAAGTGCTCTGTGACCTTCACGACTCATTTGATCGATCATTTTTTGCGATCACCTCGGGCCGGAGGACCGGACGGGAGGTCAGGAGCCCGCGAGGCGGAAGTCGAGGGCCGTGCAGCGCCGCCCCGCCGACACCGTGCGCACCGCCTGTCCGATCGCCTTGCGCGAGCCGACGAGGACGACCAGCCTCTTCGCCCGGGTGACCGCCGTGTACAGGAGGTTCCGCTGGAGCATCATCCATGCCCCCGTCGTGACGGGGATCACCACGGCGGGATATTCACTTCCCTGTGAGCGGTGGATGGTCACCGCGTACGCGTGGGCCAGTTCGTCCAGTTCGTCGAACTCGTACGGCACCTCCTCGTCCTCGTCCGTCAGCACCGTGAGGCGCTGGTCGACCGGGTCGAGCGAGGTGACCACGCCCACGGTGCCGTTGAAGACACCGTTCTCCCCCTTCTCGTAATTGTTGCGGATCTGGGTGACCTTGTCGCCGACGCGGAAGACGCGGCCGCCGAACCGCTTCTCGGGCAGGTCGGGACGGCCCGGGGTGATGGCCTGCTGGAGCAGTCCGTTGAGGGTGCCGGCGCCGGCGGGGCCGCGGTGCATGGGGGCGAGGACCTGGACGTCCCGGCGCGGGTCGAGACCGAACTTCGCCGGGATCCGGCGGGCGGCCACGTCGACGGTGAGCCGGCCGGCCTGCTCCGTGTCGTCCTCGACGAAGAGGAAGAAGTCCTTCATGCCGTCGGTGACGGGGTGCTGCCCGGCGTTGATCCGGTGCGCGTTGGTCACCACGCCGGACTGCTGGGCCTGGCGGAACACGCGCGTGAGACGGACCGCCGGGACGGGGCCGCCGTCGGCCAGCAGATCGCGCAGGACCTCGCCCGCGCCGACGCTGGGCAGCTGGTCCACGTCCCCGACGAAGAGCAGGTGGGCGCCGGGCGGGACGGCCTTCACCAGCTTGTTGGCGAGCAGCAGGTCCAGCATCGACGCCTCGTCCACGACGACCAGGTCGGCGTCGAGCGGGCGGTCGCGGTCGTAGGCCGCGTCACCGCCCGGCTTGAGCTCCAGCAGGCGGTGCACGGTGGAGGCCTCGGCGCCGGTCAGCTCGGCCAGGCGCTTGGCCGCGCGGCCCGTGGGGGCGGCCAGCACGACCTTGGCCTTCTTGGCGCGGGCCAGCTCCACGATCGAGCGGACCGTGAAGGACTTGCCGCAGCCGGGGCCGCCGGTGAGCACGGCGACCTTCTCGGTGAGCGCCAGCCTGACCGCGGCCTCCTGCTCGGGCGCGAGGTCGGCCCCGGTACGGCCCTTCAGCCACGTCAGCGCCTTGTCCCAGGCCACCGTGCGGAAGCCGGGCATCCGGTCCTCACCGGTGCGCAGGAGGCGCAGCAGCTGGGCCGAGAGGGAGAGTTCGGCGCGGTGGAAGGGGACCAGGTAGACGGCCGTGACCGGGTCGCCGCCGTCCGGACCCGGCACCTTCTCCCGCACGACACCGGGGTCCTCGCCCTCCTCCGGGACCTGCGCCAGCTCGGCGAGGCACTCGATGACGAGGCCGGTGTCGACCTGGAGGAGCTTGACCGCGTCGGCGATCAGCCGCTCCTCGGGGAGGTAGCAGTGGCCCTGGTCGGCGGACTGGGACAGGGCGTACTGGAGGCCCGCCTTCACGCGGTCCGGGCTGTCGTGCGGGATGCCGACCGACTGGGCGATCTTGTCGGCGGTGAGGAAGCCGATGCCCCAGACGTCGGCGGCCAGCCGGTACGGCTGGTTCTTCACGACGGAGATCGAGGCGTCGCCGTACTTCTTGTAGATGCGGACCGCGATGGACGTGGAGACCTCGACGGTCTGGAGGAAGAGCATGACCTCCTTGATCGCCTTCTGCTCCTCCCAGGCCTCGGCGATCTTCTTGGTGCGCTTGGGGCCGAGCCCCGGCACCTCGATCAGGCGCTTCGGCTCCTCCTCGATGATCCTCAGGGTGTCGGTGCCGAAGTGCCGGGTGATGCGGTCGGCGAAGACCGGGCCGATGCCCTTGACCAGGCCGGAGCCGAGGTAGCGGCGGATGCCCTGGACGGTGGCGGGCAGGACGGTGGTGTAGTTCTCCACGAGGAACTGCTTGCCGTACTGCGGGTGCGAGCCCCAGCGGCCCTCCATGCGCAGCGACTCGCCGACCTGGGCGCCGAGCAGCGCGCCGACGACCGTGAGGAGGTCGCCGGCGCCGCGGCCGGTGTCGACGCGCGCGACCGTGTAGCCGTTCTCCTCGTTGGCGTACGTGATGCGTTCGAGCACGCCCTCGAGCGTGGCCGGTCGCCGCTCTCCCGTCGGGGTGGCCCCCGCCTGATCGGACATGCTGCGACGGTACCGCCCGGCACCGACAGGGCGGGCCGCCCGCCGGCGCCGGGCGCCCGGGTCGGTTCCCCGTGATCGTCACACCGGTGCCGGCCACGTGGCCGGTGACCCCCGCCGCGCGTGCCCTTCACCCGGGCTTGCCGACGATGTCGCACTTGTCGTGCGAGGAGCTGCCGCAGCGCATCGTGCGGGACGCCGGCGCGCTCCGGCCCTTGCCGGGCTGGGCGAGGGCCGTGCCGCCGGTGCTGGTCGCGGACCGGACGACCACGGTCTCCGGGGCCTTCGCCGTACCCCCGGTCGCGGCCGCCGGACCGGCGACGACGAACGAGGTCCCGACCAGGGCGGCGGCCCCCACGGTCACGCCGAGCGTCCGAGCCGCCCGCACGGCTGCCTCTCCCCCGGCGATCGGCGCGGGCATGCCGCCCGCGGCGGTCGGAGGCGGCCCGGATCCCCGCCGACGGAGGGCCGGAGGGATTTCCCGCGGGCACCCGCGGCCGTGCTCAGGTGAGCGCACTTCATCACGGTTCGGTTTCGGCCGCGCGAGAGGCTTGATTCCACCCCGTGTAATCGATTCCAATCCTCCGTACACGTCGATGTAATCGATTCCACGAGTTGCTCGAGTTCCACAAGGAGGTGGACCGGCGATGGCGAGCATCAAGGACGTCGCCGCCGAGGCGGGGGTCTCCGTCGCCACGGTGTCGCGCGTCCTGAACGACCACCCGTCGGTGAGCGCCGACGCCCGCACGCGCGTGCGGGCCGCCGTCGAGACGCTGGGCTACCGTCCGAACGCCGTCGCCCGGTCGCTGCGCACCGACCAGACCCGCACCCTCGGCCTGGTCATCAGCGACGTGCTGAACCCGTACTTCACCGAACTGGCCCGCTCCGTCGAGGAGGAGGCCCGCGCGCTCGGCTACAGCGTCATCATCGGCAACGCCGACGAGCGGCCCGACCTCCAGGACCACCACGTCCGCACCCTGCTGGACCGCCGCATCGACGGCCTCCTCGTCTCCCCCGCCGACGGCGGCTCCCCGCTGATGCTGGACGCCGCGCGCGGGGGGACGCCGATGGTGTTCGTCGACCGGTGGATCCCGGGCGTGGACGTGCCGGTGGTCCGGGCGGACGGGCGGGCCGCCGTCCGGGACCTGGTCGCGCACCTGCACGGGCTGGGGCACCGCAGGCTCGCCATCATCGCGGGGCCCGCCGCCACCACCACCGGCAGCGAGCGCGTCGAGGCCTTCCGGGCCGCCATGGCCGAGTACGGACTCCCCCTGCCCGACGCCTACACGGGGCAGGGCGACTTCCAGGCCGAGAGCGGGCGCCGGGTCACCGAGGGCTTCCTCGACCTGCCCGAGCCGCCCGAGGTGCTGTTCGCCGCCGACAACCTGATGGCGCTGGGCGCGCTGGACGCGATACGCGCGCGTGGGCTGCGCGTCCCCGACGACATCGCGCTGGCCGCGTTCGACGACATCCGCTGGTTCGTGCACACCGACCCGCCGGTCACCGCGATCGCCCAGCCGACGGGCGAGCTGGGACGCGCCGCCGTGCGCGCGCTCGTCGACCGCATCGAGGGACGGCCCCCGCAGTCCGTCACCCTCCCCGCCCGTCTCGTCGTACGCCGCTCGTGCGGCGAGCCGGCCCTCCCAGAGCCGTCCCTCCCAGAGCCGTCCCCCGCAAGGAACAGGAGCCAGTCGTGAGCGACCCGGACGAGTTGCTGCGCATCGAAGGCATACGCAAGACCTTCCCCGGTGTGGTCGCCCTCGACGGCGTCGACTTCGACCTGCGCCGGGGCGAGGTGCACGTCCTGCTCGGCGAGAACGGCGCCGGCAAGAGCACCCTCATCAAGATGCTCTCCGGCGCCTACCGCCCCGATGCCGGGCGCATCCTGGCCGGCGGCGAGGAGGTGCGCATCCACGGTGCGCAGGACTCCGAGCGCCTCGGGATCGCCACCATCTACCAGGAGTTCAACCTCGTACCCGACCTGACGGTCGCCGAGAACATCTTCCTGGGGCGGCAGCCGCGCCGCTTCGGGATGATCGACCGCAAGCGGATGGAGGCCGAGGCCGCCGTCCTGCTGGAGCGGGTCGGCGTGTCCGTCTCGCCCCGCGCGCGCGTGCGGGAACTCGGCATCGCGCGCCTGCAGATGGTCGAGATCGCGAAGGCGCTGAGCCTGGACGCGCGCGTGCTGATCATGGACGAGCCGACCGCCGTGCTCACCTCGGAGGAGGTCGAGAAGCTCTTCGCGATCGTGCGCAGGCTGCGCGCGGACGGCGTCGGGATCGTCTTCATCACGCACCACCTGGAGGAGATCGCCGCCCTCGGCGACCGCGTCACCGTCATCCGCGACGGGAAGAGCGTCGGCCAGGTGCCCGCCGGCACGCCCGAGGACGAGCTCGTCCGGCTCATGGTGGGCCGCTCGATCGAGCAGCAGTACCCGCGCGAGCGCGCCGACCGGGGCCCCGCCCTGCTGTCCGTCGAGGGGCTCACCCGGGACGGCGTCTTCCACGACGTCGGCTTCCAGGTGCACGCCGGTGAGGTCGTCGGCATCGCGGGACTGGTCGGCGCGGGCCGTACCGAGGTCGTCCGGGCGGTCTTCGGGGCGGACCCGTACGACCGCGGAGCCGTGCGGGTCGAGGGCGCGCGGCTGCCCCGGCACGACGTGAACGCGGCCATGGCGGCCGGGATCGGGCTGGTCCCGGAGGACCGCAAGGGCCAGGGCCTGGTGCTCGACGCCTCCGTCGAGGAGAACCTCGGGCTGGTGACCATGCGGTCGGCGACCCGGGCCGGGCTGGTCGACCTCAAGGGGCAGCACGAGGCCGCCGACCGGATCGCGAAGCAGCTGGGGGTGCGGATGGCGGGCCTCGGCCAGCACGTGCGCACGCTCTCCGGCGGCAACCAGCAGAAGGTCGTCATCGGCAAGTGGCTGCTCGCGAACACCAAGGTGCTGATCCTCGACGAGCCGACGCGCGGCATCGACGTCGGCGCCAAGGTCGAGATCTACCAGCTGATCAACGAGCTGACGGCCGCCGGCGCCGCCGTCCTGATGATCTCCAGCGACCTGCCCGAGGTGCTCGGCATGAGCGACCGGGTGCTGGTGATGGCCCAGGGCCGGGTCGCCGGCGAACTGCCCGCCGACGAGGCGACGCAGGACGCGGTGATGGCCCTCGCCGTCAGCACGCCCACCGCCCCCACGGCGCCCGCGACCCCCATGACCCCTACGACACCCACCCCTACCACTGACGACTTGGAGGCCGGCCGTGGCCGCTGACACGCTCAAGAGCACGACGGGCGCCGGTGGCGCCGCGGCGGTGCGCCGACTGCTGCTCGACAACGGGGCGCTCACCGCGCTCATCGTCCTCGTCATCGCCATGTCGGCGCTGTCGGGCGACTTCCTGACCACCGACAACCTGCTCAACGTGGGCGTGCAGGCCGCCGTGACGGCCGTCCTCGCCTTCGGCGTCACGTTCGTCATCGTCTCGGCGGGCATCGACCTGTCGGTCGGCTCGGTGGCGGCCCTGTCGGCCACCGTGCTGGCCTGGAGCGCCACCCAGCAGGGCGTGCCCGTCGCGATCGCGGTCGTCCTGGCGCTCGCCACCGGCATCGCGTGCGGCCTGGTGAACGGTTTCCTCA
Organism: Streptomyces sp. NPDC017936; assembly: GCF_044328485.1. Classification (NCBI taxonomy): domain Bacteria; kingdom Bacillati; phylum Actinomycetota; class Actinomycetes; order Kitasatosporales; family Streptomycetaceae; genus Streptomyces; species Streptomyces sp. NPDC017936. Next base: position 192,092 of record NZ_JBIRHK010000003.1, on the reverse strand, counting down.
TCGCGTACGGCAAGCTGCCGCCGTTCATCGCGACGCTCGCCATGCTGTCGGTGGGCCGCGGTCTGTCGCTGGTGATCTCCGAGGGCTCCCCGATCGCCTTCCCCGACTCCGTCTCGCACCTCGGCGACACGCTCGGCGGCTGGCTGCCCGTCCCCGTGCTGGTCATGATCGTCATGGGGCTGATCGCGGCGTTCGTGCTCGGCCGGACGTACATCGGCCGCTCGATGTACGCCATCGGCGGCAACGAGGAGGCCGCGCGCCTGTCCGGCCTGCGGGTGAAGAAGCAGAAGCTCGCCATCTACGCCCTGTCCGGTGTGTTCGCGGCCGCCGCGGGCGTCGTGCTCGCCGCCCGGCTGTCCTCCGCGCAGCCGCAGGCCGCCGACGGCTACGAGCTCGACGCGATCGCCGCGGTCGTGATCGGCGGCGCCTCGCTCGCCGGCGGCACCGGCAAGGCGTCCGGCACGCTGATCGGCGCGCTGATCCTGGCGGTGCTGCGCAACGGCCTCAACCTCCTGTCGGTGTCCGCGTTCTGGCAGCAGGTCGTCATCGGCGTGGTCATCGCGCTGGCGGTGCTGCTGGACACCGTGCGCCGCAAGGCCGGGGCGACCCCGGTCGCGGCCGGCACCGGCGGCGACAAGGGCCGGCAGGCGGCGACGTACGCGCTCGCGGCCGTGGTCACCGTGGCGATCGTCGGCGCGACCTCCTTCCTGCACGGCGGTTCCCCCGCGGCCTCGAAGCCGAAGGTCGGGCTGGCGCTGTCCACCCTCAACAACCCGTTCTTCGTGCAGATCCAGTCCGGCGCGAAGGCCGAGGCGAAGAAGCTGGGCGTGGACCTGACCGTCACCGACGCGCAGAACGACGCCTCCCAGCAGGCCAACCAGCTGCAGAACTTCACCAGTTCCGGGCTCGACGCGATCGTCGTCAACCCGGTGGACTCCGACGCGGCCGGTCCGGCCGTGCGCGCCGCCGGCAAGGCGGAGATCCCCGTCATCGCGGTCGACCGCGGCGTCAACAAGGCGACCGCTCAGGCGCTCGTGGCCTCCGACAACGTCGCCGGCGGCGAGCTGGCCGCGAAGACGGTCGCCGAGAAGCTCGGCGGCACCGGCAAGATCGTGATCCTCCAGGGCCAGGCGGGCACGTCCGCCGCCCGGGAGCGCGCCGAGGGCTTCGCCAAGGGGCTGAAGGCCTACCCGGGCATCCAGGTCCTGGCCCAGCAGCCGGCCGACTTCGACCGCACCAAGGGCCTCGACGTGATGTCGAACCTGCTCCAGGCCCACCCGGACGTCCAGGGCGTCATCGCCGCCAACGACGAGATGGCGCTCGGCGCGATCAAGGCGCTGGGCGCCAAGGCGGGCACGTCCGTCCAGGTCGTCGGCTTCGACGGCACCCCGGACGGCCTGACCGCGGTCGAGGGCGGCACGCTGTACGCCTCCGTCGCGCAGCAGCCGTCGGAGCTGGGCAGGATCGCCGTGGACAACGCGCTGAAGGCGATCGAGGGCGAGAAGGTCGAGCAGACGGTGAAGGTGCCGGTGAAGGTGGTCACGAAGGAGAACGTGGCCGGCTTCAGCGGCTGACATCGGCAACGCCGGCAGGCTCGGGCGGGCGGTCACGGCGACCGCCCGCCCGGCCCGCGTGAATGGGGAGTCAACTCATGTACGACTACGACCTGCTGGTCGTGGGGTCGGCCAACGCCGACCTGGTGATCGACGTCGAGCGGCGGCCGGGGGCCGGGGAGACGGTCCTCGGTTCCGACCTGGCCGTCCACCCCGGCGGCAAGGGCGCCAACCAGGCCGTCGCGGCGGCCCGTCTCGGGGCCCGCACGGCCCTGCTGGCCAGGGTCGGCGACGACCCGTACGGCCGGCTGCTCCTCGACTCGCAGCGGACGGCGGGGGTCGACACGACGGGCGTGCTGGTGGGCGGGGCGCCGACCGGGGTCGCGCTGATCACGGTGGACCCGTCGGGCGACAACAGCATCGTCGTGTCCCCGGGCGCGAACGGGCGTCTGACGCCGCAGGACGTCCTGGCCGCCGCCCCCCTCTTCCGGACCTCCCGGGTGGTCTCCGCGCAGCTGGAGATCCCGATGGAGACGGTGGTGGCGGTCGCGGCGAGCCTGGCGCCCGGCAGCCGCTTCGTCCTGAACCCCTCCCCGCCGCGTCCGCTGCCCGCGGTGGTGCTCGCCGCCTGCGACCCGCTGATCGTCAACGAGCACGAGGCGAAGGTCATCCTGGGCGGATCGGCGACGGGCGGGGAGCCCGAGGACTGGGCGCGGGCCCTGCTCGCGAAGGGCCCGAAGTCGGTGGTCGTGACGCTGGGCGCGGAGGGTGCGCTGGTGGCGTCGGCCGAGGGGGTCACGCGGGTGGCGTCGGTCCGGGTCGACGCCGTGGACACGACGGGCGCGGGCGACTCCTTCACGGCGGCGCTGGCCTGGAGGCTGGGCACGGGTTCGTCCCTGGCCGAGGCGGCGGCGTACGCGGCGCGGGTCGGGGCGGTCGCCGTGACCCGGCGGGGCGCGCAGGAGTCGTTCCCGACGGCGGAGGAGGTCGACGCCCTGTGCTGTGCTCATCCGGGGGACGCCCCCCGGACCCCCGGCCGGGAAACCGGCGGCACGCCCGGAAACGAGCAGCGGGGTGAGCTCCTGTGAAGAAGGCCGGGATCCTCAATCGTCATCTCGCGGGTGCCCTGGCCGAGCTGGGGCACGGCGACGGGGTGCTGGTGTGCGACGTCGGCATGCCGATACCGGACGGGCCGCGGGTCGTGGACCTCGCGTTCCGGGCCGGGGTGCCGTCCTTCGCCGAGGTCCTGGAGGGCCTGCTCGCGGAGCTGGTCGTGGAGGGCGCGACGGCGGCGACGGAGGTGCGGGAGGCGAATCCGGAGGCCGCCGCGCTGCTGGACGAGCACTTCGCGGAGCCGGCCTGGGTCCCGCACGAGAGGCTGAAGGAGCTGTCGGCGGGCGCGCGGCTGATCGTACGGACCGGGGAGGCGCGGCCGTACGCGAACGTGCTGCTGCGGTGCGGGGTGTTCTTCTAGGCCACCTTCCCCGGCCTGCCCGAACACCACGAGGGGCCCGGTCCGTCGACCGGGCCCCTCGGCTCGCCCCCTCCGATCAGAACCCCCCGCGATCCCCCCGGATCCCCCTCCAAGAAGTCCTGACGCGATGTACGACAGCCGTCACCGGGGAAGGGTTGCACGGTCCCCGGATGATTTTTTTCGCCGGGCGCCGACCAGGCGGAGGAACGCGTCGGCGTCATGACGGCGGGCGGGCGGCGGTGACGTGACGGAGCCGTCGGCCGCCCTGGGCGGGCCGGTGTGCCGGGGGTCCGGTGGCGGGGCGGTGCGGCGCCGCACCGCCGCACCTCGCGGAGCCGGGCCGCACCGCCGGCTCCGTCTCCCGCCGCCGGGCCCCCGGGGTCTTCTCCCGCGGCGTGCCGGCCCTCGGCCCGGCACACCGCGGGTCGGTCAGTCCGCCGCGTGCGTGACGAAGCGTTCCGCGGTCTCGGCGAGCACCTCCCGCCCGTCGCGGGCCCACAGCTCCTCGTTGAAGAGTTCGACCTCGATGGGCCCGGTGTAGCCGGCCGCCTCGACGTAGCCCTTCCACTCCCGCATGTCGATCGCGCCGTCGCCGATCTGGCCGCGGCCGTTGAGGACGCCCTCGGGGAGGGGGGTGGTCCAGTCGGCCAGCTGGAAGGTGTGGATGCGGCCGCCCGCGCCCGCCCGGGCGATCTGCGCCGGGGCGTCGTCGTCCCACCAGATGTGGTACGTGTCGACGGTGACGCCGACCTGGTGGGCCGGGAAGCGCTCCGCGAGGTCCAGGGCCTGGGCGAGGGTGGAGACCACGCAGCGGTCGGAGGCGAACATCGGGTGGAGGGGCTCGATGGCCAGCTTCACGCCGTGCTCCTCGGCGTACGGGCCGAGTTCGGCCAGCGCGTCGGCGATGCGTTCGCGGGCGGCGCGCAGGTCCTTGGACCCGGCGGGCAGGCCGCCGGAGACCAGGACCAGGGTGTCCGTGCCGAGGGTGGCGGCCTCGTCGACCGCGCGGCGGTTGTCGGCCAGGGCCGCCGCCCGCTCGTCCGGGTCGGTCGCCGTGAGGAAGCCGCCCCGGCACAGGGTGGTGACCGTCAGGCCGGCGTCGCGCACCAGCTTCGCGGCGTCCTCCACCCCGTACGCCTGGACGGGCTCGCGCCACAGGCCGACGTTGCCGACGCCCAGGTCGCGGCAGGCGTCGACGAGTTCGGGCAGCGACAGCTGCTTCACCGTCATCTGGTTGACGGAGAAGCGGGACAGGTCCGGGTTGCTCACTGGGTCACTCCGTACAGGGCGAGCAGGTTCCTCATCCGCTCCTCGGCCAGCTTCGGGTCGGGGAACAGGCCCAGGCCGTCGGCGAGTTCGTAGGCGCGGGCGAAGTGCGGCAGGGAACGGGCCGACTGCAGGCCGCCGACCATCGTGAAGTGCTCCTGGTGGCCCGCCAGCCAGGCCAGGAAGACCACGCCCGTCTTGTAGAAGCGGGTGGGCGCCTGGAAGAGGTGGCGGGACAGCTCGACGGTGGGGTCGAGGAGGGCGCGGAAACCGGCCGTGTCCCCCGTGTCCAGGACGCGGACGGCCTCGGCCGCCAGCGGGCCCAGCGGGTCGAAGATGCCGAGCAGCGCGTGGCTGAAGCCCCTCTCGTCGCCCGCGATCAGCTCGGGGTAGTTGAAGTCGTCGCCGGTGTAGCAGCGGACGCCCTGCGGCAGCCTCCGCCTCAGGTCGATCTCGCGCTGGGCGTCCAGGAGGGAGACCTTGATGCCGTCGACCTTGTCGGGGTGCGCGGCGATGACCTCCAGGAAGGTGTCCGTGGCCGCGTCCAGGTCGGACGAACCCCAGTAGCCCTCCAGCGCCGGGTCGAACATCGGGCCCAGCCAGTGCAGGACCACCGGCTCGGCGGCCTGGCGCAGGAGGTGGCCGTAGACCTCCAGGTAGTCCTCGGGGCCCTTCGCCGCCGCGGCCAGCGCGCGGGAGGCCATGAGGATCGCCTGGGCGCCCGCCTCCTCCACGACCGCGAGCTGCTCCTCGTAGGCCGCGCGGACCTCGTCGAGGGTGCCGGCGGTGAGCTGGTCGGTGCCCACGCCGCAGGCGATGCGGCCGCCGACCGCCTTCGCCTCGGCGGCGGAGCGGCGGATCAGTTCGGCCGCGCCCGCCCAGTCGAGGCCCATGCCGCGCTGGGCGGTGTCCATCGCCTCGGCGACGCCGAGGCCGTGCGACCACAGGTGGCGGCGGAAGGCGAGGGTGGCGTCCCAGTCGACGGCGGCGGGCGAGTCGGGGGACACGTCCGCGTACGGGTCGGCGACGACGTGCGCGGCCGAGAAGACCGTGCGGGAGGTGAGGGGGGCGCCCGGGGTGGGGGCGAGGGGTTCGGTGCGGGGCTCGTACGTCCGCAGGGACCCGGTGCTGTCGGGGAGGCGGATGCTCACGGGGCGATCTCCGGGACGTCGAGGCGGCGGCCCTCGGCCGAGGACTTCAGGCCGAGTTCGGCGAGCTGGACGCCGCGGGCGCCGGCCAGCAGGTCCCAGTGGTAGGGGGCGCCGGCGTAGACGTGCTTGAGGAACAGCTCCCACTGGGCCTTGAAGCCGTTGTCGAACTCGCCGTTGTCGGGGACCTCCTGCCACTGGTCGCGGAAGACCTCGGTGGCGGGGATGTCCGGGTTCCAGACCGGCTTGGGGGTGGCGGAGCGGTGCTGGACGCGGCAGTTGCGCAGGCCGGCCACGGCCGAGCCCTCGGTGCCGTCGACCTGGAACTCGACGAGTTCGTCGCGGTTGACGCGGACGGCCCAGGAGGAGTTGATCTGGGCGATGGCGCCGCCCTCGAGCTCGAAGATGCCGTAGGCGGCGTCGTCGGCGGTGGCGTCGTAGGGCTTGCCGTTCTCGTCCCAGCGTTGCGGGACGTGGGTGGTGGCGATGGCCTGCACGGACTTCACGCGGCCGAACAGCTCGTGGAGCACGTACTCCCAGTGCGGGAACATGTCGACGACGATGCCGCCGCCGTCCTCGGCGCGGTAGTTCCAGGAGGGGCGCTGCGCGTCCTGCCAGTCGCCCTCGAAGACCCAGTAGCCGAACTCGCCGCGGACGGACAGGATCCGGCCGAAGAAGCCGCCGTCGATGAGGCGCTTCAGCTTGAGCAGGCCGGGGAGGAAGAGCTTGTCCTGGACGACGCCGTGCTTGACGCCGGCCGCGTCGGCCAGCCGGGCGAGCTCGAGGGCGCCCTCCAGGCCGGTGGCCGTCGGCTTCTCGGTGTAGATGTGCTTGCCGGCCGCGATCGCCTTCTTGATCGCCTCCTCGCGGGCGGAGGTCACCTGGGCGTCGAAGTAGAGGTCGACGGCCGGGTCGGCGAGGACGGCGTCCACGTCGGTCGAGATGTTCTCCGGGTCCAGCCCGTGCTTCTCGGCGAGCGCCCGCAGCGCGTGCTCGCGGCGGCCGACCAGGACCGGTTCCGGCCACAGCACGGTGCCGTCGCCGAGGTCGAGCCCGCCCTGTTCGCGGATGGCCAGGATGGAGCGGACCAGGTGCTGGCGGTAGCCCATGCGCCCGGTCACGCCGTTCATGGCGATACGCACCGTCTTGCGTGTCACGTCGGTCCCTTCGTAGGCGTCGTACGCAGCGTTCGCGCGCGTCTCGTACGCGGGTGTGTGCGCCGCGTACGCCTCGTCCTGATCAGCGTCACAGCAAGCGCTTTCTATCTACGGAGAAGCTAGCCTCTGACCAGCGGTCCGGACAAGACCGTGTCCGTCCCGAGTTGTTCGAGGGGGCGAACAACCGGACTCCTTGGCCGTAAGGTCTGCTCGCACGCCCGGAACCGTGCCCCTGGCACGGCTGTCTACATGGGCGTACGACGACGCACGACAAGAGGCGCGACCGGAGGACGACGAGATGACGGTGACCCTGGCGGACGTGGCGGCCCGCGCGCAGGTCTCCCCCGCGACGGTGTCGCGCGTACTGAACGGGAACTACCCCGTGGCCGCGTCCACCCGGGAGCGGGTGCTGCGGGCGGTGGACGAGCTGGACTACGTGCTGAACGGCCCCGCGAGCGCGCTGGCGGCGTCGACCTCCGACCTCGTGGGCATCCTGGTCAACGACATCGCCGACCCCTTCTTCGGGATCATGGCGAGCGCGATCCAGTCGGAGATCGGCGGGCCGGGCGGAAGAGCCGGCGGCGAGCGGCTCGCGGTGGTGTGCAACACCGGGGGTTCCCCGGAGCGCGAGCTGACGTACCTGACGCTGCTGCAGCGGCAGCGGGCCGCGGCCGTGGTGCTGACCGGCGGCGCCGTGGAGGACGAGCCGCACGCGGCGGCGGTCGCCTCGAAGCTGCGCAAGCTGGGCGCGGCCGGGACGCGGGTGGTGCTGTGCGGGCGGCCGCCCGCGCCGGACACCGGGGCGATCGCGCTCACCTTCGACAACCGCGGCGGCGGCCGGGAGCTGACCGAGCACCTCATCGGCTTGGGGCACCGGCGTCTCGGGTACATCGCGGGCCCGGAGGAGCGCACGACCACCCGGCACCGCCTGGAGGGCCACCGGGAGGCGCTGGCGGCGGCCGGCATCGAGGAGGACCCGCGCTGGACGGTCCACGGACGGTACGACCGGCGGGCCGGCTACGAGGCGACGCTGGAGCTGTTGCGCCGGGACCCGTCCCTGACGGCCGTGGTCGCCGCCAACGACTCGGTGGCCCTGGGCGCGTGCGCGGCACTGCGGGACTCGGGGCTGCGCATCCCGGAGGACGTGTCGGTGGCCGGCTTCGACGACCTGCCGTTCAGCGTCGACGCGGTGCCCGCGCTGACGACGGTGCGGCTGCCGCTGGCGGAGGCCGGCGCGCGGGCCGGACGGATCGCGATGGGCCGGGAGGAACCGCCGCCCGGCGGGATCGCCACGGCGCGGGGGGAGCTGATGGTGCGGGGGTCGTCCGGGGTGCCCCGGGGGTAGGGCTCGGCCGGACCGCCGGGACGGGAGCGGGGCGGGCGTACGCCTGGGGCGGCTGGCCGGCGTGCGGACGGGCGGCCGGCCGGCCGGGGCAGGCGTGCGGGCGGGCCGGGGCGGGCGTGCGGACGGGCGGCCGGGGCAGGCGTGCGGGCGGGCCGGGGCAGGCGTGCGGCCGGCGTGCGGGCGGGGTGGGGGAAGCGGCGGCGCCGGGTGGGCGACGGGTGGACTTCGAGGCCGCCCCGGAGTGCGCTCCGGGGCGGCGGGTAGGGGGCGGATATGAAGCTTGCCTTCTCCACCCTCGGTGTCCCCGGTCTGCCGCTCGCCGACGTGCTGCGGCTCGCCACCACGCACGGCTACCACGGCGTCGAACTGCGCGCCCATCCGGAGGAGCCGGTGCACCCCGGCCTGGACGCGGCCCGACGGGCCGAGGTCGCGGCGCAGTTCAAGGCGGCGGGCGTCGACGTGCTCGGACTCGCGGGGTACACGCGCGTGGCCGCGCCGGGCGAGGACGAGCCCGTCATCGAGGAGATCCGCGGGCTCCTCGGCCTCGCCCGTGACCTCGGCGCGCCCTTCGTCCGCGTCTTCCCCGGCGGTTCCGGCGGGCAGTCCGCCGAGGAGGCGGACGCCGTCGCGGCCCGCCGGCTCGGGACCGCCGCCGAGCACGCCGCCGACCTCGGCGTCCGCATCCTGCTGGAGACCCACGACTCCCACCCCACCGGCGCCGACGCGACCCGTGTCATCGGACTCGTCGGGCACCGGCAGGTGGGCGCGCTGTGGGACGTGATGCACACCTGGCTGGGCGGCGAGCAGCCCCTCGACACCTACGCCGCGCTCTCGCCGTACCTCGGATACGTCCAGGTCAAGGACATCGCCTCGGCCGAGGACACCACCCCGCTGGCGCTCGGCGCGGGCGCCCTGCCGCTCGCCGAGTGCGTGGAGGTCCTCGCACGGCACGGGTGGGACGGCTGGCTGTGCTGGGAGTACGAGAAGCGGTGGTACGAGACGGCCGAGCCGCTGGAGGGGCTGCTGGCGGCGGGGCGTGAGCATCTCGTGCGGCTGCTGAACGAGTCGGCCTGAGCGGCGGGATGGGGCGCGGGGCGCCGACGTCGGCGCGGCCGTCGGCTTCGGTCGGGGGCACGGGCGCGTAGGGCGGCCGGGGTGGGGCGCGGGCGTCGTAGGGCGGCTGCGGTGAGGACACGACCAGGGCGGGTGCGGGCGTGGCGGGTGCGGCTGTGGCGGGGTGCGGCCGCCCGACGCCGCAGACCGGTCCGACGGAGCAGGCCGGCCCGACGGCGCGAGCCGGTCCGACGGCGCGGGTAATCGACTGGCGGGCCGGCGCGGCCGCGGGTTAGCCTCCGCGCCGTGCATCAGCCCCCCGCGCGTCCCGCGCCGCCCGTCGCGCCTCCGGCGTCATGAGGCTCCGCCACGGTCTCCTCGACGTCCGTCCCCTCCGTACCTCCCCCGTCTTCCGGCGGCTGCTGATCGGGCGCACGGTGTCCACGCTCGGCGGCTTCATGACCATGGTCACCGTCATGTACCAGGTGTGGGACACGACCCACAGCGCGGTCTGGAGCGGGGCGGTCGGCCTGGCGCAGGCGCTGCCGATGATCGGCTTCGGGCTGGTCGCGGGCGCCTGGGTGGACCGGGCGGACCGGCGTCGCGTCTACCTCCTCGCCACGGTCGGGCAGGCGGCCTGCTCACTGCTGCTGGCCGCCCAGGGCTTCACCGGGCACGTCCCGGTGGCCGTCGTGCTGGCGCTGGTGGCGGTGCAGGCCTCGTTCGGCGCGCTCGGCGCTCCGGCGGCGGGGGTGTTCGTGCCGCGGCTGCTGCCCAAGGACCAGGTGGCCGCGGGCCTCGCCCTGAACCAGGTCACCGGGCAGGCGATGATGCTGCTCGGCCCGGCCGTCGCGGGCGTGGTGCTCGGCTGGTGGGGCATCGGCGTCTGCTACCTGCTGGACGCGGTCAGCTTCGGCCTGTCCTTCTACGGCGCCTTCGGGCTGCCCGCGCTGCCGCCCGAGGGCGGGAAGTCCCGTCCCGGTGTGCACGGCGTCCTGGACGGCCTGCGCTTCCTGACCGGGCACCGGGTGGTGCGCGGTGCGCTGCTGACGGACCTGGCCGCGACCGTGCTGGCGATGCCGACCAGCCTCTTCCCGCTGGTCAACGCCGAACGCTTCGGCGGTGACCCGCACACGCTGGGCCTGTTCCTGTCGGCGCTGGCGGTGGGCGGGGTGGCCGCGTCCGCGTTCTCCGGGCCGGTGACCCGGCTGGCCCGGCCGGGGCCGGTGATGCTGTGCGCCTCCGGCACCTGGGGTGTGGGGCTCGCGCTGTTCGGCGTGACGACCAACGCGTGGGCGGGACTCGGCATGCTGGTGCTGGCCGGCGCGGCGGACGCGGTGGCCGTCCTGTCCCGGACGACGATCGTCCAGACCCGTACCCCGGACGCCCTGCTGGGCCGGGTCACGGCGGCCGAGACCATCGTCGGCCAGGCCGGCCCGCACCTCGGCAACCTCCGCGCCGGCATGGTGGCCGGCTGGTCCTCGGGCGCCGCCGCGCTCGTCACGGGCGGCCTGCTGTGCCTGCTCGCGGTGACGGGGGTGGCGGCCACGACACCGGAGCTCCGCGGCCGGGCGGGTACGGAGGATCCGGCGCCGGCGACCGGGGAGGGGGACCCGGGGGAGCCGTCCCCGGCGACCGGAGCGGCGGGGCCGGAGGAGGCGCCGGCGGCCTAGGGCCCGTCCCGAGCCGCGGTCCCGCAGGGGGAGGCTCCGGAACCGGACGACCGCGCCGCCCAGCCGGGGAGCGGCGAGGCGGCTCTCCCGCGTCCTGCCACGGTCCGCGGCGGACATCGCCGCAGGCCGGACCGCTCCGCCGGGAGGTGGGCCACGTGGTGACCGTATGCGCGGAAACGGTCCCGCCCTCAGCCGCGGGCGTAGGTGAGGAACGCCGCCCCGCTCTCCAGGACGACGTGGTCCGTCAGGTTCCAGACGCGCGGATCGAACGCGGCCGTGCGGCCGAAGAGGGGGATTCCGGCGCCGATGGTCAACGGGCCCAGTTTGACGATCAGCCGGTCGATCTCGGAGTACAGGACGCCCGCCAGTTCGCCCCCGCCGATCAGCCAGAGGTCCTTGCCGTCCTCCTGCTTCAGCTCCTGCACCTTCGCCACCGGGTCGCTCGCGACCAGTTCCACGGCCGGGTCGGGGCTCTCGGTCAAGGTGGTGGAGAACACCAGGTGCCTCAGGTGCGGGTAGGCGTCGGCGATACCGGCTTCGAGGCCGATCTCGTACGTCCTGCGCCCCTCGAGGACGGTGTCGAAGTGCGTGCCTTCCGCGGTGACGGACAGGGCCTTCCTGGCCGGGGCGGGCAGGGTCTCGGGGTACTGCGCGGCCAGGTACTGCACATAGTCGCCGGGGACCGGCCAGAAGCCGTCGGGGCCGGTGGGATCGGCGCCGTCGGGGCCGGCGATGAAGCCGTCGAGGGTGGCGGCGACGTAGTACACGAGCTTGCGCACGGAAGTTTCCTTGTCGGTCGGTCGGTCGGCGGGCAGCGGGTGGCGGACGGGGCGGATCGAGCGGCGGGCCCGGGATCCTCCGCGCCGGGACGGGGTCAGCCGTTCCCGGGAGCGGCCCACTCGACGAACTGGACGATCACTCCGTTGGGATCGGTGACCTGGAACAGGCGCTCGCCCCAGGGTTCCTGACGCAACGGCATGGTGATCCGGACTCCGGCCTCGCGCAGCCGCTCTTCCTGCTCCCGCAGGCCGGAGGCGACGGTGAAGGCCAGGATCAGACCGCCGACGCGCTGCTCACGCTGCTCGGGCGGCAGCACCTCGATACCGCGGGCGAGCAGGACGACGTCGACCGCGTCGTCGTGCGACAGGGACACGAAGCCGTCGGCGGCCTGCCGGACGGCGTAGCCCAGGTGGGCGGTGAAGAACTCCTGCGAACGGGTGACGTCGTCGACGGTCAGCGAGACGGCGGAGGCGGTGAACTGCACGGGGCTCCCTGGATGCGGCGGGGACGGGCTCGGCGGCTACGGCGGCGGGGGCGCGCACGGCCGCGCTCCTCCGTCGCGTGGGTCAACATAAACTTACAACGGTCGTAAACTTACTCCGGTCAGAATCTAGTGTCAACATAAAAATGCTACGAGGGTAAGATTCCGTCATGGCTACTCAGATGCCGGCCCTCGGGGCCGGGCTTCGCGAGACGAAGAAGCAGGAGACCCGGCAGCTCATCTCCGACCACGCGACACGGCTCTTCATCGGCCAGGGCTTCGAGCGGACGACCATCGCCGAGATCGCCGCCGCCGCCCGCGTCGCCAAGAAGACCGTCACCAACTACTTCCCCCACAAGGAAGACCTGGCGCTGGACCACCAGGAGCAGTTCGCCACCTCGCTGGCCCGGGCCGTGGACGCTCGGCGCCCCGGGGAATCGGCGCTGGCCGCGCTGCGCCGCGCCTTCGCCGACTCCGTCGCCTCCCAGGACCCGGTCGCCGGGTTCTCCGGCCAGGAGTTCGCCCGCATGATCGCCGACAGTCCCACCTTGAGCACCTGTGTGCGCGGCCTCCACGACCGGCGCGCGCACCACCTCGCCCAGGCGCTCGCCGAGGCCACCGGCGCTCGACCCGACGACATCACCGTCCGGACCGTCGCCGAACTGCTGGGCACCGTTCACCGCGTGCTGTTCCACCGCATCCAGGAGCTCACCCTCGCCGGACACCCCGACGACCGGATCGCCCGGACCGTCACCGCCGAAGCCGCTCGGGCCTTCGACCTGCTGGAACCCGCCCTGTCCGACTACGCCACCGCCTAGGTGCGCTGTCCCGGACGGGACCTCGCCCGCCGCGCGCCCCGGCCGCCCCGGGCGACGAGGAGGAGCAGGGCGGCGCCGCGGCTCACCGGCGCCGCGGTTCACCGGCCGCCGGGCATCGGCCGAACGGTGGACTCTCCCACGGTGGGAGAGTCCACCATGAGGACGTGCAAGACGAACTGCTCACCATCGGGCGCTTCGCCCGCCTGTGCCGGCTCAGCGTCAAGCAGCTGCGGCACTACGACGAGACGGGGCTGCTGGCGCCGGCCCGCGTGGACGCCGACTCCGGTTACCGCTACTACGCGCCCGGACAGGCACGCGAGGCCCTGACGATCGCCCTGCTGCGCGAGATGGACCTTCCGCTGGCCGTGATCGCCCGGGTGCTGTCCGCCGAGCCCGGGTCCATGGCACGCGTCCTGCGCGCCGAGCGGGACCGGCTGGCCGAGCGCATCAGCCGGGACCGGGCACGGCTGGAGATGCTGGAGCGGCTGGTGGAGGACGGTCTGCCCGGCTACGAGGTGACGACGGGCACCGAGCCGGAGCGACGTCTGTCAGTGGTGCGAGCGGTCTGCGCCCCCGCGGGGATCGGGAAGCGGGTCGAGGAGTGCGCGGGCCGGCTGCTGCCCGCGCTCGGCAGGGCGGGAATCGCGTGGGAGCCGCCGCTGTGGGCGCTGTACCCGCTGGACCTGGAGGAGGAGATGGAGATCGCCGTCGGAGTGCGGGCCGCGCAGGAGCGGGAGGTACCCGGCCTGGAGCGTGCGGCGCTGTCCGGCGGTCCTGTCGTCGAGACCGTGCACATCGGGCCCTACGCCCAGCTGCCCCTGGCCTACAACGCCCTCTTCGCCGCCGTCCACGAGCGGGGACTGCGCCCGCGAGCGCCCGTGCGCGAAGCCTATCTCGTCGGACCGGCGCAGGCGCCGCAGGAGGAACTGACGACCCGGCTGACCGTCCCCGTCCACGAGGGCCCGGCATGACCACGGTGGCGGGCGTCGACACCCGCGGTTCACAGCACTGCGAGACGTCGACGCTGGGAGTGCTGCTGCGGCACCAGGGGCTCCGCCTGTCCGAGCCCATGCTCTTCGGCCTCGGATCCGGGCTGTCCTTCCTCTACTGGGACGCCAGGAACCTCGACTTCCCCTTCCTCGGAGGACGGGTCAGGCCCTTCCGGCTCACCAGGAACCTGGCCGCCGGACTCGGACTGGACCTCCTGGTCCAGGAGACCGCCTCCCCCCGCAGGGCGTGGGAGAACGTGACGGCCGCCGTCGACGCCGGCCACCCCGTCGGACTGCAGCTCGACGGCTACCACCTGGACTACTTCACGCCGAAGGTGCACTTCGGCGGTCATGTCGTCGCCCTGTACGGCTACGACGACCACGACGCCCACCTGGTGGACACCGAACAGCAGGGCGGAGCGGTGTCCACCGGCCTGGCCGGCCTCGCCCGGGCCAGGGCCGCGCGCGGCCCGATGACCGCCAGGCACCGGTCCTTCACCCTCACCGTCCCGGGGGACCCGCCCTCCCCACGGGACCGGATCGTCCCCGCGATCACCGCCTGCGCCGACGCCTTCCTCCACCCGCCCATCGCCAACCTCGGTCACCGGGGCATCGAGAAGGCCGCCGAGCTGGTGCCCACCTGGCTCCGGCGCACCGACGACCCGCGGCGGGACCTGCCGCGGGCCGCCCTCCTGATGGAGGAGGCCGGCACCGGCGGCGCCCTGTTCCGCAACCTCTACCGCGACTTCCTCGCCGAATGCGCCCGACTGATCGACAGCGGCCGCCTGCGCACCGGCCACAGGCTGTACGCCGAGGCAGCCGCCCTGTGGACGGAAGTCGCGGCGCTGATCGCCGGGGCCGGCGCATCGGCCGACGCACGGTGCCTCGCCCGGGCGGGCGCCGTCCTGCGCGACCTCTCGCGCATGGAGCGCGAGGCCATGCGGGCGCTGAGCCGCCTGGCGGACGACGTCCCCGCCCGGCCGGGCCCGGGACGGTCGCGCCGAACCGCCGGTCGCACGGCGGGCGCCGCCGCCCGGGTCCCGCCGGGCCGGCACGGTGGCCCGGCGGTCACGTCGTACGGGCCCGGAACCGCGCCACCCGCTCCTCCAGCCGCACGCGGCACTCCGGCCACTCCCGATCGGTGATCGAGAAGACCGCGGAGTCGCGGAGCCGGCCCTCCTCGCCCGGCGCCCAGGAACGGGACCAGTTGCGCAGGACGCCCTCGAAGCGGGCGCCGACGCTCTCGATGGCCGCGCGGGAGCGGCTGTTGCGGGCGTCCGTCTTCAGGTCCACCCGGGACACGCCCCACTGCTCGAAGGCGTGCCGGAAGAGGAGGTACTTGGCCTCGGCGTTCACGCCCGTGCCCTGGGCCGACCCGGCCAGCCAGGTGAAGCCGACCTCCACGGCGTCCAGCCGGTCCTCGTTCCACCAGGAACGCGGATCCAAGTACGCCGTGGCGCCGACCGCACGGCCGGAGACGAGGGACACCTGCGCGTAGGGCGCGACCCGGCCCGTGGCCGCGCGGGCGAGCTGGGCGTCGACGTAATCGCCGGCCTCGTGGGCCCGCGGCACCCAGGTGTACGCGTACGTCCCCCGGTGCTCCTCCGCCGCGACCGCCAGTTCGGCCGCGTGCCGGTGCTCCAGCGGCTCCAGACGCACCAGTCTGCCCTCGAGAACGGGCCCCTCCAGCTCGAAGCTCACCCGACGACGTCCTTCCGCAGCCGCCCGAACGCCTCGTGGAAACCGGGGAAGGTCTTGCGGACGCATCCGGGGTCGTCGAACGACATGCCGGGTGCGCGCAGGCCGGTGACGGCGAAGGACATGACGATGCGGTGGTCGCCGTAGGACGTGATGCGGGTGTCGGGCGCGACCGGGCCGGGCTGGATCTCGATCCAGTCGGGGCCCGTGGCCGCGTCCACGCCCAGCCGCCGGAGGTTCTCCGCGCAGGCCTCCAGCCGGTCGCACTCCTTCACCCGCGTGTTCGCCACGTCCTCGATGCGCACCGGCCCCGAGGCGAACGGGGCGACGGCGGCGAGGGTCGGCATGGTGTCGGAGATGTCGCGCATGGCGACGGTGACGCCCCGCAGTTCGCCGGTGCCCCGCACCGTCGTGCGGTCGGCGCCGACCGTGACCTGCGCGCCCATCCGGCGCAGGACGTCCACGAAGCCCAGGTCGCCCTGGAGCGCTCCCTCGCCCAGACCGGGCACGGTGACCTCGCCGCCCGGGGTCACGGCGGCCGCGGCGAAGAAGTAGCTCGCCGTCGAGGCGTCGGGCTCGATCGCGTACGTCGTCGCCCGGTAACCGCCCGGCGGGACGACGAAGACGTCGCCGTCCCGGACCACCTCCACGCCGAACGCCCGCATCATCGCGATCGTGATCTCGACGTACGGCGCCGAGACCAGGTCGGTGACCGTGATGCGCAGGCCGGTGCGGGTCAGCGGGCCGAGCAGGAGCAGGGCGGTCAGGTACTGGGAGGACTGGCCGGCGTCCAGCACCACGTCCCCGCCCTCGACGCCGGCCGCCCTGACGGTCAGCGGGTGGTGGCCCTCGGCCTCCTCGTGCCGCAGGTCGACGCCCAGGTCGCGCAGGGCGCGGGTCAGGGGCAGCAGGGGCCTGCGGCGCATCTGGGCGGAGGCGTCGAAGCGGTAGGTGCCGTGGCCGGCGGCGGCGAGGGCGGGCAGGAAGCGGGCGGTGGTGGCGCCGTCCCGGCAGTAGACGTCGGCCTCGGCGACCGCCGGCCCCTCGGGGCGGCCGTCGACCTGCCACGCGTCCGGGGTCCGTCCGACGCGGTAGCCGAGCCGGGTCAGTCCCTCGGCGAAGCCCTCGGTGTCGTCGGAGCGCAGGGGCCGCTGGAGGGTGGTGACGCCGTCGGCGGCGGCCGCGAGGAAGAGGGCGCGGGCGGTGATGGACTTGGAACCGGGGATGTCGACGAGGGCCATGCCGCTCATGATTCCGCGCCGCCCTGCGCTGACGTGGACGCGTCCACGGGGTGGACGGCCGGTCTCACGCCCGCGGCGGGGGCCGACCGGGGGCCGGGGGCCGACCGGGGGCCGGGGGCCGACCGGGGGCCGAGGGCCGGGGGCCGACCCAGGCGCCGGCCGGGGATCGCGCGCCACCCGGGCCACCGGCCGGTCGGTGCCGCCTCGCCCGCGCAGACGGGCCGTCCTGGCCCGGCGCCGAGTGGCGAGCCCTCGGCCGGCGTCCCGCCGGCATCACCGCCGGGGTGCCCTCGTCGTCGCGTCCCCGCCGTCGCCTCCGCGGACGGCCCCCTCCGGCCCGCCCCCGGGCGGCGAGCCCGCCCGCTCAGCGCCCCGTCGCCTCCGCCGCGGGAGCCCCCGCCTCCGTGGCCGCTGTCGACACCGCCGGAGCCGTCTCCGCGTTCGCCCCCGGCACCGCCGCCGCCCGTCCTCCCGACGCCACCGGGACCGGGTGGGGCGTGGCGCCTCCCGGCGCGGCCGGGTGAGACGTGATCCCTCCCGGCGGGGCCGGACGGGGCACGGCCCCTGTCGGCTCGGTCGGGGCAGCCGTGCTCCGTCCCGCCGTGGCCGGGGCAGTCGTGGCCCGTCCCGCCGTGGCCGGGGCAGTCGTGGCGCCTCCCGCCGTGGCCGGGGCAGTCGTGGCGCCTCCCACCGCGGCCGGGGCAGCCGTGGCGCCTCCCGCCGCGGCCGGGGCAGTCGTGGCGCCTCCCGCCGTGGCCGGGGCAGTCGTGGCGCCTCCCGGCGCGGCCGCCGGGGCAGCCGTGGGCCGTGCCGCCGGGGACAGGGACGTCAGCGCCACTCCGCCCACCAGCAGCGCGGCCGCGCACCAGCGCGGTCCGCTCACCGACTCGCCCAGGAACAGGGCGGCCGAGGACATGCCGAAGACGGGCACGAGGAGGGAGAACGGGGCCACCGTGGAGGCCGGGTGGCGGCGCAGCAGCCAGCCCCAGGCGCCGAACCCGAAGACGGTGGTGACCCAGGCGACGTACACGACCGTGCCGGCCCCCTGCCAGTCCAGCGCGCGCAGCGCGGCCAGGTCCCTCGACGGACCCTCCGTCAGGAGGGACAGGATCAGCAGCGGCAGGACCGGGACCGTGCTGACCCAGACCATGAAGTTCAGGGCGTCCGGCGGGGACGCCTTGCGGGTGAGGACGTTCGACGCGCCCCAGCAGGCCGCCGCCGCGACGCACAGGGCGAAGGCGCCGAGCGGACCGGACGCGCCCTCGTCGACGGCCGCGACCCCGATGCCGGCCAGGGCGACGATCATGCCCAGGACCCTGACCCGGGACGGCCGTTCACCGAGCACGACGCCGGCGACGACCGCCGTGAACACCGCCTGGATCTGCAGGACGAGCGACGACAGGCCCGCCGGCATGCCGGTGTCCATCGCGATGAAGAGCAGCCCGAACTTCGCCACGCCCAGTACCAGCCCCACCGCCACGATCCACTTCCACGCCACCTTCGGGCGGCCCACCAGGAACACCGCGGGCAGGGCGGCCGCCAGGAAGCGCAGGGCCGAGAAGAGCAGGGGCGGGAAGTGGCCGAGGCCGATCTCGATGACGGTGAAGTTGACGCCCCAGACGGCGGCGACGAGGACGGCGAGGACGAGGTGGGCGGGTCGCATGCGTCGAGGATCACCCGCGCCGACCGTGAAGCACCAGCGATGATTGCTGCACGGTGGGATGTAGCAGAACTGTGCGATGAAGTGCGCGACGGAGGTTCCCGTGCTCGACCTGCAACGCCTGCGCGCCCTGCACGCGGTCTCCGTCCACGGCACCGTCGGCGCGGCCGCCGCCGCGCTCGGCTACACGCCCTCCGCCGTCTCGCAGCAGATCGCCAAGCTGGAGCGGGAGACCAGGACCGTCCTGCTGGAGCGGGAGGGGCGGGGCGTGCGGCTCACCGCGGAGGCACTGCGGCTCGTCGAGACCGCGCAGGAGCTGCTCGCGATCGTGGAGCGGGCGGAGACCGAGCTGGAGGAGCGGCGCGGGACGCCGGCGGGGCGGCTGACGGTGGGTGCGTTCCCGTCGGCGGCGCGCGGTCTGATGCCCGCCGTGCTGGCCGGTCTCGCCCGGCGGCACCCGGCGCTGGACACCCGGCTCTCCGAGGTGGATCCGCACCTGTCCGTCGGCCTGGTCGCCAAGGGCGCGCTCGACATGGCCGTGGTGCACGACTGGGACATCGCCCCGCTGCCCGTGCCGCCCGGGGTCGAGCAGGCCGTCATCGGGGACGACCCGTGCACGCTGCTCGTCCCGCGGGGGCACGCCTTCGACGGGCGGACGTCGGTACGGCGCGAGGACCTCGGCGGCGAGCGGTGGGTGAGCCAGCCCCCGGGGCGGGTCTGCCACGAGTGGCTCGTACGGACCCTGCGCACGGCCGGGCACGAGCCGGAGATCGTCCACCACGCCGACGAGAACCCGACCCTGATCGCCCTGGTCGCCGCCGGACTCGGCATCTGCCTCGTCCCGCGCCTGGGCCGCGGCCCGCTGCCCCCGGACGTGGTCGAGGTGGCCCTCGACCCGACGCCCGTACGACGGCTGTACGCTCTGTGGCGCGCCGGCGCGGCCCGCCGCCCGGCGATCGCGGAGACGGTACGAGCACTCCAGGAACAGTGGACGAGGACGTCGGCCCACCGGTGGTGACGAACGGTCGGCTCGCGGCCGCGAGGGGCAGGCCGGGCCACCGGCAGTGGCGGAGAGCCGGCCTCGGCCGTGAGGGGGAGTCGACCAGGGCGGGGCGACGCGCCTGACGGTCCCACGCGCCGCGCGGCGACCGTCCCACGCGCCGCGCGGCGACCGTCCCACGCGCCGCGCGGCGACCGGCCCGGCGACCGGCCCGGGGATCACCCCGCCACCCCCTCCCGCCCCTCCCGCACCGACTTCGGCGAATCCCCCTCCGGGCGGGAACCCGGCCCGCCCGTCGCTCGTCCCACTCCCGAGCTGTCGGAGAGTCACCTCGGTGCGGTGTCGGCCCTCGCTGCCGGCTGCGATCGCTGACCACCCTCTCCGCCGTACCGCGGCCGGCAGCATGCCGCCATCGGCGCGCCCCCCTCCAATGCGCCGATGGCGGCCCCCCGGGAGGTACCGTGCGCATCCCCCTGACCGAAGGAGCGCACATGCCCTCCAGACGGAGCGTCCTCGCCGCGACCGCCGGCCTGACCACCGGTCTCGGCCTCACCGGGACGGCCCACGCGGACGACCGCCGCCTGCGTGCACTGATCGCCCGCATGACCCTGGAGGAGAAGGTCGGCCAGGTCTTCGTCAGCCGGGTGTACGGCCACTCGGCGACCGACCCCGACCAGGCCGACGTCGACGCCAACCTCGAGGAGCTGGGCGTGCGGACGGCCGCCGAGCTGATCGCCCGTTACCGCGTCGGCGGGATCGTCTACTTCACCTGGGCCCACAACACGCGCGACCCCCGCCAGATCGCCGACCTCTCCAACGGCCTCCAGCGGGCCGCGCTGCGGCAGCCGCGCGGGCTGCCGGTGCTGATCTCCACCGACCAGGAGCACGGGATCGTGTGCCGGGTCGGCAGGCCCGCCACGCTGTTCCCCGGCGCCATGGCCGTCGGGGCGGGCGGTTCGCGGACCGACGCCCACACCCTCGGCCGCATCGCGGGCCGCGAGCTGCGCGCGATGGGCATCCGGCAGGACTACTCCCCCGTCGCCGACGTGAACGTCGACCCGGCCAACCCGGTCATCGGCGTCCGCTCCTTCGGCGCCGACCCGGAGGCGGTGGCCGCCCTGGCCGCGGCGGAGATCCACGGCTACCGGGCGGCCGGGGTCGCGGCGACCGCCAAGCACTTCCCCGGGCACGGCGACACCGCCGTCGACAGCCACCACGGCTTCCCCGTCATCACCCACACCCGCGAGGTGTGGGAGGAGCTGGACGCGGTGCCGTTCCGGGCGGCGATCGCGGCCGGCGTCGACGCGATCATGACCGCGCACATCCTGGTCCCGTCCCTCGACGTCCCCTCCTCCCGGCTCCGTTCGAGCGGGGGGACCCCCACCGGTGATCCCGCCACCCTCTCCCACCCCGTCGTCACCGGCCTGCTGCGCGAACACCTCGGCTACGACGGGGTCGTGGTCACCGACGCCCTCGACATGGCGGGCGTCCGCACCCGGTACGGCGACGACCGGGTGCCGGTGCTCGCGCTCAAGGCGGGCGTCGACCAGCTCCTCAACCCGCCGAGGCTGGACGTGGCCTGGAACGCGGTCCTCGCCGCCGTCCGCGACGGCGAGCTGACCGAGGAGCGCCTGGAGGAGTCGGTCCTGCGGATCCTGCGCCTCAAGGCCAGGCTCGGCCTGCTCACCGACCCGTACACCGACCGGGCCGGCGTGGGACGCGCGGTCGGCACCCGCGACCACCTGGCGACGGCCGACCGGATCGCCGAGCGGACGACGACCCTGCTGGCCAACGAGGGCCGCCTGCTGCCCCTCGCCCCGCGCGCCCACCACCGGATCCTGGTCGCCGGCGCCGACCCGGCCTCGCCCTCGGGCACCACGGGCCCGCCCACCGCCGTCCTCGCCGCCGCCCTCACCGAGCTGGGCTTCACCGCGACCGCCCTGCCCACGGGCACGGCCCCGTCCGACGCGGAGGTCGCCCGGGCCGTGACGGCGGCGGGCGAGGCCGACGCCGTCGTGGTGGCCACGTACGACGTCACCGCCACGAGCCCGCAGCGGACCCTGGTGGCACGCCTGCTGGCCACGGGACGGCCCGTGGTCGCGGTGGCGATCCGCAACCCGTACGACGCGGCCCACCTCCCCGACGTACGCGCCCACCTGGCGACGTACTCGTGGACCGACGTCGAACTGCGCGCCGCCGCCCGGGTGATCGCGGGAACGGTGCGGCCGCGCGGGACGCTGCCCGTACCGGTGCGGCGGGCGGACGATCCGACGCGGGTGCTGTATTCGATCGGCCACGGCCTGACGTACTAGCCCTGCGCGGCCCGGCGGGGCCCGCTCCGCCCGGAAGCGCAACGCTCCTCGTGCGGCCGGCGTGCGCGGCCTCCGGCCGCCCCACCCCGGCGACCCGGGCGCCGCGGTACGAGGTGGTGAAGGCGGCCCGGACCCGCGCGGCCTGCCCGCCGTCGACCGCCCTGTACGTCCGGCTCGGCGGCCCCGTCCCGGTGGGCCGCGCCCGCCGCCTGTGACCGCGGGGGCGTCCCGCCCTCTCATGCGGACGGCTCACCCCGGGATGCGGCACGTACCCGGCTCCGGGAATGCTGACGGAGTCCCTGGAGAGCGTGCGTGAGCTGCGGAGGAGACGTCGTGGCACCTCTGACCCGGATTCCGTTGGAGGGCGGCGGCAGCGTTCTGGTCGAGCAGCCGGCGGCCCTGGGGGACGGGCCGGTGAAGGCCGGACGCATCGGCGACGCCATCCACGACGTGCCGGTGACGTTGCAGGAGGCCCTGGAGCCGGTCACGGCGGCGGCCCGGGCCGCGCTCGACCAGCTCCGCAAGGCGCGGCCCGACGACATCACGGTCGAGTTCGGGGTGGACCTCGCGTTCGAGGCCGGAGCCGTCATCACCAGGAGCCAGGCCGGCTGCCACCTGCGGGTGACCGTGTCGTGGAAGAACGACGGTTCCGCGCACACGGGCGAGAGCACGGGCCGGTCGTGATGACCGGCGCGGGCGGAGAGCAGGGGGACGACGGCACCGCCGCGGACCTGCCTCCCGCCGTGGCCCGGATCCTCGGCCCGGACGGGGCCGTGGCCGGGGCGGGGTTCCTGGTGGCCGAGGGAATCCTGGTCACCTGTGCGCACGTCGTCGAAGCGGCCGGAGGCGGCCCCGGAAGGACGGTCCTGCTGTCCTTCTCCCACGCGGGCGGGGCGGACCGGACGGAGGGACGGGTCCCGGCCGAGCTGTGGCGTGCGGTCGAGGACGAGGACGTGGCCTTCGTCCGGGTGGACGGCGGCACGCCGGTGGGCGCGGGTGTCCTGCCGTTGGGGTCGGCGGAGGGCTGCCGGGGCCACCAGGTGCGCTCGTACGGATTCCCCGCCCAGGCCCGGCCCGAGGGACATTACGGCTACGGCCGGGCCGGCAACGTGCTGCCGAGCGCGGACCGCACCCGTACGCACCTCCAGCTGACCGGCGCCAACGACCTCACCACCGGCTTCAGCGGCGGGCCCGTCCAGGACGAGGTGACCGGCCTGGTCATCGGCATGCTCACCGAGATCACCGCGCCCGACGCGTACGAACGGGGGCAGGGGATCGCGTACGTCACCCCGACGCGGACGCTGCGGGAGATCCTGCCGGAGCTGGCCGAGCGGGAGGTGTGTCCCTACCCGGGCCTCGAGCCCTTCACCGCGGAGCACGCCCGCTGGTTCCAGGGACGGCAGGAGGCCGTCGGGCAGGTGCTGGCCAACCTGGCCCAGCAGCGCAGGCTGACGCTGCTGCTCGGCCCGTCGGGGTCGGGCAAGTCGTCGTTGATCCAGGCGGGGGTGCTGCGGGCGCTGGCGGAGGGAGAACTGCCGGGCAGCGACCAGTGGCTGACCGTCCTCGCCCGGCCGAGGCAGGACATGCTCGCCGAGATCGAGCGGGCCGGGCTGCCGGGGGCGAGCGAGGACGGGATCGTCGCGGCGGTCAACCGGAGGCTCGCGGCCGATCCCGGCTGCCGGCGGGTCCTGCTGGTCATCGACCAGTTCGAGGAGCTCCTGGTCCAGTCGGCCGACGGCCGTCTGCGGGACCTGCTGGCCGTCGTCGACGAGGTCACGACGGCGGCGGACGCGTACACCAAGATCACCGTCATCCTGATCATGCGGGACGACTTCTATCCCCAGCTGGCCGCCCTGGCGCCCAAGCTGCTGGAAGCCGCGACGCCGGGACTGCTGAACGTGCCGGGCACGCTGAGCCAGCGGGACCTGCACGACATCATCGTCCTGCCGGCCGAGGACGTGGGACTCCGCTTCCAGCCGGGCCTGCCCGAGCGGATCATCGGCGACGTCATGGAGATCACCCCCGAGGCGGTCATCACCCGCCTGGCGCCGGTCACCGTGCTGCCGTTGCTGTCGATGACGCTCAACCAGCTGTGGCACCGGCGGCAGGACGGCCACCTCACCCATGAGGCGTACCGGCGCATCGGGAAGGTCAGCGGAAGCGTGACCACCTGGTGCGAGGGCACCCTCGACGAGCTGTCCGAGGAACAGCGGATCATCGCCCGGCGGGCGCTGACCTCCCTGGTGCACCCCTCCGACCCCAGCCACCACGTCACGGCCGTCCGCAGCCAGGTCCCGCTCCACGAACTGCGCGACCTCGCGGCCGACCCGAGCGACAGGCCCGACGACGAGAAAGCCGCCGTCGACGCGGTCATCGCCACCCTCACCCGCCGCCGCATCATCACCACCCAGGCGATGCAGGACCCGCGGCACCCCGGCGCGGCACCGGGCGAGCCGGTGGCCGAGCTGATCCACGAGGCGCTGATCCGGGACTGGGGGGCGCTGCGGGAGTGGGTGGACCAGGATCACCGCTTCCAGGAATGGCTGGTGCGCACACGGGAACGGCGTGACCGCTGGGCCGAGGACAAGGACCCGGGGGACCTCCTGGGCGGGACGGCCCTCGGGGAGGCGTCGGAGTGGTCACGGCGCCGGCATCTGCCGGCGGACATCGCGGAATTCCTCCACGCCAGCAAGCAGCGCCAGCGGGCCGCCGCCCGGCGGAGCCGACGCGTCATCGCGGTCCTCGCCGGCCTGCTGGCGCTCGCGATCGTCGCCTGGGCGGGCGCGGTGTGGCAGTGGCGCTCGACGATCGCGGAGCGGCAGGAGGCGTTGTCGCGGCAGCTCGCCGCCCACTCCTACACGCTCCTCAGACTGAATCCGGAACTCGCCTCTCTGCTGGCGGTCCATGCGTACCGGACCAGCCCCACCCCCGAATCCCTGGCGATCCTGCGAGCGGCAGCGGCCCTCCCTGCCCATCGGCGCCTGACCGGGCATGACCAGCCACTGCAATCGGTGGCGTTCAGCCCTGACGGCCGTACCCTCGCCACCGCCAGCGACGACCACTCCGTACGACTGTGGAACGTGGCCACCGGCAAGCCCGGCCGCACCTTGAGCGGACACACCGCCCCAGTCTATTCAGTGGCTTTCAGCCCCGACGGACGCACCCTCGCCACCGGAAGCTGGGACCACACCGCACGCCTGTGGAACGTCGCCACGGGCGAGGTGCAGGCAACTCTCAAAAAGCACACCAACAAGGTGCATTCGGTGGCTTTCAGCCCCGACGGACGCACCCTCGCCACCGGAAGCTGGGACCACACCGCACGCCTGTGGGACGTCGCCGGCGGCAAGGCCCTCGCCACACTGAAGGAGCACACCGGCCAGGTGAGGTCCGTGGCCTTCAGCCGCGACGGCCGCAGCCTGGCTACGGGCAGTGCCGACACCACCGCGCGCATCTGGGACGTCCCCACCGGCAAGAGCCGGATCACTCTCGAAGGGCACAGCACCTGGGTCAATTCGGTGAACTTCAGCCCCGACGGCAAGACCCTCGCAACTGCCAGTGCCGACGGCACCGCGCTGTTGTGGGACACCACCACCGGTGAGACTCGCGCAACGCTGATCGGACACATCGGCACAGTGGAGTCAGTGGCGTTCAGTCCCGACGGCCGCACCCTGGCCACCGCCAGCACCGACAAGACCGCCGTGCTGTGGGACACCACCACCGGTACAACGCTCAGGACGCTGCTCGGGCACGCGGACTGGGTGATGTCGGTGGCGTTCAGCCCCGACGGCCGCACCCTCGCCACCGCCAGCACGGACCACACCGCGCGCCTGTGGGACGTCACCTCCACCGGCCGGCGACGCACCACCCTGACCGGACACACCGACTGGGTATGGTCGGTGGCTTTCAGCCCCGACGGCCGTACGCTCGCCAGCGCCAGCGGGGACCACACCGCGCGCCTGTGGGACGCCACCACCGGCGAACTCCGCACGGTCCTGGAAGGACATGAGGACGAGGTGTACTCGGTGGCGTTCAGCCCCGACGGCCGTACCCTCGCAACCGGCGGCGCCGACCACTCCGTACGACTGTGGGACGTCGCCACCGGCAAGAGCCGCACTCCCTTGAAACACGAGGACGAGGTGTACTCGGTGGCGTTCAGCCCCGACGGCCGTACCCTCGCCACCGGCGGCGCCGACCACTCCGTACGACTGTGGGACGTCGCCACCGGCAAGCGCCGCGCCTCGCTGGCCGGACACTACGGCCCGGTGAACGCGGTGGCGTTCAGCCCGGACGGCCGCACCTTCGCCACCGGCAGCGACGACGGGACCGTGGGACTGTGGGACGTCGCCACCAGTTCACTGCGCACCCTTCTGACGGGGCACACCGACGAGGTGATGTCAGTGGACTTCAGCCGTGACGGAAAATCTCTCGCCAGCGGCAGTCGGGACTACACCGCCCGGCTGTGGGACGTCGCCACCGGTAAGACGCGCACCGTGGTGGTCGGGCAAAGCGAGTCGGTCGATGAGGTGGCGTTCACTCGCGACGGCCACACCCTTGCCACTGTGGGCGCCGACTCGACCGTACGCCTCTGGGATTCCGCCACCGGGGCACCACGGGCGACCATGGTGGGGCACACCTTCTGGGTGGCATCGGTGGCCATCAGCCCCGACGGGAACACCTTTGCCACTGGTAGCGGCGACCTGACCGTCCGGTTGTGGACTGCCCGCCTGCCGCAACCAGGCGAGGCGATCCAGCAGGTATGCCGTCGCGTCGGCCACGATCTCACCCCGGACGAACGAACCGCCTACCTCCCGGGCCGCCCGGTGGACAGGGTGTGCCCGTCGAACTGACGGCGGGCCGTCCCCCGACCCGCCGTCAGTCGTCCCTCGAGGAAACTCAACGAACCTCGACGCGCCTCACGGCCGCAGCGCGGGCTCCCGCTCCACGTCCCGCACGTCCAGCTTCGCGTCGAACTTCGCCAGCGGCTTCGCCGCGGACGCGTCCGCCCGGACCGCGGCCGGGGCGACGCCCGCCCACTCCAGGATCCGGGCCGTCGCCAGGGCCTTCTCGTCGGCGACCAGGCCGGCCACGTTCGCCCCGTGGTTCATGCCGGGCGCGGTGAAGACGTAGGAGTCCTTCGCGCCCTTGCCGAGGTGGAACGGCTCCGCGCCCCACGGGTCGTTCTGGCCGTAGACGAAGAGCATGTGCCGGGCGTTGTGCCTGACCCAGGTGTCGACGTCGCGCATGGCCCACGGCTGGAACCTCATGGGGATGTCGCGCGGGACGAAGTTCCGCGGGGGCTGGTAGCCGTAGCGGATGTACTTCTTCTCGATGTGGGGGAAGTGGATCGTCGGCGCGCCCAGCTGCGTGCCCGCCTGGTAGTAGTACGGGGTGTAGGTGGACAGGCCCTGGTCGGTGTAGGCGGAGAAGCCGGAGATCGTGTCGATCGAGGTCCAGATCTCGTCGTCGGTGGCGGTCGCCGCGTTCGCCGGGATCTCGTCGCAGTCCGACAGCAGGCTGTACTGCCAGAAGCCCCAGACGTAGTCGAGGACGACGGCCTCGTAGGCGCGGTCGAGGCTGCCGATGGTGGTGAAGGTGAGGCCCTCGGCCGCCGCGTACGCCGCGTACTTCTCCTCCAGCGGCGCGCGGCGCACGAGCGCCTCGCGCTGGACGGCGTTCAGGCGGTCGCGGCACTCCTTGGTGCCGACGCCGGCGAAGAAGCGGTCGTAGGCCGAGTCCTCGTGGTTGACGACGTCGTTGGGGGCCACGTAGGCCACCACGCCGTCCATGTCCTTCGGGTAGAAGCGCTCGTAGTAGGTGGCGGTCATACCGCCCTTCGAGCCGCCCGTGGAGATCCAGTTCTTCGGGTAGATCTCCTTCAGCGCCGTGAAGATGCGGTGCTGGTCGCTCGCGGCCTGCCAGATGTCCAGCTTGGACCAGTCGGCGGGGGCGGGGCGGGACGGGGTGAAGAAGCGGTACTCCATGGAGACCTGGTTGCCGTCCACGATCTGGGTGGGCTCGCGGCGGCCGGGGTTGGTGGAGACGTTGTAGCCGCCGGTGTAGAAGACCGTCGGGCGGCTGACGTCCTTGTGCAGCACGGTGATCCGCTGCTGGAACGTGCCCTTGGACGGGTGCCGGTGGTCGACCGGCTGGGTGTAGTTCAGGACGAAGTAGCGGTAGCCGGGGTACGGCTTCTCCTCGGTCAGGCTCATGCCGGGGATCGCGAGAAGCCGGTCCTTGATGTCCGTGGCCTCCGGCTCCGCGGCGGTCGCCGCCCCGGCCGTGCTCAGCGTGCCTATGAGCACGGTGAACGCCAGCAGCCATCTGAGCGCCTTGCGCATGCGCGTGCACCCTCCCTGTGAGACAGATGTGCGCCGGAAGCTATCGGAGCAACATCCTTCACACCAGAGGGTGCTGACGGAACGGCAGGTCGGCCGGTCAGGTCCGGAACCAGCCCGAGCTGCCCGAGCCGCGGCCGACCGATCCCTTGACCAGCACCCATCGGTGGCCGGCGTACACGTCGATCGGTCCGATGCGGCGGGTGCGGCTGCCCGTGAGTTCCCTGGCCCGGTGGCCGCGCGCCTGCACGCTGACGGACATCCGCTTGCGGGTGCCGGGGTTCCGCTGGAGGGTGTAGGCGCAGATCGTGCCGTTGTTCTTGTAGACGTGCACCGCGCCGGTGGAGAACACCACCGTGCGCACCTTGCGGCCCGGGCAGGGCGGGGACGCGGCCTCGGCGCTGCCCGGCGCCGTGAGGGGGAGCAGGGCGGACGCGATCAGCACGGCCAGGACGGCCGCCGGCCGCCGGCGTGTCGCACCACTGTGCACAGTCGGTCCCCTCCCACTGCCGTTCGCCGTACTGGTGTACGGACGCACGGCGTGGGGCGAACGGTTGCGCGAACGCCGGCCGGCGGGGTCCCCCGCGCGTCAGATCGAGGTGCCGACCGGCTCCCCCACGAAGGTGCTCCACAGCTCGGCGTACCGCCCGCCGCGGGCCAGCAGTTCCTCGTGCGTGCCGTCCTCGGCGACCCGGCCGTGGTCCATCACCACGACCCGGTCGGCACGGGCCGCGGTCGTCAGGCGGTGGGCGACGACGAGCGTCGTCCGGCGGCCCGCGAGCCGGTCGGTGGCCTGGTTGACCTGGGCCTCGGTGGCCAGGTCGAGGGCGGCCGTGGCCTCGTCGAGGAGCAGGACGTCCGGGTCCACCAGTTCCGCGCGGGCCAGCGCGATCAGCTGGCGCTGCCCGGCGGAGAGGTTGCGGCCCCGCTCGGCGACCTCGTGGAGGTAACCGCCCTCCAGCGTGGCGATCATCTCGTGGGCGCCGACCGCGCGGGCGGCCGCCTCCACCTCGGCGTCGGTGGCGTCGGGGCGGCCGTAGGCGATGGCGTCGCGGACGGTGCCGGGGAAGAGGTACGCCTCCTGCGGGACGACGCCCAGGCGGTGCCGGTACGAGGTGAGGTCGAGGGAGCGCAGGTCCGTGCCGTCGACCAGGACCCGGCCGGACGTCGGGTCGTAGAACCGGGCCACCAGCTTCACCAGGGTCGACTTGCCCGCGCCGGTCTCGCCGACGAACGCGACGGTCTGGCCGGCGGGGATGCGCAGGTCGATCCCGGTCAGGGCCTCCTCGGGCTCGTCGGCGGAGCCGTACCGGAAGCCCACGTCCTCGAAGGCGATCTCGCCGCGCAGGGAGAGGACCTCCCGCGGCGCCTCGGCGGACTTCGTGGACGCCGGCTCGCGCAGCAGTTCCTGGATGCGGCCCAGGGAGACCGTGGCCTGCTGGTAGCCGTCGAAGACCTGGGAGAGCTGCTGGACGGGCGCGAAGAACAGGTCGATGTACAGCAGGTACGCCACCAGCGCGCCGGTCGTCAGGGTCGCGTCGTCGACCCGGCCGGCGCCCGCGATCAGGACGGCCGCGGCGGCCACCGACGACAGGAACTGCACGAACGGGAAGTAGACCGAGATCAGCCGCTGGCCCCGGACGCGGGCCGTGCGGTAGCCGTCGCTGCGCTCGGCGAACCGGCGCCGGCCGTCCCGCTCGCGGCGGAAGGCCTGCACGATCCGCAGGCCGGCCACCGACTCCTGGAGGTCGGCGTTGACCGCCGACACCCGCTCGCGGGCGAGTTCGTACGCCTTCACGCTGGCCCGGCGGAAGAAGAAGGTGGCGACGATCAGCGGGGGCAGGGTCGCGAAGACGACGAGGGCGAGCCGGAGGTCGATCACCAGCAGCGCGACCATGATCCCGAAGAAGGTGACGACCGAGACGAACGCGGTCACCAGGCCCGTCTGGAGGAAGGTCGACAGGGCGTCGACGTCCGTGGTCATCCGCGTCATGATCCGCCCGGTCAGCTCCCGCTCGTAGTAGTCGAGTCCGAGCCGCTGGAGCTGGGCGAAGATCTTCAGACGGAGCGTGTACAGGACGCGTTCGCCGGTGCGGCCGGTCATCCGGGTCTCACCGGTCTGCGCGGCCCACTGCACCAGGACGGCGAGCAGGGCGAGCAGGGAGGCCGTCCAGACGGCGCCGAGCGCCGTGCGGGTGACGCCGTCGTCGATGCCGTGCCGGATCATCACGGGCAGCAGCAGGCCCATGCCCGCGTCGACGGCGACGAGGCCCAGGCTGACCAGGAGGGGCAGGCCGAAGCCGTGCAGGAGGCGGCGCAGGCCGTAGGACTCCTCGGGCAGGACCGCGCGGGACTCGTCGACGTCCGGGGTGTCGGTGGCGGGCGGCAGCGCCTCGACCTGGGCGAGCAGCTCCGGGGTGGCCGGCGTCCCGGACAGGGCGGTGTCCTTGGGTTCGCGGTCGCCGGTCCACAGGCGCGGGGTCACCCCGCGCTCGGCGTCGAACTCGGCGTCCAGCTCGTCGCGGACGGTCGTGTCCTCGCGGGGCGCGGCGGGCGCGGCGTGGCCGGGCGAGACGCCGCCCAGTTCGTC
Organism: Streptomyces sp. NPDC017936; assembly: GCF_044328485.1. NCBI lineage: Bacteria > Bacillati > Actinomycetota > Actinomycetes > Kitasatosporales > Streptomycetaceae > Streptomyces > Streptomyces sp. NPDC017936. The sequence goes on along the minus strand of NZ_JBIRHK010000003.1, from coordinate 161,519 downwards.
GGGGTCGGTGAGGAGGCGGCGGTAGAGCGCCGACCGCTCCTGGAGCTCCTCGTGGGTGCCGAGGTCGGCGAGGCGTCCGCCGTCGAGGACGGCGATGCGGTCGGCGAGGTTGAGGGTGGACCGGCGGTGGGCGATCAGGAGGGTCGTACGGCCCTCCATCACGTGCCTGAGGGCCTCGTGGATCTCGTGCTCCACCCGGGCGTCCACCGCGGAGGTCGCGTCGTCGAGGACGAGCAGGCGCGGGTCGGTGAGGAGCGCGCGGGCGAGCGCGATGCGCTGGCGCTGGCCGCCGGAGAGGGTCAGTCCCTGCTCGCCGACCTTGGTGGCGTAGCCCTCGGGCAGCTCGGCGATGAAACGGTCCGCCTGGGCGGCGCGGGCGGCCGCCTCGATCTCCTCGTCGCCGGCGTCGGGACGGCCGTACGCGATGTTGGCGCGGACCGTGTCCGAGAAGAGGAACGAGTCCTCGGGGACGAGGCCGATCGCGGCCCGCAGGGAGTCCAGGGTGAGCTCGCGGACGTCGTGGCCGCCGATGAGGACGGCGCCGCGGGTCACGTCGTAGAAGCGGGGCAGCAGCAGGGAGACCGTCGACTTGCCGGAGCCGGAGGAGCCGACGACGGCGAGGGTCTCGCCGGGGCGGATCTCGAAGGACAGTCCCCGGAGCACGGGGCGGTCGTCGGCGTAGCCGAAGGAGACGTCGTCGAACTCGACCGTGGCGGGGGCGTCGGCCGGGAGCTCCTTGGCGCCGTCCTTCAGGGCCGGCTCGGTGTCGATCAGCTCCAGGACGCGCTCGGTGCCCGCGCGGGCCTGCTGGCCGACGGTGAGGACCATGGCGAGCATGCGGACCGGGCCGACGAGCTGCGCGAGGTAGGTGGAGAACGCGACGAACGTGCCGAGCGTGATGTGCCCGCGCACGGCGAGCCAGCCGCCGAGCGCGAGCATCGCCACCTGGCCGAGCGCGGGGACGGCCTGGAGGGCGGGGGTGTACCGGGAGTTCAGCCGGATCGTGCGCAGCCGGCCCGCGAAGAGCCGGCGGCCGACCTCCCGCAGCTTCCCGGTCTCCTGCTCCTCCTGTCCGAAGCCCTTCACCACGCGGACCCCGCTGACGGCGCCGTCGACCACGCCGGCCACGGCGGCGGCCTGGGCCTGGGCGTACCAGGTGGCGGGGTGCAGCCTCGTGCGGCTGCGCCGGGCGATCCACCACAGGGCGGGGGCGACGGCGAGTGCGACCAGGGTGAGCGGCGGAGACAGCCACGCCATGATCACCAGGGAGATCAGGAAGAGCAGGACGTTCCCGATGGTCATCGGGAGCATGAAGAGCAGGCCCTGGATGAGCTGGAGGTCGCTGGTGGCGCGGCCGACGACCTGGCCGGTGGACAGCTCGTCCTGGCGGCGGCCGTCGAGCCGGGTGATCGTGCCGTACATCTCGGTCCGCAGGTCGTGCTGGACGTCGAGGGCGAGCCGGCCGCCGTAGTAGCGGCGGATGTAGGTGAGCACGTAGACGAGCAGGGCCGCGCCGATCAGGGCGCCGGCCCAGGGGGCCATGGCGCGGCTGTGGCCGCCGATCACGTCGTCGATGATCACCTTGGTGATCAGCGGGACCGCCGCCATCACGGCCATGCCCGCCAGGGAGGATCCCAGTGCCAGGACGACGTCCCCGGGATGGCGCCAGGCGTATCCGGCGAGTCTGCGCGCCCAGCCCCGCCCCGCCCCCGTCCCGCCCTTCTCCCCCTGCTGCGCTGCCACGCGGTGCCCTCCGATCGTCCTGATCTACCGGAAGGCACCAACGCGGACAGAAGCGGATTTCATCCCTCCGCAACAATCGGTGAACGGCCGGACGCGGACGCGGGGTGTCAGACGCGGACCCGCAGGAAGTACAGGCGCGTCGTCTGGGCGGCGTTCTGGTTGTCGTCGCTGACCAGGAGGACCTTCAGACCGCCCCGGTCACGGCCCGTGACCGCCATGCCCTCGATGTTGTCGAGCAGCGGGTTCGGCTGCGGCTGCTTCGCCGTCGCGCCCAGGGACGGGCAGTTCACGAGGTCCGCCAGGAGGGTCTTGCGGACCAGGCGTACGCCGTCCTGGCCCGTGAGGTTCTCGACGCCGCCGGTGTCGGTCGCCCGGCGCGGGTCGGCCAGGTACAGGCGGACCGTGTTGCCGACGCCCGCGGTGAAGCCGCGCTCCAGGACGAGGAGGCGGCCGTCGGGGATCGCCTGGACCTCGGGGACGCCGAGGCCGGCGTCGGCGCGGTAGGCGTACTGGGCGGCGAGCCGGAAGCGGCCGTGCCGGCGCTCCCAGGTCTGGAGGCGGACGATGCCCGCGCTGTCACCGGCGAGCGCGTACTCCATGGAGGCCAGCAGGGTACGGCCGCCGGGCAGCAGCGTCAGGCCCTCGAAGGTGCCGTTGGGGACGGCACGGCCGGCCGGGGCGACCCGGAGGGAGTCCGGCACGGGCAGCCGGTCGAGGAGCGCGCCGGAGCGGCCGTACCGGCGGACGGACGGCTCGGTCTCCGAGGTGACCAGACGGGTGCCGTCGCGGTCGACGACGAGTCCCTCCGCGTCGAGGGCGGCGCCGCTCTCGTCGGCGAGCGGGACGGCCGACGTGGGCGCGAGCGTCCCGGCGTCGAGGCCGAGGAGCGCGGAGCGGTCGGAGAGGGCGGCCGGTGAGCCGTCCCCGTCCACCGCGAGCGCGGAGAGGTTGCCGACGAAGGTGCCCTGGTGGGTCGTCTTGTCGAGGGCGTCGGAGAAACGGTCGAGGGAGACGGCGGGCGAGCAGGCGTGGGGCGTGGCCGTGGCGTGCGGGCCCGTGGGGCGGGCGTGCGCGGGCCCGGCGGCGGAGAGGCAGGTGGCCGCCGCCAGGCCGGCGGTGAGGGTCGCGAGGACGGTTCGCAGGCGCATGGCGGTCACCGTAGGGCGGGCGGGTGACGGCCGGTGGGACGTCTGGTGAAAGGTCCTCGCGGGGCCGGAGGGCGCGGGCGCGCGGGGAGACGGAGGGGCGGGGACCGGGAACGGCGAGGAAGCCGGCCCCAGGAGGGCGCAGGCGCGGGGAGACGGAGGGGCGGGGGCCGGGGGAAGGCGTGGACGCCGGGGACTCAGGAGGCCGCGAGGTCGCGGTGGACGACCCGGGCGACGCCCTGGACGGTGGCGATGCCGTAGTCCATGGTGGCGTTGCCGTGGGTGAGCACGGTGAGGTGGTAGTCGTGGCCGCCGCCCTTGAACGTGCCGACGCTGTGCACCCGCCAGGCGTTCGTGGCCCGCGGCAGCCAGCCGTTCTTGACGTGCCAGGAGACGCCCGCGGGCCTGCCGTACGGGGTGCCCCAGCGCTGGGCGGCGACGACCCGGCCCATCAGCGTGAGGACGTAGGAGCGGGAGCCGTCGGCGAGGACCGCGTTCCTGGCCGTGAGCAGCCGGAGGAGCTTCTGCTCGTCGGTGACGGTGATCCGGGTCAGGCCCCAGTGGCCGTTCGCGCCCGGCTCGGTCCGCGTCATCGCGGCGGCGGCGAGGAAGCCCTTGATCCTCGTCGGGCCGAGCTGCTTCCACAGGGTGGAGGTGGAGGCGTTGTCCGACTTGGTGATCATGGCCGTGGCGAGGCTCTTCTCACGGCTCGTCAGGACCCGGCCGTGCTTCTGCGCGTCCCACAGGAGCGCGGCGAGCACGGTGACCTTGACCACGCTGGCCGAGTCGTAGGCCGTGGTCGGGCGCAGCGTGCAGGTGGTGCCGGTGGCGCGGTCGTGGAGGCCGACGGCGACGGTGCCCTTGCGGTTCGCGAGCGCGGCCGTGATGTCCTTCTTCAGCTCGGCGGCGAGCCCGGCCCTGGCCGAGGTGCAGCTGACGGCGGGCGCGACGGCCGCGGCGGGGGCGGCCGCGGCCACCCCGAGGAGGACGCCGGCGCCGAGGACCGCGACGACGGCCCTCCTCGCGCGTCCGGGGGTGCGGTGGGTCATGCCCGAGTCGACCCGCGGGCCCGGGTGAAAGGTTGTACGGCTCGCCGGAATCGCCGGGGAACGCCCTGACGAGGCGTCACCGGGGCCTGGGCGACTTCACAGGCGGCGGCCAGCTTCGGCACAGCGGCCTGACACACCGGACGACCAGCATGCGCAGGGTGACATCAGCCACCGATCCCCTCCCCCACCCGACCGCGCCGACCGGGTCCGCCGCGCCGCCGGCCCCCGCCGCGTCCGACGACCGGCCGCCGCCGGCCCCCGCCGCGTCCACGCCGGGCCGGGCCCCGCGCTGGTCGCTGCCCGCGCTGCTCGCGATCCTGGTCCTGGCGGCGGTGCTCTACTCCTGGAACCTCTCCGGCTCCGGCCTCAACAGCTTCTACAGCGCCGCCGTCCTGAGCGGCACGCAGAGCTGGAAGGCCTGGTTCTTCGGCTCGCTGGACGCGGGCAACTTCCTGACCGTCGACAAGCCGCCCCTCGCCCTGATGGTGATGGGCCTGTCCTGCCGCGTGTTCGGCTTCGGGACCTGGCAGATGATGCTGCCGATGGTCCTGGTCGCCCTCGCGACGATCTGGATCCTGCACGCGTCCGTGAAGCGGGTGTGGGGCCACGGCGCGGCGGCGGTCGCCGCGCTGGTGCTCGCGCTGACCCCGATCACGGTGGCCATCAACCGGGACAACAACCCCGACACGCTGCTGGTGTTCCTCATGGTGGCGGGCGCGGCGCTCGCGCTGCGGGCGGTGCGGGACGGCAGGCTGCTGCCGCTGCTGGGCTCGGCGGCCTGCTTCGGCCTCGCCTTCAACACCAAGATGCTCCAGGGCTACATCCCGCTGCCGGCCGTCTTCGTGGTCTACCTGTACGCGGCCCGGCCGGCCTGGGTGAAGCGGATCGTCGACCTGCTGCTCGCGGGCGTGGTGCTGGCGGTCAGCAGCTTCTGGTGGGCGGCGGCGGTCTCGCTCGTGCCGGCCTCCGAGCGGCCCTACATCGGCGGCTCGACCGACGGCACCGCCTGGAACCTGATCATGGGCTACAACGGCCTCGGCCGGGTCTTCGGCGGCGAGGGCAACGGTGGGGGCGGCGGAGGCGGGGGCGGCGGCTTCTCCGGGACCGCCGGCATCGGCCGGATGTTCAACGACGTCCTCGGCGGCCAGATCTCCTGGCTGCTGCCCTTCGCGGGCATCGCCCTGGTGGCCGGCCTGGTCCTGCGCGGCCGCCGGGCCCCGCGCACCGACCCCGCCCGCGCCGCGCTGGTGCTGTGGGGCGGCTGGACGGTGCTGCACTACCTGACCTTCAGCATGGCCGAGGGCACCATGCACCCCTACTACACGACCGCGCTCGCGCCGGGCATCGCGGCCCTGTGCGCGGGCGGCGGCCTGATGCTGCTGCGCGCGTTCCGCGCCGACCGGCGGTGGGCGTGGGTGCTGCCGCTCGCCCTCGGCGTCACCGCCCTCTGGGCGATCGTGCTGCTGCGCCGGGCGTCGGGCTGGAACACCTGGCTGTGGCCGGCGATCGGCGCGGTGATGGCGCTCGCCGTCGTGGGCCTGTTCGTCTTTCGCTCCGGCGACAAGGCCCGGCTGCTGGCCGCCTCGGTGGCGGCGGCGATCGTCGCGGCGGTGGCGGGTCCGGCGGCCTACGCCTGGTCGGTGCCGTCCGGCTCCGGCGGCGGCATGGGCGGGACGAACCCGACGGCCGGGCCCACGACGGGCAGCGGCGGCTTCGGGGGCGGTCCCGGCGGCGCCGGCGGCCGGGGCGGGTTCCCGGGCGGCGACAGCGACGGCCCCGGCGGCAGCACGCAGGACGGCGGGAACGGCCAGGCCGGTGGCCAGGCCGGGGGCGGCTTCCCCGGCGGCAGCGCGCAGGACGGCGGCCGGATGCCGCCGGGCGGTGGCACCGGCGAGCTGCCGGACGGGCAGGCGCCGGACGGCACGGGCCAGGCGGGCGGTACGCCGCCCGGCGAGAACGGCGGTACCGGTGAGAGCGGCGGTACGGCCGCGCAGGACGGCGGCACCGCGCCCGGCGGCGCCGGCGGTGGCGGCACGGGCGGGGGCACGGGCGGCGCGAGCAGCGAGCTCATCGCCTACCTGAAGAAGCACCAGGACGGCGCCACGTGGCTGCTGGCGGTGTCCAGTTCGCAGAGCGCCGCACAGCTCATCCTCAGCAGCGGCGAGCCGGTCATCTCCATGTGGGGCTGGTCCGGCAGCGACAACGCCATGACCCTGGCCCGGCTCAAGGAGCTGGTGAGGAAGGGCGAGCTGCACTACCTCCAGATCGGTGGCGGCGGCATGGGCGGCGGGTCCGGCGTCAGCTCCGAGGTGACGGAGTGGGTGCAGGAGAACGGGACGGCGGTGCGGGAGAGCGACTACAGCTCGACGTCGGCCTCTTCGACGGACACGTCGGCGGACGCCTCGGCGGACCCGTCGTCCGAGGCGTCCTCCTCCGACGCGGACGCCTCGTCGCGGAGCGGGCAGTCGACGTCGACGGTCTACCGGCTGGACCCGTCGGACGTCAGCTGACGCGGGCGCGTCCGTACGGCCCGGAACGGCCCCCGACCCTGCGGTCGGGGGCCGTTCCGGCCTTCCGGTCCGTCAACTCGCGTGGACAAGGAGTGATTTGCCGTTTGCCGTCATCCGATGGACACGCGCCATCCATTTACAAGGCCTCATGTCCATGTCACTCTCACCGGTGCCGCCTCCAATCAACCCGCGTAGATCGGAACCCCACATGTTGGCGACACGCATACGCCGATGGAAGTCGGTGGCGCTCACCACCGCCGCCGTCCTGGTCGGCCTCACCGCCCCCGCCCTCACCGCGACCCCCGCCGCGGCGACCACGACGGCCTACGACTCGACGTACTACAAGAACGCGGTCGGCAAGACGGGCGCGAGCCTGAAGTCCTCCCTGCACACGATCATCAGCAGCCAGTCGAAGATCTCGTACTCCGCGGTCTGGGAGGCCCTGAAGGTCACCGACCAGGACCCGAACAACAGCAGCAACGTGCTCCTGCTGTACAGCGGCGTCTCGCGCAGCAAGTCCCTCAACGGCGGTGACGTCGGCGACTGGAACCGGGAGCACACCTGGGCCAAGTCCCACGGCGACTTCGGCGAGGTGACCGGCCCCGGCACGGACCTGCACCACCTGCGCGCCTGCGACGTCCAGGTCAACAGCACCCGCGGCAACCTGGACTTCGACAACGGCGGCAGCGCGGTCACCAACGGCGGCGGCAGCACCGTCGACTCCGACTCCTTCGCGCCGCGCGCCGCGGACCGGGGCGACGTGGCCCGCATGATCCTCTACATGGCCGTGCGCTACGACGGCGGCGACGGCTTCGCCGACCTGGAGCCCAACGAGAAGGTCAACAACGGCAGCAACCCGTACATCGGCAAGCTGTCCATCCTCAAGGCGTGGAACGAGGCGGACCCGCCGAGCGCCTTCGAGGAGCGCCGCAACCAGGTCATCTACGACACCTACCAGCACAACCGCAACCCGTTCATCGACCACCCGGAGTGGGTCGAGGCGATCTGGTAGGCGTTACTGCGGCTGGACTCCCCCTTTCGCAGAGGGAGTCCAGCCCAGCCTACCGGACATCGCCCATCCAGAGCCGCCGCCCCAGCTCGTCGAGGTCCGCCCGCCGCTCCTCGTACTCGGGCAGCGCGGTCCGCAGCAGCCGCCAGAAGTCCTCCCGGTGCCCGGACACCTTCACGTGGGCCAGTTCGTGGGCGATGACGTAGTCGATCAGGTGCATGGGCAGCTGGAAGAGCGGCCACCCCAGACTCATCAGACCCTTGGCGCCCGCCCCGGCCTGCGGTGGCCGGTACGAACCCCATCGGTCCCCCAGGTCCCGCACGTCGAGTTCAGGCTCGGTCACGCCCAGGCGGGCGGCCCAGGGTTGAAGCCGGTGTCCCGTCCAGTTCCGGCCGGCCCGGCAGTACCAGTCGACCAGCGCCGCCCGGCCCGCCTGCGGCTCCGCCGCCAGATCCGGGCCCATGACGAGGCGCCCCGCGATCAGCCGGACTTCTCCGCCCGCCCCCTCCTCACCGGACACGGCCAGCCGGTACGTCCTCCCCAGGTAGCGGAAGACCTCTCCGTCGGCGAGCCGCTTGACGGGGCTGAGCGGGCGTGTGCGCTCCCGCTCTCGCCGCTTGGTCAGCAGCCAGTCCCGGTGCGCGCGGACGAACTGCTCCGCCTCGGCCGTCGAGCGCCCGGCCGGGGTGTGCAGGGTGAGGGTCGCGTCGGTCTCGACGGTCAGTGCGAACCGTTTCCTGCGGGCACTGGCACGCACCCGCAGGGACAGCCCGTCCACGGTGAGGAGTTCTTCGGGGGCGGGGTACGTCGAGGGATCGGCCGGCGCGGTCACCCGCCTATTCTCCCCTCGCCCTGCTCCGGAACTGTCCCAGGTTGTTCTGCGCGAAGGTCGCCAGGCGCTGGGCCGCGTTCTCCAACGACTCCCAGTCCCCCTTCACGGGCCGGACGTGACCACTGAGCAGGACGTCCTGAAGGTCTCCGGCCAGCGCGTTGATGTCCTGGTGCTGCCCCTGGTACGACGCCCGGGCCATGACGCTGGTGGCCACGTCACACACCTTGCCCGTGAGCCGCCTGATGTCGCCGCCGTCGGCGAGGCTGATCCCGGGTGTGTCCTCCAGGATCTGTTCCACGAGTCGGTACGCCCGCTGTTCGAGCGGCGTGAGACCGGCGAGTTCCGGCGACTCCTCCTGCTCCTGCCTGGCCTCCTCGATCAGCGGGCCGAACTCCTCGATCTGCTCCTCGAAGCGACCCGGCATCGTGCGCAGGATCTCCTCCAGGCGCTTGGAGAGCCGCTCGTACTTCGCGGGGTCCTCCCGCTTCGTCCGCTCCTCCAGGTGGAAGCGGAGCGCGTGGCCCATCTCCGCCGCCGCCTCCTGCGGCGGCAGCCGCCGCACGGCGTCGTCGAAGGTGAGGGCGGTGAGCGAGACCGGCGGGATGACCTGGTCGATCTCCGGCCCTTCGAGGTGGTCGGCGATCATCGCCCGGACCTTGCGCCCGTACCGGCGCAGCGTGAAGGTGCCGCCCTCGGCGTCCCGGCACAGCCGCCGCACTCGCTTCTGGAGCAGGCTCCAGCGCCGGGCGTCCGCCACATAGTCGAGGGCGTCCTCGTGCGGGAGGACGCGTTCGAGGGTGGCGAGGAACGCGTGCAGCACCTCGTCGAAGCCGAACCGCAGGTCTTCGGGTTGCAGGGCGAGGGCCGCGGGCCCCAGCTTGGCGAGCTGGTCGAGCTGCGCGTCGTCGATGCCGTTGCGCCGCAGGAAGTCACGGACCTCCTGGGCGGCGGGCCCGAGCTTGCCCACCTCGTAGGACAGATCGCGCATGGTGTCGGTGACATCGGCGTTCCGGTACCCGGCGAGTGCACTGGAGAGGTGCTCGAAGACGCCGTAGTAGTCGACGACGTAACCGACTTCCTTGCCGGGCGAGGTGCGGTTGACCCGCGCGACGGCCTGGAGCAGCTCGGCGTCCCGGATCGGCCGGTCCAGGTAGAGCACCTGTTCACGCGGGGCGTCGAATCCCGTGAGCAGCATGGACTTCACGATCAGGAACGCGATGGGGCTGTCGGGGTGCACGGGGTCGGGCACCGAGGTGGGGAGCGGCGGCGGCCCGCTGTTCGCGGCCTCGGACCACGGGGTGTTCATACCGCCGGAGGGATCGGTGGGAGGGGGCGGAGTCTGCGGTGGGTTGAAGGGGGTCACCGCGACCCACTCCGGATCGGGCGCCAGCTCGGGGAAGGCCTTCTGGAAGCGCTCGGTGTACGCCTCCTGGCGGCCGGCGTCGGTCCACTCCCGCCATTCCCCGCGCTTGTGGCCGGCACCCGGGGAGATGACGGGCACGAAGTCGATCCGCCGCAGCAGCGCCCGGAACCGGTAGGCCTGGTGGAGGTAACGCTGTCTGGCGGACAGCTTCTCCAGCGGTGTCCCCGTCACCGACTCAGGGGCGAACTCGGCCAGTTCCGCCAGCAGTTCGTCACGGGCTTTGCGCAGGGCGTGGTGGTACTGCACGGCCGCCTTCCGGCTGACGGCCGCGACCTGTGCCTTGAAGCCGCCGGGCAGCACGGTGGTCACCCAGTGCTCCAGCATGTCCTCGGCCTTCGCCTCGATCATGGGAACGGACTCGGCGACGTCCCGTTCGGTGGGCCACCGCTTGAGCAGCGCGGCCCGCTCCTCGGGGGTGCGGTCCCGGACGAGGTCGTCGAACCCCCTGTCGAGGACCTCCCCGTCACGGACCTCGCCCTCCCCGGTCCGTCCCTCGTAGCGGATGCGGACGACGACGCCGTCACGCTCGGCGTCCTCCATCCGGTACTCGTCGAGGAAGCCCCGCGGGGAGTCTCCCCGCCCGAAGATCCGGCGTGTGTCCTCCTCGCGCCCGGTGATGATCGGCGTGCCCGTGAACCCGATCTTGGCGGCGTTCGGGATCGCCTTGCGCAGGGCGGCGTGCAGGACGCTGGTGTGGGAGCGGTGTGCCTCGTCGACGAGGACGAGGATGTCCGGTGAGGTGTTGCACTCGGGGAAGTCCGGGACCGGGCCGGGGCTTTCTTCCTCACTCCGGCCCGCTCCCTCTCCCGTCAGATCCCGGTCGTCCCCGCTGCCTTCCGCGTCCCCGGCGAAGGTGAAGCCCGTCCCGTACTTCTGGATCATGCCGAAGACGACGCGCCGCCCGCCGTCACGCAGCAGCCCCTCCATCTGCGTCCGGGTCTTCGCCGTCTCGACGTCGGACTCGCTGAGCTTCAGCGTCCGCGACAGCTGGGTCTGCAACTGGGTGCGGTCGGTGACCACCACCACCATGAACTCACTGAGCCGAGGGTGCAGGTGCACGCGCCGCACCAGGAACGTCATGGTCAGAGATTTGCCGGAACCCTGCGTGTGCCAGATGACACCGCCGCGCTCGTCCTCGGTGTCCCGCCCGGCACGGGCCCGTCCGGTCAGCAGTCTGCGTACGGCCTTCTCGGCGGCCCGGTACTGCTGGTGCCGGGCGACGGCCTTCACGGTCCGCACGGCCCCGCCGTCCGCCCCCGACTCGACGGCCATCGGGATCACGTAGTGCCGTACGACGTTGAGCAGGGCGGCCGGCCGCAGAACCACACCGACGAGCTTCTGCTGCTCGCCGAGCGGCGCGGGCGCGGCCGGGTCGGCGCCGTCCGCGAGCAGCCCGGCGGTGCGCAGCTCCCGCCGCAGCGTGCTCTCTTCCTCCGGTTCGACGCTGCGCCACGGGTGGAAGTGCTCGGGCTCGGAGGTGACGGTACCCAGGTGGGCGGCCTCTCCGGTCGCGGCCACGAGGAGCTGCACGGTCCGGAACAGCTCCGGCACACCGGCGGGGACCGGAGCACCGGTGGCGTCGAGGTCCAGAACGGGATTCCCGGCGTAGTGCCGGAGATCGAGCACGGCACTGCGGACGGGCTCGGCGAGATCGGGGCTCTTGCACTCGACGGCGACGAGCGGGATGCCGTTCACGAAGAGGACGAGGTCGAGTATCGACAGCTCGCCGGAGCGGCTGCGCACGCGGAGCTGGTCGACGACGGTGAAGGTGTTGCGCGTGACGAGGTCCGGATGCCACTCGACGTACTGGACGGTGGCGGACGGACCGCCGTGCGCGACGGAGGGCGAGGGCAGCGTCCAGCCGTGGAGCAGCATGTCGGTGGCGGCGAGGTTCGCCTCCACGACGCCCTTGCCGAGCGAGAGGGAGGCGAGCTCGCCGACCGCCCGCCGGATGTCGTCCTCGCCCATCCAGGGCCGACCGTCACCGCCCCGGAGGTTGATCCGTCGCAGCGCGGGCCCGAGCTGGTCGACGAGTAACGGGACCGTCGCGTCCAGCGTGTCCAACTCCACGCCCGGGATGTGCGTCCACCCCATGGCCTCCAACTGCGCGACGAACGGCCGCTCCACCTCGTCCCGCTCGACGTGCACCACCACGGCCCGCGCCTCCCCATGCGTCCCTCTGTGCCCTGGAGATCCATTCTGCGCCCAGGGGGTGGGGTGAGGGGAAGACAGCCGGACGGAGGACATGGCTGAACATGCGGACGTACGAAACTCTGTGGCCGGTAAGTCCGCACGCTCGGCGGGGCGCGGATCAGGTGCCGGGGTCCTCCCCGCGAACCTCGTAGTCATCGGGGACGGAGAGGCGGTCGCCCCTGCTGCGCGCGATGCGGTGCACGTCGCGCAGCGATTCGGTCAATCGGGCGGCGAGGAATCGGAGCTGAGGCGCGGTGGCCTTGTCGTCACCGAGGAGATCGGCGGCGTGGTCGAGGAGGTCGTCGGCCATGTCGAGCTGGACGGTTTCGACGTTGTCGGCGATGCGGGAGAGATGACCGGTGCCGGTGGCGCCGGTGATGAGGTAGCAGGGGTTGCCTTCGAGGTTGGACCAGGGGAGGAGGCGCGGTCGGCTGACCGTGGCGGCGGCGTCGTGGCTCTCGTAGATCACGCGGCGGCCACCTCGGTGCCGCGAGGCCGGCGCGAGCCCACGTCGACGCCGTGGATGCGCCGTGGTCCTACGTCGACGCCGTGCACGGCGAGCCAGAGAGTCCGCCGACGAGCGCGCTGCTGCCTGGCCTGCGCGCGTTGTTCGTGGGCGAGGAGGTAGGGGCGGACGAGTCGGGAGTCCTCGCCGCGGAGGAGGGCCGCGTGCGGGGAGGGGCGGCGACCGGGTGTGACGAGGGCGGCCGACACGGGGGTGAGCCGTGCCCCTTCCCCGGCGCGGTGCCGGTTCCGGTTCCGGTGCCGGTGCCGTCCGGAGGCGGGCCACAGGAGCCGCAGCAGCGGCTCAAGGAGGCAGGCGATACGGTTCAACACGTCTTCAACTCCGATGCGGTTGAGGGCCATGCCCCCGGGCCGTCGGTAGCGGTCGCGGGGGTCTTCCGTGCCCGAGGGCAGGTCGACGTGCATGGACGTCGCTGTGTAGCGATCCACTCACAGAGTGAGACCGGCAGGGCTAGGCTCGCCAGAGGGTCGGATGTGACAACGCATCTGTCACACGGGAGCTGACGATGAGCAACATCTATGGGGAGTGGTTGAAGGCGCAGCGCGAGGCGGCCGGGCTGACGCAACAGGAGCTGGCGACGGCCGCCGTCATGACGCGTTCGCACATCGCGCACATCGAGGCGGGCCGGCGCACCCCGTCCAAGGAGGACGCGAGGCGCCTCGACAGGGCGCTGAACACGGGCGATGTGCTGAGCAGCTTCCTGCCGGACGAGGACACCGCTGTCGCGGGGTACTTCGAGGCTGCCCTTCAGCTCGAACAGCAGGCGACGATGATCCGGGAGTTCGCCCTGTCGTTCATCCCCGGCATCCTCCAGACGGAGAGGTACGCACGTGCGGTTCTGAGCACGTCGTTCCCTCCGGTGGGTGAAACGGAATGTGACAGGCTCGTTGTCACACGCCTTGAGCGGGCGAAGATCCTGGAGGACCCGGTGACGCCCGTAGTGTGGGCTCTGCTGGATGAGGCGGTGCTGCGGCGGGTAGTGGGCGGGCCGGAGGTCATGGCGGAACAGGTCATGCACATGGTTCAGCTGACTGACGCTCGGAGGATCCGCCTGCACGTGTTGCCGTTCGGCCTGGGCTTCCATCCCCTGATGGACGGCATGCTGTCTCTGCTCTGGTTCGAGGACCAACCCCCTGTGGCGTATGGCGAAGGTCTGCGGATGGGACGGATTTACGACTCCCCGTCCATGGTCCAGGAACTTCAGGGTCTATACGATCTCGCACTGAGCGACGCACTGCCGCTGAAGGAGTCGCTGGCTCTACTGAGAGCAATCACAAAGGACTACGGACACCATGACTAACCACAATATCCCGGACTCCGCACAGTTTGCAGGCTGGCGCAAGTCCTCATACAGCAACAGCGAAGGTGGCAGTTGCGTAGAGGTACTGGACAGCTACCCGTCGGGGGTCCCCATACGGGACTCCAAGAATGCGCACGGTCCCGCGTTGGTCTTTCCGACGAGTGGCTGGGCATCGTTCGTCGCAGCGGTCAAGAACGGAAGCCTCTCCGCCTGACCGCGCCCCACTACGATTCGTCTGGCCCGCACCACGTGGCGCGGGCCAGACGTCGTTCACTCAGGCCGCCACGGCAGGCACCGCGACCCGCCCCGACAACAGGTCATCGACAAGCCCCCGTTTGAGCTCGCGGAGCTTTGCCAACTCTGCGCGATCAGCCTGCACCTTGCCATCAAATGCCTCAAGCGAGATAACAAGTTCCCGCTGCTCTTCCACCGACGGCAGAGGGATTTCTATAGCCCCCACCAAAGCGCCATTCAAATTTGACCTATTCGACCCTTGGCCGATATTGCGGATCTCCGTGTACTGCGTTTCAAGAAAGTAGTACAGGTAGCGGTGATCGACCTGAAGGGGATCGCAAACAATCGCTGCTGCCGCCTGATTGATTGTAGCTTCGACACCAAGAGAGCCAACGCGCCCGCGAGTCGCGCCATCTCCGTACATCGCCAGCAACACGGTTCCCTGTGGATAGACACGCAGACCGGCCTCGCGGACCGCCTTCCGCGTAACGTGCTCGCCGGTTTCAGTGATCACATTGAAGTCGATCTCCCCCGTCCTTACCCACGGCACGTCACCCCCCTCCCAAAAATCCCGTCGCGCTCGGGAAGGAGTGTTACCGGAGGAGACCGTGCCCACGTCCTTGATTTTCCGAAGGGGCCGGTTACCTCCTAGCAGAACGCGGCGGGCAACCTCCTTACGGACCAGGCGAGTCTTGGCGATCGACGTCTCGATTCCGCGCTCTAGCTCAGCGACGCTGTAGATCACGTCAACAATCCGTCGCTGCTCTTCAATCGGCGGCACCGGCAATCTCAGTCGCTCGATCGCCTTCTGCCCGATATTCTGCATGCTGCGACTACTGCCGGAAGCAGCGTTGACGATCTGGCGCCGCACCCCAGGACTCGCCAAGCAGGCATTTACATACTCAGCTAGGGCGCGAGCCGGATTAACTTTCAAGCGCAGCGTCTTGTCCGACAGCAGCAGCCTAGCCGACAACTCAGGAACGATACATGCCAAGCCAACCAGTTCAGGAGTATTAGCACGCGAGATGAGCAGATCGCCAGAGTTGACCTGGTAGCGCGGATCGACGATACTGGGGGTTTCGACTCGCTTATTCTCTTCAGCCCGAAATCCTGAATGATGGACAGCGCTAACCTTGAGAACTCCCCATTCCCCAAAACCTGCGGGCGAATCAGGCAAGTCAGGACTCTTACCTGCCTCAATCCCATCCAGCAGGTAGCTCAGCGACTCGATCGGCCACCCATCACCTGTCATAGCCGAGCCCTCTCAAAAAACCATCAAGCCTTTTGGCCACCGATTCCCGCCCCGCCCGAATCTCCGCCAACGAAACGGCGTACTTCTGCTCCCACGTCTCGTAAGACGCCACCAGCTCCCGCTGCCACCGCACCACATGCCCATCCAACTTCGCCGCCAAGTCGTCCCGCAGCAGGTCCAACACCACCCGGCGCTCCCCCTCCGCGTCCAACTCCTCACGCGCCCTGAACAACCGCGGCGGCTCCTCCCCCAGCGTCGGCGGGTCGCTCGGGTACGGATACCGGTGGAAGTCAGCCTCAAGGCGTTTGATGTCCGCGCCCGCCTTCGTGCGGGCCTTCTTCACCCGCGCCAGCTCAGCCGTGAGCTCGGCCAACTCCTCCACACTCAGAGCGGCTTCCTCCGAATCGGCCTCACCGTCGACCGGCTCACCGTCAGCCTCCGGCTCCTCCCCGCCCCCGGAAAGCCGCGCGTTCAGCTCCTTGAACCGCGCGTCCGCCTCCGCCTTGCGCGCGTCCGCCTCCGCCAGTTCCTCCAGGAACCCGGGAGCAATCGCGGCGACCACCTTGTGGTCGTACGCCTGTCGCCGCTCCGCCGCCGACCGCGTCCGCAGCTTCTTCGTCCGTGCGTCCTGTTCAGGCGAGAGCATCGTGTCGACGTTCTCGACCCACCCGTCGACGACACCCCCGAACCCGTTCTCCGACAGCGCAAGCAGGTCGTACTTCGCCTCGTACCACCAACCTGCGACCGCCCCTGTCAGCGCATACCGGTCCAGCAACCCGACCCGGCCAAGCCGCTCCCCGAACGACTTCATCAGCTGCCCCCGCACCGCCATCAACGCGGCCTTGCGCTCGGAGGACGTGGACGAAGCGAGAGCTTCGGGCGTGGCCGCCACCGCCTCCAGTCGACGGGCGGCCTCCTCCTCCCACCACTTGCCGAACTCCGCCCGCAGCGCCTCCTCCCGGGGCCGGGCCAGCTCGCCCAGCTCGGGACGGCCGCCCGCCGCCTCGTCCCGGAAGTCGACGTACGCCGGGTCCGCAGGCTCCCGCTCCACGAACAGGTCGGTCACCCCGATCCCGTACGAGTCGAGCAGCGGCTGCTTCGCCTCGATCTCCGTACGCGGCACCCCGCCCACCAGGTGTGCCCGCACGTCCTGCGGCTCGGGCGGCGGTGTGTTGTCGACGTACCGGCGGATGTTGAGGTTGTCGTCGTTGGCGGCGAGTTCCTCGCGGGTCACGATCCGCGAGAAGCCGGGCACCTCCTCGTACGCGTGGAACGTCGAGACGATCTTCTCGGCGTGCTCGGGGAGCAGAATGTTCTGCGCCCGCTCCGCGTGGAACTCGCGGTCGGCGTTGATGAACAGCACCTTGCCCTCCCGCGCCCGGTCCTTCCGGCCCGGCGGGCGGAGCACCAGGATGCAGGCGGGGATGCCGGTCCCGTAGAAGAGGTTCGGGGCGAGGCCGATGACCGCCTCGACGGCGTCCTTCTCCAGCAGCTCCGTACGGATCGTCTTCTCACCGCCGCCGCGGAACAGCACCCCGTGCGGCATGACCGTGATCACCATGCCGCCGCGGGAGCCCTCCCGCTTGGCCTCCCACAGCATGTGCTGGAGGAACATCAGGTCGGCCTTGCCGCGCTCGCTCGTCGCCCCGTACTTGGCGCGCTCCGCCGGGTGCGCCAGGTCCGCGAGGCTGTAGTCCAGGGAGAACGGGGGATTGCTGAGCACCCCGTCGAACCGGTCCTCGTCCGAGCGCGGCACGTGCGCCGGCTGCGAGAGCGTGTCCCCGGTGGCCAGGTCGAAGCGGCGCACCCCGTGCAGGACCATGTTCATCGTCGACATGATCCAGGAGCCGGAGTTGGCGTCCTGGCCGGCGAAGAACATCGACGACGTGTCGCCGCCGTGCTCCTCCACGTACTCCGCCGCGTGGATGAGCATGCCGCCCGAGCCGACGCACGGGTCGTAGATCCTCATGTTCTCGGTGGGGGCGAGGAGCTCGACCATCATGCGGACCACGGCGCGCGGGGTGTAGAACTCGCCGCCCTTGCGTCCGGCCGAGTCCGCGAACTCCTTGATCAGGTACTCGTAGGCGGCGCCGATCAGGTCGGGGAACTCGAAGTCCTCCGTGCGCAGCCGGATCCGCCCGAAGTGCGCGATGAGGAGCTTCAGGCGCTGGTCGGCGAGCTTGGCCGCACCCGACGCGGCACCCGATCCGCCGATGCGGTTGAAGTCGAGGTGGTCGAAGAGGCCCTTGAGCTTGCTGTTCTGCCCCTCGAGCGCTTGCAGCGCGGGACGCAGGGTCATCTCGTTGATGTTGTGGGTGGCGGCGGAGACCTTGGTCCAACGAGCCTCCTCCGGCACGTACAGCACATCGCGCTTGCGGTAGGGGCCCGGCTGCTCCAGGTAACCGGGAACGTCCTCCTCGGCGAGCTTCAGTTCCTCGACGGCGTACCGCCTGATGCGTTCCCTGGCCGCCTCGAACTCGTCGTTGGCCCGCTTCAGGAAGAGCAGCCCGAAGATGTAGTCCTTGTACTCGGAGGCGTCCATCGTGCCGCGCAGGATGTCCGCGGCGGCCCACAGATGCCGTTCCAGCTGGGCGAGCGTGAGCTTGGCCACGTACGACTCCCTATGACCCGACCTGAGATGACGGAGAGACCCTATGACCCCGCTCGGGTCCTGCCGAAATCGGCGCATGTGACCATGGCCGAGAGGGGTCAGTAGCTGTCGATGTGCAGCGCCTTCTCCACGAACTCGTGCACGTCCGTGTAAGGGTCCCTGTCCCACTTGTCCACATGCGCCGCGTGCTGGCCGTTCATCCGCTCGGCGTTCTTCCGCGCCGTCTTGTAGCGGCCCAGGATCTGGTGCGGCAGGACGACCTTGGGAGTCGCGGCGTCCTGGGAGCCCCGCTGGAACGGGAGCCGCTCGGCCGCCCCGTCGCACACCCCGGCGAACGAGCCGCTGACCGGCTTGTAGTGCGCGAGACGCCACACCTCGAAGCACGGATGCGAGAAGGCGACGCCGATGCCCGCCTTCTCCGCCTGCTTCAGCGCGTCACGGACGTACTTGTAGTTGTCGTGGTCGAAGAGACACCAGACCTGAGGCAGGTACTTTGACTCCAGCTTGGCCCGCTTCGCCTTGCGGTCCTCTTCGCGCTTCAGTCTGATCGCCTGCTCGACTAAGTCGAGCGGCTTGCGCCCGCTGTCGGCCCTGCGGTTGGCGATGTGCATCTCCACCGGGACCTCGTCGGCCAGCGGGACGCCCTGGTCCTTGAGGATGTCGAGGTACGAGGGCTCGGTCACCTTGCCCTCGGTGAAGACGAAGACTTGGCGCTTGCGCTGTCCGCCCTGCCGGACCGGACGCTCCCACGAGTCCTTGCCCTTCTGCGCCCGCCCCATCAGTCGCGCTCCACCCGGTCTGCTCGCTCGCCTGTCCCGTCGTACGTGCCCGCCTCACGCGCCACGAGCAGCCGCCGCGCGATCTGCCCCTCCAGAAGGGCCGGAACCCCGCCGAAGGCCCCCGCGAGATAGGACTGCGTGAGATCCTCGTCCTCGCCCGGCTCCGCGTCGGTGAGCGGATACAGCTCGGTCGCCCCGTCCTTGTCCTTCTCCGTCAGCCACACCTGCGCCGGATCGAGGAGCCGCTCGCCGCTCGGGGTGGTGAGCACCGTCGCGTCGTGCGACGTGAAGACCAGCTGGGCACCCTTGGGATTCGCGTACGGGTCGTGGAAGAGCCGGACGACTTCGGCCGCGAAGCGGGAGTGCAGGCTGGCGTCGAGTTCGTCGACGAGGAGGACCGCACCTTCGTCGAGGGCGAGGAGCAGTGGGCCCAGGAGGGCGAACCAGGACCGGGTGCCGTAGGACTCTTCCTGCCAGTCGAAGGACACGTCCCCGGCAGCCGAGTGGTGCGTCAGCTTCACCGTGTCCTGGCCCGGGCCGTCCTGGACGACCGTCGCTCCGGTGATACCGAGGTCGGCGACCCTCAACAGCTCCTGGATCCTGGTGGCTCTCGGGCCGGACAGTTCCTTCGTGGTGTACCGCGCGCGCTCGTCCCGCTCGACCTCCGGGCTGATCATCCAGAAGTTGCGGCGGAACCAGTGGAAGAGGGGAGAGAGCTGCGGGTGGTTGTCCGTGCCGGCCGTGGAGAGCAGCAGTGCGTTCGGCCGCGTGCGCCGTACGAGCTGGGCCCGGTCCTTGACGCGTCCGCCGGGCCACTTGAAGACGTCCGGCCGGGAGGCGTCGCGGTCGAGCCATTCCTGACGGCGACCGCGCGGGTAGCTGTGCAGCCACTCGGACTCGACGCGCTTGGCGCCGAGCTCGAAGCCGTACGTCCAGCGGACCCCGTCGATGACGACGTCGACCTCGAAGAAGGAGGGTTCGCTCTCGCTCTTGGGGTCCAGGGAGAAGACCTGGCGCGGGATGCCGTCGTAGGAGGCCCAGTGCGCATAGGAGTTGAGGACCGCGTTGCGCATGTCCGTCATCGCGGTCAGCACGTTTGACTTACCGGAGGCGTTGGCCCCGAAAATGCCGATCAGCGGGAAGACGGAGACGGATCCGCCGCCCGCGAGATCCACCGGGTTCGCCGACCCGCCCTGCTCGTCGCCGGGCGCGACGAAGGACAGCTCCTGCTCGTCTCGCAGGGACCGTACGTTCGCGACGCGGAACCTCAGCAGCACGCTGTCCTCCTCTCCGGCTCAGGGTAGTGGCCGCATCTGACACCGGCCCGGCCGTGACGCCTGCGACCTCACGGAACATATCCCGTGGAGGTCGCCGCGAACAGTCGATCGGGTGATCAGTCCGAGCCCAGGTGGGTCGGGGCGAACATCCGCAACCTCGCCGGGAGGACCACCACCGAGGGGCCGGGGGACGCCAGCGCCTTCGCCAGGTCGGCCTCCAGGGTCTCCGTGGACGTCCGCACGCCCGGGACGCCGAAGGACTCGGCCAGGGCCACGAAATCCGGGCCGGCCAGTTCCGTGCCCGTCGCCCGGCCGAAGGCGTCCGTCATGTACTCGCGCAGGATGCCGTAGCCGCCGTCGTCGACGATGAGCCAGGTGACGTTCAGGTCGTACTGGCGGGCCGTGGCCAGTTCGGCGATCGAGTAGAGGGCGCCGCCGTCGCCGGAGACCGCCAGGACCGGGCGGGTGGGGTCCGCGGCCGCCGCGCCCAGCGCCGCCGGGAAGGCGTAGCCGAGGCCGCCGGCGCCCTGCGCGGAGTGCATGGTGTTCGGCGCCTTCGCGTCGAAGGCGGACCAGGCCCAGTAGGCCAGGATCGTCATGTCCCAGAAGGAGGGGGAGCCCGCCGGGAGCGCCCTGCGGACCGACGCCAGCAGGTCCTGTTCCAGGGTCAGGTCCTGGGCGGCGATGCGCGCGCGGACGCGGTCGAGGAGGTCGCGGACGCGGTCCGGCGCCGTCTCGTCCTGCCGCGGTTCCACGGTCTCCAGCAGCGCCTGGAGGGCGAGGCGGGCGTCCGCGTGGATGCCCAGGGCCGGGTGGTTCGACTCCAGCTTGCCGAGGTCCGCCTCGATCTGCACGACCCGGCCCCGCGGCGTGAACGTGTGGTAGTTCGAGGAGAGTTCGCCCAGCCCGGAGCCGACGACCAGCAGGACGTCGGCGTCCTCCAGGAAGTCCGTCGTGTGGCGGTCCTCCAGCCAGGACTGGAGCGAGAGCGGGTGGTTCCACGGGAACGCGCCCTTGCCGCCGAAGGTCGTCACGACGGGGGCCCGGAGCAGCTCCGCCAGCCGGCGGAGCTTCTTCGACGCGTCGGCGCGGACCACTCCCCCGCCCGCGATGATCGCCGGCCGGGCCGCCCGGGACAGCAGGTCCGCGGCCACCGCCGTCAGTTCGGGGCGCGGGGGCAGTTCCTCCGGGGTGGCGTCCGGCGCCGTCACCACCGGGATCGCCGTCGGCGCGAGCAGCACGTCCTGCGGGATCTCCACCCAGACCGGCCCGGGCGGGGCCGTCAGCGCCGACTTCCAGGCCTCGGCGAGCGCGGAGGGGATCTGGGACTGGGTGCGGACCGTGTGGACGGACTTGACGACGCCCCGGAAGGAGGCCGCCTGGTCGGGGAGTTCGTGCAGGTAGCCGTGGCGTCCGCCGCCCAGCCCGGCCGTCGGGACCTGGCTGCCGATCGCCAGGACCGGCGCGCTGGCCGCGGCCGCCTCCTGCAGGGCGGCGAGCGACGTCAGCGCTCCCGGGCCCGTGGACAGCAGCAGCGGCGCCGCCTCGCCCGTGACACGGCCGTAGGCGTCGGCCGCGAAGCCCGCGTTGTTCTCCACCCGCAGGCCGATGTAGCGCAGGTCCGAGCGGCGCAGCGCGTCGAACACGCCGAGGGCGTGCTGGCCGGGCAGGCCGAAGACGGTCGTCGCGCCGAGCCCGGCCAGGGTCTCCACGACCAGGTCCCCGCCGGTGCGGCCGGGAGGAGGGTTCAGGGCGGCCTCCGTCTGCGCGGCGGTGGGGCGGAGCACCAGGTCGTGGTCGTGGGTCACTTGCCCTCGTTCTCCTCCCGCGCCGCGGCGATCCGCCGGGACATGATCGTGGTCAGTTCGTACGCCGTGTGCGAGGCCGCCACCGACGTGATCTCCGCGTGATCGTACGCGGGGGCCACCTCGACGACGTCGGCCGAGACCAGGTTGCAGGAGGCGAGGCCGCGCAGGATCTCCAGCAGCTCGCGGGAGGTCATGCCGCCGGCCTCGGGGGTGCCGGTGCCGGGGGCGTGCGCCGGGTCCAGGCAGTCGATGTCGATGGAGATGTAGAGCGGGCGGTCGCCGATGCGCTGGCGCAGCTGGTCGGCGACCTCGTCGGCGCCGCGGCGGTAGACGTCCGCGGAGGTGACGATGCCGAAGCCCATCTTCTCGTCGTCGGTGAGGTCCTGCTTGCCGTAGAGCGGGCCGCGGGTGCCGACGTGCGAGAGCGCCTCCGTGTCGAGGATGCCCTCCTCCACCGCCCGGCGGAACGGCG
Source organism: Streptomyces sp. NPDC017936 (assembly GCF_044328485.1). Lineage (NCBI taxonomy): Bacteria > Bacillati > Actinomycetota > Actinomycetes > Kitasatosporales > Streptomycetaceae > Streptomyces > Streptomyces sp. NPDC017936. The sequence continues at coordinate 139,356 of NZ_JBIRHK010000003.1, read as the reverse complement.
TGCCGTGCGTGTACTCGGCGCCGAAGTAGGTGTCCCAGGTGTCGAGGTGGGCGTCGAAGTGGAGCAGGGCCACCGGGCCGTGCTTCTTCGCGACCGAGCGCAGCAGCGGGAGGGCGATGGTGTGGTCGCCGCCCAGGGTCATCAGGCGGGCGCCCGTGCCGAGCAGGTCGTCGGCGGCCGCCTCGATCGTCTCGACCGCCTCGTTGATGTCGAAGGGGTTCACGGCGATGTCGCCGCCGTCCGCGACCTGGGCGAGGGCGAAGGGGGAGGCGTCCTGCGCGGGGTTGTACGGGCGCAGCAGCCGGGACGCCTCGCGGATCGCGTTGCCGCCGAAGCGGGCGCCCGGCCGGTACGAGACGCCCGAGTCGAACGGCACGCCCACCACGGCGACGTCGGCGCGCGGGACCTCGTCCAGGCGGGGCAGCCGGGCGAAGGTCGCCGGGCCGGCGTAGCGCGGGATCCGCGAGGAGTCGACCGGGCCGCGGGGCGTCTCGTTGCTGCTCATGAACTGCCTTCTTTCCTACGCGTCGTCGCGTATGTACTGCTCTGTACCGCCGGAACGACTCTACTGGGGAGCCGGGGCGGGGTCGGACACGAGTTCGGGGCCCTGCGGGTCCCGCCCGGCGAGGCGCTCGCGCCGGGCGGCGATCACGGTGCGGTCGGCGGCCGTGCGGAGCCTCCTTCGCGTGCTTCCCGGTGGCGCGCCGTGCGGACACCGGGATGCCTCGGGGCCGGGAGGCCGGCGGCTCGCGGGGACGTCCGCCCTCCCCATGCCCGGACGCGCTCCCGCGGGTCCCCGCGCGGCTGCCGGTCCGCACCGACCCTAGGTGGCCGGAGAGCGACTGCGAAGTGTACGTTTCCTCCACTGGAGCCGTACGGAACGGAAGGAACGCACACCGTGCCGGATCCCGCCGTTCCGCCCACGCCGGCGGTGCCGCTCGCCGCGCTGCTGGCCCGCGAGGACCTGGCCCTGCGCCGGCTCGCCGGGCCGTCCGACCCCGGTCGGGTCGTCCACGGGGCGCTCGCCTCGGAGATGGCCGACCCGTACCCGTACCTGCTGGGCGGCGAGCTGCTGCTGACCGCGGGGGTGCACATCCCCGGGACGGCGGGGCCGCAGGAGGGTGCCTCCGGTCGGGAGGAGCCGGGACCGGGGGGCTACTTCGACGCCTACGTGTCCCGGATCGTCGCCGCGGGCGGCGCCGCGCTCGGGTTCGGGGTGGCGCCGGTGCACGACACCGTGCCGCCGGCGCTGGTCGCGGCCTGCGAGGCCCACGGGCTGCCCCTGCTGGAGGTGCCGCCGCGGACCACCTTCGCGGCCGTGGCCCGCGCGGTCTGGCAGCTCATGGCGCAGGCCCGGCACGCGGAGCTGCGCCGGGTGACGGAGGCCCAGCAGAGCCTCGCCTCCGCCGCCTCCCGCCCGGACCCGGTGCCCTCGGTCCTGCGCCGGCTGGCCCGGCACCTCGACGGACGGGCCGTGCTGTACGGGCCGGAGGGCGCGGCGATCGCGGAGGCGGGCCGGCAGCCCGGCGAGCCGGTGGACGGACCGCTGTCGGCGCTGGCCCGGCTCCTCGGCGCCCGCGGCTCCGCCACCGCCAGCGACACCACCCCCGCGGGCGTCCACCTCGCCGCCTACGCCCTGGGCGCCGGGCACGGGTTCGTGCTCGGCGTGGCCGCCCCGCGGCGGGACCCGGGGGACCACACCATCGCCTCCGTCGCCGCCGTCCTGCTCTCCCTCCTCACCGGCGAGCACCACGGCGGCACGGAGGCGGCCCGCTCGTCCGCCCTCGTCCGGCTGCTGCTGGGCGCCGCTCCGGAGGCGGTGGCCCCGCTGCTGGGCGGGGAGCGGTGGCGGGTGGTGCACGGGCGGCCGGAGCCGCAGGGGACACCGGACGCGATGGCCGCCTCCGCGCTGGGCGCCGCCCTCGGGTCACCGCTGGTCGACCTCGCCGAGGGGGTCGTCCGGGTCCTCGTCCCGGCCGACCGGGAGCCGGCCGCGCAGGCCGGGTGGACGCTGGGGGTCAGCGCCGCCGCGGGGCCCGCCGACTGGCCGGCCGCCGACACCCGGGCGGCCCGCGCCCTGGCCCGCGCCCGCGCGACCCGCGTGCCCCTGGTCCGCGACGGCGACCGCCCGGCGCTCGCCGACCTCCTGCCGTCCGACGAGGCCGAGGCCCACGCCCGTGCGCTGCTCGCCCCCCTCGGGGGGAACCAGGCCCTCGCCGACACCCTGCGCACCTGGCTCTCGCTGCACGGCAGCTGGGACCGGACGGCGGTGGCGCTGGGCGTGCACCGCAACACCGTGCGCCAGCGGATCACGCGCTGCGCCGCGCTGCTGGGAGCCGAACTGGACGATCCGGACGTGCGGATGGAGCTGTGGTTCGCCCTGCGACGACGGTGAGTTCGGCGCGCCGGCCGGCCGGGTGACCCCCGTCCCAGCGACCGGGACACCGGGGACGGCCACAGGCGGCTGCCCCACAATGGACACCATGCCGATACCCGGGACACCCAGCCGCGCCGAGCTCGTCGACCACCTCGTCAGGACCCGCATCGCGGGTGACGTCGCCACCCCGCGCGAGAACAACCTCTCCCACTACCGCCAGCTGGCGAACGGTGTCCGCAACTTCTGGCTCGGCCTGGAACTCGGCGACCGCTGGACCGACGAGCAGGACGTGCTCGCGGTGATGGCGGAGCGCGTCGGCGTCAGCGACGACCCCGGGCACCGCTACGGTCAGGACACCATCGACCCCGAGCTGACCGTCGACGCGCTGGACCGCCTCGCGGGACGGCTGCGCAAGGCGGCCGAGGACCGGCAGCGGGTGCTGTTCGCCACCGGCCACCCGGGCGGCCTGCTCGACGTCCACCGCGCCACCGCCGCCGCCCTGCGCGCGGCCGGCTGCGAGATCGTCGTCATCCCGGACGGGCTCCAGACCGACGAGGGGTACGTCATGCAGTTCGCGGACGTGGCGGTGCTGGAGCACGGCGCCAGCCTCTGGCACACCCACTCGGGCGAACCGATGAAGGCGATCCTGACCGCCCTGGAGCGCGCGGGCCGGCCGCTGCCCGACCTGGTCGTCGCCGACCACGGCTGGGCGGGCTACGCCGGTCAGCACGGCGTCGACTCCGTCGGGTACGCCGACTGCAACGACCCGGCGCTGTTCCTCGCCGAGGCGGAGGGCACCGTGCAGGTGACGGTCCCCCTCGACGACCACGTGGTCAGCCCGCGCCACTACGACCCGATGACGGCGTACCTGCTGGCGGGGGCGGGGCTGGCGTAGGACGGTCCCCCCGGCCCGGTGGGCCGGGGGGACGCGGGGTGGGGGGGGGCCCCCCCCGCCCCCCCCCCCCCGCGGGGGGCGCCCGGCCCCCGCCCCGCCGCAGCGGGGGCCCCCCCCCCCCCGCCCCCCCCCCCCCCCCCCGAGGCCGGGGTCCCGGGGGGGGGGGGGGGGGGGGGGGTCGGCGGGCCCCCCCGGCGGGGGGGGGGGGGGGGCGGGGGGGGGGGCCCCCCCCCGGGGGCCCCCACACCGCGTACGGGTCGCAGTCGCATCAGTCCCTGTCTCAGTGGCCGCCACCGCCGTGGCCGCCACCGCCGCCACCGTGGTCACCGCCGCCACCGCCGTGGTCACCGCCGCCGCCACCGTGGTCGCCGTAACCGCCGTTGTCGTGGTCGCCGTAGCCGCCGTTGTCGTGGTCGCCGTAGCCACCGTTGTCGTGGTCGCCGTAGCCACCGTTGTCGTGGTCGCCGTAGCCACCGTTGTCGTGGTCGCCGTAGTCGTCGTCGTGGTCCCCGTAGTCGCCACGGCCGTGGTCGCCGTAGTCGTTGCAGTCGCCCCACCAGGAGTCGTCGTCACAGTAATAACTGTGGCTGTAGTCCCGGTCGTGGGTGTTCGCCGAGGCGGTGCCCGCGGTGCCGGCCGCGATGCCACCGGCCATCATGAGCCCGGCGGCGGACACGGCGGCGAGACGCTTGGCGCGTTGTGCTCGCATGGGAAATACCTCTCACTCCATCGTCTCCCGCGCTGTCCGTGAGGAGGCGCGGGAATGGATGGCCGCAGCCGCAAGCGGAGATTGCGACAGGGTCTTCGAGTGTCACCGCATGTTCATCTGGGAAGCACGGCCTCGACCGCCGGCGCCTCCAGGCCGCCCGCCGCGATGTGCGGGCGATCGCCGGGGCCGTGGTCCACTCGGTGCGGGAGCCGGCCGGCCGGGCATGCCGTGCGTGCGGCATTCAGTGAACGAGCCTAGTCGCGCGAGAGCACATCGGCATCCCGGGGAACGCCCGGCTCACCCGCACCCGCACGGCGCACCCGGCGCGGGCCCGTCACCGGGGGACGCGCACCACGCCCTCCTGGATCACCGAGACCGCGAGCCGCCCGTCCCGGGTGTAGATGCGCCCCTGGCCGAGGCCCCGGCCGCCGGACGACGACGGCGACTCCTGGTCGTACAGCAGCCACTCGTCGGCGCGGAACGGGCGGTGGAACCACATGGCGTGGTCCAGGGACGCGCCGACGACGTCCCCGACCGCCCAGCCGCCGCGGCCGTGCGCGAGGAGGACCGAGTCCAGGAGCGTCATGTCGGAGACGTACGTGGCGAGGACGACGTGCAGATGGGGGTCCGCCGGGACGGAGTCCGGGGAGGCGTCGTCCGCGAGCTTGCCGTTGGTGCGGAACCACACCTGCGAGCGCGGCTCCCGCGGCTCGCCGAACCTCCCGTACGGCGGCTCGTCGACGTGGCGCAGGTCGATCGCCTGACGGGCCTCCAGGAACCGCTCGACGACGGCCGGGTCCAGGTGGCCGTAGCCGCGCAGACGGTCCTCGGAGGTGGGCAGGGTCGCCGGATCCGGCGCCGGCGGCATGACGACCTGGTGGTCGAGCCCCTCCTCGAACGCCTGGAAGGACGCCGACAGCGAGAAGATCGGCCTGCCGTGCTGCACCGCGACCACCCGGCGGGTGGTGAACGAGCGGCCGTCGCGGATGCGCTCGACGTTGTAGACGATGGGCGCGCCCGGATCGCCGGTGCGCAGGAAGTACGCGTGCAGGGAGTGGGCGGGCCGGTCCGGGGGGACGGTCCGCCCGGCGGCGACCAGCGCCTGCGCCGCGACCTGGCCGCCGAACACGCGCGGGACGACGGCGGAGCGGGACCGGCCGCGGAAGATGTTCTCCTCGATCTGCTCGAGGTCGAGCAGATCGAGGAGATCGTGGAGTGCCTGGCTCATGGGACTGTTGTACCGGCCAGTTATTGCCGTGGTCCTACAGGCCCATGTCCTTCGCGATGATCGACTTCATGATCTCGCTGGTGCCGCCGTAGATGCGGTTGACGCGGTTGTCCGCGTACAGGCGGGCGATCGGGTACTCGTTCATGTAGCCGTAGCCGCCGTGCAGCTGGAGGCAGCGGTCGATGACGCGGTGGGCGACCTCGGTGCAGAACAGCTTGGCGGAGGCGGCCTCGGCGGGGGTCAGCTCACCGGCGTCGAGGGCCTCGGTCGCGCGGTCGGCGACGGCCTCGGCCGCGTCCACCTCGGCCTGGCAGGCGGCCAGCTCGAACTTGGTGTTCTGGAAGTGGGCGACGGGCTTGCCGAAGACCGTGCGCTCCTGCACGTACTGCTTGGCGAACCGGACGGCGGCCTTGGCCTGCGCGTAGGCGCCGAAGGCGATGCCCCAGCGCTCGGAGGCCAGGTTGTGGCCGAGGTAGTAGAAGCCCTTGTTCTCCTCGCCGAGCAGGTCCTCGACGGGCACCTTGACGTCGACGAAGGCCAGCTCGGCGGTGTCGGAGGTCTTCAGGCCCAGCTTGTCCAGCTTGCGGCCGACGGAGTAGCCCTCGGACTTGGTGTCGACGGCGAACAGGGAGATGCCGTGGCGGCGGTCCTCGGCGGTCGGCGCGGCGGTGCGGGCGCACACGATCACGCGGTCGGCGTGGACGCCGCCGGTGATGAAGGTCTTGGCGCCGTTGAGGACGTAGTGCGTGCCGTCCTCGGAGAGCTTGGCGGTGGACTTCATGCCCGCGAGGTCGGAACCGGTGCCCGGCTCCGTCATCGCGATGGCCCACATCTCCTCGCCGGTGACGAACTTCGGCAGGTAGCGCTTCTTCTGCTCGTCGGTGGCGAGCATCTTGATGTACGGCAGGGCGAGCAGCACGTGCACGCCGGAGCCGCCGAACTGCACGCCGGCGCGGGCGGTCTCCTCGTAGAGGACGGCCTCGAACTTGTGGCTGTCCAGGCCGGCGCCACCGAACTCCTCGGGCACGTTGATGCCGAAGATGCCCAGCTCGCCGAGCTTGTAGTAGAACTCGCGGGGGGCCTGGCCGGCGGCGAACCACTCGTCGTACACCGGCACGACCTCGGCCTCGATGAAGGCGCGGAGGGTCTCCCGGAACGCCTCGTGATCCTCGTTGAACACCGTACGGCGCACGCCGCCACCTCCACGACCTCGACCTGTCTAAGCGCTTGCTCACAGCACCGTACCGGTGAGTACGAAGTGCGTCCAGGGTGGTTCCGTGGTAACGCTCGTCACGTGCGGGGGCTCCGCCGGGCGGGGGCCCGGCGCGCGCCGGACGGGGCGGGCCTACGCCGCGCCGGCCGAGCCGAAGGCGCCGCGCGCCATGCGGTGCAGGAGTGCCGCCGTGGCGGCCCGGCCGGGCAGGGAGCCCGCCCTGCCGAGATGCGGGGTGGAGTTGAGCAGGCCGAACACGGAGTGGACCGCCGAGCGGGCGGTCGGTTCCGTCAGGCCGGGGTACACCCGCCGGACCACCTCGACCCACAGCTCGACGTACTGCCGCTGGAGCTGGCGGACCAGCTTGCGGTCGCTGTCGCGGAGGCGGTCCAGCTCGCGGTCGTGCAGGGTGATGAGGGGACGGTCGTCGAGCGCGAAGTCGATGTGGCCCTCGATGAGGGAGTCGAGGACCGCCTCGGGGACGGCCCCGCCGGCCTCCTGGACGCGGCGCTCGGCGCCGGTCAGGAGCTGGCCGCTGATGCCGACCAGGAGCTCCGCCAGCATCGCGTCCTTGCCGGGGAAGTGCCGGTAGAGACCGGGGCCGCTGATGCCGACGGCGGCGCCTATCTCGTCCACCCCGACGCCGTGGAACCCGCGCTCGGCGAAGAGCCGCGCGGCCTCCTTGAGGATCTGCTCGCGGCGGGTGGGGGCGTCGGTTCTCGTGGCCATGAAAACAATTCTAGACATCGAGGTTAGCGGTCGTTAACCTGAAGGAAATGGTTAACGCTCATTAACAGGCGATCACTGGGTGAGGGGAACCGCAGGATGGAGCAGGCACCGGAGCTGACGAGCGCGGCGGATCCCGCGTCGGAGGCCTGGCGGGCCAATGAACAAGCCCACCTCGCACTCGTGGAGGAGCTGCGCGGCAAGCTCGCCGCCGCCCGGCTCGGAGGCGGGGAGAAGGCGCGGGCGCGGCACACCGCGCGCGGGAAGCTGCTGCCGCGGGACCGGGTCGACGCCCTCCTCGACCCCGGGTCCCCGTTCCTCGAACTGGCGCCGCTCGCCGCCGACGGGATGTACGAGGGGCAGGCCCCGGCCGCCGGCGTGATCGCCGGGATCGGGCGGGTCAGCGGGCGGGAGTGCGTCGTCGTCGCCAACGACGCCACCGTCAAGGGCGGGACGTACTACCCGATGACGGTGAAGAAGCACCTGCGGGCGCAGGAGGTCGCGCTCGAGAACCGCCTGCCCTGCCTGTACCTGGTGGACTCCGGCGGCGCCTTCCTCCCCCTGCAGGACGAGGTGTTCCCGGACCGGGAGCACTTCGGGCGGATCTTCTACAACCAGGCGCGGATGTCGGGCGCCGGGATCCCGCAGATCGCGGCCGTGCTCGGCTCCTGCACCGCGGGCGGGGCGTACGTCCCGGCGATGAGCGACGAGGCCGTCATCGTCCGCGGCCAGGGGACGATCTTCCTCGGCGGGCCCCCGCTGGTGAAGGCGGCCACGGGCGAGGTCGTCACCGCCGAGGAGCTCGGCGGCGGCGAGGTGCACGCGCGCGTGTCGGGCGTCACCGACCACCTCGCCGAGGACGACGCGCACGCGCTGCGCATCGTGCGGACCATCGTCTCCACCCTCCCCGCGCGCGGGGAGCTGCCCTGGCACGTGCGGCCCGCCGTGGAGCCGAAGGTCGATCCCCACGGGCTGTACGGCGCCGTCCCGGTCGACTCCCGCACCCCCTACGACGTGCGGGAGATCATCGCCCGCGTCGCCGACGGCTCCCGGTTCGCGGAGTTCAAGGCGGAGTTCGGGCAGACCCTCGTCACCGGCTTCGCCCGGATCCACGGCCACCCGGTGGGCATCGTCGCCAACAACGGCATCCTGTTCTCCGAGTCCGCCCAGAAGGGCGCCCACTTCATCGAGCTGTGCGACCAGCGCGGCATCCCGCTGGTGTTCCTGCAGAACATCTCGGGCTTCATGGTCGGCCGGGACTACGAGGCCGGCGGCATCGCCAAGCACGGCGCCAAGATGGTGACCGCCGTGGCGTGCACGCGCGTGCCGAAGCTGACCGTCGTGGTCGGCGGGTCGTACGGCGCCGGGAACTACTCCATGTGCGGCCGGGCCTACTCCCCCCGCTTCCTGTGGATGTGGCCGAACGCCAAGATCTCCGTCATGGGCGGCGAGCAGGCCGCCTCCGTCCTCGCCACCGTCAAGCGGGACCAGCTCGAGGCGCACGGCCAGGAGTGGTCCGTGGACGAGGAGGAGGCCTTCAAGGACCCGATCCGGGCGCAGTACGAGCGCCAGGGCAACGCCTACTACGCCACGGCCCGGCTCTGGGACGACGGCGTGATCGACCCGCTGGAGACCCGCCAGGTGCTGGGTCTCGCGCTGACCGCCTGTGCCAACGCGCCTCTGGGCCAAGAAGATCAGACGCAGCCCCAGTTCGGCGTCTTCCGGATGTGAGGAGGGGACCCTTGTTCGACACCGTGCTCGTGGCCAACCGGGGCGAGATCGCCGTACGCGTCATCCGCACCCTGCGGTCGCTGGGCGTGCGCTCGGTGGCCGTCTTCTCCGACGCGGACGCCGACGCCCGGCACGTCCGCGAGGCCGACACGGCCGTGCGGATCGGCCCGGCGCCCGCCGCCGAGAGCTACCTGTCCGTCGAGCGGCTGCTGGAGGCGGCCGCCCGCACCGGCGCCCGGGCCGTCCACCCGGGCTACGGCTTCCTCGCGGAGAACGCGCGCTTCGCGCGGGCGTGCGCCGACGCCGGGCTCGTCTTCATCGGGCCGCCGGCGGAGGCGATCTCCCTGATGGGCGACAAGATCCGCGCCAAGGAGACCGTGCAGGCGGCGGGCGTGCCGGTGGTGCCCGGCTCGAGCGGCAGCGGGCTCGGCGACGCCGAGCTCGTGGACGCGGCCCGGGAGATCGGCGTGCCGGTGCTCCTCAAGCCGAGCGCCGGCGGCGGCGGGAAGGGCATGCGGCTGGTCCGCGACCCGGCGGCGCTGCACGACGAGATCGCGGCCGCCCGCCGCGAGGCCCGCGCCTCCTTCGGCGACGACACGCTCCTCGTCGAGCGGTGGATCGACCGGCCCCGGCACATCGAGATCCAGGTCCTGGCCGACGGCCACGGCCACGTCGTCCACCTCGGCGAGCGCGAGTGCTCCCTCCAGCGCCGCCACCAGAAGATCATCGAGGAGGCGCCCAGCGTGCTCCTCGACGAGGCCACCCGGGCCGCGATGGGCGAGGCCGCGGTGCAGGCGGCCCGCTCCTGCGGGTACCGGGGCGCGGGCACGGTGGAGTTCATCGTCCCCGGCGACGATCCGACGTCGTACTACTTCATGGAGATGAACACCCGGCTCCAGGTGGAGCACCCGGTCACCGAGCTGGTCACGGGACTGGACCTGGTGGAGTGGCAGCTGCGGGTGGCGGCCGGCGAGCGCCTGCCGTACGCGCAGGACGACATCGTCCTCACCGGGCACGCCGTGGAGGCCCGCGTCTGCGCCGAGGACCCCGCGCGGGGCTTCCTGCCCTCCGGGGGCACGGTGCTCAGGCTGCGCGAGCCCCAGGGCGACGGCGTGCGCACCGACTCGGGCCTGACCGAGGGCGACGAGGTCGGCAGCCTGTACGACCCGATGCTGTCGAAGGTGATCGCGTACGGCCCGGACCGCGCGACGGCGCTCAGGAAGCTGCGGGCCGCCCTGGCGGAGACGGTCACGCTGGGGGTGCAGACCAACGCCGGGTTCCTGCGCCGGCTGCTGGCCCACCCGGCGGTCGTGGCGGGCGAGCTGGACACCGGGCTGGTCGAGCGGGTGGTGGACGAGCTGGTCCCGGCCGAGGTGCCGGAGGAGGTCTACGAGGCCGCGGCGGCCGTCCGGCTGGACGCGCTGACGCCCCGCGGGCAGGGGTGGACGGATCCGTTCTCCGTGCCGAGCGGGTGGCGGCTGGGCGGCACGCACCGGCCGGTCGCCTTCCCGCTGCGGGTCACCGAACCCGTCGAGCACACCCCGCGCGGCACCCACACCGTCACCGACGACCGGGTCGACGTCACCCTCGACGGCGTCCGCCACACCTTCCACCGGGCCGGCGACTGGCTGGGCCGCGAGGGCGACGCCTGGCAGGTGCGCGACCACGACCCGGTCGCCGCGTCCCTGACCGGGGCCGGGCACGCCGGCGCCGACTCGCTGACCGCGCCCATGCCGGGCACGGTGACGGTGGTGAAGGTCGCCGTCGGCGACGAGGTGGCCGCGGGCCAGAGCCTGCTGGTGGTGGAGGCGATGAAGATGGAGCACGTCGTCTCCGCCCCGCACGCCGGCACGGTCGCCGAGCTGGACGTCGCCCCGGGCACGGCGGTCGCCATGGACCAGGTGCTCGCGGTGATCGCACCCCACGAGGAGGAGGAGTGACCGTGCAGGCACTGCCCATGGTCGTACCGGACCGGGGTCTTCCCGCGCGGGTGCGGATCCACGAGGTGGGCGCGCGCGACGGCCTGCAGAACGAGAAGTCGACCGTGCCGACCGAGGTCAAGGCGGAGTTCGTCCGCCGGCTGGCCGACGCGGGCCTGACGACGATCGAGGCCACCAGTTTCGTCCGCCCCGAGTGGGTGCCCCAGCTCGCCGACGCCGAGCGGCTGTACCCGCTGGTGCGGGACCTGGAGGGGGTCCACCTGCCCGTCCTCGTCCCCAACGGCCGGGGGCTCGACCGGGCGCTGGCCCTGGGGGCCACCCGGGTCGCCGTCTTCGCCAGCGCCACCGAGTCGTTCGCGAAGGCCAACCTGAACCGGACGCTGGACGATTCCCTGGCCGTGTTCGAGCCGGTGGTGGCCCGGGCGAAGGCCGAGCGTCTCCACGTCCGCGGCTACGTCTCCATGTGCTTCGGCGATCCCTGGGAGGGCGCCGTCCCGATCCGCCAGGTCGTCCGCGTCTGCGGGGCGCTGCGCGACATGGGCTGCGACGAGCTGAGCCTCGGCGACACCATCGGCGTCGCGACCCCGGCCCACGTGCGCGCCCTCCTGTCCGCGCTGGGCGAGGAGGGCGTGCCGGCCGACGTCATCGGTGTCCACTTCCACGACACCTACGGCCAGGCGCTGGCCAACACCTATGCCGCCCTCCAGCACGGCGTCACCACCGTCGACGCCTCGGCGGGCGGTCTCGGCGGCTGCCCGTACGCCAAGTCCGCCACCGGCAACCTCGCCACGGAAGACCTCCTGTGGATGCTTCAGGGTCTCGGCATCGACACCGGAGTCGACCTCGGCCGTCTCGTCGCCACCAGCGCGTGGATGGCCTCCCGACTGGGCCGACCCAGCCCGTCCCGCACCGTCCGAGCCCTGTCCCACGAGGAGCAGTGATCACGATGGACCACCGACTCTCCCCCGAGCTGGAAGAACTGCGCCGCACGGTCGAGGAGTTCGCGCACGACGTGGTGGCGCCGAAGATCGGCGACTTCTACGAGCGGCACGAGTTCCCGTACGAGATCGTCCGCGAGATGGGCCGCATGGGCCTGTTCGGGCTGCCGTTCCCGGAGGAGTACGGCGGCATGGGCGGCGACTACCTCGCCCTCGGCATCGCGCTGGAGGAGCTGGCGCGGGTCGACTCGTCCGTGGCGATCACCCTGGAGGCGGGCGTCTCCTTGGGCGCCATGCCCTTCCACCTGTTCGGCACGGAGGAGCAGAAGCGCACCTGGCTGCCCCGGCTCTGCTCGGGCGAGGTCCTGGGCGCCTTCGGGCTCACCGAACCGGACGGCGGTTCGGACGCGGGCGCGACGCGCACCACGGCCCGGCTGGACGAGACGACGGACGAGTGGGTGATCAACGGCACCAAGTGCTTCATCACCAACTCGGGCACCGACATCACCGGTCCGGTCACGGTCACCGCGGTGACCGGCCGCAAGCCGGACGGCAAGCCGCTGATCTCGGCGATCGTCGTCCCGTCCGGCACCCCCGGCTTCACCGTCGCGGCCCCCTACTCCAAGGTCGGCTGGAACGCCTCCGACACCCGTGAGCTGTCCTTCGCGGACGTCCGGGTCCCGGCGGCCAACCTGCTGGGCGAGGAGGGCCGCGGGTACGCCCAGTTCCTGCGCATCCTCGACGAGGGCCGCATCGCCATCGCCGCGCTCGCCACCGGGCTCGCCCAGGGCTGCGTGGACGAGTCGGTGAAGTACGCCCGCGAACGCCACGCCTTCGGCCGCCCGATCGGCGCCAACCAGGCCATCCAGTTCAAGATCGCCGACATGGAGATGAAGGCCCACACCGCCCGCCTGGCCTGGCGGGACGCGGCCTCCCGGCTGGTGGCCGGGGAGCCCTTCAAGAAGGAGGCGGCGCTGGCGAAGCTGTACTCGTCGACGGTCGCCGTCGACAACGCCCGCGACGCCACCCAGATCCACGGCGGCTACGGCTTCATGAACGAGTACCCGGTGGCCCGCATGTGGCGCGACTCCAAGATCCTGGAGATCGGCGAGGGCACGAGCGAGGTGCAGCGCATGCTGATCGCCCGGGAGTTGGGCCTGGTGAGCTGAGGGCCGGGGCGGGTCGCCTCCCGCCCGGCAGCGCATCGGCGACGCGTACCGCGGGCGCCCGGTCGGCGGCCTCGCCCCCGACCGGGCGCCCGTCGCGTCCCGGGGCGGCCGACTCTCCCGTGACACCGCGGAACTGACGGTCAGGAACCCGGCACAGGCGCTCCGCGGGAGGGGATTCACCGCCCCCGCCCCTCGACAAAGGCTGAGGTTAGGCTAACCTATCTTCGAATTGTCCGGCGGTGATCCGCACGTTCGAAAGCAGCCACTCCCATGCCCAACGCCAGAGCCAACCACCTCACCCGCCGCGGCATCCTCGCCGCCGGTGGCGCCCTCGGCCTCGGTGCCGTGCTCGCGGCCTGCGGGGACGACGACGCGAAGAGCAGTGGTTCGGATTCGACGTCGAGCGCCTCCGCCAAGTCCGGTCCCTGGACCTTCAAGGACGACCGCGGCACCACGGTGAAGCTCGACAAGACCCCCGCGAACATCGTCGCGTTCACCGGTGCCGCCGCCGCCCTCCACGACTACGGCATCCAGGTCAAGGGCGTGTTCGGCCCGACGAAGACCGCCGACGGCAAGGCCGACGTCCAGGCCGGCGACATGGACATCACCAAGGTCGAGATCATCGGCAACGTCTGGGACGAGTTCAACGTCGAGAAGTACGCGGCGCTCGCCCCCGACGTCCTCGTCTCCACGATGTTCGACGGCGCCGGCACCCTCTGGTACGTCCCCGAGGCGTCCAAGGACAAGATCGCCAAGCTCGCCCCGAGCGTCGGCATCTCCGTCTACGACCGCCAGCTCACCGCGTCGCTGGAGCGCATGTGGGAGCTCGCCGAGTCGCTGGGCGCCGACCTGACAGCGGCCGCGGTCACCGACGCCAAGAAGCGCTTCGAGACGGCCGCCACCCGGCTGCGCGCGGCCGCCAAGGCCAAGCCCGACATCAAGGTGCTGGCCGGTTCCGCGAGCGACCAGCTCTTCTACGTCTCCGGCACCAACCTCTCCATCGACCTGGAGTACTTCAAGGCCCTCGGCGTGAACTTCGTCGAGCCGCCGGAGAGCGCGAAGAAGGTGGGCGGCGGCTGGTACGAGTCGCTGAGCTGGGAGAACGTCGACAAGTACCAGGCCGACATCATCATGATGGACGACCGCTCCTCGACCATCCAGCCGGCCGACATCACCAAGGCCACCTGGAAGCAGCTGCCCGCCGTCAAGGCCGGCCAGGTCATCCCGCGTTCGCCCGAGCCGATCCTGTCGTACGACAAGTGCGTGCCGCTGCTCGAGAACCTCGCGGAGGCCCTCGAGAACGCGAAGAAGGTCGCCTGACCCCCAGGGTGGTCGAGGGGTGCGGACGGCCGCGGGCCGCCGTGGCCGGCCGCGCCCACGCGGCGCGGCCGCCGCGCACCGGCACCGCACCGCACCCCTGAAGGCCGGTCGCCCTCCCCCCTGACCCAGGAGCACCCATGACCACGGCCGTCGCCGCCCCCTTCCGGTTCTTCTCCCTCCAGGTCGCACGGACCCGGCGGCTCGGGCCGTCCCTGGTGCGGGTGAGTTTCGCCGGGGAGGACCTGCGGCACTTCTTCTCCGACGGGTACGACCAGTCCCTGTCGCTCTTCCTGCCGCACCCGGGGCAGAGCGAGCCGCGGGTCTGCCACGAGCTCGGCGACGGCTGGTGGCAGGCGTGGCGCGAACTGCCGGACGACGTCCGGGCGGTGATGCGGTCGTACACGCTCCGGTCGGTGCGCCGGGACGCCCTCGGCCGCACCACCGGGATCGACGTCGACTTCGTGCTGCACGGTGTCGGGCCGGGCGCCTGCGCCCCGGCCGGGCCCGCCTCCCGCTGGGCGTCCCGGGCGACGCCCGGGGACCGGGTGGTGCTGCTGGGGCCGGCGATCGCCGACAACCGGGCGATCCGGTTCCGCGCGCCTCAGGACACCGACCTGGTACTGCTCTGGGGCGACGAGACGGCCCTGCCGGCGATCTCGTCGATCCTGGAGTCGCTGCCGGCCGGCCTGCCGGTGCGCGCCTGGCTGGAGGTGCACGACGCCGGGACCGTCCAGGACCTGGCGACCCCGGCGGACGCCGAGATCACCTGGCTCGTGCGCGGCGAGCGCGCCGCGGACGGCGCGGACGGCGCCGAGTGCTCCCCCATGGCCCTCGGCGCCCTGCGCGACGCCCGGCTCCCGCTCGCGCGGCGGCCGTACGTCTGGATCGCGGGCGAGTCGGGGTGCGTGAAGCACCTGCGCCGGCACTTCGTCGGCGAGCGGGGGATCGACCGGCGCCGGGTCACCTTCGTCGGCTACTGGCGCCAGGGCCTGACCGAGGAGCAGTTGCGCGAGCGCGCGTAATAACTCCCTTGCGCATTGGGTAGGTTGCCCGCGAGCAGCGACGTGAGGACCGTCACGACGGGGGGTTGAACCCGGGTAGGGAACTTAGGTTAGGCTAACCTAAGTTGAACCTGAGGTTCTGCCCCTGCGTCCGTTCCGCAGCGGACCGCCCCCATCGGAGGACCCCCACCATGCGCTCGCACCTGCTCAATGACACGACCGCGGAGCAGTACCGCCGCTCCGTGACCGAAGGAGTCGAGCGGGTGGCCGCAAAACTAGCCACCACCGACCGTCCGTTCACCGGCGTCACGGTCGACGCCCTGGCTCCCCGCATCGACTCCATCGACCTGGACCGGCCGCTGCACGACACCACGGCGGTCCTGGACGAACTGGAGGACATCTACCTCCGCGACGCCGTCTACTTCCACCACCCCCGCTACCTCGCCCACCTCAACTGCCCGGTCGTCATCCCCGCCGTGCTGGGCGAGGCGGTCCTCTCCGCCGTCAACTCCTCCCTCGACACCTGGGACCAGTCGGCCGGCGGCACCCTCATCGAGCGCAAACTGATCGACTGGACGGCCGCCCGCATCGGGCTCGGCCCCGCCGCCGACGGCGTGTTCACCTCGGGCGGCTCGCAGTCCAACCTCCAGGCGCTGCTGCTGGCCCGCGAGGAGGCCAAGAGCGACTCCCTCGCCAAACTGCGCATCTTCGCCTCCGAGGTCAGTCACTTCAGCGTGCAGAAGTCGGCGAAACTACTGGGCCTCGGCCCGGACGCGGTGATCTGCCTCCCCGTCGACCACGACAAGCGCCTGCAGACCGTCGCGCTCGCCCGTGAGCTGGAGCGCTGCACCGGCAACGGCCTGATCCCCATGGCCGTGGTCGCCACCGCCGGCACCACCGACTTCGGCTCCATCGACCCGCTGCCCGAGATCGCCGGGCTGTGCGAGCAGTACGGCGTGTGGATGCACGTCGACGCGGCCTACGGCTGCGGCCTGCTCGCCTCCGTGAAGTACCGCGACCGCATCGCCGGCATCGAGCGCGCCGACTCCGTCACCGTCGACTACCACAAGTCCTTCTTCCAGCCGGTGAGTTCGTCCGCCGTGCTGGTCAGGGACGCGGCCACGCTGCGCCACGCCACCTACCACGCCGAGTACCTGAACCCGCGCCGGATGGTGCGGGAACGCATCCCCAACCAGGTGGACAAGTCCCTGCAGACCACCCGCCGCTTCGACGCGCTCAAACTGTGGATGACCCTGCGGGTGATGGGCGCCGACGGCATCGGGCAGCTCTTCGACGAGGTCTGCGACCTCGCCGTCGAGGGCTGGCGGCTGCTGGCCGCCGACCCCCGCTTCGACGTGGTCGTCGAGCCGTCCCTCTCCACCCTCGTCTTCCGCTACGTCCCCTCCGCCGTCACCGACCCGGCCGAGATCGACCGCGCCAACCTCCACGCCCGCAAGGCCCTGTTCGCCTCCGGCGACGCGGTGGTCGCCGGCACCAAGGTGGGCGGCCGCCAGTACCTGAAGTTCACCCTGCTCAACCCCGAGACCACGACGGCCGACATGGCGGCCGTCCTCGACCTGATCGCCGGCCACGCCGAGCAGTACCTGGGAGAGTCCCTTGACCGCGCTTCCTGACACCACGGACAAGACCCACGACTTCGTGGGCATCGGGCTCGGCCCGTTCAACCTGGGGCTGGCCTGCCTGACCGAACCCATCGACGAGCTCGACGGCGTCTTCCTGGAGTCCAAGCCCGGCTTCGAGTGGCACGCCGGGATGTTCCTCGACGGCGCCCACCTCCAGACGCCGTTCATGTCGGACCTGGTCACCCTGGCCGACCCGACCTCGCCGTACTCCTTCCTCAACTACCTGAAGGAGAAGGGCCGGCTGTACTCGTTCTACATCCGCGAGAACTTCTACCCCCTGCGGGTCGAGTACGACGACTACTGCCGCTGGGCCGCGAACCGGCTGAGCAGCGTCCGCTTCGGCACGACGGTCACCGAGGTGACGTACGACGAGGCGGCCGGGCTGTACGCCGTGCGCACCGGGGCCGGCGAGGTCTTCCGCGCCCGCCACCTGGTCCTCGGCACCGGCACCCAGCCGCACCACCCGGAGGCCGTCAGGGGCCTGGGCGGCGACTTCTTCCACAACTCCCGCTACGTGCAGAACAAGGCGGAGCTCCAGAAGAAGCGGTCGATCACGATCGTCGGCTCCGGCCAGTCCGCCGCCGAGATCTACCACGACCTGCTCGCCGAGATCGACGTCCACGGCTACCAGCTGAACTGGGTGACCCGCTCCCCGCGCTTCTTCCCGCTGGAGTACACCAAGCTCACGCTGGAGATGACCTCCCCGGAGTACATCGACTACTTCCGCGAGCTGCCCGAGGCCACCCGCTACCGCCTCACCGAACAGCAGAAGGGCCTGTTCAAGGGCATCGACGGCGAACTGATCAACGCGATCTTCGACCTGCTCTACCAGAAGAACCTCGGCGGTCCCGTCCCCACCCGGCTGCTCACCAACTCCTCGCTGCGGGGCGCGACGTACGAGGACGGCGCGTACACCCTCTCCTTCCGCCAGGAGGAGCAGGAGAAGGACTTCGAGCTGACCTCCGAGGGCCTGGTCCTGGCCACCGGCTACCGGTACACCGAGCCGGAGTTCCTCGCGCCCGTCCGGGACAGACTGCGCTACGACGCGCAGGGCAACTTCGACGTCGCCCGCAACTACGCCATCGACACCACGGGCCGGGGCGTCTTCCTCCAGAACGCCGGCGTGCACACCCACAGCATCACCAGCCCGGACCTCGGCATGGGCGCGTACCGGAACGCGTACATCATCCGCGAGTTGCTCGGCCGCGAGTACTACCCGGTCGAGAAGACCATCGCCTTCCAGGAGTTCGCCGTATGACACCCGCCACGGCCATAGGCCCCCTCACCCTGCGCCCCCTCGACCCGCTGGAGGACGGCGAACTGCTGCACCGCTGGGTGACCCATCCCAAGGCCGCCTTCTGGATGATGCAGGACGCGAGGCCCGAGGACGTCGAGCGCGCCTACATGGAGATCGCCGCCGACGAGCACCACCACGCCCTGCTCGGTCTGCACGACGGCGAGCCGGCCTTCCTGATGGAGTACTACGACCCGCGCCACCGCGAGCTGGTCGGCCTGTACGAGCCGCGCCCCGGCGACGTCGGCATGCACTTCCTGGTCGCCCCCACCGACCGTCCCGTGCACGGCTTCACCCGCGCCGTCATCACCGCCGTGATGGCGCACCTCTTCGCCGACCCGGCCACCGCCCGCGTGGTCGTCGAGCCGGACGTCTCCAACAAGGCCGTGCACGCCCTGAACGAGGCCGTCGGCTTCGTGCCCGAGCGGGAGATCCAGAAGCCGGAGAAGAAGGCGCTGCTGAGCTTCTGCACGCGCGAGCAGTTCGCCGCCGCGACGGGGGTGGCGGTATGAGCCTCGCCGACGCCGTGGCCCACCTCTCCCCCGAGCGCTGGGAGGAGGCCAACCGCCTGCTGGTCCGCAAGGCCCTCGCCGAGTTCGCGCACGAGCGGCTGATCACGCCCGAGGCCGGCGAGGACGGCCGGTACGTCGTCCGCAGCGACGACGGTCTGACGTCCTACCGCTTCACCGCGGTCCGCCGCGCCCTCGACCACTGGCAGGTGGACGCCGGCTCGATCACCCGCACCCGGGACGGCGCCGAACTCCCGATCGCCGCGCTGGACTTCTTCATCGAGCTCAGGCAGGCCCTCGGGCTGAGCGACGAGATCCTGCCGGTCTACCTGGAGGAGATCTCCTCCACCCTCTCCGGCACCTGCTACAAGCTCGCCAAACCGCGGATCACCTCGGCGGAGCTGGCCGGCGCCGGGTTCCAGGCGATCGAGACCGGGATGACCGAGGGCCATCCCTGCTTCGTCGCCAACAACGGGCGGCTCGGCTTCGGCGTCCACGAGTACCTGTCGTACGCGCCGGAGACCGCGAGCCCGGTCCGCCTGGTGTGGCTGGCCGCGCACAGGTCGCGGGCCGCGTTCACGGCCGGCGTCGGCGTCGAGTACGAGTCCTTCGTGCGGCAGGAGCTGGGCGAGGAGACCGTGGAGCGCTTCCACGGCGTCCTGCGCGGCCAGGGCCTGGACCCCGCCGACTACCTCCTCGTCCCCGTCCACCCCTGGCAGTGGTGGAACAAGCTCGCCGTCACCTTCGCCGCCGAGGTCGCCCGCAGGAACCTGGTGTGCCTGGGCGAGGGCGACGACGAGTACCTCGCCCAGCAGTCCATCCGGACCTTCTTCAACACCTCGCACCCCGAGAAGCACTACGTGAAGACGGCCCTGTCCGTCCTCAACATGGGCTTCATGCGCGGCCTGTCGGCGGCGTACATGGAGGCGACCCCGGCCATCAACGACTGGCTGGCCCAGCTGATCGACAACGACCCGGTGCTGAAGTCGACCGGCCTGTCGATCATCCGGGAGCGGGCGGCCGTGGGCTACCGGCACCTGGAGTACGAGGCGGCCACGGACCGCCACTCGCCGTACCGCAAGATGCTGGCCGCGCTGTGGCGGGAGAGCCCGGTGTCCTCCCTCGAGGACGGCGAGTCGCTCGCCACGATGGCCTCCCTGGTCCACGTGGACCACGAGGGCAGGTCGGTGGCGGGCGCCCTGATCGAACGGTCCGCCCTCGCCCCCGCGGACTGGCTGCGCGCCTACCTGCGGGCGTACTACACGCCCCTGCTGCACAGCTTCTACGCCTACGACCTGGTCTTCATGCCGCACGGCGAGAACACGATCCTGGTGCTGAGGGACGGGGTCGTGCAGCGCGCGGTCTACAAGGACATCGCCGAGGAGATCGCGGTCATGGACCCGGACGCGGTGCTCCCGCCCGAGGTCCGGCGCATCCGGGTCGAGGTGCCCGAGGACCAGAAGCTGCTGTCGGTCTTCACGGACGTCTTCGACTGCTTCTTCCGCTTCCTCGCGGCGAACCTGGCCACCGAGGGGGTCATGGAGGAGGACGACTTCTGGCGCACGGTCGCCGAGGTCACCCGCGAGTACCAGGAGGCGAACCCCGCACTCGCCGACAGGTTCCGGCAGTACGACGTGTTCGCCCCCGAGTTCGCGCTGTCCTGCCTCAACCGGCTCCAGCTGCGCAACAACCGGCAGATGGTGGACCTGGCGGACCCGTCGGGCGCCCTCCAGCTGGTCGGCACCCTGAAGAACCCCCTCGCCGGGTTCTGACCGGGACGGACGGGCGCCCCCGAGTACGGTCCTCGGGGGCGCCCGTCGCCGTGTTCGGTGATGGAACAATCGCCCCATGGCGGAAATCATCCAGAGGGACGGCACCTGGATCTTCGACGGGGACGCCCTGCGGCTGACACCGGGCCGGGACAAGAACGTCGGCCTGCTGCGCAAGACGCTCGGCGAACTCGTCGTCCCGCTGGCCGCGTTGGCGGGGATCTCGTTCGAGCAGGGCAGGAAGGCGGGGCGGCTCAGGCTGCGGCTGCGGGACGGCGCCGACCCGCTGCTGCACGCGACCGGGGGCCGGCTGACCGAACCCCACGACCCCTACCAACTGCTGGTCGACGCCGACCGCTACGGCGTCGCCGAGTACGTCACCGACGAGGTGCGCAACGCGCTGCTGCTGGACCGGGTCCCCTCCGGACCGGTGGACGCCTACCTGCTGCCCGGCCCGTCCGTGCCCCTGTCGGTGTCCGCGGGCGACGGCACCGCGAGCTTCGACGGCGAGCACGTCCGCCTGGAGTGGAACTGGAAGACGGAGGACGCCAAGGCCGCCGCCGGCGCCCGCAGCATCCCCCTGAGCGAGATCACGGCCGTGGAGTGGCAGCCGTCCGCCGGACTGGAGAACGGCCACCTGCGCTTCACCGTGCGCGGCGCGCCGACCAAGGCCCCGCCGAAGTACGACCCCAACGCCGTGGAGCTGTGGGGCTTCAAGAAGGACCCGCTGATGGCGCTGGTGGCGGCCGCCGTCCAGGCCCGGCTCCCGCACCCGGCCGCGCTCCCCCGGGACGCCGGACGGCCACCGGAGGACGCCCCCGGCCCGCCCGCCGCCGCACCCGCCGGGGACGACCACGACGCGCTCCTGCGGCGGCTGCGCGAACTGGGCGAGCTGCACCGGGACGGGGTGCTCACGACGGAGGAGTTCACGCTGGCCAAGCAGGCGATCCTGAAGCGCATGTGAGGGCCGCCCGCCGGGGACGGCACAGGACCGGCACTCATGCGTCCTTCCTTGCACATCCAAAGATCCTTGACAGGCCGTTGCCCGAAATCGGGCAGGAATCTTGCGAAAGCCGCTCCGGTACCTCAGGATCTACCGGGTGCACGAGGAACTTGTCGATCATCTGACGCGCTCCACGCCCCTGAACAGGGGCGAGGCGCTGCGGGTGATCCAGGACGTGCTCGCCTTCTTCGACGAGACGACCGAGGAATACGTCCGTCGCCGCCACCGCGAGCTCCAGGCACAGGGCCTGGTCAACGCGGAGATCTTCGAACGGATCGAGGCGGACCTGAAATACCGTGCGGTCGCCCCGCCGGAGCTCACGCTCCGGCAACTGCGGCGGATCGTCTACGGCTGAGCCGAAGCTTGAGGTTACCTGTATATGTGCGGAATTGTCGGATACATCGGGAAGCGTGACGTCGCCCCGCTGCTCCTGGAGGGCCTGCAGCGCCTGGAGTACCGCGGCTACGACTCCGCGGGCATCGTCGTCACCTCCCCGAAGACCGCCGGCCTGAAGATGGTCAAGGCCAAGGGCCGCGTCCGCGACCTGGAGGCCAAGGTCCCGGCCCGCTTCAAGGGCACCACCGGTATCGCCCACACCCGCTGGGCCACCCACGGCGCCCCCTCCGACGTGAACGCCCACCCGCACATGTCGGCCGACCAGAAGGTCGCCGTCGTCCACAACGGCATCATCGACAACGCCGCCGACCTGCGCCGCAAGCTCGAGGCGGACGGGGTCGAGTTCCTCTCCGAGACCGACACCGAGGTCCTCGTCCACCTCATCGCCCGCTCCGAGGCCGAGAAGCTCGAGGACAAGGTCCGCGAGGCGCTGCGCGTCGTCGAGGGCACCTACGGCATCGCCGTGATGCACGCCGACTTCTCCGACCGCATCGTCGTCGCCCGCAACGGCTCCCCGGTCGTCCTCGGCATCGGCGAGAAGGAGATGTTCGTCGCCTCGGACATCGCCGCCCTGGTCGCCCACACCCGCCAGATCGTCACGCTGGACGACGGCGAGATGGCGACCCTCAAGGCCGACGACTTCCGCACCTACACCACCGAGGGCACCCGCACCACCGCCGAGCCCACCACCGTGGAGTGGGAGGCCGCCTCCTACGACATGGGCGGCCACGACACCTACATGCACAAGGAGATCCACGAGCAGGCCGACGCCGTGGACCGCGTGCTGCGCGGCCGCATCGACGACCGCTTCTCCACCGTGCACCTCGGCGGCCTCAACCTGGACGCCCGCGAGGCGCGCCAGATCCGCCGCGTGAAGATCCTCGGCTGCGGCACCTCGTACCACGCGGGCATGATCGGCGCCCAGATGATCGAGGAGCTGGCCCGCATCCCCGCCGACGCCGAGCCCGCCTCCGAGTTCCGCTACCGCAACGCGGTCGTCGACCCCGACACCCTCTACATCGCCGTCTCCCAGTCCGGTGAGACCTACGACGTGCTGGCAGCCGTCCAGGAGCTGAAGCGCAAGGGCGCCCGGGTCCTGGGCGTGGTCAACGTGGTCGGCTCGGCGATCGCCCGCGAGGCCGACGGCGGCATCTACGTGCACGCCGGCCCCGAGGTCTGCGTCGTCTCGACGAAGTGCTTCACCAACACCACGGTCGCCTTCGCGCTGCTCGCGCTGCACCTGGGCCGCACCCGCGACCTCTCGGTGCGCGACGGCAAGCGGATCATCGAGGGCCTGCGCAGGCTGCCCGCCCAGATCGCCGAGATCCTGAAGGGCGAGGAGGACATCAAGAAGCTGGCCGAGCAGTTCGCCGAGGCCCGCTCGATGCTCTTCATCGGCCGCGTCCGGGGCTACCCGGTGGCCCGTGAGGCCTCCCTGAAGCTCAAGGAGGTCTCCTACATCCACGCCGAGGCCTACCCGGCCTCCGAGCTCAAGCACGGCCCGCTGGCCCTGATCGAGCCGGCCCTGCCGACGGTCGCGATCGTGCCCGACGACGACCTGCTGGAGAAGAACCGCGCCGCCCTGGAGGAGATCAAGGCCCGCAGCGGCCAGATCCTCGCGGTCGCCCACCAGGAGCAGGAGAAGGCCGACCGGACGATCGTCGTCCCGAAGAACGAGGACGAGCTGGACCCGATCCTCATGGGCATCCCGCTCCAGCTGCTCGCCTACTACACGGCGAAGGCCCTCGGCCGGGACATCGACAAGCCGAGGAACCTCGCCAAGTCGGTGACGGTGGAGTAGTCCCCCGTCTCCCCCGCCCGTCGGGCGTGAACGACCCCCTGTGCGCCACCGGCACAGGGGGTCGTTCCCCCAGGGGCCGGGGCCGCCCGATCACCCCGGCCCGCCGCTGCGTCAGCCGGTGGCCGTCACCCCCCGGCCGGCAGCGCGTCGGGGAAGGGCCGTGGGCCAGTGGGCGAGGGCCGCGGTCGCCGCGTACCAGGCCACCGCGCCCGCGGCGACGGCGAACCAGCCGCCCGCCTTCGCGAGCGCGCCGCTGTCGGCGAGGCGGCCGACGGCGAGCAGGACGAGCCCGACGGTGAACAGCCCGTGGGCGCCCTGGTCGAGCCGGTCGCCCCCGGCGAGCGTCAGGGAGAGCGCCACGAGGGCGAACAGGAGCAGGAAGAGCCCGGCGGCGTTGTCGGAGACCTGGGACCCGGCGGAGACCGCCCAGGTGAACCAGAGGGCGCCGAGGGCCGTGTGGGCGGTTCCGGTGACCGTGTCGCGGTCCCGGAGGGCGAGGAGGCCGGCGACGAACAGCGCGACGCCGCCGACGTAGTGGGCGATGGACACGGCATCCGCCGCCGTCACGCCGTCGATCAGGTCGGTGTACCCGAGTCCGAACGCCAACAGGGTGACACCCAGGGCGAGTCGGCCGACGATCGTGGTGGTGCTTCCCGCAGAGACGTCGTTGTCCACGGCGGGCTCCCTTCGTGCACGGTGCAGGTGTGCGGTGAGCCTTATATGCCCTTCACAAGGGCACAAACACCTCTACGCACGGGTAGCTTCAACCGGCGCACGCAAGGGGGAGAGGGGTTCCCGGAACTCATCTCACCGGGGAGAAGGGCGAGTCAGGGAATGACGACGACGGGCCGCTTCGCCCGCTTGGCGAGCCGCCCGGCGACCGACCCGAAGATCCGGCCGACGAGGCCGTGCGTCGAGCCGACGACGATCGCGTCGGCCTCGTACTCCCGCCCCACCTCTTCGAGTTCGTGGCAGATGTCACCGCCGCGCTCGACCAGGATCCAGGGCACCTCGGCGAGGTAGTCCGCGCAGGCCAGCTCCAGACCGAGCACCTCGGTGCGGTGGTCCGGCACGTCGACGAAGACCGGCGGCTCGCAGCCCGCCCACACCGTGGTGGGCAGCCGGTTGGCCACGTGCACGATGATCAGACCCGCACGG
Source organism: Streptomyces sp. NPDC017936 (assembly GCF_044328485.1). NCBI lineage: Bacteria > Bacillati > Actinomycetota > Actinomycetes > Kitasatosporales > Streptomycetaceae > Streptomyces > Streptomyces sp. NPDC017936. The sequence continues at coordinate 114,536 of NZ_JBIRHK010000003.1, read as the reverse complement.
GAGCGGTGGGCCATGCCGATGGCGTACGCGAGGGCGCGCTCACTGGAGGTGGAGCCGTCGAAGCCGACGACGACGCCGTGCTTGAAGGCGGGATCGCAGCCGCGGCGTGCGTCTTCCTCCGCCAGGGGGTCGGCCGCCGTGGGGTCGGCGACCGGCCGCTTGCGGTCCGCTGGTTCGAAGAATTCGTGACCGGCCATGGCTGTCTCGGCGTATCGATCCTTATACGGGTGGGACGAGCTGGAGCGGCGGAGCTGTGTCCGGGAATCGTCTTCCCGACCCCATACCCCCAAGGGTACGGCGGCACGCCCCGTCCGCCCAGATCCCGCGCGTGGTCCGTGGGGGTTCCAGGGAGCATGCACGAGGGTGCGCCCGTAACGCAATGGTTGCTGCCCCGTACAGGCGGTTTGCGCAGGGTTCGTTCGTTCCCGGCCCTCCGGGCGGGTGACCGACCCGCCGGACGGGCGTTGATCCCCGTGAACCCCGCCCAGGAGGAGCCCGCCCCATGTCCTCGCCCCGCCCGACCCCCGAGGCGCACGCCGGTGACGACGGGACCGCGCACCTGATCCGCTGGGCGGCCTTCAGCTGCGTCCTGGTCCCGGTGGTCCTCCTCTGGTACGGCGCCTCCCTGGCCGGCGCCGCCGGCACCGCCCTCGGCCTCGCCGCCGTCACGGCCGTCTGCCGGCTGCTGCTGCGCCGGTCCGAGCGGTGCGCGGCGCGGCAGTCCGCCGAGGACCGGGGGGCGGGGCCGGGCGCCCCGCGCGTCCCGCACGCCCCGCGTCCGGGGCACCGTCAGCGCCCCGGGACCGGGTCGCACCGTGGCGGTCGTCACAGCGGCGGAAGCGCACCGGTCGGTTGACCGGTTTTCACGCACGTAACCGCATGTTTTCAGCCAACTTCCGGATCCTGCGCGTCCCTTGCCGTAACCACCCCCCACCCCCCGTTCGACCTGCACGGAAAGGGCCCCGGGGGCCCCGGGCACCCTATGGAGATTGGCCACTGCCACAAGGCGCACTTCCCTGCACGACCCACGAGTGCAACGCTTCGTGATCGAATGCTTCACGCCAAGTTGCCATGTCGACAATCTGCCGGGTGGTGAACTGGCCACTCCGGCATCACACGACACAGTAGATTCGATCTTGACTGTCTACGGCGGGGGACTCGTGCAGGACCGAGGGGAAACGTGCAGGAGCGACACAACCGAGGAGCCGCGACCACCGAGGGGGGCTTAGCAGGATGAGCCACGACTCCACTGCCGCGCCGGAAACCGCGGCCCGGAAGCTGTCCGGGCGACGCCGCAAGGAGATCGTCGCGGTGCTGCTGTTCAGCGGCGGCCCCATTTTCGAGAGTTCCATTCCGCTGTCGGTGTTCGGGATTGACCGCCAGGACGCCGGCGTGCCGCGCTACCGCCTTCTGGTGTGCGCCGGCGAGGACGGCCCGCTGCGGACCACAGGGGGCCTGGAACTCACCGCACCACACGGCCTGGAGGCGATCTCCCGGGCGGGCACGGTCGTCGTGCCGGCCTGGCGTTCGATCACCTCCCCGCCGCCGGCGGAGGCGCTCGACGCGCTGCGCCGGGCGCACGAGGAGGGCGCCCGCATCGTGGGCCTGTGCACCGGCGCGTTCGTGCTGGCCGCGGCGGGTCTGCTGGACGGCCGTCCGGCCACCACGCACTGGATGTACGCACCGACGCTGGCCAAGCGCTACCCGTCGGTGCACGTCGATCCACGGGAGCTGTTCGTCGACGACGGCGACGTGCTGACGTCGGCGGGCACGGCGGCCGGGATCGACCTGTGTCTGCACATCGTGCGGACGGACCACGGCAACGAGGCGGCCGGCGCGCTGGCCCGGCGTCTCGTGGTCCCGCCACGCCGGTCGGGAGGGCAGGAGCGCTACCTCGACCGGTCTTTACCGGAGGAGATCGGCGCCGACCCGCTCGCCGAGGTCGTCGCCTGGGCGCTGGAGCACCTCCACGAGCAGTTCGACGTGGAGACGCTGGCGGCCCGCGCGTACATGAGCCGGCGGACGTTCGACCGCCGTTTCCGCTCGCTCACCGGCAGTGCGCCGCTGCAGTGGCTGATCACGCAGCGGGTGCTGCAGGCGCAGCGTCTGCTGGAGACGTCGGACTACTCCGTCGACGAGGTCGCCGGGCGCTGCGGGTTCCGTTCGCCGGTGGCGCTGCGCGGGCACTTCCGGCGTCAGCTGGGCTCGTCGCCGGCCGCCTACCGGGCGGCGTACCGGGCCCGCCGGCCGCAGGGCGAGCGCCCGCCGGCCGACAGCGAGCCGGTGGCGCCGGTCGCCGCGCCGGCCGCGGGGGCGCAGGTGGGTTCCGCGCTGCACCCGGAGACCGGGGTGCCGCCGCAGGTGCGGCGGACGGCCGGGGCCGGAGCGGTGGGTTCGGCCGCGTCCGCCGCGCCGGCGGCGGCCGCCCTTGCGGCGGAGCACGCGCGGGACGCGTACGCCGCTTCCTCCCGGGCGGGGCTGCCGGGACCGCGCAGCGGGATGTGAGGCCGGGGCGGCGGAGGCGGGGTTCTCCTCGCCTCCGCCGCCCCGGCCCGTTCCCTCCCCCAGGGGCTCCGCCCCTTCGGCCCCGCCGGCGCCCCCGGCCACGGCGGGCGGCCCGGGCCCGGGACCCAGGGGCGGGGCCCCGGGAGTCCCGGCTGTCGGGGGGCATCCCCTCGGGGGACGTCAGCCTTAGGGTGGTCGCATGAACGATCGCATGGTGTGGATCGACTGCGAGATGACCGGCCTCTCGCTGTCCGACGACGCGCTCATCGAGGTTGCCGCCCTCGTCACCGACTCCGAGCTGAACGTACTCGGCGAGGGTGTGGACATCGTCATCCGGCCGCCGGACCGGGCGCTGGAGACGATGCCGGAGGTGGTGCGTCAGATGCACACCGCGTCCGGCCTGCTGGACGAGCTCGCCGGCGGCACGACGCTGGCCGACGCCGAGGAGCAGGTGCTGGCGTACGTGCGGGAGCACGTGAAGGAGCCCGGCAAGGCCCCGCTGTGCGGGAACTCCGTCGGCACCGACCGCGGATTCCTGCTGCGGGACATGCCGACCCTGGAGGACTACCTGCACTACCGGATCGTCGACGTGTCCAGCGTCAAGGAGCTGGCCCGGCGCTGGTACCCCAGGGCCTACTTCAACAGTCCCGAGAAGAACGGCAACCACCGCGCCCTCGCCGACATCCGCGAGTCCATCGCCGAGCTGCGCTACTACCGCGAGGCCGTCTTCGTGCCGCAGCCCGGACCGGACTCCGAGACCGCGAAGGCGATCGCCGCGAAGCACGTCCTGCCCGCCCGGTGAACGGCTCCCGGTAAAGGCGGGCGCGAGCACCCCTTCGGACCCTGTACACTTTTTCTCGGCCGGTCGGTGAACCACCCAGTGAACCGCCGGTCATGGTGGGTGTAGCTCAGCTGGTAGAGCACCTGGTTGTGGTCCAGGATGCCGCGGGTTCGAGTCCCGTCACTCACCCTGAGTCATCAGCCGGTGGCCTTCGGAGAAGGCCACCGGCTGATGCGTTGTCAGGGAGGCCGCCGTCCCCGCACCGCTGCGCGCCGCGCCGATCCGCACCCCCCGCCCGGACCTGCTCCCCCTCCGCGTCGACCACGCCGAGGAGACGGCCGCCGTCCTGTCCGACCCGGTCCCGCACACGTACACCGGCGGCTCCCCCCCTCGCCCCGCGGCCCTGCGCGACCGCTACGGACGGCTCGTCGCCGTCTCCCCCGACCCCGCCGTCTCCCCCGACCCCGCCGTCTCCTGGTGCAACCGGGTGCTCCGGCTGCGCGCGGCCCCCGGCCCGCTCACCGGCACCGTGCGGGCCACGGTCGCGGACCGGGGCGCCACCGCCGAGATCGCCTGGGTCGTCGGCACCCCGTGGCAGGGACGGGGACTCGCCTCCGAGGCGGCCCGGGGGCTCGCCTCCCGGCTGCGCGAGCGGGGCGTCCGCACGCTCGTCGCCCACGTCCACCCCGCCCACCGGGCCTCCGCCGGGGTCGCCGCGGCGGCCGGGCTGAGCCCGACCGGCGAGGTGCGGGACGGCGAGGTGCGGTGGGAGGTCAGGCCGACGCCCGCGCCACCAGCTCCGTCGCCAGCACGACCTGCCGGCGCTCCAGGCCCCGCGACACCGCCGGACGGCGATCCGCGATCTCGGTGAGGAGGAGGTCCAGCATCCTGCGGCCCATCTCCTCGATGGGCTGGCGGACGCTGGTCAGGGGCGGGTCCATGTGACGGGCGATGGCGGAGTCGTCGTAGCCGATCAGCGCCACGTCCTGCGGGATGCGGCGGCCCGCCTCGCGCAGGGCCTGCCGGGCGCCGGCCGCCATGACGTCGGAGCCGGCGAAGACCGCGTCCAGGGACGGCGTACGGGCGAGCAGGTCGGTCATCGCGCGGCGACCGCCCTCCTCGGTGAAGTCGCCCGGCTCGATGAGGCCCTCGTCCACCTCGTACCCGGCGTCGCGCAGGGCGTCCCGGTAGCCGTCGACGCGGCGCTGGGCGCCGTAGACGTCGAGGCGGCCGGTGATGTGGGCGATGCGGTGGCGGCCCCCGGCCAGCAGGTGCTCCACGGCGGAGCGGGCGCCGCCGTAGTTGTCGGAGTCGACCGAGGGCAGCGTCTCCGCCGCCGAGCGGGGGCCGCTGATCACGGCCGGGATCTCCAACTGGGCGATGAGGTCGGGCAGCGGGTCGTCCGCGTGCACGGAGACCAGCAGGACGCCGTCCACCCGGTGCGCCGCCAGGTACTGGGCCAGCCGCCGCCGCTCGCGGTCGCTGCCCGCGAAGATCAGGAGCAGCTGCATCTCCGTGTCCGCGAGTTCCGCGCCCACGCCGCGCAGTATGTCGGAGAAGTACGGCTCGGCGAAGAAGCGGGTCTCCGGCTCGGGGACGACGAGGGCGATCGCGTCCGTGCGGTTGGCGGCGAGGGCGCGGGCGGCGGTGTTGGGGACGTAACCGAGTTCGGCCACCGCGGCCTCGACGGCGGCGCGGGTGGCGTCACTGACCCGGGGAGAGCCGTTGATCACCCGGGAGACCGTGCCCCGGCCCACACCGGCGCGTGCGGCCACCTCCTCGAGGGTCGGCCGGCCACCGCTCCGGCCCCGCGCTCCGTGGCTTGCCATGGGCTCCGCCTTCCACCGATCGTCATCACCCTGACCTGGAATCTAACAGTCCCGTCCCTTTACATGGCTGTGCACCGGAGGTCACCGCCCCCGGCCGAAATCGATCGCCCCCAGGAGTTAGTTAACAGCCGGATAACTGAACGCATCTCTCCGCGCTCCCGCCCTTGACACCCCCGCCCGAACCGACGACTCTTCAACACATCACTTGTGGGAGCGCTCCCACGGTACCTGGCACATACACAACCCGCACGTTCCCCGCCCGAGCCGCAGCGAGAAACTAACGGGCCCAACAATGCAGTTGGCCGGGGGGTCGGCACGTCAGGGCAACAGGAGGACGCAATGCGAGCACGTACCCGAACCGCCCGCAGGGCGGCGGTCCTGGCCACCGTCGCAACGCTGGGCGCCGGGCTGCTGGCCGGCTGTGCCGACGACGGCGGCGACAAGGACTCCGACGGTTCGTCGTCCGGCGGTGGCAAGGGCAAGACCACGATCACCCTGGGACTTTTCGGCACGATGGGCTTCAAGGAAGCCGGTCTCTACGCCGAGTACGAGAAGCTCAACCCGAACATCAAGATCGCCGAGAACGTCATCGAGCGGAACGAGAACTACTACCCGGCGCTCGTCAACCACCTCACCACCAACAGCGGCCTGCAGGACGTCCAGGCCGTCGAGGTCGCCAACATCGCCGAGGTCACGGCCACCCAGAACGCCAAGCTCCAGGACCTGTCCAAGGTTTCGGGCGTGAACAAGAGCAACTGGCTGGACTGGAAGTGGGCGCAGGCCACGACGAAGGACGGCAAGACGATCGGTCTCGGCACCGACGTGGGCCCGATGGCCCTCTGCTACCGCACCGACCTCTTCCAGCAGGCCGGTCTGCCCACCGACCCGACGGAGGTCGGCAAGCTGTGGGCGGGCGACTGGAACAAGTTCGTCTCGGTCGGCGAGCAGTTCAAGAAGAAGGCCCCCGAGGGCACCTACTTCATGGACTCCCCCGGCGGTCTGCTGAACGCGATCCTCGGCAGTGAGGAGGAGAAGTTCTACGACTCCTCCGGCGAGGTCATCTACAAGAAGAACCGCGCCGTCAAGGCCGCCTTCGACCTGACCGCGAAGGCCGCCGAGGAGGGCCTGGTCCAGGCGCAGACACAGTTCCAGGCGACCTGGGACCAGACGATCGCCAACAACAAGTTCGCCACCATCGCCTGCCCGCCGTGGATGCTCGGCACCCTGAAGGGCAAGTCGAAGCCCGAGGCGTTCGGCAAGTGGGCCGTCGCGGTGGCGCCGAAGTCCGCCAACTGGGGCGGTTCCTTCCTCACCGTGCCCTCCAGCGGCAAGAACGTGAAGGAGGCCGAGAAGCTGGTCGCCTGGCTGACCGCGCCCGAGCAGCAGGTGAAGCTGTTCAAGGTGCAGGGCTCCTTCCCGAGCGCGCCGAGCACGTACACGTCGCCGGACGTCACCGGCGCGAAGAACGAGATGACCGGCGACCAGAACATCGGCGCGATCTTCGCGGAGGCCGCGAAGTCCGCCCCCGTCCAGGTGATCGGTCCGAAGGACCAGATCATCCAGCAGGGTCTGACCGACAACGGCGTCATCCTCGTGACGAAGGGCAAGTCGGCCAAGGAAGCCTGGGAGTCGGCGACCAAGACCATCGACAACAACCTGGACAAGTGACCCGTATGGCCACCCGCCACGACACCGCCGCGCCCCCCGTCGAGGGGGGCGCGGCCCCGGGCCGCCCGGCCACCGTGCCCACGGAGGCGGAGCGCAGGCACCGGGCCCGGCTGTCCCGCCGCTGGCAGCGGGACATCCGCTGGAGCCCGTACGCCTTCGTCTCGCCGTTCTTCCTGCTGTTCCTCGCCTTCGGCCTGTTCCCGCTGCTCTACACGGGCTGGGCGTCGCTGCACCAGGTCGAGATGACCGCGCCCACCGACATGACCTGGGTCGGCCTGCGCAACTACACCCGGATCTTCGACGACGACTTCTTCTGGAACGCGGCGAAGAACACGCTCACGATCGGGATCATCTCGACCGTGCCGCAGCTGCTGATGGCGATGGGGCTCGCCCACATCCTCAACTACAAGCTGCGGGCCTCGACCTTCTACCGGGTCGCGATGCTCGCGCCGTACGCGACCTCGATCGCGGCCGCCTCGCTCGTCTTCGTGCTGCTCTTCGGGCGCGACTACGGCATGATCAACTGGATTCTGGACTCGGTCGGGATCGACCCGGTCGACTGGCAGAACGACAAGTGGCCGTCGCAGATCGCGGTGTCCTCGATCATCATCTGGCGGTGGACCGGCTACAACGCGCTGATCTACCTGGCGGCGATGCAGGCGATCCCGCAGGACCTGTACGAGTCGGCGGCGCTGGACGGCGCCAGCCGCTGGCAGCAGTTCTTCCACGTGACGCTGCCGTCGCTGCGGCCGACGATCCTGTTCACGGTCGTCGTCTCGACGATCGGCGCGAGCCAGGTGTTCGGCGAGCCGCTGCTGTTCGACGCGAACAAGGGCGCCTCCGGCGGTGCGGAGCACCAGTTCCAGACGCTGGGCCTGTACCTGTACGAGCAGGGCTGGGTGAACCAGCACCTGGGCCGGGCCTCCGCGATCGCCTGGACGATGTTCCTCATCCTGATCGTGATCGGCATCGTCAACTCCGTCATCTCGCGCCGGCTGCGCGCCAGCAGTTAAGGAGGAGCAGCCGTGACGACGACGACTGTGACCAAGCTCGAGCCCCAGGACGCGGTGCCGACGGCCCGCCGGGCACGCCGCCCGAAGTCCGCGCGGGCGGGCGGCCAGATGCACGCCGGACCGATCTCGTACGTGATCCTGGCGCTGTTCACCTTCGGCTCGCTGTTCCCGCTGGTGTGGACGGCGATCGCCGCCTCGCGCGACAACAACCGGCTGGCGCAGACGCCCCCGCCGTTCTGGTTCGGCTCGAACCTCTTCGACAACCTGGACATCGCCTGGAACGACGCCAATCTGGGCAAGGCGTTCGTCAACACGACGATCGTGGCCGGGACGTCGGCCGCGACGGTCGTGTTCCTGTCCACCATCGCCGGGTTCGCCTTCGCCAAGCTGCGGTTCAAGGGCCGGGGCGCGATGATGCTGATCGTCATCGGCACGATGATGGTGCCGCCGCAGCTCAGCGTGATCCCGCTGTACATGATGGTCGCCAAGCTGGAGTGGACCGACCAGCTCCAGGCGGTGATCCTGCCGTCGCTGGTGAGCGCCTTCGGCGTGTTCTTCATGCGGCAGTACCTGATCCAGGCGCTGCCGGACGAGATCATCGAGGCGGCCCGGGTGGACGGCGCGAGCAGCTGGCGCGTGGTGTGGCACGTGGTGTTCCCCGCCGCCCGCCCCGCCATGGCGGTGCTCGGCATGCTGATGTTCGTCCAGACGTGGAACGACTTCCTGTGGCCGTTCCTGGTGCTGAGCCAGACCGGCAACCCGACCGTGCAGGTGGCGGTCGCGGGACTCGGCCGCGGGTACACGCCCGACCAGTCCCTGATCATGGCGGGCGCGCTGCTGGGCACGCTGCCGCTGCTGCTGGTCTTCGCCGTCTTCGGCAAGCAGATCGTGGGCGGCATCATGCAGGGCGCGGTGAAGGGCTGATGCCCGCGCCCCGCGGGGCCGCCGGCGCCCCGCACCGCCCGGGGCGCCCGCCCCGCCGCGCGGGGCGCTGACGGCCCCGCGTTCAGCGGCCCCGACTTCCGGGGCCGGGTCACCGCCGCCCCGGCCCCTTCTCATCCCCGCACCTCATCCCCCCGTCCTTCGTCGGTCCCGACGACCTCGACGACCATCCATGGGAGCGCTTCCATGTCCGAGTCCGCACAGCCGGTGAATCCGGTGACCTTTCCTCCCGCCTTCCTCTGGGGCGCCGCGACGTCCGCGTACCAGATCGAGGGGGCGGTGCGGGAGGACGGCCGCACCCCGTCGATCTGGGACACCTTCAGCCACACCCCGGGCAAGACCGCCGGTGGCGAGACCGGTGACATCGCTGTCGACCACTACCACCGCTACCGCGAGGACGTGGCGCTGATGGCGGATCTGGGCCTGTCGGCGTACCGCTTCTCCGTCTCCTGGTCGCGGGTCCAGCCGACCGGCCGCGGTCCGGCGGTCCAGGTGGGCCTGGACTTCTACCGCCGTCTCGTCGACGAACTGCTGGCCAAGGGCATCAAGCCGGCCGTCACCCTCTACCACTGGGACCTCCCGCAGGAGCTGGAGGACGCGGGCGGCTGGCCGGAGCGCGACACGGCGTACCGGTTCGCCGAGTACGCGCAGATCGTCGGGGAGGCGCTCGGCGACCGCGTGGAGCACTGGATCACGCTCAACGAGCCGTGGTGCAGCGCGTTCCTGGGGTACGCGTCCGGCGTCCACGCGCCGGGGCGCACGGACCCGGTGGCGTCCCTGCGCGCGGCGCACCACCTGAACCTGGCGCACGGTCTGGGCGCTCAGGCGCTCCGCTCGGTGATGCCGGCCCGCAACTCGGTGGCGCTCAGCCTCAACTCCTCCGTCGTGCGGCCGCTGTCCCGGACGGCGGCGGACCTGGCGGCCGCCCAGAAGATCGACGACCTGGCCAACGGCGTCTTCCACGGCCCGATCCTGCGCGGCGCGTACCCCGAGACACTGCTCGCCTCGACCGCCCCGCTGACGGACTGGTCGTACGTCCTCGACGGCGATCTGAGCGCGATCAACCAGCCGTTGGACGCGCTGGGCCTCAACTACTACACGCCCACCCTGGTGTCGGCGGCGGACGCCGACCCGAAGGGACCGCGGGCCGACGGCCACGGCTCCAGCGCCCACTCCCCGTGGCCGGGCGCGGACGACGTCGCCTTCCACCAGACGCCGGGCGACCGCACGGAGATGGGCTGGACGATCGACCCGACGGGTCTGCACGAGCTGATCATGCGCTACACGAAGGAGGCGCCGGGCCTTCCGCTGTACATCACGGAGAACGGCGCGGCCTACGACGACAAGCCCGACTCCGACGGCCGGGTCCACGACCCGGAGCGGATCTCCTACCTCCACGGCCACCTCCGGGCCGTCCGCCGCGCCATCGCCGAGGGCGCGGACGTACGCGGCTACTTCCTGTGGTCCCTGCTCGACAACTTCGAGTGGGCGTACGGCTACGAGAAGCGGTTCGGCGCGGTGTACGTGGACTACGCGACGCTCACGCGCACGCCGAAGTCGAGCGCGCTGTGGTACGGCAAGGCGGCCCGGACGGGCACCCTGCCGGCACTCGAGACCGCCTGACCCTCCCGGGGGGAGCGGGGGAAGGGGCGCGGGCCCCCCGGGGGGGGGGCCCCCCCCCCGGGGCCCCCCGGCGGGGCCCGGGGGGGGGGCCGCCCCCCCCCCCCCCGGGGGGGGGGGGGGGGGGGGGGGGGGCCGCCCGCGGGGGGGGGGGCCCCCGCCCCTCTGCTCCGCTCGGCGGCCCGTGGGGTGCGCCGCACCCCACGGGCCGCACGGAGGCCGGCCGCGCGCCGGTCCGGTCACCCGAGGGCGGCGAACGCCTTCGAGAACGCGTGCGCGTCCTGCACGACCGAGCTGCACGTGGGGTCCGCGGCGGGCTTGGCGCCGCCCGGGCACTGCTTGTCGCGGGTCGCGGACCACATCGACAGCCAGCCGAGCCCCTTGGCCTTCGCGAACGCCACGAGCTGGCCGGCGTCCTCCACCGTGAAGATCTCCGAGGCGACGTCGTTCACCCCGATCATCGGCGTGACCGCGACGGTCTTCCAGGCGGCGGAGTCGCTCAGGCCGAGCACGCTCTTGACCTGGGCCTGGGTGGCGGTCGCCGCCTGCTCGGCGTAGGTGCCCATGTCGCCGCTGTACGCCGGGCCGTAGTCCATCGCCATGATGTTGACCGCGGTGAGCTTCACGCCGTTGGCCTTGGCGTCGGCCAGCAGGTTCACGCCGTCCTGGGTCAGGCCCTCCGGCATCACCGGCAGCGTGAACGAGACGTCCAGGCCCGGGTGCTGCTGCTGGAGCTTCGCGACGGCCTGCGCGCGCCGGGTGTTCGCGGCCGTGTTCGGCAGGGCGCCGCCCTCGACGTCGAAGTCGACCTTGGTGAGCCGGTACGCGTCCACCACCTTGCCGTACGCCGCCGCCAGCGCGTCCGCCGAGGAGCAGGTCGTGGCCAGCTCGGAGCCGGCCGCGCCGCCGAAGGAGACCCGGACGTCGCCGCCCCGGGCGCGCAGGGCGCCGATCTGGGACGCCACGCCGTCGGTGGCGAGGTCGGTGGCCCCGCCCCACTTGGGCGTGCAGCCGCCGCCGTCGGTGACGAAGGCGAGGTTGTAGTTCTTCACCCCGGTCGCGGACGCGCTCGCGAGGAGGTCGAAGGCGGGGTAGAGGGAGGTGTCGACGTAGGGGGCGAAGGCCGCGGAGGCGGTCGTGCCGGTGCCGGTGCTCGCCGAGGGCGAGGCGGTGGCCGACGGGGCGGACGTGCCCGACGGGGTGGGGGACGCGGTCGGGGTGGCCGACGGGGACGGTGTCCGCGTCGGGCGGCCGCTCGGCTCGGGCGTCGCGCCGCCGTCCGCCGAGCACCGGGCGCCGTCGACCCGGCAGCCGGACGGATCGCCGGCGCCGTTGACCACGAAGCCGACGGTGACCGACTCCCCGGCGGCGAGGCCGTCGGTGTCCCACTTCGGGGGCGTCACGGTGACGTGCTGTCCGCTGACGCTCGACTCGGCGTTCCAGAGGGAGCTGAGCCGGGCCCCGGCGGGCAGGTCGAACTCCAGCGTCCAGTCCGCCTTCTTCTGCCCGCTGTCGTTCGTGACGACGTACTGGGCGGTGTACCCGGTCGACCAGTCGCTGGTCCGGGTGTACGCGGCGCCCACGCCGGCCGCCTGCGCGGTACCGGTGAGCAGGACGGCTCCGCCGCCGACCACGGCCGCGGCGACCACACCGCCGATCGCCTTGTTCCTGCCGCTGACCTTGCGCCGGTGTGTGCTCATGGCGTGCCTGCCTTCGTGGTTCATGGGGGTGCACGGAAGGTCCCTCGACCTGGGACGCGGCAGCACGCTAGCGATCCCGAACCGGGCAAATCGCCTGATCGGGACGGGGGTCGGCGATCTTAGGGCGCGCTTAAGGAAGGGATCGGGACCGGTTAAAGGTCACCGCCCGCCGGCCCTGCCGGCGTCTGCGCACCGACCCGCGGTGCCCCCTGCGCCCGGGCTCCCGCCCCGCGCGCCCGGCCTGCCGGTCGACCTGTATCCATATCCGCACCTCGGTCCCGCCCAGCACCGACGACCCGATCCGCACGTCCCCGCCGGTCGACTCCGCGAGCCGGCGCACGATGTCCAGTCCGAGCCCGGTCGATCCGGTGTTCCCGGACCCCTGGCCGCGCGCCATCGCGGCCTCGGGGTCGGGTATGCCGGGACCCGCGTCCGACACCAGGACGATCACCGCGTCCTCGCCGTTGTGGACGTCGACCGCGAAGGCCGTGCCCTCGGGGGTGTGCCGGAAGACGTTGCCCAGCAGGGCGTCCAGCGCGGCCGCCAGGTCGGCGCGGGCCACGGGGATGCGCACCGGCCGGTCGGCTCCGGCCACCCGCACCTTGCGGCCCTCGTCCTCCGCGAGCGCCGACCAGAACGCCATCCGCTCCCGGACGACCTCGGCCGCGTCGCATCCGGCGCCCGGACCGGCCGCCGCGGTCTGCGGCTTGGCCTCCCGGGCCGTGCGGATGATGGTGTCGACCTCGCGCTCGAGCTGGGCGACGGCGGCCCGGGTCTGCTCGGCGGCCGGGGAGTCGCCGAGGGAGGCCGCGTTGAGCCGCAGCACGGTCAGCGGGGTGCGCAGCCGGTGCGAGAGGTCGGCGGCCAGTTCCCGTTCGTTCGCCAGGAGTTGGACGACCTGGTCGGCCATGGAGTTGAACGCGACCGCCGCCAGCCGCAGTTCGTTCGGCCCCTCCTCCGGGACGCGGGCGCCCAGCCGGCCCTCCCCCAGTTCGTGCGCGCCCTCGGCCAGCCGCTGGGCCGGCCGCACCATCCGTACGCCCAGCCGGTCGGCGACGGCGACCGACCCGACGACCAGCGCGGCGCCGACCGCCGCGAGCACCGCCCAGGCCGTGCCCACGCCGTTGCTCACCTCGGACTCGGGGACGTACACCTCGATCACCGCCGTCCCGAAGCTGAGCGCGACGGGCTGGAGCAGGGCGGATCCGCCGGGCACCTCGGCGGTCGAGACGCGGCCCAGCTCGCGCACGGCGGCGATGTCGGCGTCCGCGGCGCGCCGCGGACCGAGGTCGACGGCGGCCCGGCCGTCGCTCGCCGGAAGGTGCACCGCCATCCCGTCGTCGGAGCCGGCGGAGGCGACGACCCGCTCCAGCTGGTCGCGGTCGGTGGTGATGGACAGCGCGGGGACCACGACGGCGGCCTCCCGCTCGGCGTTGGAGAAGGCGCGGTCGCGGGCCATCTCCTTGATGACCAGTCCGAGCGGGACCGCGAAGGCGACCACGACCATCGTGGTGACCGCGAGGCAGACCTTGACCAGTGCCCATCTCATCGCGGCGGCTCCTGGGGGGACTCCGTGACGGGCGGCTCCAGCTTCACGCCGACGCCCCGCAGGGTGTGCAGGTAGCGCGGGCGGGCCGCCGTCTCGCCCAGCTTGCGGCGCAGCCAGGACAGGTGGACGTCGATGGTCTGGTCGTCGCCGTAGGACTGCTGCCAGACCTCGGCGAGCAGCTCCCGGCGCGGCACGACGACCCCCGGCCGGCCGGCGAGGAAGGCGAGCAGGTCGAACTCGCGCCGGGTGAGGTCGAGTCGGGCGCCGTCCAGCTCCGCCTGACGGCGCAACGGGTCGACGGTGAGGCCGCCGACGCGCAGGACGCTGGACGGCGGGGCCTCCCCCGCGCCGGCCCGGGAGCGGCGCAGGACGGCGGCCATGCGCGCCGACAGGTGCTCCACCGAGAAGGGCTTGGTGAGGTAGTCGTCCGCGCCCGCGTTCAACAGCCGGACGATCTCCGTCTCGTCGTCGCGGGCGGTGGCGATGATGACGGGCACGTCCGTGATGCCGCGCAGCATCTTCAGGGCCTCCGAGCCGTCCAGGTCCGGCAGTCCGAGGTCCAGGACGACCACGTCGAAGCGGAAATGGGCGACCTCGCGCAGCGCCTCCAGCGCCGTCCCGACGCTGCGCACGGTGTGCGAGGCGTCGGTCAGGTGCCGGATGAGCGCCGAACGCACGAACTGGTCGTCCTCGACCACGAGCACACTTGCCATGCGCCGCACCGTACGCCATGCCGGCGAGGGGCATTCGGCCCTGTGGACAACTCGCCCCCTGTGGACGGCCGGTGCACCGTCCGTGCGACACCCGTGGGGCGCGTGGGGCAAGATGGCCGCGATGCGCAGAGGACTCGTACACGTACTGGCCTGGTCGCTCGCCACGGGCGCGGCGGTCACGCTGTCGTGGTGGGGCGTGCACACGGTCATGGCGGGCACCGCGTACGACCCGCCGCGCGCCCTGCCGCTGACGGCGGGCGACGTGACCGCACGGGAGTCGGAGCCGCCGGCCTCCGCGTCCGCGTCCGCCCGGCCCGTCCCGTCCGCGAGCCCCTCGAACTCCCCCTCCTCGAAGCCGAGTCGGACGCCCCGCTCCCCCTCTCCCTCCCCCTCGGCCCCCGCACCGGTGACCTCCGCTCCGCCGAGCCCCTCCGGGCAGGTCAAGAGCTACGACACCGACGGCGGGCGGGTGGTGTTCGACCTCGGGAAGACGTCCGCGACGCTCGTCTCGGCCACGCCGGGCACGGGCTGGTCGATGCAGGTGTGGACGACGCAGACGTGGATCCGGGTGGAGTTCACCTCGGGCGCGGACCGGGTGTCGGTGTTCTGCACCTGGCACGACGGCCCGCCGCGGGTGGAGGTCGGCACCTACTGAGGCCGCGGGCTCAGTGGAACACCGACGGCGGCGGGGCCGGTGACGCCACCGCCGACGCGTCCACCACCGGCGCGGCCCCGCCGGTGAAGTCGGTGAGCGTCCTGCCGTGCTCGACCCGGCCGGGGTGCGGGTCGGAGGCGGCCCGGCGGGTCAGCTCGGCGACCGGCAGGGGCAGGTCGCAGGCGACGAGCACGGCGTTGCCGAACCGCTTGCCGCGCAGCACGGCCGGGTCGGCGACGAGGGCGAGTTCCGCGAACCGGGCGGCGGCGGTGGCGATCTGGCCGCGCAGGTGGGCCAGCGGCGGACCGTCGGCGAGGTTGGCGGCGTAGAGCCCGCCGGGCCTGAGCGCCCTGCGGACCTCGTCGAGGAACTCGGTCGAGGTCAGGTGCGCGGGCGTCCGGGCCCCGCCGAACACGTCGGCGACGACCAGGTCGGCCCACCCGTCGGGCACCTTGGCGAGCCCTTCGCGGGCGTCGGCGGACCTGACCCGGATCCGCGCCCCCGGGTCCAGCGGCAGCTCACGGCGGACCAGGCCGACGAGGCTCGCGTCGCGCTCGACGACCTGCTGGGTCGAGCGGGGCCGGGTGGCGGCGACGTACCGGGCGAGGGTGAAGGCGCCGCCGCCGAGGTGCACGGCGCGCAGGGGCCTGCCGGGCGGCGCGGCGAGGTCGACGACGTGCCCGAGGCGCCGCTGGTACTCGAAGGAGAGGAACGCCGGGTCGTCGAGGTCCACGTGCGACTGCGGCGCGCCGTCGACGAGCAGGGTCCAGGCGCGCGCCCGGTCCGGGTCGGGTATCAGCTGCGCCAGCCCGCCGTCGACGCGCTCGACGACGGTGGTCTCGGCGTCCCGCTCACGGCGGTTGCGCCGGGTGCTCCTCGACTTCCCCATGCGGACATTTTCGCAGCAGGGCACGGCGGCGCCGACGGCCGGCTACCGGCAGCCGTCGGCCGCCTCGATCGTCCGCGCCGCCTCCCCCAGCGCCCGCCGCAGCACCGCCGGGTCCGTCGCGAGGTCCGCCTCGCCGGGCGGGACCAGCCAGTCCGAGCCCGCCACCGGGGGCTCGGGGTCGAGTCTCAGCCCCCGTCCGTCGGTCTCCGTGCAGGTGCTCCCGGGGACGTCCCAGGCGGCCGCGGTTCCCGGCGGCACGAGGAAGGCGAGGGTGCCGCCCCCGTCGTCGTGCAGCACGGGTCCCACCGCGTCCCCGGCCCCCCTGCGGAGGATGTCGACCACCTCCAGCCCGTGCCGGGTCGGCACCGTCACGAGGTCGCAGGCCGTCACCGACGGCGCACAAGGATCGTTGCTCTGGCTGGTCTCCATGCCGGCCTCCACCACACAGCCTTCTTGCAGTCCACAGAGCACAACGCGGCACGCCGTCAACGGCTACGGCGGAAGTCCGCCGCAAAGGATGGCAGTTCATGGCAGATCACGGAGGAGATATCCGGTTTGTGGCCAAACGCAGCGTGGCGGACCTGTCACAACGGGTACGTTCTTGCCCGCTGGAGACCGGGGCGGGCGCCCCGAACGACACGGTCACCCCCTCGGACTCCGGCATGGTTCGACGGTTCGCACGAGAGGACCCGGCCATGGCGTCGTCAACGGTGACCCCACCCCGGCCCAACCGGCCATCACGGCCCAACCTCGCCTTCCGGCACCTGCGCGGACAGCGCTCGCCGGCCGAGTTCGCGGCCCTGGTGCGGCGGGCCGCACGCGAGATCGGCGAGCGGGTGAGCTGCGACGCGCGCTACATCGGCCGGGTCGAGGCAGGGGAGATCCGCTGCCCCAACTACGCGTACGAGCGGGTGTTCCTGCACATGTTCCCCGGCCGCACGCTCACGGATCTGGGGTTCGCGCCCCGCTCGTCCGTACGCGGGCGCGGGTCGCGCGCCGCCGAGGACGCCCCGGACGTGGATGAGACGCCCGGGGCGCACGAGCCGTATGACACGCAGGACCCGTACGACACGCACCACGACCACGAGGAGAGCGACGTGCTGCGTCGCGCATTCATGACCGGCGGAGGCGCCACGGTGGCCGCCGCCTCGCTGGGCCCCCTCGGGCTCCGCCTGGACGCACCGGCGGCGGCGGAACGCCCCGCGCGCCGCGTCGGGTCGGGCCACGCGAGCGCCCTCGAAGAAGCGGTCCGCAGGATCCGGCTGCTGGACGACCGGCACGGCGCCGACGGGCTCTACCGGCGCGCGGCGACCCCGCTGCGCGCCGCGTACGCGCTGCTGGACGCCGGTGCGACCCGGCAGGCGACCGCCGACCGGCTCCACTCGGGCGCGGGTGAGCTCGCCATCTCGGTGGGCTGGCTGGCGCACGACTCGGGCCGCTTCGACGACGCGCGCTCGCACTACGCGGAGGCCCTCGCGACCGCCCGGACGGCCGGGGACCCGGCCCTCGAGGCGCACGCCTTCTGCAACACGGCGTTCCTCGCCCGCGACGCGGGCCGGCCGCGCGAGGCCGTGCGCGCGGCCCAGGCCGCCCAGCGCGTCGCACGCCCCCTCGGCTCGCCCCGGCTGATGTCGCTGCTCGCGCTGCGCGAGGCGGGCGGCTGGGCCGGCCTCGCCGACCGCACCGGCTGCGAGCAGGCGCTCGCGCGGGCCCAGGCCCTCTACGAGCGGGGCGCCTCGGACGCCGACCCCGAGTGGATGAGCTTCTACGGCGAGGCCGAGCTGGAGGGGCTGGAGGCGCAGTGCTGGTCCACCCTGGGCGACTGGCCGCGCGCGGCCCGGCACGCGAGGCGGGCGGCACAGCTCCAGGACCCGCACTTCACCCGGAACATCGCGCTGTACACCGCGGAGCTGGCGGACGACCTCGCGCGCGGCGGCCGGCCCGACGAGGCCGCCGCGGCGGGCATGCGGGTGCTGGACCTGCTGGGCCAGGTGCAGTCGTCGCGGATCCAGACGATGCTGGCCGGGACGGCGCGGGTGCTGCTGCCGCACCGGCGGGCCTCGGGGGTGTCGGAGTTCCTGGAGCGGCACGCCTCGGCGCCCCGGGCGGTGTGACGGGCCCGCACGGCAGCCGTCCGCGCCGCCGGGCGGCTCTCCCGCGCCGGGCGGTCCGCGGGCGCGCGAGGGGCGGAACCGCCTCCGGGCGGCGGCCGCCCCCGGTCCGCTACCCCGCCAGGTGGCCCAGGTCGTTCCAGCTCTCGATCGCCGGCTCGCCGTAGGCCCAGCCCAGGACCGACAGGGACGTCGGGTTCAGGCGTATCCGGGCCGCGAAGTCCAGCGGCAGGCCCAGCCACCGCGCGCCGATCGACCGGAGGATGTGCCCGTGGGCGAAGACCAGCACGTCCCGGTCCTCGGCCCGGGCCCACGCGACCACCTCGTCCGCGCGCGCGGTGACCTCGGCGAGGCTCTCGCCGCCGGGCACGCCGTCGCGCCAGATGAACCACCCGGGACGGACGGCCCGGATGTCGTCGGGGGTCATGCCCTCGTAGGCGCCGTAGTCCCACTCCATGAGCGTGTCCCAGGGGGTGGCCCGCTCGCCGAAGCCGGCGAGTTCGCACGTCTCACGCGCGCGGGCCAGCGGGCTGGTGCGGACCTCGACGCCGGGGAGGCCGTCGAACGGCCCCCGGTGCAGCCGCTCGCCGAGCAGTTCGGCGCCGCGGCGGCCCTCCTCCAGCAGCGGCATGTCGGTCCTGCCGGTGTGCTTGCCGGACAGCGACCACTCCGTCTGTCCGTGCCGGGCCAGCAGGATGCGCGGTGCCATGGGGGACCTTTCCGGGGAAACCCTGGGAGGGCCCAGGGACAAATCAGAGGCGGAACCCCTCCATCATCGCTCACCCTGAAAAGGGGCAACCCGAGGGGCGATCCCCGCGTCTTTGAGGGCCGGGGGCGTCCGGAGCGGGCGCGCGCACACGCCGTAAAGTGGCACCTCCGTGCCACAGGCGCGGCAGCGACGAGAAGGGGGAGGCGATCGGATGCCGCACACCGAGACACCGGGCACCGAGGCGGCCCCGGCGAGCCGGCTGCGCTGGTGGACCGAACTGCCCCTGATCCTGCTGGTGTACGCCTGCTACTCGGCGGGCCGGCTGCTCGCCCGGGGCGACGTCGGCACCGCCGTCGACCACGGCCTGGCGATCCTGCGGATCGAGAAGTTCCTCCACCTCAACGCCGAACACCCGCTGAACCGCCTCTTCCGCACCGAGGCGTGGATCGGCGTCCCGGCGGACTTCTGGTACGCGTCGCTGCACTACCTGGTGACACCGGTGGTCCTCGTCTGGCTGTTCCGCTCGCGTGCCGTGCACTACCGGGCGGCCCGCACCTGGCTGATGACGTCGACCTTCATCGGCCTGATCGGCTTCACCCTGCTGCCCACCTGCCCGCCCCGCCTGCTGTCGGCGGAACACGGCTTCGTGGACACGATGGCCCAGTACAGCTCGTACGGCTGGTGGGGCGGCGAGGCGAGCGCCCCGCGCGGACTGGGCGGCATGACCAACCAGTACGCGGCCATGCCGAGCCTGCACGTCGGCTGGGCGCTGTGGTGCGGGGTGATGCTGTGGCGCCACGGCGGCACGCGCCTGGCGAAGGCGGCGGGCGTCGTCTACCCGCTGGTGACCACGCTCGTGGTGATGGGCACCGCGAACCACTACTTCCTCGACGCGGCCGCGGGCGCGGCGGTGATGGGAGCCGGTCTGCTGCTGGCGCCGCTGGTGATGCGCCGGGCGGACCGCGTCCGGCCCTGGCTCGCGGCCCGCGCCCCGCTGTTCGCGACGCGCGTCCCGTCCGTCCCGGTGGCCTCCGCGGGCGCGGAGACCTCAATTGTCGGTGGCGGATGCCACACTTCCCCGGGTGAGCGAATTCCACGGCAGCGCGAGTCACGGTTCGGGTCCGGAGCCGAGCCGGGTGCCTCCCCCTCGGACGCGGGGGACGGCGCTCCGGCAGCGGCTCGCTGACCTGCGCGGCCCCGACGTACCCGCCAAGGCGCTGGACGCCCGGGCGCTCGCGGCACTCGCCGCGAACCCGGGGTGCAGCCGGCGCGCCATCCTGGACGGCGCCGGGGTGAACAAGGCGACGCTGGCGAGCGCGTTGGGCTCGCCGTCGGCCTTCGGGCAGTCCCAGTTCGCCCTCACCCGGGGGAACGCGTTCGAGGCGAAGGTGAAGGCGGACGGCGGCGCGGAACTGCTGCGCCTGGTCCACGAGAAGCTCGACCCGCGCGCCGCACCGCCCGCCGGGGCGAGCGTCCCCGACCTGTCGGCCGTCGGCCCCGAGGGCCGCACCGCGCGGACGGCGCTCGCGCTGCGCGAGGCCACCGAGGCCCCGGGCACCTGGACGCTGCTCGACCACCCGATGCTGGCGCTGGACGTCGCCGGCTCCCCCGCCTTCCTGGAGCCGGACGCCGTCGTGGTGCACCCGGACGGCAGTTGGACGGTCGTGGAGATCAAGTCGTTCCCGATGCTGGACGGGTCGGCGGACCCGGCGAAGGTCGGCGCGGCCGCCCGCCAGGCCGCGGTGTACGTGCTGGCGCTGGAGGACGTGGCCGCGCGCCTCGCCGCCCCGCCGGCCGTCCGCCACCGCGTCCTGCTCGTCTGCCCGAAGGACTTCTCCAACCTGCCCACCGCGTCCGCCGTGGACGTCCGCAAGCAGCGCGCGGTCACCCGCCGGCAACTCGCCCGGCTCACCCGCGTCCAGGACATCGCCGACGCCCTCCCGGAGGGCACGTGCTTCTCCCCCGAACTGCCCGCCGAGCAGCTGACGGCGGCCGTCGAGTCGGTCCCGGCGGCCTACGCGCCCGAGTGCCTGGCCGCGTGCGAGCTGGCGTTCCACTGCCGGGACCGCTCCCGGACGGCCGGCGCGGTGACCGCCCTGGGCCGCCCGGTCCGCGCCGAGCTGGGCGGACTGACGACGGTCGGGGACGTGCTGGCGGCCGCGCGCGGCGAGGCCGGCGATCCGGACGACCCGGCGGTGGCGGCCCTGCGCAGGGCGGCGCGGCTGCGGAGCGAGGCACTGGAGGCGACGTGTCGCTGATCACCACCCTCGCCCGCCTCGAGGCCGTCGCCACCGGCCGGGCCCAGGCCGCCGCCACCGTCCGGCACCGTCACCTGTCCGAGCGGCCGCTGGTGTTCGTGCCGCTGACCACCGCCGGTGAGGCCGGCGCCCCGCTGGGCGCGCTGGTCGGCACCGACCGGGACGCGCCCCGGCTGCTGGCCGTCCCGCAGCCGCGCGACCGCGACCTGAGGTTCGCGTTCCTCGCCGAACTGGCCGACGTCGTCCTGCCGTACATCGATTCCTGTGCCGACGTCGTCGAGGCCGCCGAGCGCAACGAGACGGACCCGCAGACCGGCAAGCGCGTCAAGGTCGAGGTCGAGCTGTGCGCCGACGCGCCCCAGCTGATCGTGCCGAGCCGCGCGGGCGTCGACCTGGTCCGCCTGCTGGGCCGCTCCATGCGCTTTCGCCGCACGGCGGAGCAGGACCCCGAGACGCCGTACCCGGCGCCGCCGCGCGTGCCGCTGCTCGGGCGGTGGCTGACGCACTACGGGGAGCGGGCCCGGGTGCCCGGTTCCTCGCTGCTGCTCGCGCTGACGGAGGTGCTGGGCCGGCACTGGGCGACCGGGCAGTCCAGCCTGGAGGACCAGCACCTGGGGGCGCTGCTCGCCTGGATCGACCCGCCCGAGGGCGAGACGGGCGCCGAGGCCGCGCTGCGGGCCGAGCTGGCCCGGGACGCCGAGGGCCAACTGCTGTGCCCGCCCGCCGGTCCGGCCACCGACCCGGCGTTCGACAACAAGCTGCTCGCCCCGGCCATCGAGCGCTACGACCGCGCGCGCGGCGCGCTGGCCGCCGCCGAGGACGGCCTGGAGGCCGACGACCGGCTCGGTGAGCTGACCGCCGCCGAGCGGGTGATCCGCGACCTGGTGCGCAGCCGGACGCTGCCCACCTGGCACGCGGTGTGGCGCGGGCTGGACCTGCTGCGCGCGCTGCCCGAGGGGGCGCACGTCGAGGAGCGGTGGACGCGCGACCGCTGGTCGTTCACCGGTCACCGCGACCGGGTGGTGGCGGGCGAGCCCCCGCAGCCGCGCCGCGACGACGCGGTCACCGCCGCGAACAAGCTGGCCACGCGCGAGCGCGAACAGGCCCGTCTGGAGGCGCAGGAGGCCCTCGACGACCCGCTGGTGATGGCGGGGCGGCGGCTGGCCGGAGAGGCGTTCGCGGGCGAGGTCGTCGACGTCGTCATGGCGTACGGCGAGGGCAAGCGGCCCAGTCCCCGTCCGCTGGTCACCGTCCGCACGGACGACCGGCCGTACCTCGGGGAGCGGGCGAAGGTGTACCGGTCGCTGGGCGGGAAGCCGCAGGCGGCGCAGTTCGTGGGCCAGGAGGACGAGGGCGTCCTGGTGCTGCGGATCGTCGACAGGATGGGCCGCGGCAAGGAGCCGGAGGAGGGGTCGGTGCCGGAGAAGGGCGACCTGGTGTGCTTCACGCTCTTCGAGCACGAGCAGCGCGGCGGCGCGAAGCTGCCCGACCCGGAGGAGACGCCGTGGACGCACGGCGGCCCGCCCGGGGAGCAGGTGCCCGAGGCCGCCGATCCCGTCACCGAGGAGGACGTCCTGTGACCACCAGGGCCGCTTTCGACCCCGGTACCGCCGCCGCCCGCGCCACCGACGCGATCCTCCACGACACCCTGCACGGCACGGCGCGCGGTGTGGTCGTGGACTCCCCGCCCGGCGCCGGCAAGTCCACGCTGGTCGTCCGCGCGGCGCTGGAGCTCGCCGACGCGGGCCGCCCGCTGATGGTGGTCGCGCAGACCAACGCCCAGGTCGACGACCTGGTCCTGCGGCTCGCCGAGAAGAACCCCGAGCTGCCGGTGGGCCGCCTGCACAGCAGTGACGCCGACGCGTACGACAAGGCGCTGGACGGCCTGCCGAACGTACGGAAGTCGGCGAAGGCGGGCGACCTCACCGGGCTGCCCGTCGTCATCTCCACGGCGGCGAAGTGGGCGCACGTGAAGACCGACGAACCGTGGCGGCACGCGATCGTGGACGAGGCGTACCAGATGCGCTCGGACGGTCTGCTGGCCGTGGCCGGGCTGTTCGAGCGGGCGCTGTTCGTGGGCGACCCGGGGCAGCTGGACCCGTTCGCGATCGTGGGCAGCGAGCAGTGGGCGGGGCTGTCGTACGACCCGTCGGCCTCGGCGGTGACGACGCTGCTGGCCCACAACCCGGGCCTGCCGCAGCACCGGCTGCCGGTGTCGTGGCGGCTGCCGGCGTCGGCGGCGCCCCTGGTGTCGGACGCGTTCTACCCGTACACGCCGTTCCGCAGCGGCACGGACCACGGCGACCGGCGGCTGTCCTTCGCGGTCCCCTCGGACGGTTCCGGTCCCGACCGGGTGATCGACGAGGCGGCGGAGTCGGGCTGGGGCCTGCTGGAGCTGCCCGCCCGGCACACGCCGCGCACGGACCCGGAGGCGGTACGGGCGGTCGCGGCGGTCGTCCGCCGCCTGCTGGACCGCGGCGGCGCGGCCACCTCGGAGCGGTCCTCCGACCCCGCGCCCCTGACCGCCGACCGGGTCGCCGTGGGCACGGCGCACCGCGACCAGGCGGCCGCGGTCCGGGCGGCCCTCGCCGAGCTGGGCGTCGCGGACGTCACCGTGGACACGGCGAACCGGCTCCAGGGCCGGGAGTTCGACGTCACCGTCGTCCTCCACCCCCTGTCCGGCCGTCCCGACGCCACCGCCTTCCACCTCGAGACGGGCCGCCTCTGCGTCCTCGCCTCCCGCCACCGCCACGCCTGCGTCGTGGTCTGCCGCGCGGGCGTGGGCGACCTGCTCGACGACTACCCGTCGACGGAGCCGGTCCAGCTGGGAACGCTCGTGAAGTTCCCGGACGGCTGGGAGGCGAACCACGCGGTCCTGGCGCACCTGGCGGAACACCGGGTGACGTGGCGACCGTGAGGGCCGGGGTCACGGCCGGCCCGGGCCCTCGGCCGTTCCCGCGAGCGGGTCTCCCCCGTCCCCGGGAACACCGGGGCGTTCCGGAGCCTTGAGCAGGGGGGCCCGGGAAAACCGGCCCAAGGCCCTCTTGCGCCCCGGGGGGACAATGGAAGGTGGTCCGCTCACCAGTGGCGCCATCCCGACCGTACGAGAAGGAGAAGACATGGCGGAGCCCACGCCGCGTCGGAACGAACCGCGGCTACGCCCCGCGCCCCTGCTCTTCGAGCCGGCGGAGGCGGCCGGCGACCCTGAGCACTTCTTCGACCTGGAGTCGATAGACGACCCCGGTGCGCTGCTGACGCGGGCGACGGAGCTGGCGCTCGCCTTCCGCGCGGCGGCCGACCGGGCGGTGGAGTTCCAGGCGGTGGCGGCCGCCCAGCTCGCCGACCCGCGCCGGTTCGACCGGCTGACGCCCGCCGACATCGCCGAGCGGGCCGAGTGGACCGAGGACTACGCGAAGCGGATGGTCGAGTTCGGCCAGGACCTGCTGCGGGGCGGCGGCGAGGGACCGGCGTTCGCGGACCCCGTGTAGGGGGCGCGCATCACCCGCGCGGCCCACACCGCCCGAGCGGAGGACGCACCCGCCCGACCGCCTTCCGGCCCGGACACGGGTCCCGCTCGGACACCCCCGGCACCACCCGGGCGGAGCATCGGGCTCGTCCCGGCGGCCCGGGCCGCGTCCCGTCACCCGGCGTCGCCTCCGGCATATGCCGACCGGGCAAGATACCCCCTCCCGCCCCTCCCCGTCCCGGTTTTCCGCGACTCGGTGAGATCGCCTGTTCACGCCCGGTAGACCTGGACGCATGAGCAGCGCATGGGACGCCCCCCTCACCGAACGCTCCGGCGCCGTCGGAGTCACCGCGGACGGCGCCGCCTGGCTGGCCTCCGCCGGCCCCTACCCGCGCAGCACGCTCGCCCTGTGGGAGGAGCGGCCGCACGCCCCGGTGGTCCTGCCCTGCGGCACCGTCTTCGACGTGGTGAGCGCGCCCGCGATGTTCGGACGGCTGATGCTCGACCGGCTGTGGGGCGAGGGGCCGGGCTCCGGCCCGGTGGCCGCGTTCCGCGGGCGGACGCTGCTGTTCGCCGCGCCGGGGGCGGCCCAGCGGCTGCCCTCGCTGCTGGAGTGGGAGGAGTGGGGCTCCGACGGCCGCCCGGACGGCCGTACGAGCACGGTCCCGCCGCTGCTCTGCCACGGCACCGGCGACGCGGTGACCGTGCCGCCGCCGCTCACCTCCCCGCAGGACGCGGCCACCCGCTGGATGGTCGCCCCCGACACCCGGCATCCCTGGCTGCCGGGCCCCGAGATCCTGCTCTGGGCGGCCGTCCGGGCCGCCCGGGCCGCCGTGCGGATATCGATTTCTCACCCCGCCGACCAGGGTGCTAAGGTCTACGACGTCAGCAGGCGCCGCTAGCTCAGTTGGTTAGAGCAGCTGACTCTTAATCAGCGGGTCCGGGGTTCGAGTCCCTGGCGGCGCACGATGACGATGGCGGCTCGTGTTCGCGTAAAGCGACCACGAGCCGCCATCGTCGTGTTCGCGCGCCCTCACCGCGTGCCGCGAGGGCTCCGCGCCCCGTACCCCGACCGGTCCGCCGCCGCCGTCGTCCCCGCGCCGGGAGGTCACCCGGCGGTGATCCTCACCGTCCACGTGCCCGTCGTGCTCCTCCCCTCCACCTCCAGCCGCACGTCCTCCCCCGGCACCGTGAAGCTCTCGCCGGCGTCGACCGGCGCGTCCGCGAGGGGCGGGTAGACGGAGTTCTCCCAGCAGGCCTCGCTGCCGGGGTGGGCGTCGATCACCTCGACCGGGCCCCGGCCGGACTCCGCGCCGCTGTGGACGCGGTAGACGAGGACGCCGGAGCGGCAGGCGGAGCGGTCGTTGCCGACCGGGCCGCGCGCCTCGAAGGCGAGGGCGCTGCCGGTGCCGGTCCGGACGACCGCGAGTTTCGCGCCGCGGCCGAGCCCGAACACCGGCGAGCCGACGGCCCCCGCGACCGGCACGCCCGGTCCGGCGCCCAGCGGCTCCAGCGTCAGCCGCGCCGTCGTCCCGGCGGCCACGCACACCACCTGGCGCCGGTCCAGCCAGCCCAGCTTCCACTTGTGCCAGGCGAAGAGGTCCGGTGCCAGGCCGAACTGGCTGCCCATCAGGTCCCAGTCGCCGACGTGCGTGTCCCAGTCGCCCTTGCCGTCCGTCGGGCGGTGGTAGAGGTCCGGCAGGTCGAAGACGTGGCCTGTCTCGTGCGCGAGGACGAGCCGGTCCGGCGGATGCCGCTCGAAGACCGTGACGACCCGGCGGATGTCCGTGCCGTCGGCCCGCAGCGGCCGGTCCATGTTGACGACCTTGGTGGCGTCGGAGTCCACGCCGGGCGCGTCCGGGTCGGCGACGAAGTAGACGACGTCGTAGCGGGAGAAGTCGACCTGGGCGTCGGCGGCGGCGAGCGCGTCGCGCAGGTAGGCGGCGCGGTGCGCGGCGTTCCAGTCGCGCTGTATGGCGTACGCGGTGGACGGCTTCGGCATGCGGATCCACCGCTGCAGCGGGTGGGCGCGCAGGGTGAACCTGCCGTAGGAGGCCTGCCGGAAGTACTCGCCGGTGGCCGGGAAGTGGTCCGCGGCCAGGTCGGCGGGGGAGGTCATCGGCGTCCAGTCCGGGAAGGACAGGAAGACCATCACCGCGTCGAGGGCCCGCGCCGGCTGCGGATAGGCGGCGTTCCAGGTGTCCAGGCCCTCCGAGTGGTGGGCGTCGGTGCGCTTGAGGGCGCAGGGGAGGACCGAGAAGGGGTGGGCGGCCGAGGGCGCGGCGACGAGGGAGGTCGCGGCGAGCGCCGAGAGGGTGGTGAACACGGCCGCGGTGCTGCGCAGTCGGGGACGCGGGCGCTGTCGCGGCACGGAAGACCTCCGGGAACGGTTCACGGACACCGCACCCAGCATGTGTAGGTTTGTCGTATTACGCCTCTTTTGTCTACGCCGGATGAGTGAGAAGGCGCAAAACGGGCATCACTGCCGACATCCCCGGAATACTCACGGAACGTCACAAGGGGTCGCGCGTCCACGGAACCGGCCCGCCCGGGGCAGAAACGATCTGTCAGAAAGGCGGGATGTTCCGGGACACTGGGCAGTGGCTGCGCGAGTCCGGGCCAGCCTCTATGATCGGCACACTTTGCTGCGCGGACAGAGATCGAGTGCACTGCGGGAGCTAGCGGTGAGCGGAACGTCCGAAGGGTCGACGCCCGCGGCAGACCTCGACCGGTCCGCCGTCACAGAGAGTGACACCGGTGCATCGTCCGGTGGGAACGAACCCGACCGGCCGCCCGGCCCGACGGACGCGACGGTCACCCCGGGCACGCGGGACGCGCCGCTCCCGGAACGCGCCGACGACGACTCGCCCGCCTACCGCCGCGTCTTCGCCGCGGCCCCCCTCGCCATGGCGGTCGTCGACCGGGAAGGCCTGGTCACCGACGCCAACGAGGCGTTCGGCGCCCTGCTCGGCGGCGGGTCCGCGGGCCTGGTCGGGCGGGTGGCCGCCGACCTGCTGGACCTGGCCTCGGACGCCCGCGCCTGGCACGACTACCGCGAGGTGCTCCGCGGCCGTCAGGCCCGGCTGCGCTGCACCCGGCGGCTGAAGCAGCCCGACGGACGATCGCTCTGGGCCCAGGTCACCGTGGCCCCGTTGGACGGCGAGCCCTGCGGGATCCTGCTCTCCGTCACCGACGTCAGCGCCCACCGCGAGCTCCAGGCCCGGCTGCGCCACCTCCAGATGCACGACCCGGTGACCCGGCTGCCCAACCGCACCCTGTTCTTCGAACGGGTGTCGGCCGCGCTGGAGGCGGAGGCGTACGAGGAGAGCGGAACCGGCCGGATCGGGCTGTGCTACCTGGACATCGACGGGTTCAAGGCGGTCAACGACACCCTCGGGCACCGGGTCGGCGACCGGCTGCTCGCCGCCGTGGCCGAACGGCTGTCGGAGTGCGCGCAGGAGGCCGGGCGCAACCGGCCGGGCGTGCCGCTGGTGGCACGGCTCGGCGGTGACGAGTTCGCGCTGCTGGTGGAGGACTCCACCGGCACCGAACAGCTCGCGGACCTCGCCGAGTCGGTGCTCAAGGCGCTCCAGGCGCCGTTCGACCTGGCCGGTCAGCGGCTGAACGTCTCCGCGTCGATCGGGGTCGTCGAACGGCACGCGGCCGGCACCACCGCCACCGGACTGATGCAGGCCGCCGACACCACGCTGTACTGGGCGAAGGTGGACGGCAAGGACCGCTGGACGCTGTTCGACCCGGAGCGCAACGCCCACCTGATGACCCGCCAGGCCCTGGCCTCCACGCTGCGGCCCGCCATCGACCGGGGCGAGTTCCGGCTGGAGTACCAGCCGCTGGTGGGCATGGCCGACGGGCGGCTGCGCGGGGTGGAGGCGCTGGTGCGCTGGAACCACCCGCGCTTCGGGCTGCTGCCGCCGAATCGGTTCGTCGCACTGGCGGAGGAGGACGGCTCGATCGTGCCCCTCGGCCGCTGGGTGCTGGCCACCGCCTGCCGGCAGGCGCGCACCTGGCAGCGGGAGCACCCGGACGACCCGCCGCTGTTCGTGAGCGTCAACGTGGCGGTCCGTCAGGTGTGGGACTCCGACCTGGTGGCGGACGTGGCGCGGATCCTCGCCGAGACCGGGCTCCCCCCGCACCTGCTCCAGCTGGAGCTGACGGAGTCCGCGGTGATGGGCTCGGCCGGGCGGCCGTTGCAGGTGTTGCAGGCGCTCAGCGACATGGGCGTGAACATCGCCATCGACGACTTCGGCACCGGCTACTCCAACCTCGCCTACCTCAGCCGGCTCCCGGTGTCGGTGCTGAAGCTGGACGGGTCGTTCGTACGGGGCTTCCAGTACGAGGGGGCCGGGGCGCCGCCCAACCCGGCCGACCAGGTCGTCGTCGAGGCGATGATCGACCTCGCGCACCGGCTCGGGCTGACCGTCACCGCCGAGTGCGTGGAGACGTCCGCGCAGGCCAGCCGGTTGCGCAGCATCGGCTGCGACACCGGGCAGGGCTGGCTCTACTCCCGCCCGGTGACACCGGACCGCATCTCCGAGCTGCTGGGCTCGGCGTCCTACGCGGTGGGCAACCCGTAGGCGTCCGCGACGAGTTCGTAGGAGCGCAGGCGCAGTTCGCCGCTGTGGGCGTGGCTGGTGAGCATCAGCTCGTCGGCCCCGGTGCGCTTGTGGAGGTCGTCGAGGCCGGAGCGGACCTCGTCCGCCGTGCCGTGGACGATGTTCGCGGCCCAGGAGTCGACGAACTCCCGCTCCAGCGGGCTGAACTCGTGGGCCTCCGTCTCCTCGGGGGAGGGGAACAGGCCGGGCCGGCCGGAGCGCAGGCGGATCATGTTGAGGCCGGTGGCCAGGACCTGGCGGCGGGCCTCGCGCTCGTCGTCGGCGGCGAGCACGGAGACGCCGATGAGCGCGTACGGCTCGGCGAGGACCGCGGACGGCCGGAAGTGCTCCCGGTACAGGTCGAGCGCCGGGATCGTGTTCTGCGCGGAGAAGTGGTGCGCGAAGGCGAAGGGCAGGCCGAGCAGGGCCGCCAGCCGCGCGCTGAAGCCGGAGGAGCCCAGCAGCCAGATCGGCGGGCGGTGGCGGGACTGGACGCCGCCGGGCGACGTGGCCTGGACGGGACCGGGGACGGCGTGGATGCGGCGGTAGGGGTGGCCGTCGGGGAAGTCGTCGTCCAGGAAGCGGGTCAGCTCGGCGAGCTGCTCGGGGAAGTCGTCGGCGCCCTCGTTCAGCCGGTCGGTGCGGCGCAGGGCGGCGGCGGTGGCGCCGTCGGTGCCGGGGGCGCGGCCGAGACCGAGGTCGACGCGGCCGGGGGCGAGGGCCTCCAGGGTGCCGAACTGCTCGGCGATCACCAGCGGGGCGTGGTTGGGCAGCATGACTCCGCCGGAGCCGAGCCGGATGCGCTCGGTGTGGGCGGCGAGGTGGGCGAGGATCACCGCGGGCGAGGAGGAGGCGACGCCGGGCATGGAGTGGTGCTCGGCGACCCAGTACCGGTGGAAGCCGCGGGCCTCGGCGAACCGGGCGAGGTCCACGCTCGTGCGCAGGGCGTCGCCGGCGGTGCGGCCGGACCCGACGGTGACCAGGTCCAGCACGGAGAGGGGGACGGGGGCGGTGCCGTGCGCCGCGCCGCGGATCCCGTCCGCGTCCCTGTCGTCCACGCCCTTGTCGTCCGTCGCCTTCTCGACTCCGGCCACGGGGATCCTCCTGTCTTCGGCCGTGCGCTTCCTCGCACGGCCAACAGGAGACTGTCTCCGCTTATTCCCCGCCTCTCCCGCGCCGGCGGCCGCCGCCGGGCCGGTCACACCTGCACGATCGGCTCCCGGGTGAACAGCGTCCCCAGCCCGGGCGCGTTCACCCGGCGGTCCGTCAGCCGCAGCGCCTCCCAGACCGTGACCTGGTTGGCGGTGAGGACCGGCTTGCCCAGCTCCTTCTCCAGGAGCGGGAGGTGGGCGACCGTGTGCAGGGCGGTGTCGGGCAGCAGGACGGCGTCCGCGCCGGGGTCGTCGGCGGCGCGGGCCAGCGCGAGGACCTCCGCCTCGCCCCAGGCGCCGGCCCCGGCGGCCGTGACGGTCGCGGAGCTGTGGACACCGGTCACCTCCAGGCCGCCGGCCCGCAGGAACTCCGCGAAGAGCCCCGCCACGTCCTGCGGGTAGGGGGCGCCGACGGCGACCCGGGCCGCGCCGACCTCCTGCGCGGCGTGCACGAAGGCGAAGGAGGTCGAGGAGGCCGGCATCCCCGCGGTGCGGGCCAGGGTGCGCACCTGCTCCTGGGCGCCCTCCCAGCCGTGCACGAAGCCGCCGCTGGTGCAGGCCCACACGATCGCCTCCGCGCCGGAGAGCCGCAGCTGCTCGATGCCCGCCGCGAGCCGCTCGGGCGCGCCCATCTGCCGCAGCGCGTCGACGCGGTGCGCGTCCTCGCCGATGTCCGTGTGGACCAGGTCCACCCGGATGTCACTGCCCAGGAGCTGCTCGATGCGGGGGTAGTCGTCCTCGGCCGAGTGGCCCGGGTAGAGGAATCCGAGTGCGGTCATGTCCAGCCTTCCTGCTCTTCTCCGTGCGGTACGGGGCCGCTGCCGCGCCCCCTCGTCCGGCGGGGCCCGGTACGGCCCCACGGTGCGGGTACCCATCCGGCGCAGTGCCGCCCACATCGTCCACCTGGTTGGCCGAGACGGCCGGTATGAGCGTTTTCCTCCCCCCTCCGGGCGACGGCCTCCGGGCGGGACGGCGGCCAGGTGCGGACGGTGGCCGGGTACGGACGGTGGCCGGGTACGGACGGCGGTGCCGGGAAGGGCGACACCGGGAAAGGCGACGCCGGTGGCGGGCGCCCGCCCTCCCCGGCAGGCGGGCGCGGCAACGCGCCGTGGCGACGGCCGTGTTGACGACGGTGGTCCCGGGTGCGAACGTGGACGATCCGCGCACGTCAGGCCCTTGGTCATCACCGGCCGGGTCTTGGTCACCGCAGGCCGCGCCCGAGGAAGGGCTTTTTGGATGTCCGCCGTCCCCACGCTCCTCGTCCTGGACGCCGACCCCCCGCCCCGCCTCGGCCGGCTCACCGGGCGGGTCCGGGTCGTGCACACCGACGAGGCCGGTCTCGCCGCACGGCTGCCGGAGGCGGACGTCCTGCTGGTGTGGGACTTCGCCTCGCACGCGGTGCGGTCCGCCTGGCCGGGCGAGGGGCCGCGGCCGCGCTGGGTGCACACCGCGAGCGCGGGCGTGGACCACGTGATGAGCCCGGAGCTGACCGCGTCGGACACGGTGGTGACGAACGCCCGCGGGATCTTCGACGAGCCGATCGCCGAGTACGTCGCCGCGCTGGTCCTGGCGATGGCGAAGGACCTGCCGCGCACCTGGGAGCTCCAGCGGCGGCACGAGTGGCGGCACCGCGAGGGCCGGCGGGTCGCGGGCACGCACGCCGTGGTCGTCGGCTCGGGGCCGATCGGCCGGGCGGTGGCCCGCACGCTGAAGGCGCTCGGCGTGACCACGGCGGTCGTCGGCCGCGTCCCGCGCACCGGCATCCACGGCCCCCAGGACCTGGACCGCCTCCTCGCCCGCGCCGACTGGGTGGTCGCGGCGGCCCCGCTGACCGAGCGGACGAGGGGCATGTTCGACCTCCGGCGGTTCGGCGTGATGCAGCCCTCGGCCCGGTTCGTGAACGTCGGCCGGGGGCAGCTCGTCGTCGAGGACGCGCTGGTCCACGCGCTGGAACGGCGGTGGATCGCGGGGGCCGCACTGGACGTGTTCGCGACCGAACCCCTCCCCGCCGACAGCCCGTTGTGGCAGGTGCCGGGGCTGCTGGTGTCCCCGCACATGAGCGGCGACACGGTCGGCTGGCGGGACGAACTCGGGGCGCAGTTCGTGGAGTTGTTCGAGCGCTGGGCGGCGGGCCGGCCGCTGCGGAACGTGGTCGACAAGCAGCGCGGGTACGTGCCCGGACACTGACGTCCCCCGTGGGTGCGGGACGGGCCCCACCGCCGTGACCGCGCCCGGGCTCCTCGACGGCTGCCGCACGGGCGGGTTCGGCCCGGCGGAAGCGGTCCGGGCGGTCTAGGACCTGTCCAGCTCGGCCCGCCACACCGGGCTCTCGACATAGTGGTTGTCGTACAGCTCGGAGCTGTCGCGGATCTCCCGCACGCTCGCCTCGCCGCGGTGGACGCGCTCCAGCAGGCGGTAGTAGTCGAAGCGGCGCAGGCCCGGGGTGAAGAGCACGAGCAGTTCGGCGGTGCTGTCGGCCGCCGGCGCGAAGGCGTGCGGGACGGTCGGGGGGACGGTGAGGAAGTCGCCCCGGCTCAGGTGGTGGATCTCGTCGCCGACCAGGACGCGCACCCGGCCGTCGAGGACGAGGAAGACCTCGGTGGCCTTGGTGTGGAAGTGGGCGGGCGCGCCGGGCGACCCCTTGGACAGGGTCGCCCTGTTGGCGGTGAGGGCCCCGCCGGTGGCGCCCGCGTCGGCGAGCAGGGTGATGAGGCTGAGGGCGCCGTCCTGGAGGGTCTCGGCCTCGTCGGCGCGGACGAGGACGGGGGCGGCGGGGCGGGGGTCGGTGCTCATGACGGACTCCCGAGGGGTGGTGGCGTCGGCGCCGGCGGATCGGTGCGTCCGCCGGTGACAATGAATCTAGGAGCTCGAAAGACCCACTGAAGGGTTCACTTCGGCGTCGTTCCCGTGGGTCAATCGCACGGGTCGCGCCCGAGCGGGCGCCGCCCCGCGCCGGAGCCGCGGCGTCCTCCCGACGCTCCCGTCCGTCACGGGCCGTCGCGGGCCCGCGCCCTCTCCTCGCGGTCGTGGCCGTGGGCACGGGTGCCCGACTCGCTTCCGGCGAAGGCGAACCAGCGGGGACGTCCGGCGACTCGGGGTGGCCGTCGGGTTTTCCCTCGGCGGTTCCGATTCCGCGAACGTCGGGAAAAGGACGCCTTTTTCGTCACGGACACATGCCGCGTGACAAAGGTCACCGACCCCGCGTCACCACGTTCCGGACGGCGGCGCGGACGACCGACGGAGCCCCGCTTCGCGGCGGTTTCGCCGGGCGGCGGATCTCCCGCCCGGCCGGTGACGCTCCGGCGGAGCGGTCGGCCGGGTGTCTCCCGGCGCATGGCACATGGGGTCTTGGGTAGCCGCGCCGCCATGGCTCCACCGAACAGGCACGTCAGACAGGACACACGCACGGCGAGGCCCACACGCCGGTCGCTGCTCGCGGGGGTGGCGGCGCTCGGCGCGCTGGGCGCGGCGGGCTGCTCCCGCGTGGCGGCGGCCTCCTCCGCACCGGGCGGCGACCTGCTCGACCGGCTGCGCGCACAGGGTGTCGTACGGCTCGGAATAGCGGGGGAGATCCCCTTCGGGTACATCGACGGGGACGGCCGGCTCACCGGTGAGGCGCCGGAGTTGGCGAAGGCGGTGTTCCAGCGGCTCGGGGTCGACCGGGTGCAGCCCGTGCCCACCGAGTTCGGATCGCTCGTTCCCGGGCTGAACTCCCAGCAGTTCGACGTCGTGGCCGCCGGGATGTACGTCAACGCCGAACGCTGCGAGCAGGTGATATTCGCCGATTGAGACCAGCAAGACCCCCGTCGGCACCACGCCCGGGACCACCGAGCTGATACGCCTGGATCAGGTCACCAAGCGGTTCGGGGACCACACCGTCCTCGATCACCTGGACTTCCGCGTGGAGCCGGGCAAGCACGTCACCCTGATCGGCCCGTCGGGCTCCGGCAAGACCACGATCCTGCGGCTGCTGATGACGCTGACCAAGCCCGACGAGGGCACGATCACCGTCGACGGGCAGCGGCTCTTCCCGGCGCCCGAGAGGCAGGTCCGCGAGGTCCGCAAGAAGATCGGGATGGTGTTCCAGCAGTTCAACCTGTTCCCGAACATGAGCGTGCTGAGGAACGTCACCGAGGCCCCGGTCAGCGTGCTGGGGCTGTCCCGGGACGAGGCGGAGGAGCGGGCGCGCGAGCTGCTGGACCTGGTGGGCCTCGCCGACAAGTGCGACGCCCGGCCGTCCCGGCTCTCCGGCGGGCAGCAGCAGCGGGTGGCGATCGCGCGGGCGCTGGCGATGCGGCCGCAGGTGCTGCTGCTCGACGAGGTGACCTCGGCGCTCGACCCCGAGCTGGTCGCGGGCGTCCTCGACGTCCTCGGGGACATCGCCCGCACCACCGACATCACCATGCTCTGCGTGACCCACGAGATGAACTTCGCCCGGGACATCTCCGACCAGGTGCTGATGTTCGACCACGGCCGCGTGATCGAGTCGGGGCCGCCGGAGCAGATCTTCGGCGCCCCCGAGGAACGGCGGACGCGGGAGTTCCTCAGCGCCGTGCTCTGACCACTCCGGGTGATCGCGGGATCACCGCAGGTCTCCGTGCCGGGACTTGCCTTGGGCATATGCCAGAGGGTCGGTGCCGCAGTTGGGAGGAGCCCGGGGGTCCCGGCACAATCTCGTCAACACCCCCTCCCCCGGGCCTACTGGCCGGTTATCGTGGAAGTGATTCGCCGACCGGATCACGGCCAGGAAAGCGACCGGGGGGAAACCGTGGCGCTGAAGCACGAGCCGACCACTCCGCACCACACCACCCAGGACGCCCTGCGCGTCCTGGAGACGGTGGCCCGGCACACCACCGGCGTCACCGACGTCGAACTCGCCCGCCAGACCGGCTTCGGCACGGAGCGACTGACCCCGCTCCTGCGGATGCTGCGCCGCGAGGGGTACGTCGAGCAGATCACCGACGGGGCGTACGTCACCGGCGTCGCCCTGACCCGCCTGGGCTCCGCGCACCAGCACGAGCAGGCCCTGCGCGACAAGCTCCAGCACACCCTGGACCGGCTGCGCGACTCCGTCGGCGCCGCCGTCTACATCAGCCGGTACGTCGACGGGGAGGTGACCATCACCCAGTACGCCGACGGCCCTGCCACGCCCGCGGTCAACGAGTGGGTGGACTTCCGCTCCTGCGCGCACGCCACCGCGCTCGGCAAGAGCCTTCTCGGCCAGCTCGACCACAACGGCCGGCGCGACCACCTGTCCCGGCACAAGATGGCCCGCCTCACCTCGCGCACCATCACCAGCGACAAGCTGCTGCTCTCCCGCCTGGAGTCCCAGCCGCCCACCGCGCCCCACCTCGACCTCCAGGAGTACGCCGTCGGCACGGTCTGCGCGGCCGTCCCGATCACCGCCGGCTCCACCGCGGGCTGCCTGGCGCTCTCCCTGCCCGTCCAGCACGCCCACCGGCTCCGCCGGGCGGCCGACACCCTGAACAGGAACGCGGCGCCGGTGCTGCTGTCCCTGGCGATCTGAGGCCCGCCGACGGCCGGACGCCCGGACCGGCGGCCAGGGGTCCGGGCCGGCGGCCGGCGCCGCGGCCGGTGGTCGGAGGCACCCCCGCGGACCAGGTAGTATTTTCTCTGTCGCCGGCCGCCGAAGGCGGAGGGCGAGAGTCATGCGCCGCTAGCTCAGTTGGTTAGAGCAGCTGACTCTTAATCAGCGGGTCCGGGGTTCGAGTCCCTGGCGGCGCACCGATGAAGGGCCCCTCGTGGAAACGAGGGGCCCTTCGGCGTTCCCGCGCGTCGCCCTCCGGCCCGTGGCTCAGAACGAGACGTCCGAGCAGGCGTAGAACGCGTTACCGGTGTCCGCGACCGTCCACACCGCGAGGATCACGTGGTGACCGCTCAGGCCCGACGGCAGCCGTCCGCTGTGCGAGAGCGTGGACGGCGGGCGCTGGCCGTTGTACGGGACCGTGAGGAACGGGGTGAGGTTGAGGTCCGAGCGGGCGAGGGCGTGGTTCTGGTTCCAGCCCGCCTTGGTGACGTAGTACCGGAAGTCGGTGGTGGCGTGCATGGCCGTGAACTGCCAGCGGAACGTGTAGTTCTGGCCGCCCGTCACCTTGGTGGTGGGCCACGCGCCGCCGCCCGGCTTCGTGGGCGAGTCGAGCTGGTTGAACCGGCTGTTGCCGGCGGAGCAGAGCCGCCCGTCGGCCGGTCCGGCCGCCGGGAAGCCCTTGGGGCCCTCGACGCTCTGCGGCTCCCACTGGATGTCGCCGCAGCCCGTCACGGAGCCGTTCTGGCAGAGCTTCTGCCGGCTGATGGGGAGGTCGGTGTAGCCGTGGCCGCTCGCGCCGCCGGCGGAGAGCACGAGGGCTCCTGCCGTGGTGAGCCCGAGCGCGGCGGCGTACCACCTGGTCTTTTTGCGCATGCTGCCGCTCCTGGAGAACGTGGGGAGTTCAGTGAGCTGTGCGTGCAGGTCTAGACCAAGTCTGAGGTTATGGGCGTTCGTTGAACATGTCCATACCAATCGCGGGGTCTGTTCGGCCGGCCGTCAGGGCGTCTGCTCGCCGCGTCCCGCGCAGAAAGCCACCGTCAGGTCCTTCACCAGCGCCTTGCGCTCGTAGTCGTCCAGCTCCACGAGTCCGCGCATGGTCAGCCGGGTCACCGTGTCCTCCACCGAGTCCACGACCGAGGTGAGCACGGACGCCCGGTGCTGGGCGTCGAGCACGGCGATCCGGCGGCGGTTCATCGCGGCGGCGACCTCGGGGGCGTACTCGACGCGCACCGGCTGCACCGAGAACACCTCCAGGCCGACCGCCCCCGCGTCCCGCGCCACCCGCCGGGTCAGCGCCTCCCCGGTCGCCTCGACCGAGCCGCGCCCCGAGCCGGGCGTCTCCACCGGGATCCGGGCCAGCGCCGCCTCGACGCACTCCCGCAGGTACGTCTCGTGGTCCTCCACCCCGAGCGTGGCCCGCGCGGTGTCCCGCACCCGCCACACCACCAGCGCCACCACCCGCAGCGCCACCCCGTTGCCGTCGGCCGCGGGCATCGGCTCGCTGCGCCAGTGCCGCAGCCGCACGTCGACCCGGCGGCGCAGCAGCAGCGGGTTGACCCACAGCAGACCGGTGCGCCGGACCGTGCCCCGGTAGCGGCCGAACAGGTCGAGCACCCAGGCGCCCCCGGTCTGGCTCCGGGACAGCCCGCCGAAGCCGAACAGCGAGAGGGCGCCCGCCCCCGCGTACGCCGCCCACTGCGCCGGGCCGAGACCGACCCCGGCGTACGCGGGCAGCCGCAGCGCCTCCCCCACCAGCGGCGGCAGCATCCCGGCCCACCACGAGGCGGCCAGGCAGCCGGCCGCCCCGCAGACCCCGGCGGCCAGGCCCGCCGCGCCGGGCAGCACCCGGGCGGGCCGCTCCACGAGCGCCGGGTCGACCTCCGCCATCGGCCGCGGCTTGGCCGGCCCGGGCCGCCGCAGGCGCGGCTGTTCGCCGGTGCCCTGCCGGCTTCCCACCACGGCGGGCCCGAGCGGCACCGGCCGCGGCTCCGGCTCGTCCCGGAAGAGCAGGTGGACGGGGATCTCGGTGGTCGACTCGTTGTGGATCAGCCGGACGGGCGGCCGCGACGGCCCCTCCGGCTCGGGCGTCTGTGAAGTGGTCGTGCTCATTGCGTGCCTCCAGCCTCCGCGCCAGATACGCCATGACAGGGGAAGGAACCGGGACCGCCGAGGCGCCCGGAGGCCGGACCGCGCGCGCAGCCGGGCCCTGCGAGAGAACGGGGGCGGCCGCGCCCTACGAGAACAGTCGCCGCCAGGTCTCCGGCCCCGGGTAGCCGTCGGCCGCGCCGCCGCGCCAGCCCTGGGCGCGCTGGAAGGCCTCGACGCCCCGCCGGTCCGCCTCGCCCCAGCGCGGCCCCGGTCCTGTCGCGTAGTACATGCCGAATCCTTTCTTCACCAGCTGCCTCCCCAACTGGGTGACGTGGGCGTTGTCGGCGCCGGGCCGGAACATCGCCCGGCCCGGGTAGGGCGGGACGCGCGCGGGCGACGCGGGGGCGGGCGGCACGGGCGCGGGCGAGCCCGCCGGGCCGGGCGCGGCGGCCGCGATGCCCTTGCCCCCGCCGGTGGTCAGCAGCGCCCAGGTCCGCGGACCGGGGATCCCGTCGGCGTCCGCGCCGCGCCAGCCCTGGGCCAGCTGGAACGCCCGGGTGGCCTGCCGGTCGGCCTCCGACCAGCGCGGACCGGGCCCCGAGGCGTAGAAGCGCCCGCCACCGCGCTGGACGAGCAGCCGGCCGAGCTGGGTGACGTACTGGTTGTGGGCGCCCGGCCCGAAGTACCCACGCCCGGGGTACGGCACCGCCGGAGCACCGGCGGGGACGCCTGTGCCGGTGGTGCCTGCGGTACCTGCGGTGTTGGCGGTGCCGGCGGTGTTGGCGGTGCCGGCGGTGCCGGCGGTGCCGGGCGCAGCCCCGGCACCCGTGCCCACACCGGCACCCGTACCGGCACCGGCACCCGTACCGGCAGCCGTACCGGGAGCGCCGACCACGGCCTCCGTGCCCGTCCCGGTCCCGGCGCCCGGATCGTCCGTGGCGCCTCCTCCGACGTCCGGCGGGGCGCCGTCCCCGCCGTCCGCCCCACCCGTCCCCTCCTTCCCCTCCTTCCCCTCCGCCGTCTCGGCCGTGAGGCCGTTGTAGCGGTAGGGGACATAGCGCGAGGAGTTGGACCAGTAGGCGTAGGGGGTGGCCAGACGGCGGGTGGCCGGGCGGGTCTGTTCGTAGGCGACGTAGTAGGTGTGCGTGTGGTCCGTCCAGCCGCCGAAGAGGACGACGTGCGAGCCGTTCTGCGGATCGGCCGGGTTGTGGAACAGCAGGATGTCGCCCGGCTGGAGTTCCTCCTTGGTGATGCGGGTCGCGAACTGGTGCAGGCTGCCCGTCCACTCGTTCGCCGGCAGCTTCCAGGCCATGGAGACGTAGCCGGAGCAGTCCTGGCGGTACCCGTCGGTCCAGAAGGAGGTCATGCTGTACGGCACCTTCGCCGTGATCCAGGCCTCGGCCCGCAGGACGATCTCCGCGCGGGTGGTCGCGGGCGTCGTGACCGGCCCCGCCGGTGTCGCCGGCCGGCCGCCCGGCCCGTGCAGCGGCGCCTTGCGGCCCTGCGGGGTCGCGGGCTCGTCACCTGCGGGAACGCCCGGCCGGTCGGGGACCTGCGGGGCCGCCAGGGCGGACACGGCGGGCACGGCGCCGAGCGCCGCGGCGGTCGCGGTCGCGACCACGACGGTGCGGCGGGCGGCCGGGTGGCCGCCCAGCCCGGCGGGCAGGGAACGCGGACTCACCCGCCGCCAGTGGACGCATCCGGGACAGTCGCAGTCGCTCGCGGGATCGAATTCCTCGAATACCGGAGTCTCCATGCGACTGCCCTCACCCTCCAGATGGAAATGTCCGCGATGGTGCACGTTCGCCAGTCTTTCCCAACTGTCCGGTGACTGCGCCTGCTGACGGTCCGAACGATGTACGCGGCCCCCGGCCGGGGGACCGGAGGAGCGGGCCGCGCGCCCGGACGGCGACCGGCAGCCCCCTGGACAGCGGTCGGAAGCACCCCTGGACGTCATGTAGAGTTAACGACGTCAGCAGGCGCCGCTAGCTCAGTTGGTTAGAGCAGCTGACTCTTAATCAGCGGGTCCGGGGTTCGAGTCCCTGGCGGCGCACCGACGGGAGAGCCCCTCGCGCGAGCGAGGGGCTTTCTGCTGTCTCCGCTCCTCCCGGTGTCCACGCACCACCTGGTCAGGGGTGGTCCCGGTCAGAGGCCGGCCCCCGTCAGGTACGCCGACACGATCACGTTCGCCGTGTAGCTGCCGCTCGCCCGGTCGAAGGTGCCGCCGCAGGTGATCAGCCGCAGCTCGGCGCGGCCCGAGGCGCGGGCGCCGTAGGCCTGGCGGGCGTCGAAGCGGTCGCGCTGGACCACCTCGACGTCGTCGACGGTGAACTCGGCGACCTTGCCGTCGGCCCGGAAGACCCTGATCGTCTCGCCGGCCTCGAGCGTGCTCAGCTTGTAGAAGACGGCCGGGCGGGTCTCGGTGTCGACGTGCCCCACCATCAGGGCGGTGCCGGCCGCGCCGGGCTTCGCGCCGGCCGCGTACCAGCCGACGACGCCCGCCTGGTCGTAGGGCGGCGGGTCGATCCCGCCCTCCGCGTCCAGCCCGCGGGCCACGACCGGCGCCTGCACGCCCAGCTCGGGGATGTCGACGCGCTGCGGCAGCGCGGCGGGCAGCGGATCGGCGGCGGGCGGCAGCTCGACGCCGGCGGGCCGGCCCACGGCGGCCACGTCACCCGTGGTCGGCGCGGAGGCGCCGGGCGGCACCTCGGTCACCTCGCGCCCCCACAGCCACAGCCCGAGCAGCAGCAGCGCCCAGGCCACACCGGTCAGAAGGCGCCCGGAGGAGCGCTCGCGTTCGGACACGGTCAGCCCGTCCCGCCGCTCCGGCGCACCGTCCGGAGCACCACGACGACGGCGGCGACGCCCGCCAGCACGAGACCGGTGACGGCGTGGGCGGTGCCGGGACTGTCCACCCGCGCCTCGCCGGCGGAGGCGAGCGGGGCGGTGCCACCGCCGCCGGCACGGACCGGCGCGACCGGGGAGGCGTGCGCGAGGGCGGGCGCGGAGGCGTGCGAGGACGGCTTCACCGGCGCCATCGCCACCTTGAACCTGCTGCTGACCCGGTAGTCGGCGCAGGTGACCGTGACGCCGTAGGAACCGAGGGTGAGCGAGGAGCGGACGCGGGTCTCGCCGACCAGGGCGCCGTTCGCGGCGACGAGCCGGGCCTCCGAGACGAACGCCGTCGACACGGCGGTGGCGGTCTTCCCGGCACAGCCCCTGACCCTCAGCGAGACCTCGGTGCCCGGGGAGGGGCTCGACGGGTTCACCGAGACCTCGCCCGGCCCGCTCGAGACGTCGCCCGACGCGCTTCCGCCGTCCGCCGCGTACGCCGTCGGACCGATCGCCGTCGGACCGATCGCCGTCGCGGCGAGCGCCGCCCCGGCACAGAGAGTTGCCTTGAGTGAGCTCATCGTGAACCTCCAGCTACCTGGAGACTCCTCCCGGCGGCACCCGCCCGCATCTCCGGAACGGTCACCGCTGCTCCGAACGGGTGACTTCGCGTCCGGGGCGGGTTTCAGACGCGGTCGACGAGGTCCGCGATCGAGTCGACGATCTGCGACGGCCGGTACGGGAAGTCCTCGACCTGCTCGGGCCGGGTCAGGCCGGTGAGCACCAGGAACGTCTGCATCCCGGCCTCCATGCCGGCCAGCACGTCGGTGTCCATGCGGTCGCCGATCATCGCGCTGGTCTCGGAGTGGGCGCCGATCGCGTTCAGCCCGGTGCGCATCATCAGGGGGTTCGGCTTGCCCGCGAAGTACGGGTTCTTGCCGGTCGCCTTGGTGATCAGGGCGGCCACCGCGCCGGTCGCCGGCAGCGGGCCCTCGGTGGAGGGACCGGTCTCGTCCGGGTTGGTGCAGATGAAACGGGCGCCGTTCTGGATGAGCCGTACGGCCTTGGTCATGGCCGTGAAGGAGTACGTGCGGGTCTCCCCCAGCACGACGTAGTCGGGCTCGTGGTCGGTCAGGATGTAGCCGATGTCGTGCAGGGCGGTCGTCAGGCCGGCCTCGCCGATGACGTACGCCGAGCCGTTGGGCCGCTGGTCGTCGAGGAACTTGGCGGTGGCCAGCGCGGAGGTCCAGATGCTCTCCACCGGGACGTCCAGCCCCATCCGCAGCAGCCGGGCGTGCAGGTCGCGCGGGGTGTAGATCGAGTTGTTGGTGAGGACCAGGAACGGCTTCCCGGACTCCCGCAGCTTCTTCAGGAAGGCGTCGGCGCCGGGGATCGGGACGCCCTCGTGGATGAGGACACCGTCCATGTCGGTGAGCCACGACTCGATGGGCCTGCGGTCTGCCATGTGCGGGATCTCCTGCCGGACGCGACGTGGTGCTGCGTGCGCCCCAGCCTAGACAAAGGTTCGATCATGAGGGAATGGCCGCCGCCCGTCGGTCCGGCCCTCCGGGCCGACGAGCGGCGCGCGGGGGTCTGCCGACGGCACGCACGGGGGTCTGCCGATGGCACGCACGGGGGCTGCCGCCGGTTCGGCGTCCGGGCCGGACGCCGAGCCGGCCGACGTGACGCCCGGGCCGGTCGGCGTGCCGCCCGGGGCCGGCCGGTCCGGTACCGAGGTCGGCCGGCGCGGTGCCTCCGGGGCGGACGGCGTGCCGCCCGGGGCCGGCCGGTCCGGTGTGGACCGGCCGGCACGTCCCCTCCGGGGCGGCCGGTCCGGAGCCGCCCGGTCAGCGACGGCGTTTGCCCCCGAGCAGGGCGGCACCCGTGGCGAGGAGACAGACGGTGGCGGCGAGGATGCCCGCCGGGGAGGCCAGACCGGTGCGGGCGAGTTCCTTGGCCTCCTCGGCGAGGTACGGCAGACCGGTGGCCGGAGCGGAGGCGGAGGCGGAGGGGTCGGACTCGGGGGCCGAGACGGACGCGGAGGCGGCCGCGGAGCCGGGGACGGACGCGGGAGCGGCGGCGGTGGCAGTGGTGTCGGCGGTGGCGGTGGCGGTGGCGGTGGCGGCGACAGTGGCGGGGCCGGACGCGGATGCGGATGTGCGCTCGGGCTTCGGGACGGCGGGGCGGGATCCGGACTTGACGCTGAAGCGGTAGTCGTTCGACTGCCCGACCCACTCGCCGTCGTCTCCCTGCCGCTGGACGACCGCCGCGTTCGCGGTGATCTCGTTGGACACGGCGTCCGAGGTGAGCGCGAGGCGCAGCTTCACGGTGAGGGTCCTGCCCGGCGGGACGGTGAAGCCGGGGAAGGGGGTGGGCGAGGGCGTCGAGGCGACGTCGGAGACCTCGGGTTCTCCCCGGTCCTCGGCGGGGTGGTCGGTGAGCGCGCCGACGAGTTCGTCCTCGTCGGTCGTCTCGAAGCGGACCGGGTGGGGCCGGCCGTCGGCGTAGAACTCCAGGTGCGGCTGGGACGGCTGCAGCGCGCGCCGGGCGTCGACGAGGACGACGACCGGGTGCACACCGGCGCAGGTGCGGCCGGTGGTGTTGGTGAGGTCGAGGTACCAGGTGCCGAATCCGCCGCCGGCCCGGTAGGAGTGGGGGCCGCCGTGGATCCGGGTCGTCAGCGGGAAGTCACCGGTGCCCGGTTCGGCGCAGCTCGGATCGGCTGCCGCGTACGAGGGCGCGGGCGCCGGCAGGAGGACGGCGGCTGCGGCTAGGCAGAGGGAGAGAGGCGTGCACAGTCGCATGAACACGTGAGCCTGCCGGAAGCCCCGGCGTCGAAGACGCCGACGCTCCGCACGGCCGTACGAATCCATTCGTTCGGCGCAGGGTGCGGGGCGGCCGGGAAAGACGCGACACGGCCGAACGGCGATGCGCCGGCCGGCCGTAGCCACCCAGGGGCGCGGGCTGTTTCGACATGCGGCTCCGCCGCGCGGGCGCGACCGGCCACAACGCACCCGCCGTCTCACAAGCGCCTCGCCCCCGGCGGGTGCATAGGGGCGCGGGGCTGTTTCGACATGCGGCTCCGCCGCGCGGACGCGACCGGCCACAACGCACCCGCACCGGTATGCCCAGGTCCGCCGCAGGCACCCCTCAGCCGTTGCCCCGGCCGAAGACCGGGCCCAGCAGCAGCTGCGCCGCGCCCTCCGCGACCGCGCGGGCGCCGCCCGGGGCGAGGCGGACCGGTACCGCGCCCTCCGGGGCGCCCTCGCGGTCGGCGCGGGCCGCCAGGACGGCGGTGACCCCGTCGACGAACGGGCCCGGCGCGCCCGCGATCGTCCGGCCGCCCAGCAGGAGCAGGTCGATGTCCAGGAGACCCGCCAGGTTGGCCGCGGCCGTGCCGAGGACGCGGGCCGCCTCGGCCACGTCGCCCCGGGCGATGGCGGCGAGGCACAGCGCCTCGACGCAGCCGCGGTCGCCGCAGGGGCAGGGCGGCCCGTCGAGCTGGAGGACCTGGTGGCCGAACTCCCCCGCGCCGGTACGGGCCCCCCGGTGCACGCTCCCGCCGATCACCAGGCCGGCGCCGAGACCGGTCCCGAGGTGCAGGTAGGCGAAGGAGCCGCGCTCGCCGCCGACGGCGAGGCCGAGGGCGGCGGCGTTGGTGTCCTTGTCGACGACGACCGGCACCCCGAGCCGCCGCGCGAGCGCGTCCCGCAAGGGGAAGCCGTCCCACTCGGGGAAGCCGGTGACCCGGTGCAGGACGCCGTGGGTGTGGTCGAGGGGACCGGGCAGGGCGACACCGGCCCCGAGGAGCGTGCGGGACGCCCGCGGCACACCGTCGCCGGCTCCCCCCACCATCCCGCCGCAGGCCGCGTCCACCGCTCCGCCGCCGGCCACGGCCTCCGCCTCCCGCACCACCGCCCCCACCACGGCCTCCGCCCCCGCCCCCAGGTCCAGCGGGACGCACCGCTCCCCCACCACGCGCCCGTCCAGCTCGGCGAGGACGACGCGCAGCTCGTCGCGGTCGAGGTGGACGC
This sequence comes from Streptomyces sp. NPDC017936, assembly GCF_044328485.1. Lineage (NCBI taxonomy): Bacteria > Bacillati > Actinomycetota > Actinomycetes > Kitasatosporales > Streptomycetaceae > Streptomyces > Streptomyces sp. NPDC017936. Next base: position 69,862 of record NZ_JBIRHK010000003.1, on the reverse strand, counting down.
CGAGGGCGTGCCCGGCGCCGGGGACGAGCCGCAGGACCGTGCGGGGCTTGCCGCCGGTGGAGGCGCGGCGGCCGGCCTCCGCCGCGAGGCCGGCCGCCCGCAGCCGGGCGGTGATCTTGCTGACCGCCTGCGGGGTGAGTCCGGTGCGCTCGGCGAGTTCGAGCCGGCTGATGCCGTCCGGGCCGGCCGTCCGCAGCAGGTCGAGCACGAGCGCGGCGTTGTGACTGCGCACCGCGAGGACGTTCGCGCCCACGGCGCCGCCGCCCACCGCCCCGCTCACCGTGCCGCTCGTCACACCACTCACCGCCCCGCCCGCCCGGCCACCGGCCGGACCGCGCCCCTGGCCGGGGCCGCGCCCCTCGCCGGGGGCCCCGTTCATCCCGTTCACCCGCCCATTCTCCCCCGCGCTTGCACTTTGGCAACAGCGTTGCGAAAGTGGGTCGCATGACTGGTACACCCCTCCGCGTCGGCCTGATCGGCTACGGCCTCGCGGGCTCCGTCTTCCACGCCCCGCTGATCGCCGCCACCGAGGGCCTCGCCCTGGACACCGTGGTCACCTCGAACCCCGAGCGGCAGGAGCAGGCCCGCGCCGAGTTCCCGGACGTCCGCGTCAGCGCGACCTCCGACGAGCTGTTCGCCCGGGCCGGCGACCTGGACCTGATCGTCGTGGCGTCCCCGAACAAGACCCACGTGTCGCTCGCGACGGCCGCCCTGGAGGCCGGTCTCCCGGTCGTCGTCGACAAGCCGGTCGCCGGCACGGCGGCCGAGGCGCGGCAGCTGGCCGCGCTCGCCGAGGAGCGCGGACTCCTCCTGTCCGTCTTCCAGAACCGCCGCTGGGACAACGACTTCCTGACCCTGCGCAAGCTGCTCGAGGAGGGTGCGCTGGGCGACGCGTACCGCTTCGAGTCCCGCTTCGAGCGCTGGCGACCGCAGCTGAAGGGCGGCTGGCGGGAGTCCGGCGACCCGGCAGAGATCGGAGGTCTGCTGTACGACCTCGGCAGCCACGTCGTCGACCAGGCCCTGGTCCTCTTCGGTCCCGTCACCCACGTCTACGCCGAGTCGGACGTCCGCCGCCCCGGCGCGGAGGCGGACGACGACACCTTCATCGCGCTCACGCACGCGAACGGCGTCCGCTCCCACCTGTACGTCTCCGCGACGACCGCCCAGCTCGGCCCGCGCTTCCGGGTGCTGGGCTCGCGGGCCGGGTACGTGAAGTACGGCCTGGACCCGCAGGAGGCCGCGCTGCGGGAGGGGCTGCGTCCGGGTCCCGGCTGGGGCGCGGAACCGGAGGCCCTCCACGGCCGTCTCGGCGCCGGGGAGTCCCCGCTGACCGGCGGCGGCGAACCGGTGCGGACCCTGCCCGGCGACTACCCCGCCTACTACGCCGCGGTGACCGGGGCACTGACCGACGGCGGTCCCAACCCGGTGACCGCCCTGGAGGCGGCCGCCGCCCTCGACGTGCTCGAGGCGGCACGCCGTTCGGCACGAGACGGAGTGGCGGTGACGCTGTGACCCACGAGATCACCCCGAAGTTCACCCCGGAGATCACCCCGACGCTGGAGGAGCTCCAGGCCCAGGAACGGCGCCTGGTGTTCCGCCGGTTCGACCTCGACGACGCCTGGGCGCTCGGCTCGCTCCTGGTGGAGCTGGCCCGCGAGCGCCAGGCGCCGGTCGCCGTCGACATCCACCGCGCCGGCCAGCAGCTCTTCCACGCCGCCCTGCCCGGCTCCACCCCCGACAACGACGCCTGGATCGCCCGCAAGCGCCGTGTCGTGGAGCGCTACGGCGCCTCCTCCTACCTGGTGGGCTCCCGCTTCCGCGCCAAGGGCACGACCTTCGAGGAGTCCTCGCGCCTCGACCCGGACGCGTACGCGGCGCACGGCGGGTCCTTCCCGATCACCGTCGAGGGGGTCGGCGTGATCGGCGCGGTGACGGTGTCGGGCCTGCCCCAGCTGGAGGACCACAGGTTCGTGGTGGAGGCACTGGAACAGTTCCTGGCCAAGCACCTGGACTGAGGCAGCCCTGCATGGGGCGCGGGGCTGTTTCGACCTGCGGCTCCGCCGCGTGGGCGCGACCAGCCACAGACGGCCCGCAGCAAACGAACAAGCGCAATTTCCCGCGCCCCCAGCGGAGCGCCTACGCGTCCTTCAGCTCCTGCCGCTGCCGCCCCAGCCCCTCGATCTCCAGCTCCACCACGTCGCCCGCCCGCAGGTACGGCTTCGGGTCGGGCTGTCCGAAGGCCACCCCGGCCGGCGTCCCCGTGTTGATGACGTCGCCGGGGTACAGGGTCATGAACTGGCTGACGTAGCGGACGACCTCGCCGACCGGGAAGATCTGCTCGGCGGTCGTCCCGTCCTGCTTCAGCTCGCCGTTGACCCACAGCTTCAGGCCGAGCGCCTGCGGGTCGGGCACCTCGTCCGCCGTCACGAGCCACGGCCCGAGCGGGTTGAACGTCTCGCAGTTCTTGCCCTTGTCCCAGGTCCCGCCGCGGTCCATCTGGAACTCCCGCTCGGAGACGTCGTGCGCGACGGCGTACCCGCCGACGTGCGCGAGGCCCTCCTCGGCCGACTCCAGGTAGCGGGCGGTACGGCCGACGACGACCGCCAGCTCCACCTCCCAGTCGGTCCGCGTGGACCCACGGGGCACGAGCACGGTGTCGTACGGGCCGACGACGGTGTCCGCCGCCTTGAAGAAGACGACGGGCTCGGTGGGCGGCTCGGACCCCGTCTCCCGGGCGTGGTCGTGGTAGTTGAGCCCGATGCACACCACCTTGCCGATCCGGCCGACCGGCGGCCCGGTCCGCAGCCCGGCCGGGTCCAGCGCGGGCAGCGCGCCGGACGCGGCGGCGGCCCGGACCCGTCCGAGCGCCTCGTCGTCGGCGAGCAGCGCGCCGTCGATGTCGTCCACGACGCCGGACAGGTCCCGCAGGGTCCCCTCGGCGTCGAGCAGCGCGGGACGCTCCGCGCCCGCCGTACCGACTCGCAGCAGCTTCATGATCACAGTCTCCCTCGGTCGCGGGCGCCCGCCGACGGGCGCAGCCATCGGAGGACTGGTCGATCCTCCGAGCTGAGTGTCCACTCCGCAAGACCCGGTTCACGTACTGGACTGCCGCCCCGGGCCGTTCACCGGTACAGGACCGCCCGCTCGACGGCGCTCCAGGCGGTGCTGGTGACGACGTACAGCGCGGCGGCCAGCGGTACGACGGCCACCGTGACGAGGGTGAGGAAGGACAGGAACGGCATGACCTTGGTGACGGCGCCGAGCCCGGGCACCTCGTCGCCGCCGGACGTCCCAGCCGCCCCGGCCATCGCCGCGTTCGCCGCCGTCATCTGCCGGGACAGGCGGTAGCTGAAGGTCGCGACCGCCGTGACGAGGGCGAACAGGGCGACGTACACCAGGCCCGCCCCGCCGAACACCCCGCCGGCGGTGAGGGCGTCGGTCCAGCGGTCGCCGAGGGGGGCGTCGAGGAGCCGGTGCGTGAGCAGGTCGTTCGTCTCGCCGCCGAACGAGGAGTGCGAGAAGGCGTAGTAGAGGAGCAGGAACGCGGGCGCCTGGAGCAGGCTCGGCAGGCAGCCGGACAGCGGGGACACCTGCTCCTCCGCGTGCAGTTCCAGGACCGCCTGCTGGAGCCGCTGCGGGTCCCGCGCGTGCTTCTTGCGCAGCTCGGCGATCCTCGGCTGGAGCGCGGCCCGGGCCTTCTGCCCGCGCGCGGCGGCCCGGGACAGGGGGTGGACGAGCAGCCGTACGAGCGCGGTGAACAGGACGATCGCGGCGGCGGCCGCGGAGGCGTGGAAGACGGGTTCGAGCAGTCCGGCGAACCGTTCCACGAGGTGGACGAAGGCGGACATGAGGACGGACATGGGTGAGGAGCCCTCCGGGGGTCTCGTCGTGCCGGGGAAGAACGAGCGTCTGACGGCATGACGACCCGCGCGGGGTCACCCACGGACGAGCCACCGGGCTGAGTGCCGGGGCGTGCGCTGAGCGAGCGCCGAGGGATGCCCTACGCGACGGCCGTCGGGAGGGCGTGCCCGGGCGCTCTGGGCCGCGGCCGGCCGGAGGCGTCGGGATCACGCTGCGGCAGGAACGCCGTACGGCGGTCCCGGTCCCGTATCGCCGTCCGCACCCGCGTCGGCGGCACGGCGGGCACGCAGCGCGCGGCGACCAGACGGCACACGGCGAACGCGGCACCGGCCGCGGCCGTCGCGGCGAGGGCGACGGTGGCCGTGAGACCGCCGGCGTCGAAGAGGGCGACGTCGAGGAGGAGGAAGAGCAGGAGGACTGCGGGGCGCAGGCGGATCGACCGGTCGCGGATCATCCGTGTCCCCCTCCCCTGCGCCTCACTGTCCCCTGGCGGACCGGCCTTCCCGGACCCGCCACCATGAGGACGTACGGGGCGGCCCGAAAGTTCCACGGGCGGGACCTTCGCCGGACATCCCCCGCGTTCCCCCGCCCTCCCCGCGCCCGGGCTCGCGGACCCGGTACCGCCGTTCGTCCCCTCGGCCCTTCCTCCACAGGTTGGAGAAAGGGTTGTCGGAACCCTCGACAACAGCACGCGCCACCCCCGATGCTTCGTGACGCGCTGCAGCACTCACCTCCCCCCGCACGAGTGCGGGCCGGTCGGGACGGCCGGGCCCGTGCTCCGTCGAGTGAAGCGGAGAAGTCATGATCCGACGCAGAACCCTGCTGGCGGCCACGGGCGGCGCGCTCCTCGGGAGCGCCGTGGCGGCGGGCACGGCCCACGCCGACGCGACGATCGCCGTGAACCCGTCGACGTCGTACGGCACCTGGGAGGGCTGGGGCACCTCCCTCGCCTGGTGGGCCAACGTCTTCGGCTCCCGCAACGACTTCGCCGACCTCTTCTTCACCACCGATCCGGTCACGTACAACGGCACCGCGCTGCCCGGCCTGGGCCTCACCATCGCCCGCTACAACCTCGGCGCGTGCAGTTGGAACACGGTCGGCGGGGAGGCGATGGCCCAGTCGCCGAACATCCCCGGCTTCAAGCAGATCGAGGGCTTCTGGCAGGACTGGAACAACGAGGACCCCACGTCCTCGGCCTGGGACTGGACGGCGGACGCCGACCAGCGCGCGATGCTGCGGAAAGCGGTGCAGCGCGGCGCGACGACGGAGCTGTTCGCCAACTCCCCCATGTGGTGGATGTGCCTGAACCACAACCCCTCGGGCGCGGCCGACGGCGGCAACAACCTCCAGTCCTGGAACTACCGCCGGCACGCCTCCCACCTGGCGGCGACGGCCCTGTACGCCAGGAACAACTGGGGCGTGACCTTCGCGACGGTCGACCCCTTCAACGAGCCGGCGTCGTCCTGGTGGACGGCCACCGGCACCCAGGAGGGCTGCCACATGGACCCGGCCGTGCAGGCGGCCGTCCTCCCCCACCTGCGCAGCGAGCTGGACAAGCGGGGCCTGACCGGCGTCCGCATCGCGGCCTCCGACGAGACGAACTACGACACGGCCCGCTCGACCTGGTCGTCGTTCAGCGCCTCGACGAAGGCCCTGGTGGGCCAGGTGAACGTGCACGGCTACCAGGGCTCGGGCGGCCGCCGCGACCTGCTGTACACGGACGTGGTGACGACGTCCGGCAAGAAGCTGTGGAACTCGGAGACGGGCGACAGCGACGGCACCGGCTACACCCTGGCCTTCAACCTGCTCTACGACTTCCGCTGGCTGCACCCCACGGCCTGGTGCTACTGGCAGGTCATGGACCCGTCGGCGGGCTGGGCGATGATCGCGTACGACCCGGACACGCTCCAGCCGACGACCGTCCAGACCAAGCACTACGTGATGGCCCAGTTCAGCCGCCACATCCGCCCCGGCATGCGGATCCTCGACACCGGCGTGAGCCACGCGGCGGCCGCGTACGACGCGGCGGCCCGCCGCCTGGTGATCGTCGCGCTGAACACCTCCGCGTCCGCCCAGACCCTGACCTTCGACCTGTCCCGCTTCACCACCGTGACCGGCGGCTCGGGCGGCCTGGTGCCCCGCTGGAACACGGTCACGACGGGCGGGGACCAGTACCGCTCGTACGCGAACACGTACCTGAGCGGGAAGTCGGTGGCGGTGCCGTTCGCGGCGAAGGCGGTGCAGACGCTGCAGGTGGACGGGGTGACGCTCTAGGCGGTCAGGCGGCCCGGCACCGGGTGTGCGCACCACCCACTCGATTGTCGTTCTCGACATACGGTCGCCGGGCTGCTTCACTGCCCGTATGGCATCGATCCGCCTCACCCGTCCGACACTCGAAGTGATCAAGGTGCTGCTGGCGTCGACTCCCGACAGCCCCGCCTGGGGCCTGAAGATCTGCGAGGAGGCGGACCTCGGGTCCGGCACCGTCTACCCCATCCTGGAGCGCCTGGTCGAGGCCGGCTGGGTCACGCGGTCCGCGGAGACGGGCGAGCACCCCGGCCGCCCCCAGCGGTTCTACTACGAGCTCACCGCCGTCGGCCGCCAGGCGGCCCGCCGGGCACAGGAGCGCAAGCCGCGGTTCTTCGGGCTGGCGGCGGGCGCGGAGGGGGGCCGGGCGTGAGCGGGGACGAACGTGACGACGAACGTGACGATGAGCTCCCCACGGACGACACCCCCTGGGCCGGGGCACTGGCCGTCACCGCCGTCCTGGCACCCGTGCTGGCCGGCGCGTCGGCAGCGATCTTCCTGCTGGTGGGCTACGTCCTGAGGCTGCTCGACGCCGGCCGCGTCCTGGCCGGGACACTGCTCGCGACCGGCTGGGTGTTCGGCGCGATGACGGCGGCCGCGATCCTGGTAGCCGGCGTGGGCCTCCTGATCACGGCCCTGCGCTCCCCCGCCCCGGAGGCGGAGGCGGAGCCCGAGGCACCCCGCCGTCCGGCCCGCCCGTCCGGCCGGGCCGCGCACCGCACGCTGGGCGTCGCCTCCTTCGTCGCCGGGCACCGCAGGGCGCACCTGCGCGAGGAGTGGGCCGCGATCCTGGCCGGCGACCCGGACAACGGCATCGTCCTGTCGCCGCGCCGCAGGACGGTGTACGCCCTCGGCTTCCTGTGGGCGGCCCTGCGCCTGCGCCTGCGCGACCTCGCCGCGCCCCTGTGGCTGCCGGTCGACTGGCTGCTGTCGGCGGACTCCCGGACGAACGGACTGACCGCCGCGGCCGTCGGCGCCCAGGTCCTCTACATCCGGCACGAGGACGGTCTCCACGCGCTCCTCACCGAGGGCTGGGGCTGGTGCGCGGGGTGCGGCATCGCGCTGCGGCTGCTCTTCGGCTGGCTGCGCAGGGTGCGCGGCATCGAGCTCGCGTCGACGCCCGACCGCACGGCGGACTCCTGACCACCGGGTCCCCGGCCCCTGGCCGACGGCCTCCCTCTCCTTTGTCACCGGCGGGCAGTACGGTGTCGTGCATGCGCCCCGACACGCCTGCCGAGAACGTCGACCACACCACCGAAGCGGCACGCCTGGAGCGGACCGCCGGCCTGTATCCCGAGGACGCCGAGGCCCTGCTGCTGCAGGCCGCGGCCCACCTGGAACTGTCCGGCGACCGCCCCGCCGCGACCGCGCTCTACGACCGCCTGCTGTCCTCCTCCCCGGACGGCCTGGAGAACCCCCACCTGGTCCGGGCCCTGAAGGCCTCCAACCTCTGGGAGTACGGTCACGAGGCGGAGGCGCGAGCGATCATCGACGGCATCCGGGCCGCCGCCCCCCGCGACCCGGCCCCCTGGGTGATCGTCGCGGAGGCCCTGGAGTCCCACGACGAGCTGGAAGCGGCGCAGGAGACGTTCACGCAGGCCGCGCGGCTGCTCCTGACGGACGTGGCGGAGCCCCCGTACTCCACCCACGCGCTCCTCTTCGGCCGCCACCGGGTACGGCGGATGCTGGGCGCCGGCCACGACGAGTGGGACGCCCTGGCGGACGCCCTCCACTCGTCCCCGGTCTCCCTGGACGAGCTGCACGACCCGAAGCGGGTGTGGTCGCTCGGCTCCGACAACCCGCTGGAGCTGGAGGCGGAGATCTTCCGCCTCCGTGCCGAGCTGGGGACGTACCGGGAGGCCCTGTCCCGCCCCTTCCCGGTGGCGGTCCTGCACTGGCCGGCGGGCGAGCTGGCGGAGCTGCTGGCCGCCTACCCGTCGCTCGCGGCGGAGTACCCCTCGCACGAGGAGCACCTGGCGGCGATAGAGGGCTCCCTGCGCGAACTGTCCGCGTCCGGCACGCCGAACCTGGGCATCGTCACCGGCACCGTCCCGTCGTACGAGGCCTTCGCGGCCTCGGAGGGGGCGTCCCCGCAGGACGCGACCCTGCTGCCCCAGTACGCGACGACGCTGGCGGCCCGCGGCCGAGCGGTGACCTGGCCCCCGCAGAGGGGCACCGACTGCTGGTGCGGGTCGGGACGGGCCTACGAGGGGTGCCACGGGAACACGGACCTGTAAGGCGGACCGCACCGCTCCGGTCAGCCTGCGGTGACCCGGCCGTGGCTGACCTTCGCCGTGGTCTTTGCCGCAGGGTGGCCGGCCTACGACCTCCGCGTCCCCCTGAACGCCGACCGGCACCTGCTGCGGGTCAAGGACGAGGTGGTGGTGCGGTACACCCCCACGGCTCCACGCCGCATGGTCGTAGTGCGAACCCGGGCGTCATTCAGTCCGTACAGCTACCTGGTGTGGGGGTGTTGCTGTGCTTGTTCGGGGGCTGAGGGTGGGGAACCTGGCGTGAGGGCGGCGTCCTGGCCGAGTCCAGAGGGGCTTACCGGTGACGGGGCGAGTTAGCCGAGGCCACTGCCCTCCCCCCACAACTCCCTGTGGTAGCGGACATACTCCTCATGCACCTTGTGCTTCCGATGCATCTTGAGCTTCGCCCGCAATCCGTCGCCGAACATTCCCGCACGCGGGACGATGGACCAATCGTCTGCAATGACCACGGCACCAATGTCCAATCGCACGTGACAATTAGGGCAAAGGCAGAGGATGTTGCGCTCAACATCAGGGCCTTTGTGGGGCGACCCCAGAGGCTTGATGTGCGCACCCTCGCTGTATGGCTTCTCGTCCGGGCCGACCAAGCGCAACCCGCACATCTGGCACTCGTGGTCGTAAAGCGCCTTGATACGCCGCACTGTGGCGGTGTCCCGCACGATGCGCTGGACACGGATGGCGCGCGTCGGCGGGAACGTCTCCGCTTCGTCGAGCTCCGGCGAGTCGTCATCGTCGTGGTCGCTGTCCGCGGTGTCCGCCTCCGGATCCAGGAGCACTTCCTGTTGCCCCAGCGCCTCGGCGATCCTGCGCTCAGCAGCGGTTAGCTCCTGCTCTGGAGCGGGGAGGCGCTCCAGATCAAACTGACAGATCTCGATGGGCGAACCGTCTGGGGCTGGCACTTTGGATATCGCAGTGCGGATGGCCGTGATCTCATACAGGCCGTCGTACCTGTACCCCTTACCCGGAGAGTACCGCTCGTCACCCTTATGTCCCCGGACAATCCGGATGTGGTGGCCGCGCTCATAGCTGAGCTTAAGCGCCGCGTTGTCCCGGTAGTCCCAAGATTGGCTCTGCAGCAGCGACTTACCGTCTTTAGCCTTCTCCTTATCAGGCGACGCGCCTGTGTACCGAATCCACGTCCAGCCATCCTCGTCGTCCACGTACCCGCCGTTGAGCACGATGGCGTCGGCGACGTAGACGCCGTCCTCGTCCTTCAGTCGCGAGATGCCCCGCATGTTGTCGCTGTGCAGCTTGGCGTCCCTGACTGCGACTCGGTCAGGGAAGAACTCACCAGGTACGACGCCACCTATGTGACCGATCACTCGTTCGCCCATCGGGCCATACTGATCGAAGGCGATCACTTGTGTCACGTCAGATTCGCACGGCGACCGGCCAGCGCCCACAGCCGAGCACCGCCCTCTCTCTCGCCGACGGCTGCTGCTAGAACTCGTGGCTCGAGAGTTGATCGAGGAGGCGAGGGTGGTTCAGCCAGGAGATCTGTCACAGCCGGTAGCGGGTGTGTACGAAGAGCTCATCACCGAAGGCATGCAGGTACAGATTGATCAGCTGAACGCGGCCGGTTGGAAACCCCTCCACGCGGAGGTCAGCGCAGGGTCTTCGGCGCATGTCTTGGCCCGCTACATCGGTGAAGCGGTAGGTCGGCGGTTGGACCAGCTGCCCCATGACAAGCAGGTCGCCGCAGCCAACCAGATCATGCGGTCGCTGATCACCAACGTGCCAAATTCTGACGAGGACGAGGCTGTGACACCGATCGCCGACGGCCCTCGGCAGCTCTTGGCCCTAGCGGAGCAAGAAGCACCGGGCGTCTACGCCATCAGACCCCTTACCCCCCTCTCTGAGACAGCGTTGATCACCAATGCTCCGGACGATCCCAGCTTGGGCACCGAGTTGAGGGCGGAACTGGCTACGTCAGACCGCATCGACTTGCTGTGCGCATTCGTCAAGTGGCACGGCATACGTGTACTTGAGGACGCCCTACGGGCTGCAAGGGAACGCCGTGTTCCGCTCCGGGTGATCACGACCACCTACATCGGAGCCACCGATCGCCGCGCCTTGGACCGGCTGGTGCGCAAGTTCGGCGCTGAGGTGAAGGTCAACTACGAGATCAGGTCCACCCGCCTGCACGCCAAAGCCTGGCTCTTCCGGCGCAACACCGGCTTCGACACGGCGTACGTGGGCAGTTCCAACCTGTCGAAGGCCGCGCTGCTCGACGGTCTGGAGTGGAACGTACGACTGTCTTCGGTCGCCACGCCCAGGCTGCTCGACAAGTTCGAGGCGACGTTCGATGCCTACTGGGCTGACCCGGCGTTCGAGACGTACGACCCTGACACGGATGGCAAACGCCTGGACGACGCGCTGGCTCAGGCGGGTGGCAGTGGACCGGCCGGCGACCTCAGGATCAGTTTGTCTGGTCTCGAAGTGCATCCGCTCCCCCACCAGAAGGACATGCTGGAGCGCCTACACGTTGAACGGGAGGTCCGCAACCGCCACCGCAATCTCCTGGTCGCGGCGACAGGAACGGGTAAGACCGTCATGGCCGCGCTGGACTACCGCACCATGCGCGACTCACTCGGCGGATCGCTCCCGCGGCTCCTTTTCGTGGCCCACCGTAAAGAAATCTTGCGGCAGTCCCTGCGGACTTACCAGGAAGTTCTGGACAATGCCTCCTTCGGTGAACTGCTGCACAGTGGTGAGAAACCGCAGAACTGGACGCACGTCTTCGCCAGCGTCCCATCCCTCAACCTCCAGCGGCTTGAGCAGCTCGATCCAGAGCACTTCGACGTCATCGTCATCGACGAGTTCCACCACGCCACCGCCGACACCTACCGTCGGGTCATCAACCACTTCAAGCCGAAGGAGTTGCTCGGCCTGACGGCAACGCCGGAGCGGATGGACGGGCGCAATGTGCAGGATGAGTTCTTCGACGGCCGCATCGCCGCGGAGCTACGGCTTTGGGAAGCCTTGGAGAACGACCTCCTCTGCCCTTTCCACTACTTCGGCCTCCCAGACGGTACGAATCTGACCCGTCTCAACTGGCGAGCGGGTACCTACGATCGGGACCAGCTCGGCAGTCTCTTCACGGGTGACGAGGCTCGGGCACGCATCGTCATCAAGCAGGTCGAGGACAAGGTCTCCAACCCGGCCGCGATGCGGGCGCTCGGTTTCTGTGTGACCAAGGCACACGCACACTTCATGGCGGAGTGCTTCCGCCGCGCCGGGTTCCAGACAGCAGCCCTCGACAGTGACTCCACACCCGACGTGCGTGAGCGAACCCTTGAGGACCTCAAGGCTGGCCGTATCCAGGTGATCTTCTCCGTCGACCTGTTCAACGAAGGCCTGGACATCCCGGACGTCGACACGCTGCTGCTCCTCCGGCCCACGAACAGTGCCACCGTTTTCCTCCAACAGCTCGGGCGTGGGCTGCGCCGCACGCCGAACAAGCCGGTACTGACGGTGCTCGACTTCATCGGCCAGCACCGGGCGGAGTTCCGCTTCGAGGAGCAGTTCCGGGCCCTGACCAACCTCTCCCGCAACCGCCTCATCGACAGCATCGAGCGCGATTTCCCCCAGTTGCCGTCCGGCTGCCAGATCATCCTGGAGGGCAAGTCCAAGGACCTCGTCCTCGACAACATCCGCACCCAGCTCAAAGCCACCATCACCACTCTGGCCAAGGAAGCCAAGGCCTACGACACTCCGCGGCTGGCCGACTACTTGCGGGAGAGCCGACGAGACATCCAGGAGCTCTACAAAAGCGACAACTCCTGGACCAAGGTGCTACGCAAAGGAGGATTCCTCCCGGAACAGGCTCCGTCTGGCGAAGCAGAGCTCCTCAAGCGGGTTCATGCCTTCCTCCACGTCGACGACCTCGAACGGGTCCAGGCGTATCTGAACCTACTGGCGGACGACGCCCCCGACTACGGCTCCCTCACCCCGGAGGAGCAGGCTTACGCCCGCATGCTCTTCTTCAACCTGTGGGACAACGCCGGTGGTTACTCGAGCTACCAACAGGGCCTTGAGTCGTTGCGTGCTCAGCCAGCGCTTCGCGACGAGCTTCGGCAGGTCCTGTCGTACGCCCTCGACGCAGCTGACCACTTCCCTCTCCCCCTGGAAGGTCCACTCGCTCGTGTTCCTCTGAAAATCCACAGCGCCTACAACCGTTCCGAAATCCTCTCCGCCCTCGGAGTGGCCCGACTGGGCGGCCAGATGCCCAGAGACTTCGGTCAGGGGGTGCGCTGGGTGGATGACCTCAAGACCGACGCACTCCTCATCACCCTGGAGAAAGACGAGCGCGACTTCTCCCCCACGGTCCGCTACAAGGACTATGCGATCAGTTCGACCCGCTTCCACTGGGAGTCTCAGAGCACGACTCCGGAGAACTCGGCAACGGGTTTGCGCTACCAGCACCATGTGCAGCAGGGGAGCCACGTCCTCCTGTTCCTGCGCCGCTACAAGCGCAACAGCATCGGCAAGGCTGAGCCGTGGATGCTTCTGGGACCAGCCACATACGCCGGTCACACCGGCAGCAAGCCCATGGCGATCACCTGGGACCTCCACCACGAACTTCCCGCCGACGTGACCTCGTACGCCTCGATCACAAGCGGCTGAGGGTCAGGGCTTCAGGCAGCGCTCGATTCGGCTTCGTAGTGCATCTGTGCGCGGTCGAGGATGTCGTCCGGGTCATGGCCTCGGGCAGTGGTCCAGTGGAGCAGATCCGCGATCAGCTCGATGGCGGACTCCTCCAGGCCGATCGCCCGTTCTCCGCCTCCGAGAACGGGTGATCGGTTGGCCGCCCGGTACATCTCAAGCGCTTCGGCTGCTCGCTCGATGCGCCGGCACCCCTGCTCATCGCCGAGGGCGAGCTCACACCACACCGCCTTGCCGGCCGCGGTGAGCACGGTGCCCCAGTCCACGGACAGCGAGGCGAGCAGATGCAGGCCCCGGCCGCACTCGTCGTCACAGTCAGCTGTCCTGAGCGAGGGTCCGACGGGGCTCTTGTCGTGGACTTCGAGCCGTAGTCGCTCGCCTCGCCATTCAAGGATCAGGGTCGCCGACGCGCCCTCACCGACATGTTTGACGACGTTCGTGGCCAGCTCAGTGACCAGTAGTTCCGCCTCGTCGACGGCGACTGGTGTCCCCCAGCGGCTGAGCTGCTTCACCGCTGCTCTCCGCAGGAGGCGCACTTCCGCTGGCACCGCCTCGAACGGCAGGACGCAGCGGAGCCGCGGTCCGGTCACCTCATAGCCAGGCATGCCATTCCTCCCTCCCGTGCCACACAGGCGCTGCACCTGCCGTGTCCGTACGGCTGCTCTGCGTAGCGATCCGAGAGGGAGCATGGCATAGAGAAGTCTCACTGTGTAACTTCTCATGAGAATCCATCGGGTGAATCACATGGTGGCGCTACCCGTCGGCTGCCTAGCCTGTTCAGGATCTCCGGGCCGCCGCCCGCCCCCTTGGTGAAGGAGCCGCATGTCCGAACGCACCACCACACGGCGTCGCCAACTGGGCGCGATGATGCGCAAGTTGCGCGCCCGTAAGGCGTTGACCCTGGAGGAGGCGGGGCGGCGCGTCGGAGTCTCCAAGGCCACGATCAGCCGGTACGAGACGCAGTCGGGACCGGTCAAGTGGATCGTCATCGATGCGCTGTGCCGTGAGTACGGGGCAACCGATGCCGAACGGCAGGCCGTTGTGCGCCTGGCGAAGGAGGCAAAGCAGCAGGGATGGTGGAGCTCCTTCGCCGACTCCATCCCGGAGAGCATGAATCTGCTGCTCACACTGGAGGACGAAGCGGTACGCGAAAGCCACTTCTCCTGTGTGTACGTCCCCGGCCTGCTGCAGACGCGCGCGTACAGCACGGCCCTTCAGAAGGCCAACGAGGTTCCCCTGGATCCCGCGGAGATCGAGCGGCTGGTCGACATCCGTATGAAACGGCAGGAGATCCTCAGCCGCCCGAACCCACCGCACCTGTGGGCGATCCTCGACGAGTCGGTGATCCGCCGGGTCGTCGGGTCACCGGGGACGATGAGGGAACAACTGGACCGGCTCCTCGAAGCGACCGAGTCCAGCCACATCACACTGCAGATACTGCCCTTCGCCCAAGGCGCCCACGCCGCCGCACTGGGCAGCTTCGTCATCCTCGGCGGGACGGAACCCAGCCTCGACGTGGTGTACGTCGACTTCCACACGGGCTCCCTCTTCCTGGAGAAGGACGAGGAACTCTCGCGGTACAGACTTGCGTTCGAGTACCTCCGCGCACAAGCGTTGGACATGGAGGCCTCCTCCGCAATGATCCACCGCGCCCGCAAGGAGCTGTGAATGTCCGTCGGCCCTCAGCCCATATCCGAGCCTGCCTGGTTCAAGTCTTCGTACAGCGGCGGCAATGCCACCGAGTGCGTGGAGGCCGCATTCGTGCCCGAAGGCGTGCTGGTGCGGGATTCGAAAGTGCTGGGCGGACCTCGGGTATCGCTGTCGGCTGAGGCTTGGGTGAAGTTCCTTCAGTTCCACGTGCAGTAGCGGGGGTGACCTGTGCGGGTCTGTGTCCGCCACTCGCGAATGGTTTGAAGAGGAAGTCCGCGTGAGCCTCGGCATCGGGTGATCCCGAGGCCGCCCGTCTGCGCTGGGGGCGGCGGTGCCGGCGTAGGGCTGGGGGAGGGTCACCGGTCCCGGGGGTGGCCCTCGTGGTGCGTGTGCTCGGGGGACGCCGGGGCGTCGTCGGTGAGGCTCGTTCGCAGGAAGGACGTCACCGTTTCGTACAGCGCCCGTGGCTGGTCCAGGTGTACGTCGTGGCCCGCGTCCCTCACGGTGACGACCTGGGTGTGGGTCGGGCGGTGGGCCAGCATCCGTGCGGCCTCGTCCTCCGGTGTCGTCCCGTTCTCGCCGCGGACGAGGAGGGTCGGGCAGCGCAGGGCCGTCCACTGCGGCCAGTAGTCCTGCGTGGCGAGCTCGCTCACCGCCGCGACCATGGTGTCGCGGTCCACGCGGGCGTGGCCGCCGTCCTCGCGCCAGTCCAGGCCGTCGGCCCAGGCCTCGTGGCCGAGGAAGGCCGTCGCCTCCGGGCGGGAGGGGAAGGGGGTCGGCCAGCTGTCCATCCAGGCGGCGATCTGTGCGGGGAGTTCCGCGTTGCGGCAGGCCGGGCCCGCTTCGACCAGGACGAGGGACGTGACGAGGGACGGGTGGGCCGCCGCCGTCAGCAGGGCGGTGAGGCCGCCCAGGGACTGGCCGAGCAGGAGCGCCGGGGGCAGGGACAGGTGGGTCAGGAGCGCTACGGCGTCCCGTACGGCCGCCGCCCTGGTCATGTCGGCCGGGGTGCGGGTGCTCGCGCCGTGGCCGCGGGCGTCGTGGCGCACCACGCGGTGGCCGTCGGCCAGGAGGCGGGCGGTGAGGTCGTCCCATTCGCCCAGGTGGCCGGCGAGTCCGTGGAGGAGGAGGACGGGGGGCGCCGTCGGGTGCGGGTGTGCCGGGGTGTCGTCGCGGTAGGCGAGACGGACGCCGTCGGGGGTGGTGAGGTACGCGGTCGGTTCGGTCAACTCGGCTGCCTGGCCTGGTCACTCGGGGGCGGGAGCCCGGACAGCCTCTCCGCTCCCCCACCGGCGGCGCCAGCGAATTGTCGCCCGGCTCGTCGAGCGAGCGGTCGTGCGTACGGCGTCGGCGGCCGGTGGGGGCGGTGGGAGTCAGGGGCGTCGACGTGAGGTGGCCGGGGTCAGTTCCGCGCGGCCGAACAAGAGGGCGTAGCCGGGCGGCAGGTGGGCGATGACGCGGTCGATCAGGTCCTCGCCGGTCAGCCGGGGCAGGACGGCGAGGACCGAGCCGGCGTCCCAGCGGGCCGTGGCGGGGGTGGCGCCCTCGGTGCGGGCGGCGATCTCGTCGACGAACCCGGCCGCCGGCTGCGGGCGGGCGAGGGGGATCCGGGACGCGATCTCCCCGGCCGCCTCCTTCGGGAGCGCGCGGGCCAGGTCCACGCGCTCGTCGCCGGTGACCTGGCCTCCGAGGGCGGACAGGACGACACGGGTGACGCGTTCGGCCTCGGCGGCGGTCGGGTACCGGCCCTCTTCCCGCACCGCTTCGATCAGGTCGGTCCAGCCGTCGTCGTGTCCGGCGTCGCGTACGGCGTCGCGCACGGCCGGGTCGTGCGGGGCGTGCGGGGGACGGTCGTGCTGCGGGCCGGGGATCACCGTCCTCGTCGGCTGCGGAGTCCTCGTCGGCTGCGGGATCGTCGTCTGCGGGGCCGTCGCCGCCCGTGGGGTCGTCGTCTGACGGGTCGTCGTCGCGGTCATCGCAGGGCTTTTCCTCCTCTGGGGGACGGGGGAACGGGGGCCTCCGGGGAACGGGGGCCTCCGGGGAACGGGGGCCTCCGGGGAACGGGGGCCTCCGGGGAACGCGGGGCCTTCCGGGTCGGGGCCTCGCCGACGGACGGGGCCCGCCGGGGTGGGCGGGGGCCGCGCGTCCCACGCTCCTGGGGGGGGGCCGGGGCGCGGGACGCGCGGCGGGAGGGGGAGGGGGACTCCGGTCGGTCAGTCGGTCAGCTGCTTGCGCCCGCTGTCGCCGCCCGAGATCTGGATGCGGCGCGGCTTGGCCTGTTCGGCCACGGGGATGCGCAGGGTCAGGACGCCCGCCTCGTACGAGGCGTCGATGCGCTCCGTGTCGAGGGTGTCGCCGAGGAACAGCTGGCGGGTGAAGGTGCCCGTCAGGCGCTCGGCGACCAGGACCTCCGCGCCCTCGGGGGCGGGGGAACGGCGCTCGGCCCGGACGTTGAGGACGTTGCGCTCGACGTCCAGTTCGATCGTCTCGGGGTCGATGCCGGGGAGGTCGAAGTGGACGAGGAAGTCGTCCCCGGACCGGTAGGCGTCCATCGCCATCGCGGTGGGACGGTCGGTGGTGGCGCCGAAGACCTGCTGCGCGAGGCGGTCGAATTCGCGGAACGGGTCGGTTCGCATGAGCATCACAGTCCACTCCTCTCGAAGACACTGTCGGTGCGATGCCTCACAGGTACTTATATAGCTCGGGGGAGGAAACTTGACAAGCCCTGACTCAGGTTCGGTGAAGTCCCAGGTCCGGGCATAGCCTCGGAAGGACTTCGGGGTGACTTCGAGGAGGCAGGAATGGCCAGGGTTCCCAGTTCGGTGATCGCCGCGGGCGGGCTCGTCGGCGGGTACGGCGTGGCGCGGTGGACGAAGAAGCGGCAGCTCGGCGGGGTCGTGCTGGCCGCCGCGGGGGCCGCCGCCGCGCAGCAGTGGCGACAGCGGGCCGGCGGGAAGGCCGCGGGGGCGCTGAGCGCGGCGTACGTCGCCGCCTTCGCGGGGTCGCACCCGCTGGCCAAGAAGGTGGGCGCCTGGCCGTCGGTGTTCGGGGTCGCCGGGGCCGTCGCGCTGGCCTCGTGGGCGGTGGCCGACCGCCGGGGCTGAGCTCCTGGGACCGAGCTCCTGGGGAGGGGGCCCACCGGGGTCCCACCGGGGTCCCACCGGGGCTCCCTCCGCCCCGCCCTACCCCGTCCGGAACGACCGCCGGTACCCCTGCGGGCTCGTGCCCACCACTCGGCGGAACCGTTCCCGGAAGGCGGTCGGGGAGCCGAAGCCCGTCTGGGCGGCGATCCGTTCCACCGGGTACGCCGTCGTCTCCAGCAGGTACTGCGCGCGCCGCACCCGTGCCCGGTGCAGCCACTGCAGGGGGGTCGTCCCGGCCTGTTCGCGGAAGCGGCGGTTGAGGGTGCGGGTGCTCATGCCCGCCTGGGCGGCGATCTCGTCGAGGGTGAGATCGCGGCCGCAGTGCTCCTCCAGCCAGCGCAGCACGGGTTCGAGGGTGGTGCCGGCGGGGGCCGGCGGCAGGTCGTGCACGATGAACTGGGCCTGCCCGCCCTCCCGTTCGAGCGGCATGACGGACATGCGGGCGGCCTGCGCGGCGACGGCCGAGCCGTGGTCCCCGCGGATCATGTGCAGGCACATGTCCAGGGCCGCGGCGGCCCCGGCCGAGGTGAGGAACTGGCCGTTGTCGACGTACAGCACGTTCGGGTCGACCGTCACCTTCGGATAGCGCTCGGCGAGGTCGCGCGCCGCGATCCAGTGGGTCGTCGCGCGCAGCCCGTCGAGCAGCCCGGTGGCGGCGAAGAGGAAGGCGCCGACGCAGATCGAGGCGATGCGCGTGCCGTTCGCCGCCGCCTCGCGCAGGGCCTCCGTGACGCCGTCGGGCAGCGGGTCGGGCGGTTCCTCGACGCCCGGCAGGACGATCGTGTCCGCCTCCGCGAGGGCCTGAAGCCCGTACGGCGCCCGCACCGTGAACGCGCCCGCGCTCACCTCGCCCGACGGGGACGGGGAGCAGACCCGCACCCGGTACGCCTCGCGGCCGTCGGGCAGCCGCGCCCGGCCGAAGGCGTCGATGGGGGCGGACAGGTCGAAGGGCACGACCCGGTCGAGGGCCAGCACGGCGACGGTGTGCATGGCGAGAGGGTAGGGGTACGACGGCTCACGGCCAAGCCCGCCCACCAGGGCCCCACCAGCGCCTCCCCGGCGTCCCCCGCCCGTGACCTGGCATCCCGCGCCCTGGCGGGAATCCGTCGGTCCGTGGCACTCCCGCCACTTCTCCGTGATCGGCGGCCCGCCTACCGTCGCCCCGTGACCAAGTTCCTCCTCGCCGTCCACGTCCTCGCCGCGATCGTCGCCGTCGGTCCCGTGACCGTCGCGGCCAGCATGTTCCCGCCCGCGGCCCGCCGCGCCCTCGCCGCCCCCGACGACCCGCGCGCGGCAGGGACCGTCGGCCTGCTGCACCGCATCTGCCGGGTGTACGCGGGCGTCGGCATCGCCGTCCCCGTGTTCGGGTTCCTCACGGCGGGCGCGATGGGGGTGATGGGGGACGCCTGGCTGACCGTGTCGATCGTGCTGACCGTCCTGGCCGCGATCGTCCTCGTGGTGCTCGTGCTGCCCCGTCAGGAGACCTTCCTGGAGGGCGCCGGGACGCGCGAGGCGACCGTGCGGCTCGCCATGTTCACCGGGGTGTTCAACCTGCTGTGGGCGGTGGTGACGGTGCTGATGATCGTGCGGCCGGGGTCGACGACGGGGGCGTGAGGACAGCCCCGTTCACCGGGCCGAGTCCGCGCGGCTTCGGCGAGCCGGCGCGTCGGCCGCCCCGTGGCCGCCGGCACGGGCCGCCCGTCAGCGGGGCGGCCCGTGCCGGTCCGAGGTCACTTCGTCCGTCGGCGGGCCTGCTTCACCTCGCGGTCGACGGCCCAGGCGTCGGCGACCGGCCCGAGGTGGCCGAGCTTGTCGGGATTGACCACCGAGCGAATGGTCCGGATCCGCCCGTCGAGCACCTCGAGGGCCAGGACGGTGAGCACGTTGCCGTCCCGGTCGTGGAAGACCGCACCGGGCTGCCCGTTGATCTCGTGCGGCTCGACCGTCACGTCGACCCGGGCCATCAGGGGGAAAACGGAGGCGAGCAGCCGGGCCACGTTCTCGGCGCCGCTGACGGCCTTGGCGAACTGCGGGGCCTTGCCGCCGCCGTCCCCGACCAACTGGACGTCGGCGGCCAGCAGGTTCCGCAGCCCGCCCACGTCACCGTCCTTCAGCGCGTCGAGGAACCGCGTCGCCAGCTCCTGCCGCTCCTGACGGTCCGCTGCGAACCGTGGCCGCCCGGCCCGCATGTGCCGCCGTGCCCGTACCAGCAGCTGCCGGCACGCCGCCTGCGACCGTCCCACCGCCGCGGCGACCTCGTCGAACCCGAAGCCGAACACCTCCCGCAGGACGAACACCGACCGCTCCAGTGGGCTGAGCCGCTCCAGCAGCAACAGCGCCGCCATCGACACCGAGTCGGCCAGCTCCGCCGAACGCGCCGGATCCTGGTACGGATCGCTGAGCAGCGGTTCGGGGAACCAGGGGCCCACGTACTCCTCCCGCCTCACCCGCGCGGAGCGCAGCACGTCGATCGAGATCCGCGTCACCGTGGCCGACAGGAACGCCTTGGCCGACGCGACCCGGGCCGCCGAGCCGTCGAAGCGCAGCCACGTCTCCTGCACCGCGTCCTCGGCGTCACCCACGCTGCCCAGGATCCGGTAGGCGATCGAGAACAGCAGCGGCCGCAGCTCCTCGAACTCCTCGGCCTTGTCCATGAGGGTCCCTTCCCCGTGCACTTTCCACCCGCCGCGCCCGCCGGCGCGGACGTCCTCCGTGATCATCCGGATCACCGGTGGGTCACGCCGACGCCTCCGGGCCCGGGCCCGGAGTCCGCGCCGGGCCCCGAGCCCGGTCGCCGGCGCCGTTCAGTGGAACTGTCCGGGCTCGTAGCCGCCGGCCGGCTGCTGGGTGATGATGTTCAGCCGGTTCACCGCGTTCATGAAGGAGACCATGATCACCAGGGCGGTGAGCTGTTCCTCGTCGTAGTGCTCGGCGGCGCGCGCCCACACCTCGTCGCTGACGCCCCTGGCCGCGTCCGCGACCCGGGTCCCTTCCTCCGCCAGCTCCAGCGCGGCACGCTCGGCCTCGGTGAAGACCGTGGCCTCCCGCCACGCCACGACCAGGTTCAGCCGCACCGAGCTCTCGCCGGCCGCCGCGGCGTCCTTGGTGTGCATGTCGATGCAGGCGGCGCAGCCGTTGATCTGGCTCACGCGCAGCGCCACCAGCTCCTGCGTCGCGGCCGGCAGCGGCGAGTCCTTGAGCGTCCTGCCCGCCGACATGAAGTACTTCAGGGCCTTGCCGGCGGTCGGGCTGGCGAAGTAGTCCAGTCGCGCGTCCATGGCGTGCTCCTTTGCGGTCGTCCGTGGCTACACCCCTGGGACGAGGCAGCCCGACGTCCTGTGACACGGACGGATGTGACCTGCGTCTCCCCGCCGTCGACGCCCGTCATCGGCGGGTGAGGCCCCTACGGCAGGCCGGGGCGCCCCCGAAGAGTGGGGGCGCCCCGGTGGGTGGGCGAGCGGTGGACGTCCGCGCCTGGCAGCCGCGGTCGTCCTGACGTGGTGCGCCGGTCGCGCCACGCCGCTGACGGCTGCGGCGACGGCGCCCCGGTCACGCCGTGGCGCGGCCCTCGGCTTCCCGTCCGCCGCCGGCCGTCACCTTCGACCGCTCCGTCGTCGCCGCCGTCAGCGGCGTGGCGATGTCCTCCAGCGAGCGCCGCTCCGCACGGACCGCGAGGAACGCCGCCACCAGGCCCGCCGCGCACATCAGCGCGGCGCCGATCTGGAAGGCGAGGACCGTGTCGCCGACCTTGCCCGTGCCGGTGAGGTCGGCGAACAGCAGGGGGCCGCTGATGCCGCCGGCGGCGGTGCCGAGGGCGTAGAAGAAGGCGATGGACATCGCGCGGGTCTCCATCGGGAAGATCTCGGAGACCGTGAGGTAGGCGCTGGAGGCGCCCGCCGACGCGAAGAACAGCACCGCGCACCAGCAGGCGGTCAGGGTGGCCGCGCTCAGCGAACCGCGGTCGAACAGCCAGGCCGTGCCGAACAGCAGCAGGCCGGAGAGCAGGTACGTCGAGGAGATCATCACCCGGCGGCCGACCGTGTCGAACAGCTTGCCCAGCAACAGCGGGCCGAAGAAGTTGCCGAGGGCGATGACGGCGAAGTAGTAGCCGGTGTTGCCGCTCGGCACGTCGAAGAACTGGGTGAGGATCGCGCCGAAGCCGAAGGTGATGGCGTTGTAGAGGAACGCCTGGCCGATGAAGAGCGAGAAGCCGAGGACGGCGCGCTTGCGGTAGTCGGCGAAGACCGTGCGGCCGATCTCCAGGAACGTGACGTTGCGGCGCTGGTGGATGGTGATCTCGCCCTCCGCGGGCGGCAGCGGCTCGCCCTTCTCCGCCTCCACCTCCCGCTCGATCGACGAGACGATCCGTTCCGCCTCCTCGTCCCGGCCGTGGATCATCAGCCAGCGCGGGCTCTCGGGGACGTGCCGCCGCACGAGGAGGATCACCAGGGCGAGGACGGCGCCCAGGGCGAACGTCAGCCGCCAGCCGACGTCGGCCGCGAAGATGTCCGTGTCCAGCGCGAGGATCGACAGCAGCGAACCGCCGACCGCGCCCAGCCAGAAGCTGCCGTTGATGATCAGGTCGACGCGGCCGCGGTACTGCGCCGGGATCAGCTCGTCGATCGCGGAGTTGATCGCCGCGTACTCGCCGCCGATGCCGAAGCCGGTGAGGAAGCGGAAGAGCAGGAACCACCAGGTGTCGAAGGAGAACGCGGTGAGGGCGGTGGCCGCGAGGTACACCGCGAGGGTGATCATGAAGAGCTTCTTGCGGCCCCAGATGTCCGTCAGCCGGCCCCAGAAGAGGGCGCCGACGCAGGCGCCCGCCACGTACAGCGCGGCCGCGATGCCGGTGACCTGGCCGGAGGAGATCGGCAGGCCGCTGCCGGGCTCCGAGAGGCGGCTCGCGATGTTGCCGACGACCGTGACCTCGAGGCCGTCGAGGATCCACACGGTGCCGAGACCGATCACGATCGTCCAGTGCCAGCGGGACCACGGGAGACGGTCCAGCCGGGCCGGTATGTCGGTGGTGACGGTTCTGCCGGTCGCACCCTGCGCGGCGGTTGTCATGGGCTCCCTCCTCCGTGAGCGGAACGTCTTCGCGGGTGCCCGGGCGCTGCCGCTTTACGCCGTCGACCGGTTGACGTGCCCTTCGTCGAGGGGTGCCCGGTGCTCGTGCGGGCCTTGCGCCCGGTGCTCGTGCGGGCCTTGCGCCCGGTGCTCGTGCGGGCCTTGCCGGGGGCTGCCGACCCCGGGCCCCCGCTTCGGCCCTGGACGGGCCTCGTCCTCACACGCCGGACGGGCTGGTTCTTCCGGACCGGCGCTTCCGAGGCGGCCGGACGGGCTGGATTTCCCGGGCCGGTGCCACCGGAGCCACCGGACGGGCCGGATTCCCCCGACCGGCGTCCCCGAAGCGACCGCACCGGCCGGATTCCCCCAGCCGACGCCCCGAAGCGACCGGACCGGCCGGATTCCCCCGACCGGCGTCCCCGAAGCGACCGCACCGGCCGGATTCCCCCAGCCGACGCCCCGAAGCGACCGGACCGGCCGGGTTCCCCCGGTGGGGTGACCCGCGCCGGGGCCCCGCGGTCCGCCCGCGCCGGCCGCTACGCCCCCAGCGCCCGCGCCACCGTGTAGATCAGCAGGCCCGCCAGGGAACCGACCACCGTGCCGTTGATGCGGATGAACTGCAGGTCACGGCCGATGTGAGCCTCGATCTTGCGGGTGGTGTGCTCGGCGTCCCAGCCGGCCACCGTGTCGGTGATGAGGGAGGTGATCTCCGTGCGGTACGTCGTGACGACGTGGACCGCCGCCCCCTCGACCCAGCTGTCGACCTTCTCCTGGACCTTCTGCTCGGTGGCCATGCGGCTGCCCAGGGAGAGCAGGGCGGCCCGCACCCGCAGCCGCAGCTCGCTGCGCTCGTCCTCCGCCGCCGCGACGATCATGGAGCGGACGGCGGTCCACACGGAGGCGATGAGGTCCTGGACCTCGCCCCGGCCCAGCACCTCGCCCTTGAGCCGCTCGACCCGCGCGCGCGTGTCGGAGTCGGACTGGAGGTCGGAGGCGAAGTCGGTGAGGAAGCGGTCGAGGGCGGCGCGGGCCGGGTGGGACGGCATGTCCCGCATCTCCGCGCAGAACCGCAGCAGCTCCTTGTAGACGCGCTCGCCCACCTTGCGGTCGACGAACCTCGGCGTCCAGCCGGGCGCGCCGCCCTGCACCGCGCCCATCACGGAGTCGGCGTGCAGCACCAGCCAGTCGTGCGCCCGGGTCACCACCAGGTCGACGGCCCTGCGGTGGCCGCCGTCCGCGACGATCCTCTCCAGCATCTTGCCCATGCCGGGCGCGACCTCCTGCGCCCCGGCCCGCCGGTTGATGGCCTCGCCGACCACCGCCTGGACGTCGGAGTCGCGCAGGACCGTCAGCGCGCCCCGCAGGGCCGTCGCCAGCTCCGCCGTCACCCGGTCGGCGTTCGCCGGCTCCGCCAGCCAGGCGCCCAGCCGGCTGCCGATGCCGACCGCGCGCAGCCGCTGCCGCACGACGTCCCTGGAGAGGAAGTTCTCCCCGACGAACTCGCCCAGGGAGACGCCCAGCTGGTCCTTCTTCGTGGGGATGATCGCGGTGTGCGGGATGGGCAGGCCCAGCGGGTGCCGGAAGAGGGCGGTGACGGCGAACCAGTCGGCCAGCGCGCCGACCATGCCGGCCTCCGCGGCCGCCGCCACGTACCCGGCCCAGGCGCCGGCACCCCGGTGGGAGGCCCACTCGGCGAGGGCGTACACCACGGCCACGAACAGCAGCAGCCCGGTCGCGGTGAGCTTCATGCGCCGCACGCCCTGCCGGCGCTCCTCGTCGGCGGCGCTGAAGACGGTCATGGCGCGGGCCGCCGGCCCCGCGCCGCCGGCCGCTCCGCCCGAGGCCCTGCCGGCAGGACCCTCGGTGGCGGTTTCTTCCGTTTCCGTGCGATCCATCCACTCCACCCGTTCCGGATCCCCCGCGTCCCCGACGCAAACATTGTCCCTGCCTGACCGACTCCCGGAACGGAACAGGAGTTCCCGGCGTCTGTCAGACGGGGGAGTTCAACGGTGACCTCCCGGCCTGATCGACGGAGCCCCGCCGCTCCCTCGCCGGAGGAGAATCACACCCGCATGACCGAGCGTCACGACGGGAGCCCGGGGGTGCCACCCACCCGGCACCGCGCCCTGCTGGCCGCGATCCTCGCCCTGGTCGTGAGCCTGTCCGCGGCCATCTACACCGTGGCCGACGCCGCGAACGACGGCGACGACCCCCGCGCCGCGCCCCGCCCGGCCCGCTTCCCCGCCGCCCCCGTCTCGACGGGCGTCTGGGTGGGCACCTGGGCCGCCGCCCCCGTCGGCGGCGAGCCGGACACCGGGACGGGCGGCCTGGCCGGGCGCACGGTGCGCAACGTCGTCCACACCAGCGTCGGCGGGACCGGCGCCCGCATCACCCTGTCCAACCTGTACGGCACCCGGCCGCTGACCGTCACCGCAGCCACCCTCGCCGTCGCCGCCGGCGACGGCCCGGCCGCGGTCCCCGGCACCCTGCGCCGGCTCACCTTCGGCGGCGCGGGAACGCTCGTCGTCCCGCCGGGCGGGCAGGCCGTCAGCGACGCCGTCGCCCTCGCCGTGCCGGCGGACTCCGACGTCCTGGTCAGCACCTACACGCCCGAGTCCGCCGGCCCGGTCACCCACCACCGCCACGCCCGCCGGACGAGCTACGTCGCCGACGGCGAACACACCGAGGACCCGACCGGGACCGCCTACACCGGGCGGAGCACCTCCTGGCGCCACCTCACCGCGCTGGACGTCCTCAGCGACGAGGCCGACGGCACCGTCGTGGCCTTCGGCGACTCCCTCACCGACGGCGTCACCTCCACCCCGGACGCCGACCGCCGCTGGCCCGACGTGCTCTCCGACCGGCTGCGCGCCGTCGTCGCCGCCGGCGGCGACGCGCCCCGCCTCGGCGTCGTCAACGCGGGCATCAGCGGCAACCAGGTCCTCGCCGCCGGGCCGGGCGAGCCCGCGGAGAACCCCAGCGGGCTCGACCGCTTCGCGCGGGACGTCCTCGGCCGGCCGAACGTCCGGGTCGTCGTCGTCGACCTGGGCGTCAACGACATCCTGCGCAACCGCGACCTCGCCGACCCCGACGCCGTCATCGACGGCCTGCGCACCCTGGTCCGCCGCGCCCACGCCCACGGCGTCAAGGTCGTCGGCGCCACCCTCATGCCCTTCCGCGGCCACCGCGGCTACACCGACGCCCGGGAGGACGTACGCCGCCGGATCAACGCGGAGATCCGCTCCGGCACGGTCTTCGACGACGTCGCCGACGTCGACGAGGCCCTGCGGGACCCGTACGACCCGAGGCGGCTGCGCTCCGACTACGACTCGGGGGACCACCTGCACCCCAGCGACAAGGGGTACCGCAGGATGGCGGAGACCATCGCGCCGGAGCAGTTGACGGGGTCGGCGCCGGCCCGGCTGTGAGGGAGCCCGCCGCCGGCGCGGCGGCGCCGGTTCAGTGCTCCAGGTGCCCCCGCCGCTCCTCCCGCCGCCCGTGCGGGCCGGCGTGCGGGTCGCCGCCGTGCAGTTCCCGTCGTTCCCGCCGCTCCTCCTCGCGGGCCCGCCGCAGCTCCCGCCGTTCCCGCCGTTCCTCCTCGCGGGCCTCGCGCCGCTCCAGCTTCGCCCGCCGCCGCTCCTCACGGGTCGGCTTGCGCTCGACGCCGACCCCGCCCCAGAAGGCGAACCCGGTCACCACCACCCGCGGAGCGCCCGGGTCGCCGGCGCCGCCCGCCTCCCCGGCGTCGAAGCCGCCCATGACGCCGATGCCCCGCACGTCGACCCCGACGCCCGGCGGCACGATGATGTTCACCCCGCCCATGACCGCCCAGCAGTTGATCACGACCTCGCCGGCGGCGAAGTTCGCCTCGCGCAGGTCCAGCTCCCCGCCGCCCAGGAGGGCGAGGCACGTGAAGCGGCGGGGCAGGGTCCAGCTCCCCCTGCGCTGGAAGCCGGACAGCACGGCCACGGCCCACGTGGACGACCCCTCGCCGCCCACGATCCGCGCGGCCCGACTCCCGTCCGCCGCGGCCTCCTTGCGCAGGGAGATCACCGGCGGCACCACGCCGCCGGCCGGCAGGTCCCGGGTGATCGGCGTCAGCTCACCGTAGGTCCGCGCCCGGTAGGTCGCCTCCAGCCGCTCCTCGAACTCCGCCATGTCGAGCCGGCCCTCGGCGAGGGCGTCCCGCAGGACGTCGGCGACCCGCTCCCGGTCGGCGTCGGAGGCACGGAGATCGGGGACTGCCGGGACTGCGTCGTCGGTCATGCACAGCAGCCTACGAGTTCCTCCCGCGCGAAGGCCACGGAAGGGCCCGGCCGTTCAGGAAGCCGCCGAACCGGCCTCCTCCGCCCGGCCCGTCCCCCGCTCCGCCTCGCGGTCCGTCTCCCGCCCGGCGTACATCTCGGCGATCACCGCCTCGATGTCCGGCTCCCGCACCGACAGGTCCACCAGCGGGTACTCCGCCGCGATCCGCGCCACCAGCGGCGCCGCCGACTCCGACGCCGGGAACGCCAGCCACTGCCGCGGCCCCTCCACCTGGACCACCCGGGCGGCCGGTCCGGCCTCGATCGGCGGCACCTCCCGCTCCAGGTCGACGACGAGCGTCCGTTCGCTCCCGCCCGCCTCGTGCAGACCGGCCAGCGGACCGTCGTACATCATCCGCCCGTGGTCGATGACCATCACGCGGGAGCACAACTGCTCGATGTCCTGCAGGTCGTGGGTGGTCAGCAGGACCGTCGTGCCGCGCTCCGCGTTCAGCTCGCGCAGGAACTCCCGCACCCGCGCCTTGGAGACGACGTCCAGGCCGATCGTCGGCTCGTCGAGGTAGAGCACCTCCGGGTCGTGCAGCAGGGCCGCCGCGATGTCACCGCGCATCCGCTGCCCCAGCGACAACTGCCGCACCGGCACGTCCAGCAGGCCCGACAGGTCCAGGAGGGCGACCAGACGGTCCAGGTTCCCGCGGTAACGGGCGGCGGGGATGCGGTACATGCGGTGCATCAGCCGGTAGGAGTCGATCAGCGGGAGGTCCCACCACAGCGTCGTCCGCTGCCCGAACACCACCCCTATCCGGTGCGCCAGCCGCGTCCGCTCCCGCGCCGGGTCGATGCCCGCCACCCGCAGCCGGCCGCCGCTCGGGGTGAGGATCCCCGTCAGCATCTTGATCGTCGTCGACTTCCCGGCGCCGTTCGGCCCGATGTAGCCCACCATCTCGCCGCGCGCCACGGTGAAGGAGAGCGAGTCGACGGCCCGGACCCGCCGCGCCTCCCGCTTCAGGAAGCCGGTCCTCCTGCGCACGTCGAAGACCTTCTCGACGCGGTCCACCTCGATGAACGCCGAATCCATGACCACCCTCAGCTTCCCGTGCTCCGATACGACCGCAGCCCCGCCCGCCACGCCAGCCCGGCCAGCGCGCAGCACGCCACCGCCACCAGCGGCGGCGCGAACGCCGTCCACTGCGGCAGACCCAGCGGATACGGCCGCCCCAACACGTAGGCCGCGGGCACCCAGTTGACGAACGCCAGCGGGAAGACGAAGGTCACCCCGCGCACCAGCTCCCTGCCGAACACGGTCGGCGGGTACTGCAGCAGCGTCTGGCCGCCGAACGTGAACGCGTTCTGCACCTCCGCCGCGTCCTGCGTCACGAACTGGAAGGCCGCCCCCGCCACGAACACCGCGCAGAAGATCACCCCGCCGCAGACCAGCATCACCGGCACCAGCAGCACCCTCACCGGCGTCCAGTCCACGTCCAGCGCCACCAGCGCGTACCCCAGCACCAGCGCCCCCTGCACGATCCGGCCGACCCGGCGCAGCGCGAACCGGTCCGCGGCGACCTGGGCCAGCACCGGCGCGGGACGCACCAGCAGGGTGTCGAGCGTGCCGTCACGCACGCGCGTGCCCAGCCGGCCCGCCGAACCGATCGCGAGGTCCGCGAACCCGAACGACGTCGCCGACAGCCCGTACAGGAAGGCGACCTCCGGCAGCGCGTACCCGCCCAGCGCGTCGATCTGCGAGAACATCAGCAAGATCGCGACAAAGTCCAGCCCCGTCACCAGCAGGCCGCCCAGCACCGTCATCGCGAAGGACACCCGGTAGGCCAGCGTGGACCGGATCCACATCGCCGAGATCAGCCCGTAGGCGCGCACCCCCTCCAGCAGACGACCGCGCTCACCCACCCTGGACCACCACCCGCCGCGTCGCCGCCGACTGCACCACCCGCCCCGCCGCCAGCAACAGCACCGCCCACACCGCCTGGAACGCGAAGACGGACCACGCGTCGGCCTCCCCCATCAGCAGGTCGGCGGGCATCTGCAGCTGCGCCGCCCACGGCAGGGCCCGCACGAACTCCCCCAGCGGCCCCGGGAAGGCGTTCAACGGCAGCGTCATCCCCGAGCAGAAGATGCCCGTCACCATCATCACCTGCACCGCGCCCGTCCCGTCCAGCAGCCAGAAACCGCTCAGCGCCACCAGGAAACGGATCCCGAAACTGACCACCAGCGCCAGCACCAGCGCCACCGAGAAGGCCAGCCAGGTCGCCGGATCGTCCGGCAGCGCCGTCGGGAAGACCAGCGCCCCGAAGGCGAACGGCAGCACCCCGCGCCCCAGCAGCTGGAACAGCGCCCGCCCCACGTCGTGCGCCAGCCACCACGCCTGCAGGTCGACCGGCCGGTACAGGTCGACCGCCACGTCACCCGTGCGAATGCGCTCCATCAGCTCGATCTCGAAACCGCCGCCCTGGATCGCCAGCGTCGCGTACAGCGCCTGCCCCAGCCACACGAACGTGACCGCCTGCGCCTGGTCGTAGCCCCCCAGGTGCGGCCGCTCGTCCCACAACGCCAGGTATGTGTAGACGAGGATCAGGCCGAAAACGGTGTTGGTGAACACCCCCGCCGCCGTCGCCACCCGATAGGTCGCGTACCGTCGAAAACCCCCCGCCGCCACGGCCGCGTACAACCGCGCCGAACCCACGGCAACCGACCTCCCGGACTCGCGGACACCGAAGCGCAGGAGCCTAGTGCGCCGCGGCGACCGCGTGCCACGCCATTTCCGGGCACACGACGACGTGACACAACACGCGCCGATTGCCGGGAACGGAACGCCCGGTGCGAGAGTCTTCACCAAGGGGCGCAACAGGCGTACGAGGCGTACGGGAACGTACGACGCGACACAGGAGTCCAAGCAGCACATGAGCGACGAGCCGCAGCCGAAGCAGCCGGGCGAGGGCCGGGCGGCACCCACGAACGCCGAGGCGGCCGCACCCGCGGACGCGGAGACGGCCTCTCCCACGGACGCGGAGACGGCCTCTCCCACGGACGCGAAGGCGGCCGCACCCACGGACGCGAAGGCGGCCGCACCCGCGGACGCGGAGACGGCCTCTCCCGCGGACGGCACCGCGCCCGAGCGCACCAAACGCCCCAAACGCACCGGCTGGCGCCGGATCCTGCCCACCTGGCGGACCGTGCTCGCCACCTTCGCCCTCGGAGCGCTGCTCCTCGTCGGCCTCCTCTACCTCGGCTACTCCATGGTCGAGATCCCCTCGGCCAACGCGCTCGCCACCAAGCAGAGCAACGTCTACCTCTACGCCGACGGCACCGAGATCGCCCGCGACGGCCAGGTCAACCGGGAGAACGTCGACCTCGCCCAGATCTCCGAGGCCGCCCAGCACGCCGTACTGGCCGCCGAGGACCGCGACTTCTACACCGAGTCCGCCATCGACCCCAAGGCGATGCTCCGCGCCGGATGGAACACCGCCACCGGCAAGGGCAGGCAGTCCGGCTCGACCATCACCCAGCAGTACGTCAAGAACTACTACCTCGCCCAGGAACAGACCGTCACCCGCAAGGTGAAGGAGTTCTTCATCGCGATCAAGCTGGACCGCGAGACGTCCAAGGACGACATCCTCGAGGGCTACCTCAACACCAGCTACTTCGGCCGCAACGCGTACGGCATCCAGGCCGCCGCCAAGGCCTACTACGGCGTCGACGCCGCCGAACTCACCCCCGCCCAGGGCGCCTACCTCGCCGCGCTGGTCAACGCGCCCAGCGAGTACGACGTGATCGCCCACCCCGAGAACGCGAAGGCCGCCGAGGCCCGCTGGAACTACGTCCTCGACGGCATGGTCACCAAGGACTGGCTCAGCGAGTCCGAACGGTCCGGCCTGAAGTTCCCCACCCCCAGGGAGACCACCGGCACCGACATCAGCATGTCGGGCCAGCGCGGCTACATCGTCCGCGCCATCAGGGACT
Source organism: Streptomyces sp. NPDC017936 (assembly GCF_044328485.1). Classification (NCBI taxonomy): domain Bacteria; kingdom Bacillati; phylum Actinomycetota; class Actinomycetes; order Kitasatosporales; family Streptomycetaceae; genus Streptomyces; species Streptomyces sp. NPDC017936. Next base: position 38,653 of record NZ_JBIRHK010000003.1, on the reverse strand, counting down.
ACCTGACCCACAACAAGATCCTCGACGAGAGCCAGCTCGACGCCGGCGGCTACCGCATCACCACCACCCTCGAGAAGAAGAAGCAGGACGCCTTCGTCGACGCCGTCGACGACCAGCTGATGGACAAGCTCGACAAGGACCGCAAGGTCGACAGCTACGTCCGCGCGGGCGGCGCCGCCGTCGACCCCAAGACCGGCAAGGTCCTCGCCATGTACGGCGGCATCGACTACGTCAAGCAGTACACGAACAACGCCACCCGCCGGGACTTCCAGGTCGGCTCCACCTTCAAGCCGTTCGTCTTCACCGCGGCCGTCGAGAACGGCTCCGAGACCCAGGACGGCCGCAGGATCACCCCCAACACGATCTACGACGGCACCAACAAGCGCCCGGTGCGGGGCTGGAGCAGCGCCTACGACCCGGCCAACGAGGACGACGTCTCCTACGGCGACATCACCGTGCGCGAGGCCACCGACAAGTCGGTGAACTCCGTGTTCGCGCAGATGGCCGTCGACGTCGGCCCCGCCAAGGTCAAGCAGACCGCGATCGACCTCGGCCTGCCCACCGGCACCCCCGAACTCCAGCCGTACCCCTCGATCGCGCTCGGCGTCGCCACCGCCAGCGTCCTGGACATGGCCGAGGCGTACGCGACCCTCGCCAACCACGGCAAGCACGGCACCTACACCATGATCGACAAGATCACCAAGGACGGCTCGGACGTCGTCGAACTGCCCGAGAGGAAGTCCTCGCAGGTCGTCAGCCGCGAAGCCGCCGACACCACCACGAAGGTCCTGCAGAGCGTCGTCCAGAACGGCACCGCCACCGAGGCCCTGTCCATCGGCCGCCCCGCCGCCGGCAAGACCGGCACCGCCGAGGAGGACACCGCCGCCTGGTTCGCCGGCTACACCCCCGACCTCGCCACGGTCGTCGCCGTGATGGGCCAGGACCCCGTCACCGCCCACCACAAGTCGCTGTACGGCGTGATGGGCCTGGACCGCATCAACGGCGGCGGAGCACCCACCAAGATCTGGGCGCAGTTCACCAAGGCGGCCCTGAAGGGCACCCCGGCCAGCGACTTCAACCTCCAGCTCCAGGAAGGCTCCGAGGAGACCGCCTACCCGTCCGCCGAGCCCTCGCAGAAGCAGCCCACCGAGGACGCCGACGAGGACAAGGCCACCCCCGGCGGCCCGGACACCCGCACCCCGAGCGGGACGCAGGGCCAGACCGGCGGCGGCTCGACCACCGGCGGCACCACCACCGGCGGCGGCAACGACGGCGGCACCACGGGAACCCCGACGGACGGCGGCACCGCCACCGACGGCGGCGCCGACGGCGGCGGGACGACGGGCGAGACCACCGACGGCGGCACGACCACGGACGGCGGCACCGGCGACGGCGGCGGCATCGGAACACCGGGCGGCACGTTCCCGCAGCTCGCGGCCCGCCGCCCCCTGGATCAGTGACCCGAGGTCGCCTTCAGCCCCACCACGGCCACCAGCAGCAGACACACGAAGAAGATCCGGGCGGCGGTCGCCGGCTCCCCCAGCACCACCATGCCGAACACCGCCGCCCCGGCCGCCCCGATCCCCACCCACACGCCGTAGGCGGTACCGATCGGCAGCGTGCGGGCGGCGTACGACAACAGCACCATGCTCGCGACGATGCCCGCACCGGTGAGCACGCTCGGCACGAGACGGGTGAACCCGTCCGTGTACTTCATCCCGACCGACCAGCCGACCTCCAGCAGACCGGCGACGACGAGCAGAACCCACGCCATGACGAGCACCTCCGGGAAAACGGACTTCCTCACTGGGGTGCGTCGTCTTTGCCTGCTCATCCCGGTACGGCGCGTCTCGTCGGGCTCACCCCCACGCTAGCAAAGAAGCGCGAAAGGGGCCGGTGACCATGGTCACCGGCCCCTCCGGCCGCCCGCGGACCGCGGGTCCACCGGTACGCCTACAGGTACAGCCCGGTCGAATCCTCCGACCCCTCGAACCGGTCCGCGGCCACCGCGTGCAGGTCGCGCTCACGCATCAGCACGTACGCGATGCCCTGCACCTCCACCTCGGCCCGGTCCTCCGGATCGAACAGGACCCGGTCGCCCGGCTCCACGGTCCGTACGTTCTGCCCCACCGCGACGACCTCGGCCCACGCCAGCCGGCGGCCCACGGCCGCCGTGGCGGGGATCAGGATCCCGCCCCCGGAACGCCGCTCGCCCTCACTCGCGTCCTGCCGCACGAGAACACGGTCGTGCAGCATCCGGATGGGCAGCTTGTCGTGCTGACTGCTGCGCTCGTCTCTCTTACCGCTCACGCTTCGAACCTACCTGCCTCGGCCGGACGGGGCCTCCCCCGGGTCAGCCCCTACGACGCCGGGTGCCCAGGGCGAGCAGCCCCACCACCCCCACGACGACGAGGGCGACCGGCACGACCCGTTCCAGCCGCGGCGCGCCCTCCTCGTCCACGAACCGCGCCCGCACATCGGTCACGACCCGGTTGACCTGCACATAGGCCCTCCCGAGCGTGTGGTCGACGTTGGCGACGACCTTGGCCTTGGCGTCCCCGACGATCGTCTTGGGGTGCACCCGCATCCCGATCTCGTCGAGCGTCTCGGCCAGCACTTCACGGCGGCGCCTGATGTCCGCCTCGATCTGCGCCGGGGTTCTGGTGTCCGACGTGTCCGCCACGGTGGGGCCTCCGAAGTGAGCCGACGTTTCCTACTTGTTCTGGACAGTCTGTCAGCTCCCCCCGCACCCGCACGGCCAGGACCCCCGTATCCCGGTACCCCCGGTTACGCTGGTCCGATGAGCGAGCGACTCCAGCCCGGTGACGTGGCCCCCGACTTCACCCTCCCCGACGCCGACGGCAACGAGGTCTCCCTGTCGGACCACCAGGGCCGCAAGGTCATCGTCTACTTCTACCCGGCCGCCCTGACCCCCGGCTGCACGAAGCAGGCCTGCGACTTCACCGACAACCTCGAACTGCTGGCCGGCGCCGGGTACGACGTCATCGGCATCTCCCCCGACAGCCCCGAGAAACTGGGCACGTTCCGCGACAAGGAGTCCCTGAAGGTCACCCTGCTGGCCGACCCCGACAAGAAGGTCCTCGACGCCTACGGCGCCTTCGGCGAGAAGAAGAACTACGGCAAGACCTACCTCGGCGTCATCCGCTCCACGATCGTCGTCGACGAGCAGGGCAAGGTCGAACGAGCCCTCTACAACGTCCGCGCGACCGGCCACGTGGCGAAGATCATCAAGGACCTGGGCATCTGAGGACCCGCTTCTGCTGTCGCCGAGCGGCCCGCGCGGGACGACCCCGACGCGGGCCGCTTCCCCTTCCGGGCGTGACCGTCCGATAAACGGTTCGTTACTCCGTACGAGACGACGAACGGGTGGTCGGAGATGGAGGGGACGGGGGCATGCAGAGCGGATCGAAACGACCGGACGCATACAGCAGGGACCGGCTCGCGCCGGAGGTCGCCGAGGCGCGCAACTGGGCCGATCTGATGCGGCGGCTCGGCCTGAAGCCGAGTGGCGGCCAACGGCGGGTGCTACAGGAGCACGTCACCCGCCACGGGCTTGACACGCGTCACTTCGCCCGGCGCAGCCCGTGGCACAAGTACCCCGATGCCGCCATCTCGGAAGCTGCCGCCTCATCGTCCTCGCTGCGGGAAGTGGCCCTGAAGCTGGACGCCGTTCCAGCCACGGGGACTCTCTCGCACATCCGACGCCGCATCCAGGCGGCCGGCATCGACATCAGTCATTTCCCCGGCATTGATCGCCCCGAGCTGTTCCTGCCCCTCACCCCGGAAGAACTCCGCGCGGCCGCAGTCGCAGCCACGAGTGTGCGCGGGGTGGCACGCGCGCTGGGCGTTCCCGATGACGGCCGGTCCCGGGCGACGCTGAGCCGCATGCTGGCGGCCCACCACATCGACATCAGCCACTTCTCTCACCGACGGGCGACGATTCCCGAGGACGAGTTGAGGAGCCTGGTACGGACTTCCTCCAGTTATGCCGACGTCATGCGCGGTCTCGGCATGGAGGTCAACGACACCAATCACCGACGCGTACGACGCGCCGCATCCCGCCTCAGCCTCGACACCAGCCACTTCAAGCGCCGGTCCTGGGGGCGGCCGGAGCGCCCTGCGCCTGCACCCACCGCGCATCGAGTGCTGGTGGTCCTGCCCGAGCGAGCCGGACGGACCAACAGGAGCCGGCTTCACCAGGCTCTCACCGAGATCGGGGTGCAGTACGCGTGTGCGGAGTGCGGCAATGCCGGTGAGTGGCGAGGGCGCCCCATCACCTTGCAGATCGACCATGTCAACGGGAACTGGCGGGACAACCGCCGGGAGAACCTGCGATATCTGTGCCCCAACTGCCATGCGTTGACAGAGACGTGGTGCCGCCGGAAAAGCAGAGTCCCCCTCGCCGGGTGAGCCGACAGCCCCGTACACTGAGTGCCGCCGGTCGAGCATGATGACCGTTTTTGAGCGGCCGTGGTGGAACTGGCAGTCACGCTGGGTTTAGGTCCCAGTGGGGTAACTCCCGTGAGGGTTCGAGTCCCTCCGGCCGCACTCCGAACGGTCTGCGAATCGAAGGTTCGACTCGCAGACCGTTTTCCGGCAGACCTAGGCCAGCAGCTCCCGCACCACCGGTACCAGTTCCCGGAACGCCTTGCCGCGGTGGCTGATCGCGTTCTTCTCGGCCGGGGTGAGCTCCGCGCAGGTGCGGGTTTCTCCGTCGGGCTCGAGGATCGGGTCGTAGCCGAAGCCGTTGGTGCCGGCGGGGGTGTGGCGCAGGACGCCGGTGAGGCGGCCCTCGACGACGCGTTCCGTGCCGTCGGGGAGGGCGAGGGCGGCCGCGCAGGCGAAGTAGGCCCCCCGGTGCTCCTCGGAGATGTCGGAGAGCTGGGCCAGCAGCAGGTCCAGGTTGGCCTTGTCGTCGCCGTGGCGGCCGGACCAGCGGGCGGAGAAGATGCCGGGGGCGCCGCCGAGGACGTCGACGCAGAGGCCGGAGTCGTCGGCGACGGCGGGCAGACCGGTGGCCTGAGCGAGGGCGTGGGCCTTGAGCAGGGCGTTCTCGGCGAAGGTGACGCCGGTTTCCTTGACGTCGGGGACGTCGGGGTAGGCGTCCGCGCCGACGAGGTCGTGGGGCAGGCCTGCGTCGGCGAGGATCGACCTGAGTTCGGTGATCTTTCCGGTGTTGCGGGTGGCGAGGATCAGGCGGGTCATGGGCCCAGTATCGCGGGGCCGGCGCCCGTCGTCCGTCAGGGGGTGCAGACCTTCGTGAGTTCGCCGGCCGCGTCGGTGACGGGGCTGAGGTCGGGGGTCTCGTCGCCGTTCTTCACGGCGGTGCGGATGGTGCCGACGGCGGCGGCGAGGTCGTCGACGGCCTTCTCGACATCGGCGTTGTCGGTCTTGTCGCCGATCTTGTCGAGGTTCTTGTCGATGGAGTCGAGGGATTCCTCGAGCTGGGCCGGGTCGTCGGAGGCGCTCTCCACGGCCTGCTGGAGTTCGGTGACGCTGTCGGCGATGGCGTCGGCGGTCTGGACGCAGTCCAGCGCCTTGTCGACGGCGTCGCAGCCGGTGGTGAGTCCGGCGGTCAGGCCGAAGGCCGCGAGCGCTGCGGCGGTGGCGGCGATGCGGTGTCGACGGCGTCGGCTCTCGGCCATGGTGATGGTCCTCCCCTTGTTCAGCCCCGAGGGCCCCCGTGTCGCCCCCGTGTACCGGCGTACCCGTAGGGACGCGGGGGCGGGCGGCCCGGTTGCCCCTCCCGGCCGCCCGTCTTGGCATGTCCTTTACTTTTCGAGGACGGTATCAAGGGCCGTGCGCTGCAGGACAGCGAGTTCCGCGCAGCCGGAGACGGCGAGGTCGAGGAGGGCGTCGAGTTCCGCGCGGGCGAAGGGCTGGGCCTCGGCGGTGCCCTGGACCTCGACGAAGCGGCCGTCGCCGGTGCAGACGACGTTCATGTCGGTCTCGGCGCGGACGTCCTCCTCGTAGCAGAGGTCGAGGAGGGGGGTTCCGCCGACGATGCCGACGGAGACGGCGGAGACGGTGCCGGTCAGGGGCTGGCGGCCGGCCTTGATCAGCTTCTTGCGCTGGGCCCAGGCGACGGCATCGGCGAGGGCGACGTAGGCGCCGGTGATGGCGGCGGTGCGGGTGCCGCCGTCGGCCTGGAGGACGTCGCAGTCGAGGACGATGGTGTTCTCGCCGAGTGCCTTGTAGTCGATGACGGCGCGCAGGGAGCGGCCGATGAGGCGGGAGATCTCGTGGGTGCGGCCGCCGATCCTGCCCTTGACGGACTCGCGGTCGCCGCGGGTGTTGGTGGCGCGGGGCAGCATGGAGTACTCCGCGGTGACCCAGCCTTCGCCGCTGCCCTTGCGCCAGCGGGGGACGCCTTCGGTGACGGAGGCGGTGCAGAAGACCTTGGTGTCGCCGAAGGAGACGAGGACGGAGCCTTCGGCGTGCTTGCTCCAGCCGCGTTCGAGGGTGACCGGGCGGAGCTGTTCGGGGGTGCGGCCGTCGATTCGAGACATGGCGTCGAGCCTAGTGGCCCGCGGGAAGGGGCTGCTTCCGCGGGGGGAAGGAGCCCCTTCGGGTGAGTGCGGGGTGGGCTCAGGCGCTCACATCATGTCCTCGATCTCGGCGGCGATGGGGTCGGCGTCGGTGCCGATGACGACCTGGATGGCGGTGCCCATCTTGACGACGCCGTGGGCGCCGGCGGCCTTGAGGGCTGCCTCGTCGACCAGCGCGGGGTCGGAGACCTCGGTGCGCAGGCGGGTGATGCAGCCTTCGATCTCTTCGATGTTGTCGATGCCGCCGAGTCCGGCGACGATCTTCTCGGCCTTGCCGGAAAGTTTGCTGGCCATGTTCCGTCTCCCTGCGTTCCGTGATGCGAACCGCCGTGCCGTGGTGATCCACAGTCGGCCCATCTGTGCGAGCGATCGCGCCGGATGTGCCGAAGGATGACCTCACAGCGCCGAAATCGTCCGTAGCTGGTCTACACCACCTGACAGGCGGTCGCCAAACCATGAGTGCCGGAAGTGCCGACGCCGCGGTCGGTCCCGCGCGTGCCCGCTGGAACGCGTTGTTCCAGGGGCTGCAGAAGATGGGCCGCAGTCTGCAGTTGCCGATCGCCGTGCTGCCGGCCGCCGGGATCCTCAACCGCCTCGGCCAGCCGGACGTGTTCGGGGAGGACGGTCTGGGCTGGACGGACGTCTCGCGGGTGATGGCGGGCGCGGGCGGCGCCCTGCTGGACGGTTCGCTGGGGCTGCCCCTGTTGTTCTGCGTGGGTGTGGCCATCGGCACGGCGAAGAAGGCGGACGGTTCGACGGCGCTGGCGGCGGTGGCGGGGTTCCTCGTCTACTACAACGTGCTGCGCCAGTTCCCGGAGGACTGTCCCGAGGGGTCGAAGACCGTCCCGAACGTCGGCTGTCTGGTGACGGAGGAGCAGACGGTCATGTCGTTCACGTTCCAGAATCCGGGGGTGTTCGGCGGGATCGTGATGGGGTTGCTGGCGGCGTACTTCTGGCAGCGCTTCCACCGCACGCGGCTGGTCGACTGGCTGGGCTTCTTCAACGGGCGGCGGCTGGTGCCGATCATCATGGCGTTCGTGGCCATCGTCTTCGCGGCGCTGTGCCTGTGGGTGTGGCCGCCGATCGGCGGGGCGCTGGAGAGTTTCAGCGACTGGCTGAGCGACGCGGGCGCCTGGGGGTCGGGGGTCTTCGGGGTCGCCAACCGCGCGCTGCTGGTGGTCGGGCTGCACCAGTTCCTGAACGTGCCCATCTGGTTCCAGTTCGGGAGTTTCACCAAGCCGGACGGTCAGGTGGTGCACGGCGACATCAACATGTTCCTGGCGGGTGATCCGGACGCGGGCCAGTTCACCTCGGGTTTCTTCCCGATCATGATGTTCGCGCTGCCGGCGGCGGCCCTGGCCATGACGCACTGCGCGCGGCCCGCCCGCCGCAAGGAGGTCGGCGGCCTGATGCTGTCGGTGGCGCTGACGTCGTTCGTCACCGGCATCACGGAGCCCCTCGAGTACTCGTTCCTGTTCGTGGCGCCGTTGCTGTACGTGGTGCACGCGTTGTTGACGGGGGTGTCGATGGCGGTGACCTGGGGGCTGGGGGTGCACGACGGTTTCAGTTTCTCCGCCGGTCTGATCGACTACGTCATCAACTGGAACCTGGCGACCAGGCCGTGGGCGATCGTTCCGATCGGATCGTGTTTCGCCCTCGTCTATTACGCGGTCTTCCGTTTCGCGATCACCCGGTTCGATCTGAAGACGCCGGGGCGGGAGCCGGAGGAGCAGCACGAGGACGTCACCAAGGCCTGAGGAGGGGCTTCGGGCGGGGCGTCGGAAGATCGGAAAAAGGTGCTGAGCGTAGTGCTCCGGTTGCAGTTCTGACGGGTTCCTTATATCGCCTTCATCGTGCTAGAACATGGTCTACACCACTGGGTGGTGTAGACCACCACGACGGAGGAAGTCTATGAGCACCGCCACCGCGCCAACGGCGGCCCCCACGAAGAAGTGGGGATCCGGCCTGTTCCAGGGCCTGCAGAAGGTCGGTCGCAGCCTGCAGCTGCCCATCGCCGTGCTGCCGGCGGCGGGCATCCTGCTGCGTCTCGGGCAGCCCGACGTGTTCGGCAAGGACGGACTGGGCTGGGGCAAGGTCGCCGACGTGTTCGCCACGGCCGGCGACGCGGTCTTCGCGAACCTGCCGCTGCTGTTCTGCGTCGGTATCGCCATCGGCTTCGCCAAGAAGGCCGACGGTTCGACCGCGCTGGCCGCGCTGGTGGGCTTCCTCGTCTACAAGAACGTCCTGACCGCCTTCCCGATCACGGAGGCGAAGGTCACCAAGGGCGCGGACGTCGCCGCCACGTACAACGACCCCAAGGTCTTCGGCGGCATCATCATGGGCCTGATAGCCGCGGTCACCTGGCAGCGCTTCCACCGCACCAAGCTCCCCGACTGGCTGGGCTTCTTCAACGGCCGCCGGCTGGTCCCGATCCTGATGGCCTTCATCGGCACCGCCGTCGGCGTCTTCTTCGGCCTGGTCTGGGAGCCGATCGGTGACGTCATCACCCATTTCGGCGAGTGGATGACCGGCCTCGGCGCGGTCGGCGCGGGCATCTTCGGCGCGATCAACCGCGCGCTGCTCCCGGTGGGCATGCACCAGTTCGTCAACACGGTGGCCTGGCAGGAGATCGGCTCCTTCAAGGACGCGTCCGGTGCCGTCTGGCACGGCGACCTGCCGCGCTTCTTCCACGGCGACCCGACCGCCGGGCAGTTCATGACGGGCTTCTTCCCCATCATGATGTTCGCCCTGCCGGCCGCCGCCCTCGCCATCACGCACACCGCACGCCCGGAGCGCCGCAAGGCCGTCGGCGGCATGATGGTCTCGCTCGCCCTGACCTCGTTCGTCACCGGCATCACCGAGCCGATCGAGTTCGCGTTCATGTTCATCGCGCCGGTGCTCTACGTCATCCACGCGGTGCTGACCGCCGTGTCCATGGCCGTCACCTGGGCCCTGGGCGTCCACCACGGCTTCAGCTTCTCGGCCGGCGCGATCGACTACTTCCTCAACTGGAACCTGGCCACCAAGCCCTGGATGATCATTCCGGTCGGCCTGGTCTTCGCGGCGATCTACTACTTCACGTTCCGCTTCGCCATCATCAGGTTCGACATCGCCACCCCGGGCCGCGAGCCCGAGGAGGAGGTCGAGGACCTCACCAAGGCGTAGGCCGCCCGTGCGGCACGCTCGAGGCCCCCGGAGCCTGGACCGCTCCGGGGGCCTTCGACGTGACGGGACGTCAGATCAGGTAGGACACCCTCGGGATCGCCAGTTCCACCGGCCCGTCGAACACCGCCTGCGCGTCCGCGAGGTTGACCTGCGGGTCGGTCCACGGGGGGATGTGGGTGAGGACCAGCCGGCGGGCGTTCGCCCGGGCCGCCGTCTCGCCCGCCTCGCGGCCGTTGAGGTGCAGGTCGGGGATGCTCTCCTTGCCGTGCGTGAAGGCGGCCTCGCACAGGAACAGGTCGGTGTCGCGGGCGAGTTCGTCGAGGGCCGCGCTGACACCCGTGTCCCCGGAGTAGGCCAGCGACCTCCCGCCGTGCTCGACGCGGATGCCGTACGCCTCCACCGGGTGGGCCACGCGTTCCGTGTGGACGGTGAAGGGGCCGATGTCGAAGGTGGAGGGCTTGACCGTGTGGAAGTCGAAGACCTCGCTCATGGAGGAGGCGGAGGGGGTGTCCGCGTAGGCCGTGGTGAGGCGGTGCTCGGTGCCCTCCGGTCCGTAGACCGGGATGGGGTCGCAGCGTCCGCCCTCGTGCCGGTAGTAGCGCGCCACGAAGTACGCGCACATGTCGATGCAGTGGTCGGCGTGCAGGTGGCTCAGGAAGATCGCGTCGAGGTCGTAGAGACCGCAGTGGCGCTGCAGCTCGCCCAGGGCGCCGTTGCCCATGTCGAGGAGCAGCCGGAAGCCGTCGGCCTCGACGAGGTAGCTCGAGCAGGCCGATTCCGCGGACGGGAACGACCCCGAGCAGCCGACGACGGTGAGCTTCATAAAGCAGAAACCTCCGTGGGCGGGAAGCCGAGAAGTACCGGGAAGGGTCGGGAGACGAACGGTCGTGACAGGGGGGCGACGGGGGTCGTGCGGTTCGTCGAGCGTAAGGCGCGAAACGTCGGGTCGCTCCTCCGCCAGGGGCCGTTGTGGGCGAACTCACCTGTGCTGTCACCGGTTCGGCTGGAGGCGGGGCGTGTGAGAAGCGTGAGAGGGCGCGCACTGTCCGGCGCGCGCCGGTAACGTCGTCCCCATGGACACGTCCTGGTGGCTGGCGCTCGCGGCGGTGGTGCTGCTCGCGCTCGTCGCCACGCTCGTGGACGGCTGGGGACGCGGCCGGCGTCCGCCCCGGCGGACGTCACGGCCACAGGGGCGGACGTCACGGCCGCCGGGGCGGCCGGTGCGCGGCCGGGTGCGGGCGGGGCGGCCGCAGCCGGCGGAGATCTGGTGGGCGACCGTGCCCTACGAGGACGGTCCCGGCGCCAAGGACCGGCCGTGTCTGGTGCTGGTGGTGCGCGGCGACCGGGTGACGGTCGCGAAGATCACCAGCAAGTACCGCGACGAGCGGTCCGGGGTGATCCCGCTGCCGCCGGGCGCCGTCGGGGACGCGCGGGGACGTCCGAGCTTCCTGGAGACGGACGAGCTGCGCCAGGTCCGGGTGGGCGACTTCCGGCGCCGGGTGGGTGTGGTGGACCCGGTCCTGTGGGACCAGGTCCGTCACCTGGCGACGTGAGGCCCGACGCGGCTCAGGCCCAGAGCTGGCCCTGGAGCGTCTCGATGGCCTCCTCGGTGGTGGCCGCGGTGTAGACGCCGGTGGAGAGGTACTTCCAGCCGCCGTCGGCCACGACGAACACGATGTCGGCGCTCTCGCCCGCCTTCACGGCCTTGTTGCCGACGCCGATCGCGGCGTGCAGCGCGGCGCCCGTGGAGACGCCGGCGAAGATGCCCTCCTGCTGGAGCAGCTCGCGGGTGCGGGTGACCGCGTCCGCCGAGCCGACCGAGAAGCGGGTGGTGAGGACGGAGGCGTCGTACAGCTCGGGGACGAAGCCCTCGTCGAGGTTGCGCAGGCCGTACACGAGGTCGTCGTAGCGCGGCTCGGCGGCGACGATCCTGACGTCCGGCTTGTGTTCGCGCAGGTAGCGGCCGACGCCCATGAGGGTGCCGGTGGTGCCGAGGCCCGCGACGAAGTGCGTGACGGAGGGGAGGTCGGCGAGGATCTCCGGGCCCGTCGTCGCGTAGTGGGCGCCGGCGTTGTCCGGGTTGCCGTACTGGTACAGCATCACCCAGTCGGGGTGCTCGGCGGCCAGCTCCTTGGCGACGCGCACCGCGGTGTTGGAGCCGCCCGCGGCCGGGGAGGAGATGATCTCCGCGCCCCACATGCCGAGCAGGTCCCGGCGCTCCTGCGAGGTGTTCTCGGGCATCACGCAGACCATGCGGTAGCCCTTGAGCTTCGCCGCCATGGCCAGGGAGATGCCCGTGTTGCCGCTGGTGGGCTCCAGGATGGTGCAGCCGGGGGTCAGGCGGCCGTCCTTCTCCGCCTGCTCGATCATGTGCAGGGCGGGGCGGTCCTTGACCGATCCGGTGGGGTTGCGGTCCTCCAGCTTGGCCCAGATGCGGACGTCGGCGGACGGCGACAGCCGCGGCAGGCGCACCAGGGGGGTGTTGCCCACCGCGGCCAGCGGGGAGTCGTAGCGCATCGGGATCGGCTCAGGCCATGCCGCCGGCCACGGCCGGCAGGATCGTCACGGTGTCGCCGTCGGTCAGCTTGGTGTTGATGCCGTCGACGAAGCGGACGTCCTCGTCGTTCAGGTAGACGTTGACGAAGCGGCGCAGCTGGCCGTCGTCCACGATGCGGGCCTGGATGCCCGCGTGCCGGGTCTCGAGGTCGGCGAACAGGTCGGCGAGGGTGTCGCCGCTGCCCTCCACCGCCTTCTGACCGTCGGTGTACTGGCGGAGGATGGTCGGGATGCGGACCTCGATGGCCATGACTCAGGGCTCCTGTCGGGAGTGGTCGGGTCGGTAAGCGCGCGGCAGCGCCGGTGGTGCGGGGTCGTGGGTCGCGCCGCGGCTCACGTGCCGTGCGGCGGCAGGGGCAGCGTCAACAGATGGCGCTGGCGAGCCTGCACAGGTCGACGTGCAGGCGCGCGACGAGCAGGGTGCCCGGCGTCCTGCCGCTCACGTCGTTCACAACCATGGGCTCATCGTATCGATTCCCCGTCGGGCATCCGGAATGTGATCCCACATGACGGACGGATTCGGGCCGGGGAGTGAGACCGCGCCCGTCCCCCGCCTCCTTCAGGCGGACGCCCGCCGCACCAGCCGGGTCGGCACGACCACGGAGGACGTCCGCGGGGCGGGCCGGAACAGCAGCCGGGCCATGAGGCGGCCCATCTCCTCGACGTCCTGGTGGACGGTGGTCAGCGGCGGGTCGGTCGTCTCGGCGATGGACGCCAGGTCGTCGAAGCCGACGACGGCCACGTCCTCGGGCACCCGGCGCCCGCGCTCGCGCAGGGTCTGCAGGGCGCCGGAGGCCATGAAGTCGGAGGCGACGAAGACGGCGTCCAGGTCGGGGCAGCGGTCCAGCAGCGCGGCCATGGCGTCGGCGCCGCCCTGCCGGCTGTAGTCGGCCCGCTCGACGAGGAGGGGCGAGCCGTCCGGGAGGACGTCCCGGTAGCCGGCGAGGCGGTCGGCGGCGGAGGTCTCCTGGTCGTGGGGTCCGGCGACGGTGGCGATGCGGCGGCGGCCGAGGGAGACGAGGTGCCGGACGGCCTGGCGGGCCCCGCCGCGGTTGTCGCCGTCGACGTAGGTGTGGCCGTGGACGGTGTCGCCGGCGGGCAGCAGGGGGCGGCCGCCGAAGACGGCGGGGAGGTCGAGCCGGTCGATCATCTCGTGCAGCAGGTGGCCGGGGCGCAGGGAGAACAGCACGGCGCCGTCGACGTGGCCGCCGCCGAGGTAGTCCGCCACGCGCGCGTGGTCGTCCGGTTCCTCCAGGAACAGCAGGACGGCCTGGGCGCCGTGCGCGGCGAGCTCCCGGCGCACGCCCCGCAGCAGGAGGTCGAAGAACGGGTCGAGGAAGAGGCGGCCCTCCGGCGGGGTCGCCACGACCGCGACGGCGTGGGTGCGGTGGGTGACGAGCTGCCGGGCGGCCTGGTTGGGCACGTACCCCAGCTCGGCGATCACCTCGCGGACCGTGCGGACGACCTCCGCGCTCACCCGCGCCTCGCCGTTGACCACCCGCGAGACCGTGGACCTCGACACGCCCGCCTGCCGGGCGACGTCCTCGAGGGTGGGGCGCCGTGCGCCGGTCCGTTGCGTCAACACCGTCTCCGTGGGGGTGAGTCGTGCGTGCACCTCGGGGAAACGGTAGCCGCCTCGGGATCAGTACGCCTCGACGATGTCGACCTCCTCCTCGGTGACCTCGCCCTCGACGATCCGGAAGGAGCGGAACTGGAACTCGCCGGCGCCGTCGGTGTCGGCCGTCGACACGAGGACGTAGTGGGCGCCGGGCTCGTTGGCGTAGGAGATGTCGGTGCGGGAGGGGTAGGCCTCGGTCGCGGTGTGGGAGTGGTAGATGACCACCGGCTCCTCGTCGCGGTCGTCCATCTCGCGGTAGAGCTTGAGCAGGTCGCCCGAGTCGAACTCGTAGAAGGTGGGCGACATGGCGGCGTTCAGCATCGGGATGAAGCGTTCGGGGCGGTCCGTACCGGCCGGGCCCGCGACGACGCCACACGCCTCGTCGGGGTGGTCCTTGCGCGCGTGCGCGACGATCTTGTCGACGAGGTCCTGGGTGATGGTCAGCATGCCCGTCAGGATAAGCAGAGGGGCCCTTCCGTACCGAAGGGCGGTACGGAAGGGCCCACATCGCGGACGTCCTGAGCGGCGGCCGCAGGGAGCGCCACGAGTGCTCCCTGCGGCCGGACGTCCTCGGCGGTGGTCAGCCGGCCTTCTCCAGCTCCGGCTCGCGGCGCTGGGTGACCTCGGGGTTGCGGGACTTCAGCACGGCCCAGCCGATGCCGAGGGCGACCGCCCAGCCGGCCATCACGTAGAGGCAGACGCGGGAGTCGGCGTCGTAGGCGATGAGACCGGTGACGAAGACCAGGAACGCGATGGCGACGTAGGAGCACACCGCGCCGCCCGGCGCCGGGAAGGACGAGGCGGGCAGCCGGCCCGCGTCGACCGCGCGGCGGTACAGCACGTGACTGATCAGGATCATCAGCCAGGTCCAGATGCCGGCCGCGGTGGCGACGGAGGTGACGTAGCCGAAGGCCTTCTCCGGGACGATGTAGTTGAGGACCACGCCGATGCCCATGAAGAGGACCGAGACGGTGATGCCGAAGGCCGGGGTCCTGGTCGCGGACAGCCGGGTGAAGGCCTTGGGGGCCTCGCCGCTCTCGGCCAGGTTCCGCAGCATGCGGCCGGTGGAGTACATGCCGGAGTTGCAGGAGGACAGGGCGGCGGTCAGCACGACGAAGTTGACGATGCCGGCGCCGGCCGGGATGCCGATCTTGGCGAAGGCGGCGACGAAGGGCGAGACGCCGGGGGCGAACTCGGTCCACTTCACGACGCAGAGGATGACGGTCAGGGCGCCGACGTAGAACAGCGCGATGCGCCAGGGCAGGGTGTTGATCGCCTTGGGGAGGGTCTTCTCCGGGTCCTCGGACTCGCCGGCCGTGACGCCGACCAGTTCGACGGCGAGGTAGGCGAACATGACGCCCTGCAGGGTCATCAGGGACGAGCCGATGCCCTTGGGGAAGAAGCCGTCGAAGGCCCACAGGTTGGAGACGGCCGCGGTGTCGCCGGCGGAGCTGAAGCCGAAGGTGAGCACGCCGAGACCGATGACGATCATGCCGATGAGCGCGGTGACCTTGACCATCGAGAACCAGAACTCCAGCTCGCCGAAGAGCTTGACGGAGATCAGGTTGACCCCGAAGAGGATCACCAGGAAGACCAGGGCCGTCACCCACTGGGGGATGGCCGGGAACCAGTAGTTGACGTAGATCGCGGCGGCCGTCAGCTCGGCCATGCCGGTGACGACCCACATCAGCCAGTACGTCCAGCCGGTGAAGTAGCCGAAGAACGGGCCGAGGAACTCACGGGAGTACTCGGCGAAGGAGCCCGAGACGGGGCGGTAGAGCAGGAGCTCGCCGAGCGCCCGCATGATGAAGAAGATGATCACGCCGGCGAGGGCGTACATGAGGATGAGGCTGGGGCCCGCCTTGGCGATGTTCGCCCCGGCTCCCAGGAACAGGCCGACGCCGATGGCGCCGCCGATGGCGATCATCTGGACCTGGCGGCTGCCGAGGCCTCGCTCGTATCCCTCTTCCGACTCTTTCGGGGCCTTGTCCGTGTCGACCTGAGCGGAGGTCATGTGGTGGTGCGCCTTTCTCCATGCCGACCCGGGCCGTCGTCGGCCTCGGATCGGGTCTCGATCCCCCCGGATTGCTGGAGCTGAACGGGCCTCGCGGGCCCGCCCGTGCCTGGCCGGCGATCCGCCGGCTCGGTGGCGCACCCGGACGAACATTCGGGTGGTGTTCGCCGGGCGGTCGTGAAGATTTATCACGGCCGCAACACTGATCAGTTGTGCGACATGTGGCGCACAACACAGGAAGAAGTGGACAAAAGGCACACAGAAGGGTCAAAGGGGGCCGTCACGGTGACGCGATCGTTATCCGGATTTGAGCGTCCTCTGAGCGAACACGGAATCGCCACAAGTCAGGACGGAATCACCGTGCGGTGTGACGGAACCGTCACACCGCCCTCCCCGCCCGCCGCCCGGCACGGCCGGAACCCCCGCGCGGCACGGCGGGACGCGGCCGCCACCGCGCGGCGCGGCGGGAACCCCGCGCGGCGCGGTCGCCGGGTGTCAGGGCAGGAGGGTGGTGACGAGCGTCTCCTGGAGGCCGCCCAGCCACAGGTAGGCCATCACCATCGGCTTGCGCGGGTCCTCGTCCGGCAGCCGGTAGAGGAGGTCGGTGTCCTCCTCGTCGGCGATCTCCAGCCGGGAGCCGATCGCCAGGCGCAGGTCGTTGAGCGCGCCGAGCCACTGCCGGGAGCCCTCGGGCGAGAGCTTCAGCACCGCCGCGCCCTCCTCCTCGACCGAGAGGGCGTCCAGGGAGCGCACCACCGCCAGCGCGTTCTCGCGCTTGCCGGCCCGCAGGTCGTTCTCCGTGTAGCGGCGGAACTCGGCGGAGTGCGCCCGCTGTTCCTCCGCCGCCCGGGGGTCCGGGGTGGCCTCGGGATCGGTGTAGGCGTCGGGGAACAGCCGTCGGAGGACCGGGTCGGCGGGCGGTTCGCTCGGGCCCTCGGCGAACAGTTCGGCGAGCGGGTCGTCGGGGGCGTCCTCGGCGGGGCCGGGGCCGATCAGCTCCAGGAGCTGCACGGCCAGTGACCGGATGATGGAGATCTCGACGTCGTCGAGGGCGACGGCCGCGCCGCCGCCGGGGAGCGGTTCGAAGTGTCCTGGCATCAGTGAGGTGACTACTTCCGGTCCTGCTGGAGGGTGGCCCACAGACCGTAGCCGTGCATCGCCTGCACGTCGCGTTCCATCTCCTCGCGACTGCCGCTGGAGACGACCGCCCGGCCCTTGTGGTGGACATCGAGCATGAGCTTGGTGGCCTTGTCCTTGGGGTAGCCGAAGTACGTCTGGAAGACGTACGTCACGTAGCTCATGAGGTTGACCGGGTCGTTGTGGACGATCGTGACCCAGGGGACGTCCGGCTCGGGTACGGCGAAGACCTCCTCCGCCGACTCGGTGCGTTCGATCTCAAGGGGAGCGGGTGACGTCACACGAACCATGCTGCCACGCCGCGCAGAAATCGTCACACCGACGAAAAGGGAGTACCATCCTTGCCATGAGCACTGCGGACCTTGGGTTGCCGGTGGACGTCCCTTCGACGGCGTTGTTCACGGACCAGTACGAGTTGACGATGCTGCAGGCCGCCCTGAAGGCGGGGACCGCCGGGCGGCGCAGCGTGTTCGAGGTCTTCACCCGGCGGCTGCCGGAGGGCCGGCGCTACGGCGTGGTGGCGGGCACCGGACGGGTCCTGGACGCCGTCGAGAACTTCCGTTTCGACGCCGGCGTCCTGGGCTTCCTGCGCGAGCGGGGGATCGTCGACGAGGAGACGCTCGACTGGCTCGGCACGTACCGCTTCTCGGGTGACATCTGGGGCTATCCGGAGGGCGAGGTGTACTTCCCCGGCTCGCCGATCATGCGGGTGGAGGGCTCCTTCGCCGAGTGCGTGCTCCTGGAGACGGTGATCCTGTCGATCCTCAACCACGACTCCGCGATCGCCGCGGCCGCCTCCCGCATGTCCTCGGCGGCCGGGGACCGTCCGCTGATCGAGATGGGCGCCCGCCGCACCCACGAGCTGGCCGCGGTCGCCGCCTCCCGCGCCGCCTACATCGGCGGCTTCGCCACCACCTCCGACCTGGCGGCCGGCTTCCGCTACGGCATCCCGACGGTCGGCACGGCCGCGCACGCCTTCACCCTGCTGCACGACTCCGAGCGCGACGCCTTCCGGGCCCAGGTGGACTCGCTGGGCCGCGGCACGACCCTGCTGGTGGACACGTACGACGTCGCGACGGCCGTCCGGACCGCCGTGGAGGTCGCCGGGCCCGAGCTGGGCGCGGTGCGCATCGACTCCGGCGACCTGCTGCTGGTCGCCCACCGGGTGCGCCAGCAGCTGGACGAGCTGGGCGCGACCGACACGAAGATCATGGTGACCTCCGACCTCGACGAGTACGCCATCGCCTCGCTGGCCGCCGCGCCCGTGGACGCGTACGGGGTCGGCACCCAGCTGGTGACCGGCTCCGGGCACCCGACGTCCTCGATGGTCTACAAGCTGGTCGCCCGCGCGGAGACCGCCGGGCCGACGGCGCCGCTGGTGCCGGTGGCGAAGAAGTCGACCGGCGGCAAGACCTCCATCGGCGGCCGCAAGTGGGCCGCGCGGCGCCGGGACGAGCACGGAGTGGCCCAGGCCGAGGTCGTCGGCACCGGGGAGGTGCCCGCCGAGCTGGCCGACCGGCAGCTCCTCGTCCAGCTGGTCAAGGGCGGCGAGACGGTCGCCCGGGAACCCCTGGACGCGGTCCGCGACCGCCACATCGCCGTCCGGGCGGGGCTGCCGCTGTCCGCCACCCAGCTCTCGCGCGGAGAACCCGTCCTCCCGACGGAGTACGTCCACGTGGGCTCGGGTAACTAGGGGCTGTCGACAGCTTCGGGGGAGGGCGGCGCGGGACCCCCTCCCCCGTCCCACCCCCTTCCCGCACCGCCGCCGAAGTCTCTAGGCTCGTAACTTCACCCTCGCCCGGGCTCGGAAGAGCCGGGGACCCCCATCGAAGGACACCCACCATGCGCCGCGCCTTGATCGTCGTAGACGTGCAGAACGACTTCTGCGAGGGGGGCAGCCTCGCGGTGGCCGGGGGTGCCGACGTGGCCGCCGCGATCACCGAGCTGATCGGGCAGGCCCCCGCCGGTTACCGGCACGTCGTGGCCACCCGCGACCACCACATCGCGCCCGGCGGCCACTTCGCCGACAACCCCGACTACGTCCACTCCTGGCCCGCGCACTGCGTGGCGGGCACCGAGGGCGTGGGCTTCCACCCGAACTTCGCCCCGGCGGTCGCCTCGGGCGCCATCGACGCCGTCTTCGACAAGGGCGCCTACGCGGCCGCGTACAGCGGCTTCGAGGGGGCCGACGAGAACGGCGTGAAGCTGGGCGACTGGCTGCGGACGCGGCAGATCGACGAGGTGGACGTCGTCGGCATCGCCACCGACCACTGCGTCCGGGCGACCGCGCTGGACGCGGCGCGGGAGGGCTTCCGCACGCAGGTGCTGCTCGACCTGACCGCCGGGGTGGCCCAGCAGACCACCGAGCGGGCGATCGAGGAGCTGCGGGAGGCGGGCGTCGAGCTGACCGGCAAGCCGGTGGTGCAGTAGCCGCCGGCCGGCCGTCCGCCCCGCACGGACCGCCGGCCGCTCGGCCGGCCGGTCGCCGGGGGACGGAACGTCCGCGTGTCGGCTCGCCGCCGTGCGCGAGCGGTGGGCCGGCCGCCGCCGCACGGACCGCCGGCCGACCGCCGCCGCACGGGCCGCCGACCGGCCGTGGGCGGATGGACCGTCGACCGGCGGCCGGCGGACGCTCCGGCCGTCAGCGGACGTCTTGGCCGTCGGCGGACCGGCGCACGCGCGCCCCGGCCGTCGGCGGACCGGCGCACGCGCGCCCCGGCCGTCGGCGGACCGGCGCGCGGACGGCGCGTCCGCCGGCCGCCGCGCGCTACGGCTGTGCCACCGGCTTCCTCAGCAGGGACCGGATCGGGCGCCACAGCTCCGGGACCGCGGGGGCGGTGGGGCCCGGGGCCGTCCGCCATATCAGGCCGTCGGGGTGGTGCAGGACCGCCGTGATCTCGTCCGGCGTCGGCGGCGCGGCGTTCCCCCGCAGGTAGACGGCGCGCAGGCCCAGGTTGCGGAGCCTGGTCAGGGCCCGGGCGCGGTTCTGGGCGAGGACGAGGACGCGCACTCCCGTGGCGGCGTCCACGACGGGGCTGGGCAGGTTCAGCGCCACCACCACCGTGCCGTTCGGCAGCTTGCAGAAGCCTCCTGCGGCCATGCGGTCACACCCCCGTGCGGGTCGGAGTCGATGCGTGCGTCAATAAGGGCAACACAGGAGGCACCTAAACACGATCGGCGGCGACCCGCCAGGGGGTCGCCGCCGATACGCCTCTGACCTGCGAGGACGTCGACTACTTCGCCGAAGGTCCGACCTTCACCGTGATCGTCGAGCCGCTGAGGGGCTCGTTGACGATCTTGATGGAGGTGTTGGTGTCAGTGACCTTGACGCCGGCCGTCGGGTTCGACGCGTCGTAGTAGCTCGACTTGCCGTCGTCGAAGACCGGGACGCCCGGACGCGACTTGATCTTGGTGGCGACGTCCGCCTTGTGCAGCGTGATCGCGTCGGTCGGGTACCAGCTGAAGGTGGAGTCGAAGGCCTGGATGCGGTTGCGCATCAGGGTGCCGTCGGTCCACTTCAGCGCGGTCGGGTGGGAGTCGATCGGCAGGATCAGGCCCTCACCCGGGTGCGTGCTGGTGTTGTCGTCCGCCTGGGAGGTGTCCCACTTCCAGATCAGCAGGCCGTTCTGGTACGGGTAGTGCTCCACCCAGTCCGGACGGGTCGTGGAGAAGCCATAGTTGTACGGGCCGACCTTGAGGGTCGTGTCGTACGAGACGTACTGGCGGTTCTCGGCGATGTAGTACTGCGCGTAGTCGTCCGTGATGGCCGCGCCGATGCGGGTGAAGCCGCCGGTCTTCCAGGCCGCGTCGGCGGTCTCCGCGTTGTCGGAGAAGAGGGTGGCGCCGTCGGCGGTCACCGTGATCCCGTCGGCCGCGAAGCCCTTCTGGGCCACGCCGCCGTCGGTGGCGTAGCGGAAGCGCAGGTCGATCTTCTTGCCCGCGTAGGCGTCCAGCGGGAACGTCAGCTTCTGGTAGGCGTCGACCGTGCCGGTGAGGGCGGGCTTGCCGCTGCCGTCACGCGGGACGGCGGAGCCGTCGGCCAGCGTGCCGTCGACCGGCGTGAAGCTCGCGCCGCCGTCGGTGGACACCTCGGTGTAGAGGTAGTCGTAGTCGGTCTCGATGTCCCACCAGCCGTCGAGGGTGAGCGCCGCCGACGACTTGCCGGTCAGGTCGACCGAGCGGGTCAGGGTGTTGCGCAGGTCGTCACCGCTGCCGCTCCACCACTGGGTCGCGCCCTGCGCGGGGGCGACGACGTCGGTGGTGACCGTCTTCTCCGGCAGTTCGACGATGAGGGCCTGGGCGTCCTTGGTGTTGTACTCCGCCACGCCCAGCTTGTGGGTGGACTTCACGCCCGCCTTGGCGACGTCGTAGTCGAGCCAGCCGAGCTGGAGCTTGTCCCAGGCGTTCAGGTCGCCGGGCAGGTCGCCGATGGCGTCCTTGCCGGTGCCCAGCCAGGAGCCGGACGACATCAGGGTCCAGAAACCGGTGGAGTTGTCGCCGCCCTCGGTGTCGTACTCGTCGGGCAGGCCGAGGTCGTGGCCGTACTCGTGGGCGAAGACGCCGAGTCCGCCGTTCTCCGGCTGGATGGTGTAGTCGCCGACCCAGATGCCGGTGTCGCCGATCTGGGTGCCGCCCAGCTTGTTGCTGTCGGGACCGGTGGAGCCGGCGTCGGTGCCGAAGGCGTACCAGCGGTGGGCCCAGATCGCGTCCTCGCCCTGGGCGCCGCCGCCCGCGGACTCGTCCTCGCCGGCGTGCACGATCTGGAAGTGGTCGATGTAGCCGTCGGACTCGTTGAAGTCGCCGTCGCCGTCGAAGTCGTAACGGTCCCACTGGTCGTACTCGGCGAGCTCCGCCTTGATCTCGGCGGCGGTGTCGCCGGCTGCCTCGCGCTGGGCGACCCAGGCGTTGACGCCGTCCTGCACCGCGTACCAGGCGCCGGTGGCGGCGTCGTTCGAGCCGTAACGGGCCTCGTTGTAGGGGACCTTGACCCAGTCGGTCACTTCGCCCTCGACCGAGTAGCGGCCCGAGGACTGCTTCTCGTAGTACTTCTTCAGCGACTCGGTGTTCTTGCCGGTGCCGAAGTAGAGGTCCTGGAAGTGCTTCTGGTCGTAGTCGGCCTGCCAGGCCGTGCTGTTGTCCTTGGTGCGGTCCGGCTGCGCGATCTGGTTGTGCAGCGGGCCGGGGGTGCCGCCGTAGCGGGGGTCGACCTGGTCGCCGAACTCGACGAGGATCGTGAAGATCTTGTCGGTCTTCTCGCGGCCGAGCTCGACGTACTTGCTCGTGCCCTTGCGGCTGTCGAGCCGGACGACCTTGGAGCCGTCCTTCTTGCTGACCGTGGCCTCGCCGGATATGACCTGCTTGAGGGCCTCTTCGCGCTGGGCCTCCTGCGTCTTGCTGAGCGGCCCGTCGAAGTCGTGTCCGCGGGCGCCGACCGGCTGCGGGTCGTTCCGGTCCGCCGCCGGGGCCTTCGCCGGCGCGCCCTCGGCCGCCTGCGCCACGGCGAACGTCGAGAACGTCGCCGAGGCCGCCGCGAGGGCGACGACCGTGGCGGCCGTCCTGAACGTCCAGGATCTACTGCTCACTTGATGCCTCCCCTAACGCGTGCCGGACGCGCGGAAGGGGGATCCATGTCAAGGGAAGTCCGCGCGCGGTTATACGCGTGTAGTCAAGTGCCGTCATTTGACTACTGGTTCCGCGGAAAAGACAGACCTTGACTTGGACAGGTCAATTGCATTATCAGGAGACGGCGTTCGCATTGCGGACGCATGACCGTAACGTGACGGGCGCGCGGACCGTCCACCGAGTGGACGTCATGACTCCGTGCGCCCCCTGTGCTCCGGCACCGTGGGTTAGGTCACGCTTACCGTTCGTTCCCCTCGGGCATGGAGGCGAATAGAGTCGAGACCGCCCCCGCTTCCGAGGACACGATTGCCATGCCTCGTCCGACTGTCGCACAGCTCACGTACGGTTCCTGCACCGTGATCTTCTCGGCGCTCGCCATGCTGGCGCTGTCCGGGACGAGTTCGGGCTCACTCGTCGCGGTCATCTCCGTCACCGCGGTCGCCCTCGGCGTGCTCGTCGCCATGACGGTCCCGGTCCCCCGGCGGACCCCCGTCGTCGTGGCCCGCTCCCCCATGGACGAGCGGCCCGTGCCCGCCTCGGTCGCCGCCGCCGCGCCCGAGCCCGTCCGGGAACCGTCGGCGCCCTGAACGTGACGGCGACGGGGCCCGCGCCTGCCGGGC
The DNA here is from genome assembly GCF_044328485.1 of Streptomyces sp. NPDC017936. NCBI lineage: Bacteria > Bacillati > Actinomycetota > Actinomycetes > Kitasatosporales > Streptomycetaceae > Streptomyces > Streptomyces sp. NPDC017936. Next base: position 15,352 of record NZ_JBIRHK010000003.1, on the reverse strand, counting down.
GCGGGAACCGTCGCCGTGCTGTCGCCGCGTCAGCCGGCGGCGACCACCACCGTCTTGGCGGCCTTGTCGTGCAGGCCCTGCTTGTAGGGCTTGTCGAAGAAGCTCCAGCCGCCGCAGATCGCCGTCCACAGACAGGCGCAGCAGAACGCGAACGGCAGCCACAGCACCAGGGCCCGCACCAGTGAGGTCTGCGTGGAGGGCGTCGCGCCGTTGTCCAGGTTGGCCACGCGCATGCCCAGCCACCGCTTGCCCAGCGTCTGCCCGGTGCGGGCGATCAGGACGGTGTCGTAGGCGACGTAGAGGACGGCCGCCACCACGGACTGCCCCAGCGACTTGCCGACCTCGACCCGGTCGCCGTCCATCGCGTACTCGTTGACCCGGAACGCCCACGTCAGCAGCCAGACGACGATCCCCACCAGGACCATGTCGATGATCCGCGCCAGGGTCCGCTTGCCGCTGTCGGCGAGCGGCGGCATCCCGGCGAGCGGATCGGCCGGATAACCGCCGTACGGGTCACCGCCGTGGGGACCGCCCCCGTAGGGGGGCGGCTGCTGACCGCCGGGGGGCGGCTGCCCGCCCTGACCGCCGTACGGGCCGTCGTACGGCGAGCCCTGCGGACCCTGCCCCGGACCGGTCGGGGGCTGCTGCTTCCTGAACGGATCGTCCTCCGGCGGCTCGCCGCCGGAACCGGGGGGCGGTTCGGTCGTCATGGCCCGAGTCGACCGCGAACCCCGCGCCCGCGCATCCGGCGAGCGGCCGTCCGGGCTACGGCGTCCCCCGGACCGTCGGCGGTACGGGCCGGCGGCCGGTCAGCCCGCCACGAACGTGTGCGCCGCCTTGTCGTGCCAGCACTGGCGCCACGGCTTGTCGAACAGGCCCCACAGCACGCCCACGACACCGACGGCGAGCAGGCCGGGCACGCTGTAGACGAGCCAGCGGCGCAGGGCCGCGCCGAAGGACGGCGGCTCGTGGCCCTCGATGTCCCGCACCTGAAGGCCGAACAGCTTCTTGCCCAGCGTGCGGCCCCACTTGGCGGTCGGCAGCGCCTCGTACAGGATCCCGGCGACCATCAGCACGGCGAGCACGATGCCGAGGTACACCGACGTCGTGCCGTCCAGCAGCCAGACGGTGACGGTCTGTCCGGTGAGCTCGGCCGCCTCGATCTTGTCGTCGACGTGCTCGAAGGCCTTCGTGCCCAGCGGGACGGCGGCGGCGGAGGTGACGGCCGCGAGCACGAGCGTGTCGACGGCGCGGGCGGCCAGCCGCTTGCCGAGGCCCGCCGGGCGGGCCGCCGCCTGGCGCCGGGCGGCGGCCTGGAAGACGTCGTCGACCGGCGGCTTCCAGGGGGCGACCGGCTGGTCGTCCGCGGAGCCCGCGAGCCGGTGCACCTGCTGCGCCCAGGACGGCTGGCCGCCGCCCGGACCGGCGCTCATCGGCGTGACGGGCTGCGCCGCCGCCGGCTGGGGGCCGGCGGCCTGCTGGGGGACGCCCGGGGCGGCCTGCGGGGGGCCGGGGAAGGAAGGGGCGGGCATCTGGGCCGCGGGCGGGGCGGCCTGGACGCCCGCGGCGCCCTGCGGGGCCGGGGCCGGAGCCGGGACGGCGGGTGCCTGGGCGCCCTGCGGCGCCTGCGCCTGGGCGGCCTGGGCCGCCGCGGCGCGCTCGGCCGCGGCCTTGCCCGCGCCGAAGCCGGGCTTCGCGGCGGGCGCCGGAGCGGCGGCCGGAGCGCCGAAACCCGCCCCGGAGGCCGCGGCGGCCCCGGCGCCGGGTGCGCCGACGGGCCCCTGCGCACCGAAGCCGGCGGCGGGAGCGGCGCCCTGCGCACCGGCCGCGCCCACCGGCCCCTGAGGTCCGAGACCGGCCGCCGCCGGAGCGCCCGGTGTCCCGGGCGTTCCCCGGCCCGGCCCCGCCGGCGCGCCCGCGGCACCGGGGTGCGCCCCCGGCGCCCCGCCCTGGTGGGGTGCGCGCGGGTCCCGGGCGCGGAACGTCATGGTGCCGTCGTCCGCGACGGGGCCGGAGGCGGCGGAGGGGGCCGCCGCGGAGGCGGGACCGGCCGTCGGGCGGCGGAAGACGAAGGTGCCCCCGTCGGCTCCGCGGTCCGGCTCCGGCCCGGCGGCGGGGACGCCCGCCGCACCGTCGGCGCCGGCCGGCCGCGCGTCCGGCGGGACCGCGCCCGTGCGCGGGTCCGGGCCCGGCGGGTTCCCCCAGGACAGCCCGCGGTCCTGCTCGCCGCCGAAGCCGGACTGCCGGGAGCCGTCGGCGCCCCACGCGTCCGCCGGTTCCGGGCGGCTGCCGTACTGCTCGGCCGGGGCCGGGTCCTCGTCGAAGAAGTGCGGGCCGGTCTCCTCGACCGAGGCGAGGGGGACGGCGGGAGCCGCCGGCCGCGCGCCGGACGGGGGCGCGAGCGGCTCGCCGTCGGACGGCGCCGGGCGGCTGGTGCCGGGCACCCAGGCGGAACCGTTCCAGTACCGGACGTATCCGGGGATGGACGGGTCCGGGTAATACCCCTCGCGGGGCCTGTCGTCACCGGGGGCCGGGGTTGGGGCGCTCATGTCCGTCGTCCCGTATCTGCTCGGGGGTGGGATGGGGGCCTCCACATCTATCAGACGAGCGCGAGCCCCACCGCCAGTCCCGCCGTACCCACTTCTTTCCGGGCAACCGCGTGCACGTCTTCGCACGTTCGGACCGCACGGCGAACAAAGTCCGCGGAACCCGCGTGACGATCCGGACCCCGCGCTCCCTCCCCTCCGCACGGGCTCGTGCCGGACGGCCTCGGGAGGAGGACGGGCCCGCGGCCCGTCCCGGGGTCAGAACAGCTTGCCCGGGTTGAGGATGCCCAGCGGGTCGAAGGCCTGTTTGACGGCCCGCTGCATCTCCAGGCCCACCGGGCCGAGTTCGCGCGCCAGCCACTCCTTCTTCAGCACGCCCACGCCGTGTTCGCCGGTGATCGTGCCGCCGAGTTCCAGGCCGAGGGCCATGATCTCGTCGAAGGACTCGCGGGCGCGCCGGCACTCGTCGGGGTCCCGCGCGTCGAAGCAGACGGTGGGGTGGGTGTTGCCGTCACCCGCGTGGGCGACGAGCCCGATGGTGAGCCGGTGCTTCTCGGCGATGCGCTCGACGCCCTCCAGCATGTCCCCGAGCCGCGACCGGGGCACGCACACGTCGTCGATCATCGTCGTGCCCTTGACGGCCTCCAGGGCGACGAGCGACGACCGCCGCGCCTGGAGGAGCAGTTCGGACTCGGCCGCGTCCGCCGCCGGGACGACCTGGGTGGCGCCGGCGGCCTCGCACAGCGCGCCCACGGCGGCGAGGTCGGCGGCCGGGTCGGTGGTGTCGAAGGCGGCGAGCAGCAGGGCCTCGGTGGTCTCGGGCAGGCCCATGCGCGTGAGGTCGTTGACGGCCTTCACCGTCGTCCGGTCCATGAGTTCGAGGAGGGACGGCACATGGCCTCCGGCCATGATCCGGCAGACCGCGTCGCAGGCGGCGGCGCCCGAGGCGAACTCGGCGGCCAGGACGAGCTGCGCGGGCGGCCGCGGCCTCAGCGCCAGGACGGCCCGGACGACGATGCCGAGCGAGCCCTCGGAGCCGACGAAGAGGCGGGTCAGGTCGTACCCGGCGACGCCCTTGGCGGTGCGCCGGCCGGTGGACATCAGCCGGCCGTCGGCGAGGACGACGTCGAGGCCGAGGACGTACTCGGCCGTCACCCCGTACTTCACGCAGCACAGCCCGCCGGAGGCGGTGCCGATGTTGCCGCCGATCGTGCACGTCTCCCAGCTGGAGGGGTCCGGGGGGTAGTACAGGCCGTGCTCGCCCACCGCGCGGGAGAGCACCGCGTTGACGACGCCCGGCTCGACGACGGCGATGCGGTCGACCGGGCTGATCTCCAGGATCCGGTCCATCCTCGTCAGGGACAGCACGACGCAGCCGTCGGAGGCGTTGGCGGCGCCCGACAGGCCGGTGCGGGCGCCCTGCGGGACGACCGGGACGCGCAGCGCGGTGGCGGTGCGCATGACGTGCTGGACCTGCTCGACCGTGCGCGGCAGCACCACCGCGGCCGGGGCGCCGGCCGGGCAGAAGCTCGCCATGTCGTTGGCGTACGAGGCCGTGACGTCGGGGTCGGTGAGGACCGCCTCGGCGGGCAGGCCGTCGAGCAGACGGCCGAGGAGGCCGCCGGTCGCTTCGTCGCGGGGAGCTTCGACACTGCTCATGATCACAGCGTCGCACCCGGGGCCATCGGTGTGAACCCCGTCTGCGGCACCCGGCGGATGCCGGGACCTGATCGTCGTACTGACGCACAGTGAGCGCCATGGACAGCGCCATGAAGACCGAAGCCACCGGCCGACCGCCGCAGACCCCCGCCCCCCGGGAGGGGGCCCGCTCCCGGCTGCTGCGCCGCATCCTCCTCGGCTCGCTGGCCGGAAGCCTGCTGCTGGGCGGGGTCCTCGTGCTCCTGCCCGGCGAGACGCGGCCTCCGGCGCCCGGACCGCTGCCGGGGGCGCAGGCGCACTCGGCGGTGCGCACCGGGGTGGCGGCCGCGCTGCCCGACCTGGCCGTGCTGATCGAGGAACGCGAGACGCGGCTGCGCGAGCACCCGCGGGACTTCCGCAGCTGGGCGGTCCTCGGCGCGGCCTACGTCGAGCAGGGCCGGCGCACCGCCGACGCCTCCGTCTTCTACCCCAAGGCCGAGCGGGCCCTGCGCACCTCGCTGCGCGTGCGGCCCAAGGACAACGCCGAGGCCCTCGTCGGCCTGGCCACCCTCGCCAACGCCCGCCGCGACTTCCGGGCGGCCAGGACCTGGGGCGAGGCCGCCCGGACGCTGGCGCCGAAGCGGTGGACCGCGTATCCGCAGCTCATCGACGCCTACACCGGGCTCGGCGACCACAAGAAGGCGCAGGCCGCCCTGGACCGGCTGACCCGGCTGCGCTCCGGGCCGGAGGTGCGGGCGCGGGCGGCGGTCGTCTACTGGGACCGGGGCTGGCGCGAGGACGCGGCGGCCGCGCTGTCCGACGCGGCGGCCGGGGCGTCCTCGCCCGCCGAGGAGGCGCAGTGGCGGGAGCGGGCCGGGCAGCTCGCCTGGGAGCGCGGCGACCGGGAGGTGGCCCTGCGCCTCTTCCGGGAGGCGGTGCGCCTCGACCCGGACCAGCGGGCCGCGCAGATCGGGCAGGGGCGGGTGCTGGCGGCGCTCGGACGCACGGCGAAGGCGCTGAGCGCGTACCAGGTGGCCCTCGACCGGCAGCCGTCGCCGCAGTACGCGCTGGAGCTGGGCGAGCTGTACGAGTCGCTGGGCATGGTCCGGGAGGCCCGGGTGCAGTACGACCTGCTGCGGCAGCGGGTGCGGCAGGAGGCGGCGGGCGGGGTCGACGGGCAGCTGGTGCTCGGCCGGTTCGAGGCCGACCACGGTGATCCGGCGGCCGCGGTGCGGCGGCTGCGCGCCGAGTGGCGGCGGCAGCCGGGGATCGCCGTCGCGGACGCGCTGGGCTGGGCGCTGCACCGGGCCGGCCAGGACAAGGAGGCGCTGAAGTACGCCGTGATCGCCACCGACAAGGCGCACGGGGGCGCGGTGCGCAGTGCGCCGTACGCCTACCACCGGGGCATGATCGAGCGGGGGCTGAAGCGGTACGGGCCGGCCCGGCGGCACCTCCAGGAGGCGCTGCGGATCAACCCGTACTTCTCCCCGCTGCACGCGCGCACGGCCCGGGAGGCCCTGGCGGAGCTGGGCGAGCCGGCGGTGACGGACCCGCCGGAGCTCTGACCCCGCCCCGCCCGGTGCGCGGGTGCCCCCTACAGGTTGCCGCGCTTGGCCTGCTCCCGTTCGATCGCCTCGAACAGGGCCTTGAAGTTGCCCTTGCCGAAGCCCATCGAGCCGTGCCGTTCGATGAGTTCGAAGAACACCGTCGGGCGGTCCTGGACCGGCTTGGTGAAGATCTGGAGCAGGTAGCCGTCCTCGTCGCGGTCGGCGAGGATCTTCAGCTCGCGCAGGGTCTCCACGGGGACGCGGGTGTCGCCGACCCACTCGCCGAGGGTGTCGTAGTAGGAGTCGGGCGTGTCGAGGAACTGGACGCCGGCCGCGCGCATGGTCCGGACCGTCTGCACGATGTCGTTGGTGTTCAGCGCGATGTGCTGGACGCCGGCGCCGCCGTAGAACTCCAGGTACTCGTCGATCTGGGACTTCTTCTTGGCGACGGCGGGCTCGTTGATCGGGAACTTGACCTTCAGGGTCCCGTCCGCGACCACCTTCGACATCAGCGCGCTGTACTCGGTGGCGATGTCGTCGCCCACGAACTCCTTCATGTTCGTGAAGCCCATGACCTTGTTGTAGAAGCCGACCCACTCGTTCATCCGGCCGAGTTCGACGTTGCCGACGCAGTGGTCGACCGCCTGGAAGGTGCGCTGGGCGGGCGGCTCGACGATCGGGCTCGCGGCCACGAAGCCGGGCAGGTACGGGCCCTCGTAGCCGGTCCGCTCGACCAGCGTGTGGCGGGTCTCGCCGTACGTGGCGATCGCGGCCAGCACCACCGTGCCGTGCTCGTCCTTCAGCTCGTACGGCTCGGCGACCGAGCGGGCGCCGTGCTCGAGGGCGTAGGCGTACGCGGCGCGCGCGTCCGGGACCTCGATGGCGAGGTCGACCACGCCGTCGCCGTGCTCGGCCACGTGCCGGTCGAGGAAGCGGCCCCACTCGGTGGCGGGCTTGATCACCGAGGTGAACACGAAACGGGCGGAGCCGTTCTCGAGGACGTAGGCGGCGGTCTCGCGGCTGCCGTTCTCCGGTCCGGAGTAGGCGACCAGTTGCATGCCGAAGGCGGTGGAGTAGTAGTGCGCCGCCTGCTTGGCGTTGCCCACGGCGAAGACGACCGCGTCCATTCCCTTGACCGGGAAGGGATCGGCCTGCCGGGCGGTGTCGGGAGTGTGGTGTGTGGTCTGCGTCATGGCCGAAGCCTCGCCCCGCCCGGCAAGGTGCGCAACACTTCGCTCGTCGGCTGGGCAATCTGCCCAGCGGCACGGCGGCCGTGGCGGACTTTCTGTACAGGGTGACCACGGCGCGCATGGTCCGCGGGGTGCGCCGGGGCGTCCCGGAGGGGAACGAGCCGGAGAGAGGGGTGGGCGGGGCATGGGGATCGACCGTCTGGACGGGCGGATCATCGTGCTGCTGGCGCGGGAGCCGCGCATCGGGGTGCTGGAGATGTCGCGGCGGCTGGGTGTCGCGCGGGGCACCGTGCAGGCGCGGCTCGACCGGCTTCAGTCGAACGGAGTCATCCGCGGGTTCGGGCCCGAAGTGGACCCGGCGGCCCTCGGCTACCCGGTCACGGCGTTCGCGACGCTCCAGATCCGCCAGGGCCAAGGCGCCCACGTGCGGGCGCACTTGGCGACCGTGCCGGAGGTGCTGGAGCTGCACACCACGACCGGCAGCGGGGACATGCTGTGCCGGCTGGTGGCCCGCTCCAACGCCGATCTCCAGCGGGTGATCGACCTGGTCGTCGGTTTCGATGGGATCGTCCGGGCCTCCACCGCGATCGTGATGGAGAACGCCGTTCCGCTGCGGATCATCCCGCTGGTGGAGCAGGCGGCCCGGGACCGGGAAGGACCGGGCCGACCTGCGGGGTGAGCGTGTGAGCTTCTGGGAGTACCTGGGAAACCGGCACCAGCAGCTGCTCGCGGACGCCTGCCGGCACGCGGGCGTGGTCTTCCCGTGCGTGCTGGCGGCGACCGTGCTCGGGGTGCTGATCGGGGTCCTCACCTACCGCAGCGGCCGGGGCGGCGGCCTCGCCGCCACCGCCGCGTCCACGGTCCTGACGGTCCCCTCCCTCGCCCTGATCGGCCTGCTGGTCCCGGTGGTGGGGCCGGGCGCGCCGGCGACGGTGGCCGCGCTGACGCTGTACGGGCTGCTGCCGGTGGTGCGGAACTCGATCGTGGGCCTGCGGGGCGTCGACCCGTCCCTGGTGGACGCGGGCAGGGGCATCGGGATGTCCCGGCTGACGCGGCTGGCCCGGATCGAGCTGCCGCTGGCCTGGCCGCCGATCCTCACGGGCGTCCGGGGCTCCACGCGGATGCTGATGGGCGTCGCCGCCGTCGCCGCGTACGCCTCCGGGCCCGGCCTCGGCAACGAGATCTTCCGCGGGATCGCCTCCCGGGGCGGCGAGAACGCGCTCAACCAGGTCCTCGGGGGCACGCTCGGCATCGTCGTCCTGGCCCTGCTCTTCGACGCCGTGTACGTCCTCGTCGGCCGGCTGACGATTCCGAGGGGGATCCGTGGCTGAGGGCGGCGCGCACGGAGCGGCGAGCGCGCGGCAGGCGCGGCACGAACCGGAGGAGGGGACGCGGGCCCCGCGGACGCGCGCGGAACAGGAGGGGCACGGCGGGGAGGTGGAGGCGTGACGGCTCCCGGGCCGGCCGAGGAGGCGCGGGAGGAGGAAGAGGGCCCGTCGCCGCCTCCGCGCCGGGCGCGCCGTGTCACCTGGCGGCAGCTGACCGTCCTGCCGTGCTTCCTGGTGGTGCTCCTGCTCGGCACCTTGTGGTGGTTCCGGCAGGCCGACCTGGATCCCGTCTCCCTCGCCGCGCTGTCCGACGGGCGGGTGTCGAAGGCCCTGTGGCAGCACGTCGGGCTGACCGTGATCTCCACCCTCTTCGTGCTGGTCCTCGCGATCCCGCTGGGCGTCCTGCTGGCCCGCGGCCCCCTGCGCGGGGCCGCCCCGTTCGCGACGGCCGTCGCCGGCGCGGGCCGGACGGCACCGGCGATCGGTCTGCTCGCCCTGCTGGTGATCTGGCGGGGCACGGGCGTGACGACGGCCCTGATCGGCATCGTCGTCTGCGCCGTGCTGCCCGTGCTCTCCCGCACCGTCGTGGCCCTGGAGGCGGACGACCCGACGCCGCCGGAGGCGGCGCGCGGCATCGGCACGTCCCCGGCGGGCGCGCCGCCGCGGGCCGCGCCGCCGCCGGCGGTCCCGCTCGTCCTGGCCGGCGTCCGTACGGCGCTGGTGCTGAACGTCGGTACGGCGACCCTGGCGGCCTTCGGCGGGGGCGGCGGGCTCGGCGTCCTCATCACCACCGGCATCGCCGACCGGCGGACGCCGGTGCTGGTGCTCGGCTCGGTCCTCACCGTGGCCCTGGCGCTGCTCGTCGACTGGCTGGCCTCGGTCGCCGAGGCGCTGCTGCGGCCGCGCGGGCCGGCGGCGGGGACGTGAGGCCGGCGGGGTCAGCAGGAGGGCACGGAGCCCTTGCCCTTCTCCAGGGCGACCAGGGAGGAGACCGCGCCCTTGAGGGTGGTCACCGGGATCAGCCGCAGCCCCTCGGGCAGCTCGGCCTTCGCCTCGGAGCACTCGTCCTTCGGCACGAGGAAGACGGTGGCGCCGTCCCGGCGGGCGGCCTGCGTCTTCAGGCCGACCCCGCCGACCGCGCCGACCGTGCCGTCGGCGTCGATGGTCCCCGTGCCGGCGACGGTGCGGCCGCCCGTGAGGTCGCCGCCGCTGCCGTCGCCGTCCAGCTTGTCGACGATGCCCAGGGAGAACAGCAGACCGGCGCTGGGGCCGCCGACGTCGGCGAGCCTCAGCGTGACGTCGATGTCGTCGTCGGCGCGGTCCAGGTACGTCAGCGCCGCCTCGGTCGCGGCGTCCTGCGACTGCTTCATCTGCTCGGTGTTGTGCCGCTCGATCTCCTTGGTGCTCTCCCCGCTGGGGTACACGGAGTCGCGCGGCATGACCGCGAGGTCGGTGCGGAACCAGCTGTCGATCACGTCCCCCAGCGAGATGCGCGCGTCCGGGCCGGTCGCCTCGATGGTCGTCATCCGCAGCTGCCCGCTGGTCTTCCGCGTGGGCGCCCCGGAGATCGTGATCACCGGGGTGCCCTTGTTCTCCCCCAGCACGTTCGCCGTCATCCCCGGCTGCGCCACCGAGAACGGCAGCGGCACGAACCCCGCGGTGGCGAGCAGGGCCGCGAAGGGGACCGCGCAGACGGCGAGAGCTTGGGGGCGCGTGAGGCGTGAGAGCACGAGGTCAATCTAACCTGCGCGGCGGCCGCTCCTCCCGGACGGCCGCGGGTGGCGGGCGGCCGGCCGCGCGGTCCGCCGAGCGCCGGTGTCGGACCCTCCGTCTACTGTCTCCGCATGGACATGGACAACCCGCAGGACGTGGGCGCGGCGTTCGGGGCGCAGATGCTCGGTTTCACGATCAGCGAGGAGCCGCCCCCGCCGGACTCCCCCCTCGGCCGGGTGCGCGCGTTCACCGCTCAGTACGGCGAGGACGCGCTGAGACCCGAGCACTTCGCCGACGCGCGGGCCGGCAGGCCCCTCCTTCCGTGAGCGGACACGGCGAAGCCCCGGCCCCCCGAGGCTGAGGAGCCGGGCGACGTCCGGTCCCCCGCCTCGGAGCCGGGCCGCCTCACGACCGTGTCGGCGACGGCACGGGAGAGGCGGCGGACAGCCGGCCCCGGCCCGGCGCGGCCCGCCCCGGCGGTCCGGCCCCGCGCGGGCGGTCCCTGGCTAGCGCAGCGCCTCCGCGACCTCCCGGGCCGCGTCCACCACCCGCTGCCCCACCCGCTCCGGCACCGCGTCGGCCAGCATCACCACGCCGACGCTGCCCTCGACGCCGGTCACCCCCAGCAGCGGAGCGGCGGCGCCGCTCGCCCCCGCCTCCAGCTCGCCGTGCGTCAGCGTGTAGCCGGGGTCGTCCGCCGGCCTCTGCCGCGCCGCGAGGATCGCCTTGCCCGCCGCCCCGCGGTCCAGCGGGTGCCGGAACCCGGCCCGGTACGCCACGTGGTAGTCCGTCCACGTCGGCTCCACCACGGCGACGGCCAGCGCATCCGCTCCGTCGACCAGCGTCAGGTGCGCGGTCGCCCCTATGTCCTCGGCCAGCGAGCGCAGTGCGGGCAACGCCGCCTCCCGCACCAGCGGATGCACCTGGCGGCCCAGCCTCAGCACCCCCAGCCCGACCCGGGCTCGCCCGCCGAGGTCGCGTCGTACGAGTGCGTGCTGCTCCAGTGTGGCGAGCAACCGGTACACGACGGTCCGGTTGACGCCCAGTTTGTTGGATAGCTCGGTGACGGTCAGCCCGTGGTCCGTATCGGCCAGCAGTTTGAGGACCTTCAGTCCTCGGTCGAGCGTCTGGGAGGTCTCCGCGGTCACGACGCCCACTCCTTAGTGGTGAGGTCGGCGGCCCCCTCGCGGCGGATGCGTCACCGAGTCCCGTCAGTGACGCGCTTCAGAGGCCGCCGATCGGCAGGTGGGCCCGGCGTGTCCGGGCCCGGTCGCTTCACGGCTGCGCTCCGCGGCGGCGCTGCCACGGGGCGTGTGCGTAGCGGGACAGTAGCGAAGCGGGTTCGCTGAGCGGAAGGCTCCGTCCAGAATCCGGTCAGTGGCCGGTAGGGACTGCCTCCGGTTTGCCCCGGTACGTACGCCGCGTGCGGCGCCCCCTCACCGGACGGCTCGCCCCGGGCCGCGGGGCGGCGCTCCGTCGCGGGACGCCGCTCGACCGCGGGGCGTCACTTCATCCGGGTGGCCCACTCCTGCACCTTGGCGATCCGCTGCCGCAGCTGCCCCGCCGTCGCCTCCGCGCTCGGCGGCCCGCCGCACACGCGGCGCAGCTCGGTGTGGATGACGCCGTGCGGCTTGCCGCTCTGGTGGACGTACGCGCCGACCATCGTGTTGAGCTGCCGGCGCAGCTCCATCAGCTCCTTGTGGGAGACGACCGGCCGCCGCTCGGCGGGCAGCTCCAGCAGGTCGGCCTCGGTGTCCGGCTTCTTCTTGCTGTGCGCGATCTGCTTGGCCTGCCGCTTCTGCAGCAGCAGCTGCACCTGCTCGGGCTCCAGCAGCCCCGGGATGCCGAGGTAGTCCTGCTCCTCCTCGCTGCCGGGGTGGGCCTGCATGCCGAACTCGGCGCCGTTGTACATGACGCGGTCGAAGACGGCGTCGGACTCCAGCGCCTCGAAGGGCAGCATGTCCTGCTCGCCGGTGTCCTCGTCCTGCTCCCGGTTCGCCTCGTCCATCTCCTTCTCGGACTCGGCGTACGGGTCCTCCTCGTCCCCGCCCTTCTTGGGCTTGTCAAGGACGTGGTCGCGCTCGCGCTCCATCTCGTTGGCGAAGCCGAGCAGGTCGGGCACGGTGGGCAGGAACACGGAGGCGGTCTCGCCGCGCCGCCGGGACCGCACGAAACGCCCGACGGCCTGCGCGAAGAACAGCGGCGTGGAGATCGTCGTCGCGTACACCCCGACCGCGAGCCGCGGCACGTCGACGCCCTCGGACACCATCCGCACGGCGACCATCCAGCGGTCGGTGCTGCTGCTGAACTCGTCGATCCGGCTGGACGCGCCCGCGTCGTCGGAGAGCACCAGCGTCGCCTTGGTGCCGGTGATCTCGCGGATCAGCTTGGCGTAGGCGCGCGCCGATTCCTGGTCGGAGGCGATGACCAGCGCTCCCGCGTCCGGGATGGCCTTCCTGACCTCGGTGAGCCGCTGGTCCGCGGCGCGCAGCACGCTGGGCATCCACTCGCCGCGCGGATCCAGCGCCGTGCGCCAGGCCTGGCTGATCGCGTCCTTGGTCATCGGCTCGCCGAGCCGTGCGGCGATCTCGTCGCCCGCCTTCGTCCGCCAGCGCATGTTGCCGCTGTAGGAGAGGAAGATGACGGGCCGGACGACGTGGTCGGCCAGGGCGTTGCCGTACCCGTAGGTGTAGTCGGCGGCGGACCGCCGGATCCCGTCGTTGCCCTCCTCGTACGTCACGAAGGGGATGGGGTTGGTGTCCGAGCGGAACGGCGTGCCGGTCAGCGCGAGCCGCCGGGTGGCCGGCTCGAACGCCTCCAGGCAGGCCTCACCCCACGACTTGGAGTCGCCGGCGTGGTGGATCTCGTCGAGGATGACGAGGGTCTTGCGCTGCTCGCTGCGGTTGCGGTGCAGCATGGGCCGGACGCCGACGCCCGCGTACGTCACCGCGACGCCGTGGTAGTCCTTGCTGAGCGGGCCGGCGCTGTACTCCGGGTCCAGCCGGATGCCTATCCGCGCCGCCGCCTCCGCCCACTGCTTCTTCAGGTGCTCGGTCGGCGCGACCACGGTCACCTGCTGCACGACGTGGTGGTGCAGCAGCCAGGAGGCGAGGGTCAGCGCGAAGGTCGTCTTGCCGGCGCCGGGCGTGGCGACGGCGAGGAAGTCGCGCGGCTGCTCCTGGATGTACTTCTCCATCGCCCCCTGCTGCCAGGCACGGAGCTTGCCGGCGGTGCCCCAGGGGGCACGGCCGGGGAAGGCGGGCGAGAGGTGGTGGGAGGAGGAAACAGACATGGGCGTGGGCCCGGAGGGCCCTCCGTTGAGGGTGGCGGCGGGTGTCGGGCGGGCGGTAGTCACGGTCTCCGGTTCGGGGGTCGGACGGCTCGGGTCTCGGCTACGTAGGACAACCGGGCCACCCTACCGGCGGTCCGGACCCGTCCACGCGCGGACGAGGCCGGGTTTTCCCCGGGTGGGATTCACGTCACAGACGTCCCTGCGCGTCGCGCCGCCCGCTCACCGTTCGCGCAGGCGCGTGGTCACCCAGGCCCCCGCCAGCGCGACCCCCGCCATCGGCAGGAACACGGCGGCGAACGCGGCCGGGTGGGAGCCGGAGGCCTCCGCGGCGGTGTGGGAGACGGTGCCGCCGCCCAGGGCGGCGAAGGCGGCGCCCCCGGCGGCCAGCAGGACCACGTTGGACAACCCGTCCGAGATCTGCAGGGCGGCGGAGTTGGTGCCTGCCTCCTCCGGGGCGGACAGCTGGAGCAGCAGCACGCTGCTCGAGGAGATCACCAGCCCCATCCCGAAGCACCCGAAGGCCCACGCGACGGCGACGGTCCACGCGGGCACGGAGGCGATCAGCACGCTGGGCGCGGCGGCGATCGCGGCCGCCACCAGGACCATCCCGACGGTCATCAGCCGCTCCCGGTACGGCTCGACGCGCGGCCGGGACTGCACCCAGGACCCCAGCGCCCAGGTCACCCCGCCCGCCGCGAGCGAGAACCCGGCGAGGGTCGGGCTGAGGCCCCGCTGGGTGACCAGCATCAACGGCACGAAGGACTCGGCGGCGATGAAGGAGCCCGCGGCGACACCACGCAGCAGCACGACCGACGGCAGCCCGCGCGCCGCGCGGTAGGTGCCGCGCGGCAGGAGCCCGAGGACGGCCGGCACGAGCAGGGCGACGCCCGCCAGGGCGGGCAGCGCGGACAGGGGCCGCAGGTCCTGGGCGGCGTACTGGAGCAGTCCGGCCCCGAGGGAGATGCCGAGGGCGAGCCGGATACGGCGCCGGTCGAAGGAGGCGCCCTCGGCCCCGTCGACCGGACCGGCCGCCCGCCGCCGTATCTGCGGCAGCGCGAGCGCCAGCGGAAGCACCACGAGGACGGGTATGCCGACGAACACCCACCGCCACCCGAGGTGCTCGGTCACCGCCCCCGACGCGAGCGGCCCGACGATGGACGGCACGACCCAGCTCGCCGCGAACGCCGCCATGATCGCCGGCCGCAGCCGCTCCGGGTAGGCCCGCCCCACGACGACGTACAGGGCGACGATCACCAGCCCGCCCCCGAAGCCCTGCACGGCCCGGCCGAGGATGAACAGCCACATGACCCCGGCGGTCCCCGACAGCAGCAGCCCGGCCGCGAAGGCGGCGATCCCGCCGGTCAGCGCCCCGAGCGGGCCGCGCCGGTCGGACCACTGCCCCGCCAGCACCATCCCGAACAGGCTGGTCGTGAAGTAGCCGGAGAACGCGAAGGCGTACAGGGACACCCCGTCCAGCTCCCGCGCCGCCACCGGCATGGCCGTGCCCACCGCGGTCGCCTCGAAGGCGATCAGCAGCACGACGGAGACGATCCCGACGCTCAGGGCCCGGTACGACCGTCCCATCACGGTCTCGTCGGACGGCGGTGGGAACGTGCCGGATGCGTCTGCGACACCGGTGTCGCGGGGTTCGAGGACGGCCATGCCCGCCAGAGTAAGGCCCACAACCGACATTGACCCCTGTCGGGGGTCGGGCCTGCCCTGGTCCGATGGTCGTACGTCCTCCCCCGTCGCCGTCTCCGTTCATGAACGGCGTGTGGCAGTCCCGTTGCGGCCCACCCGTCACCCTTGAGCCCGCCTTCCCCTTCGCCCTACGGTCGTTCCACGCGGTCCGGAAGGGCGAAAGCCCGGCAGGACCGGTGAACGGCCGTGTGCCCGAGTGGTTTAGGGGCTCGCCTGCAAAGCGAGTTACGTGGGTTCGATTCCCGCCACGGCCTCCGCTCGCCCGACCGGGCGTCGAAGGGGGGGGCCCCCCCCGGGGGGGGCCCCCGGGGGGGGGGGGGGGGGCCCCCGCGACGGGGGCAAGGCGGCCCCCCCCCCGCGCCCCCAGACCCCGGGGCCCGGTCGCCGGGCGGCGGCC
>NZ_JBIRHK010000002.1:659865-707038 GCF_044328485.1 Streptomyces sp. NPDC017936 | reverse complement strand
AACGAGATCATCACCGGTCTCATCGGCGTCGTCCTGATCGGCTGGTCCTTCTGGTCCTCCGTCCGCCGCAACCGCGCCCTGGCCGCGGCCGAGGGGGACGGCGAGGTGCACGTCGGCACGGTGCGGGCCCCGAGGTGAACGGAGGGGCTCCGGCCGGGGGGCGGTCGGACGCCCCTCCCGCCCGGCGATCCGGGCCATGACCCGGTCGGACGTCGCCCGCCGGCGGGCGGGGACCACGCCGTGGCTCCGGGCCGGGAAGCGCCGTCAGGCGGTGTCCAGGCCGTGCACGGTGGTCAGGCCGGCGAGTCCGGAGACTTCCAGTACGGGTGCCAGGAGCGGGGTGGCGATCAGCTCGATGCGGTCGACGTGGCGGAAGAGGATGCTCAGACCGGCGCTGTCGAGGTACTCGATCCCGGTCAGATCGATGACGAGCGGGCCCTCCGTGGTCTCGATCGCGGCGGCGAACGCGTCGGTGTTGCTCATGTCGATCTCACCGATGGCGGTCAACTGGGTGACACCGTCGGGCCGTCGACTGGGAGTCAAGGTCAGGAGCGTGGTCATCAGGCGATCCTCGTGTGCATGTCGACGGTGGTACCGGCAACGCCGGAGGTGATGGTGACCTGGTGCATCAGCGCCCGCATCAGTGCCACGCCGCGGCCGCGGTGGGTGTTGGCCTCGGGCTGGGGCGTCTTCCAGCGGCCGGTGTCGGCGACGGTGAGGCGCAGGTCGTCGACCAGCGCCTCGGCGCGGAGCCGGACCGTGTCGCCGGGGGCGTCCCGGTGGCCGTGCTCGATGGCGTTGGCGCAGGCCTCCCCCGCTGCCACCAGGACGTTCTGGACGGTGTGCGGGGGGAGCTCGCACTGGGCGAGCCAGCTGCGCAGGGCCTTGCGGACCGGTGCCAGCTGCGCGGACTCGGCGGGGAAGGACACGTCCAGCGGCGCCGGGTGCCGGTACAGCAGGAGCGCCACGTCGTCGTCGTAGCCGCCGGCGGGCGCCAGCTGCGTCATGACCTGGGTGGCGAGGTCGTCGACCGCGACGTCGCGGCCGGCCTGGACGGCTTCGCCGGCCTGGTCGATGCCGGCCGTCAGAGGACGGCGCCGGCGTTCCACGAGGCCGTCCGTGTACAGCAGGAGGGTGGCACGGGCGGGCACGGTGCAGGTGCCTTCGGGACGGTTCCGGCCGGGGCGCACGGCCAGCGGCACGGAGCGTCCCTCGTCGAGGAGGACGGTGGTGCCGTCGGGGTGGGTGAGGATGCCCGGCGGGTGTCCGGCGCTGGAGTAGGTGAGGTTGCCGGTGTCCGGGTCGAGGACGCCGCAGAACACGGTGGTGCACAGGGCGCCGGGGACGCCGGCGGCGAAGTGGTCCAGCGCCATCAGGGTCTGTGCGGGGCTGGAGTCCTGGAGCAGCAGGGCGCGGCAGGCACTGCGCAGCTGGCCCATGACGGTGGCGGCTTCGAGACCGCGTCCGACGCAGTCGCCGACGACGATGCCGATGCGCCCGTCCTGGAGCCGGACGGTGTCGTACCAGTCGCCGCCGACCTCCAGGGGGCGGGTGGCGGGTTCGTAGCGGACGGCGAAGCCGGCGGGGAGGTCGGCCGGACCGAGGATGGAGCGTTGCAGGGCGAGGGCCGTCTCGCGCTGCTGGTCGATCTGATGGGCGCGGGACAGACCCTGGGCGAGTTGTCCGGCCAGGAGGGACAGCAGCAGCTGGTCCTCGCCGGTGAAGGGCCGGTGGTCACCGAGATCGATCCACACCACCATGGTTCCTTCCGGGTGGCTGACCGTGATGCCCGCTCCGGTGGCGTCGTCGACGGGCGTCAGCAGGGGCTGCTCCAGCCAGGCGGACAGCTGCTCCCGGCGCTCGGCGGGCAGGTCCCGCCAGCGCAGACCGGCATCGGTCGCCGTCACCGACACGTCCTGGTCGGCGGTCGCGACGGCGGCCAGCACGCACTCGGCCCGCCACAGGTTCTTCAGCTCCTTCAGGGAGCCTTCGAGGGCCTCCGTCAGGCTGGTCGCCTGGGTCAGCTGCATGCTCAGAGCGGCCTGGGCGCTCTTGCGCTGGACGGCGTAGTGCTCGGCGGTGACGTCACGGAAGGTCCCGACGGTCACCCGGCGCCCGGTGTCCGGGTCCTGTGCCTGGTTGAAACTGGCCGTCACCCACAGCCGGTGCCCGTCCCGGTGCGTCACGGGGATGGTGTAGGACCCCTTGGGGTCGTTCAACACCTGCGAGAAGGCGTCCTCGACCTCGCGGTGCGCGTCGGGGTCGGTCTCGGCGTCCGGCCACCAGGGGTGGACCGGCCGGTAGGGGAGACCCTCGGGGCCGAAGCCGAGGATGTCGGTGAAGGCCGCGTTGATCTCGACGACGGCACCCTCCTCGTCGCAGACGAAGAACGCCTCCTGCAGGGAGTCCACCAGCGCCTTGCGCCAGCGCGCCTGGTGGTTGCGCAGCCGCGCCAGCTCGACGTTGGCCCTCACCCGGGCCAGCAGTTCGGCCGCGGTGAACGGCTTGACGAGATAGTCGTCGGCGCCGGCCTGCAGGCCCTCGATGGAGGCCTCCTGCCCGGCCCGGGCGGACAGCAGCACCACCGGCACCGACGTGGTCCGCGGATCGGTGCGCAGCGCCGTCACGAGACCGAGCCCGTCCAGGCCCGGCATCATCACGTCGCTGATCACCAGGTCGGGAGCGTCGGCGCGGGCCGCCCGCAACGCCGCCAGGCCGTCCTCGACGGTGCGCACCTGGTATCCGGCGCCGTCCAGGAGCCGCGTGAGGTATTCGCGCATGTCGGCGTTGTCGTCGGCGACGAGCACACGCGCCGGGACCGCGGGTGCGGTGGCGTAGCCCGACGGGTCGGCCGCCGTCACCGTCGTGCGCGCGTCCGCGGTGACCTCGTCCGGCAGCCAGCGCAGCGCCTCCTGCACGTAGGGGTCCGCGGTCAGCGCCCCACGGCCGTCCTCGGCCGGTGCGAGGGCGTCGGGGGGCAGGTGGGACGCGCCGAACGGCAGACGGACGGTGAAGCGGGTGCCCTCGCCCTCGGCGCTGTCGGCGGTGATCGTGCCGCCGTGCAGGCCGACCAGTTCCTTGACCAGGGCCAGCCCGATGCCACTGCCCTCGTTGGAGCGGGAGCGGGCGTTCTCGATGCGGTGGAACCGCTCGAACAGCCGCGGCATCTCCTCCCGGGCCACCCCGATGCCGGTGTCGGCGACGGTGACGACGGCGTGCGCGTCCCCGGCCCGTACGGTGACGCCGATCGAGCCCTCGAAGGTGAACTTCAGCGCGTTGCTCAGCAGGTTCAGGATCACCTTCTCCCACATGCCGCGGTCGACGTACACCGGCTCGGGGAGCCGGTCGCAGTCGATGCGGAAGTCCAGGCCGGCCTTGTCGACGGCGGACCGGAACACGCTGGCCAGGTCGGCGGTGACCTGGGGCAGGTCGACCGGCTCGTAACGGGCCTGCATCCGGCCGGCCTCGATGCGGGAGAAGTCCAGCAGGGAGTTGACCAGCTTGCCCAGCCGCAGCCCGTTGCGGTGGACGACCTCCAGTTCCTCCCGCACCTGGGCGTCGGCGTCCGCCAGCCGGGAGCGCAGTTCCTCCACCGGCCCCATGATCAGCGTCAGGGGGGTGCGGAACTCGTGGCTGATGTTCGAGAAGAAGGCGGTCTTGGCCCGGTCCAGTTCCGCGAGCTCCTCGGCCCGCCGCTGCTGCGCCTCGTAGCTGCGGGCGCTGGCGATCCCCGCCGCGAGGTGACCGGCGGTGAGTTCGAGGAAGCCGCGGTAGGAGTCGTCCAGGACCCGGTACCGGTTCAGGCCGGCCACCAGGAATCCGTAGGGGGCTGCGCCCTGCTGCAGCAGCGGCAGCACCAGCGCCTGGGAGGGCGGCTGCGGCCAGTCACCGGCCGGCAGGAGACCGGCGAACGGGGTGTCGTCGAGCGGCACCAGCACGGGCTCACCGTGCGCCGGCGACGCCACGGGCCACGCGCCGGATCCGTCGGACGGCAGGGTCCCGGGGGCGGCCGGGTGGCCCGCGGCCAGTCCGGTGGCGTCCGCCAGGCGGGCGGTGCCGTCGCTCTCCAGGAGGTAGGTCAGCGTGAAGGGCAGGTCGCGCTTGTTCCGGGCCAGCTGCTGGTGGGCGAAGGCGAGCCATTCCTGCTCGGTGCGGACCACGCTGGGGTCGGAGCCGAGGTCGCGCAGGGTCGCCATCCGGCGTCCGCCGATGACGCGCTCGGTGTCCTCGCTGACCACGCACAGCATGCCGACCACCGCACCGGAGTCGTCGCGCAGCGGACTGTAGCTGAAGGTGTGGTAGCTCTCCTCCGGGTAGCCGGACCGTTCCAGGAACAGCAGCAGCCCCTCGTCCCAGGTCGCCTCCCCCGTGGTCATCACGGTGTCGATCCGGGGGCCGATGTCCTCCCAGATCTCCGCCCACACCTCACTGGCCGGCCGTCCCAGCGCCCACGGGTACTTGGCGCCCAGGGTGTCGCGCCGGTAGGCGGCGTTGCAGAAGAACGTCAGCTCCGGGCCCCACGCCATCCACATCGAGAACCGGGACGACAGCAGGATGCTCACCGCGGTCCGCAGGCTCTGCGGCCACTGCTGCGGCGGACCCAGCGGAGTCGCCGACCAGTCCACCCGGGCGAGGTCCGGACCGACCTCCTCGTCGACGGTGAACACGCCTGCCCCGGGCACTGCCACGATCTCGTGCGCAGCGTCTTCCGAACGCCCCACTGGACACCCTTTCCCTCGCACCGCCCGAGCGGGCAGTCGCATCGACGGCCCCGGCCGGCCGACCCCGTCCCACCCCGCCGAGCGCCCGCACCGTCCGAGAACAACACCGGGAAGGACACCTGGACCGTCCCCCGTCACTGCCGCTGTCGGCCCGTCGGACCCGGGGGACCGCCCGCCACTCGCGACGACTTCGTAGGATAAGCCAGTCGCCGGGTGCCTACCGACCCGCGGACGAAGAGCGAGACCGAGAACGACGGACAGGCGGAGACGATGACGGTGAGCCCCGTGCGGACCGCCCCGGCGATACCGGTCGCCGAGGAGACGCGGCTGGCCGCCGTCCGTCGCTACCGGATACTGGACACGCCGCCCGACGGCGCCTTCGACCGGATCGCGTCCCTGGCCGCGCGCCTCTTCGACGCGCCCATGGCCACCGTGGCGATCGTCGACACCGACCGGGTGTGGTTCAAAGCCGCCCACGGCCTCGGCGGTGTCACCGAGATCGACCGCGAACCGGCCCTGTGCGCCTCCGCCATCCTCCACGGCGAGCCCTACGTGGTGAAGGACGCCGACGCCGACGCGCGCGCGCTCGCCGACCCCCTGGTCCGGGGGGAGTCGGGGGTCCGTTTCTACGCCGCCGCACCGATCACCACGGCCGACGGACAGCGACTGGGCACCGTCGACGTCCTGGACACCCGCCCCCGCGAACCCACCGACGACCAGCTCGAGTCCTTGCAGGACCTGGCCGCCCTGGTCATGGACGAACTCGAACTGCGGCTGTCGGCCATGCGCACGGTCGCGGCCGAACGCGACCGGCGCGCCGAGGCCGAACGCCTCGCCCGGGTCCTGCAGCGCACCCTGCTGCCGCCCGCCCTGCCCGACGTGCCCGGTCTGCTCGCCGCGGCCGCCTACCACCCGGCCTCCACGGACGAGGTGGGCGGAGACTTCTACGACCTGTTCCCGCTGGACGACGGACGGTGGGCGTTCTTCCTGGGCGACGTGTGCGGCAAGGGCGCGGACGCCGCCGCGCTGACCTCGCTGACCCGCTACACCCTGCGCGCCGCGGCCATCTACGACCCGGACCCGTGCGCCGCGCTGGCCAACCTGGACACCGTCCTCAAGGGCGAGTACCAGGGCAGTGCCCCCCGTTACTGCACCGCGGCCTTCGGCGTCCTGCAGCCCCTGCCCGACGGTTCCCACGCCATCACCCTGGCCGGCGGCGGGCACCCCTCCGCCCTGGCCGTGCGCGCGGACGGTTCCGTGGAGCCGATCTCCACGGCGGGCGGCCAGCTCGTCGGCATGCTGCCCGACCCGCAGTTCGTGCAGACCACCACACGACTGCGGCCCGGCGAGAGCCTCCTGCTGTACACGGACGGCCTCACGGAAGCACGTACCGCCGACGGCACCATGCTCGGTGAGGACGGTCTCACCCGGCGTCTGACCGCCACGGCTCCCCGCACGGCGCACGAACTGCTGCACTCGGTCGAGACGCTGCTGCGGCAGCTGGGCGACGGCGTCAGCGACGACACCGCCTGCCTCGCCCTGTCCGTACCCCCACCCGCCACGTCCCGCATTCAGGAGAATCGGTGATCGAGAACGAGAACCTCCTGGCAGTCACCCCGCGCCAGACCCCCGAAGGACCTCTTGTCCTGGAGGTCAGGGGCGAGCTGGACCACCACACCGCCCAGCTCCTGTCCCGGGCGGTCGACGACGCCCCCTTCGACGACAGCGGCGTGGTCATCGACCTGGCCGGCCTGACCTACTGCGACTCCACGGGCATCACCGTGCTCATCAGCGCCTACCAGAGGTCGCAGGCCACCGGCGCTCCGCTCAGCCTGGCCGGTGTCCGTCCGGACCAGATGCGCGTCTTCGCCGTCGTGGGACTCGACCAGGTCTTCACGTTCCACCCCAGCACCGAGGCCGCCGTCGCGTCCTTGCGGAAGTGACCGGGCGCCGCCCGCTCCGGCTCCTCCGCCCGGTCGGCGACGGACGTATCGTCGGCGCGGCGAGCCGGACAGAGGTTAGACTGCCCGGTACAGACACGTCCGGAGGCGCGGAGAACGCCTCGGTCGGCCGGAGCGGTGGGAGGGGCTGGGGACCGCGGTGCTCACACACGAGCGTACGGAACGACCGGTCCGGGAAGTGGATCACGGTGACCACCTGTGCCTGGCGTTCGCCGATGACGACGAGCAGCGCCGGGTCGTCACCGCTTACCTGTCCGCCGGGCTCGAGCGCGGCGAGCGGGTCATGTACTTCGCCGACCAGAGCGCCCCGGTGGACGTCCTCGGCTGGCTGAGCGCGTCCGGGACCGATCCGGAGCCCGCGTTGAGGAGGGGCCAGCTCGTGGTGACGACGGCCGACGACAGCTACCTGGCAGCCGGTTCGTTCGACGTCGACGGCATGGTGACCGCTCTGCGGCACGAGGTCAGGGACTCGCTGGCAGCCGGCTACACCGGGTTCCGGGTGAGCGGTGAGATGGGCTGGGCACTGCGCGCCGTCCCCGGCGCCGACCAGCTCGGCACGTACGAGACCAAGGTCAACACGGTGTTCGCCGGGCAGAAGGCGTCCGCCGTCTGCCAGTACGACGCCCGGCGCTTCACCGCCGAGCAACTGGACGCCTTCGACCGGTGTCATCCCGGAGCGGTCGAGGCGCAGCCGCTCCACGACGACGGCACCCTCCGACTGGTCCCGTCCTTCCGCGAGGGCCGCCGCACGCTGCGCGTGGCCGGCAGTGTGGACCACCGCACCACCCAGGCGCTCGCCGCGGCCCTGCGGACGGCGCTGACCTGGCCGGGCGACATCCAGGTGGACATGACGGACCTGGAGTTCATCGACCTCGCCGGGGTGCGGGTGCTGGCCCGGTGCGCGGCGCGGCTGGAGCCGGGCCGACGGCTGCACGTGAGGGAACTCGCGCCCCTCCTCTGCCAGGTGATCGGCATGGTCGGCTTCGACGAGACCGCGGCCCTGGTCGTCACCGCGCGGGAGGCCACCGCGTGACGGAGACGCTCACCACGTCCCCACCGCCCTCCGGGAACGACCGCTTCGTCCACCAGGCGCTGATCTACCGGAACGACCACGAGTTCCTCGCCACGACGGTCCCCTTCTGCCGGGAGGGGCTCGACCGGGGAGACACCGTGCTGGCGGTGACCACGCCGGCCAACACGGACCTGTTGCGCCGAGCCCTGGGCGGCGCGTCCGAGCAGGTCGAGTTCGTCGACGCCGCCGAGTGGTACCGCACTCCCGGCCGCACGCTGGGCGCCTACCACCGGTACGTCGACCGGTGCACCGGTACCGGAGGCCGTCCGTGGGTGCGGATCATCGGCGAGCCGGTCTGGACCGGCAGGGACGCGCTGGAGACGGCGGAATGGACCCGTTACGAGTCCGCCGTCAACGTCGCCTTCGCCGGCTGCCCGGCCTGGATCGTGTGCCCGTACGACACCCGGGTCCTGCCCGCAGCCGTCGTGGACGACGCCCGCCGCACGCACCCCGAGACGGCGGTGGGGGCGTCCGCCCTGCCCAGCGAACGGTACGCGGACCCCAGGACCGACGACGGCTGGCGACAGCCGCTCGCGCCCCTGGCCCCGGAGGAGGAGGACGCCGTCATGCGCTTCGGAACCGATCTGTCGGCCGTGCGCGCCGAGGTCGCCGCGTCCGCTGCCCGGCTGGGCCTGTCCGCGGCCGGGACCCAGCGTCTCGTGTTCGCGGTCAACGAGGTGGCCACCAACGCCGTCCAGCACGGTGGAGGCACCGGTCACCTCGTGCTGCGTCGCGCGGGCCGGCGCGTCGTGTGCGACGTCACCAGCAAGGGCAGGAACGACTCCGACTGGTATCTGGGCTACCTCCCGCCCGACCCGCGGCGACAGCAGGGCCACGGCATGTGGGTGGTGCGCCAGCTGTGCGACCTGCTCGAGGTGCACACCGACGAGGACGGCACGACCGTACGCCTCCACATCAGCCTCGTGTGAGGCCGACGGGAGAGGATCCCGCGTCCGGGTGCGTCACGCCCGGGTGATCTCGTCGACGTGTTCCTCCACGTGCGGCGGCACCGCGGGGTGGATCGTCCGGTCCCCGGACCCCTTCTCCTCCGGACGGCGGAGCGTCGACGTGAGCGCCTTGGGGCTGACGCCCTCCAGACGCCGCTGGAACGCCCCGAAGCGGCAAGATCACGCTGACCGGCTTTTGAGCCGGTACGCCCCGGGTGAAGCCGTCCGCCGGGTGACCGGGCGCGCCGGCCCGCCGCGCCTCCGGGGCGTTGCGGGACGGCGGGGTCCCGGGCCCCGGCACGTCGTCGCGCTCACGCCTCACTCCCGGGAGCCGGTGTCCTCGCCGGTTCCCGGTTCCGCCATTCTCCGGTGGGCCGCCGCCTTGGCGCTGTCCGGCAGCACCTTCGCCGCCGCGCCCATCGCCTTGGTCTTCAGAGACCCCGTGACGGCCTTCTCCTCGCCCTTCACGATCGCCGTGAACGCCTGCGCGGCGACCTGGGCGGGGTCGTCCTTCCTCGACGTTCCCATCCGGGTGTCGTCCGCCATCCCCGCCCGGCGGAAGAAGTCCGTCTCCGTCGCTCCCGGCATGAACGAGGTGATCGTCACGCCGGTGTCCCGGACCTCCTCGCTCAGCGCCTCGGCGAAGGACTGCACGAACGACTTCGAGGCGTTGTAGACGGGCTGGAAGGGGCCGGGCATCATCGAGGCGACGGACGAGGTGAAGGCGATCCTGCCCGCGCCGCGCGCCACCATGGCGCGCAGCAACGGCTTCGCCAGACGGACGGTCGCGGTGATGTTCAGATCGATGACGTCCTGGTCGTCGGCGGGGTCGGTGTCCACGAACGCGCCGCCCCGGCCGACTCCCGCGTTGAGGGCGGCGACGTCGACCGTCAGCCCCTCGACCGCGGCGAGCAGCCGTTCCACGCCCTCACGGGTGCGGAGATCGGCGCGTACGGGACGTACCCGCGCACCCGTCTCCCGCAGGCTGCGCGCGGCGGACTCCAGCCGTTCGTCCTCGGCGTTGACCACGAGGTCGTAGCCGTGCTCGGCGAACTGCCGGGCCAGTTCGTATCCGATCCCGCCGGAAGCACCGGTGATCAGGGCGAGGGGCCGTGTGTCAGTCATGCCGGCCGAGTAACCCGCGGGTGGGTCGCCAAGCGCGCCGACGGATTCCCGGCGTCCCGCGGCGGCCGGACATCCGGTCCTTCGCGGGGTGAACCGGAGGCCTCCGCTTCCCGTCGGCGCCGTGGGGACGTACGCGTGTCCGGCCGGCCGGAGCGGCGGTGGCTCCCCCTCCCCGGCCCCGTGCCGCGCCGTCCGCCGGTCCCGAGTCGGCGACGGCGCGAGCCGGCCCCGAAGCGCGCCGCTCCGCGGCACCGGGCGGGCGGTGCCCCGCTCCCGCGGGCGCGTCACAGCCGGCCGCCGCGGCGCTCCCCGTGGAGCAGCCACGCCAGGTAGGCGCCGCCCGCCACGCCGGTGAGCACGCCGACCGGCAGCAGTGCCGAACCGGTCAGCCGCTGGGTGGCCAGGTCGGCGGCGGTCACCAGGAGCGCCCCCGTCCATCCGGCGGGGAGGAGGTGGGGGCCGGTGGCACGGGTCACGCGGCGCGCCAGCTGCGGGGCCGCCATCGCCACGAACGGGATCGGGCCGGCCGCCGCGACGGCCATCGCCGTGAGCCCCGTGCCGGCGCTCAGCAGCACCAGGCGGCTGCGTTCGGGCGGCACCCCGAGCGCGGCGGCGGTGTCGTCGCCCATCTCCAGCAGCGTCAGCCGCCGGGCGTACCCCAGCACGACCGGGAGCAGCACCAGCGGTCCGAGCGCCGCGACGCGGACGTCCGTCCAGTCGCGGGCGTTGAGGGAGCCGATCATCCAGCTCGCCGCCTGGGCCGCCTTGCCGAGGTCCGCGCGGACGTACAGGAAGCCGGTGGCCGCGCCGAGCACGGCGGAGGCGCCGATGCCGACGAGGACCAGCCGGTAGCCGTGCACGCCCCGCCGCCAGGCCAGCAGGTACACGGCGGCGGCGGCGGCGAGGCCTCCGCAGACCGCGCCGGCCGCCGTCTGCGGGGCGCCCGCGTCGAGGAGGATGATCGCGACCAGCGCTCCGGCCGAGGCGCCGTTGCCGAAGCCGATGACGTCCGGGCTGCCGAGCGGGTTGCGGGTCAGCGACTGGAACACCGCGCCCGCCGTGCCCATCCCGAAGCCGGCCAGCGCGGCCACCAGGGCGCGCGGCAGGCGCAGGTCGAGCACCACGAAGCCGGCGCCCGGCGGGCCGTTCCCGGCGAGCGTGCGCACCACCTCGGCCGGGGACAGGGCGTAGGTCCCGGTGCCGAGGGCGAGCACCACGGCGAGGGCCGTCAGGAGGGCGATCGCCGTGCACACCAGCAGGGCGCGGGTGTCGTAGCGCAGCGACCAGCGGCCGGTGCGCAGCAGGCCGTGCCGCGTCCCGGGCCGGGGCCGCGTCCCCCGGTGCCGCACGAGGCTCACAGCTGGGCCACCTTCCGCTGCCGTACCAGGTGGATGAAGAGGAGACCGCCGAGGAAGGCGCTGACGGTGCCGACCTCGATCTCCGACGGCGGCGCGGCGATCCGGCCGATCACGTCGGAGACGAGCAGCAGCACCGGCGCGTACAGCGCGCAGAACGGCATGAGCCGGCGCGGGTCGGGTCCGCAGAACGCCCGGGCGGCGTGCGGCACCATCAGGCCGACGAAGCCGATCGGCCCGCACAGGGCGGTCGCCCCGCCGCACAGCAGGGCGATCGAGACCACCGAGAGCACCCGCACGCGCCGGACCCGGGTGCCGAGGGCGCGTGCGTGGTCGTCGCCGAGGGCGACGGCCCCGAGCGGGCGGGCCAGGGCGAAGGCGAGCAGGGCGCCGGCCGCCAGCAGCGGCGCCACGGCGAGCAGCAGGGACGCGTCGCGTCGGGCGAGGGTCCCCACGGACCAGTGGCGCATCTCGTCGAGGGTGCTCAGGTGCCGGAGCTGGAGCCCGTTGACGTAGCCGAACAGGGCCGCGTTGACGGCGGTTCCGGCCAGGGCGAGCCGGACCGGCGTGGCGCGGCGGCCGCCGCCCAGGGCCTGGACCCCGGTGGCGGCGAGGGCGGCGCCGGCGAGCGCGAACCACAGGTATCCGGTGAACGAGGTGATGCCGAGGACGCCGATCGCGGTGACGACCGCGGCCGAGGCGCCCGCGTTCACGCCGAGCAGTCCGGGATCGGCCAGCGGGTTGCGGGTCAGCGTCTGCATGACGGCGCCGCCGAGGCCGAGGGCCGCGCCCACGGCGGCGCCGATGAGGGTGCGGGGCAGCCGCAGTTCCCGGACGATCGCGTCGTTCTCGGTCCCGGCCGGGGTGAACAGGGCCGACCAGACCTCGTGGAGGGGGATCCGCTGGGTGCCGACGGCCAGGGACAGGGCCACTGCCGCCACCAGCAGGAACAGGCCGAGCAGCAGGCCCGCCGAGCGGGTGGCGGTCCGGCGGCGGGGCCGGTCCGCGGGACGGGTTCCGTCCGGTGGCGCCGGGAGCGTCGCGGCGCTCACGAGACGGCCGTCGCGGCGGGGCCGCATCCGCGAACAGGCGCCGAACGGCTCAGGTGTGGTGCAAGCATTCCGATGGACATGTGCTTAGCTTAGGCTAACCTAACTAGCGCTGTTGACGATTTCGTCGACAGCACAGGGGCACGCCTGCCCTCCGACCAGCGGTTGACGGAGAATCCGATGACCCTCCTCCCCCCTGCCCGACGGTCCGTCACCGCCGCTCCGGGCGACGTCCGCCCGGTCCGGATCACCGGTCCGCGCGTCGCACGTCCGCCGGACGAGGGCGGAGGGGCCGGCGCCCCGTCCCGGCCGTGGGCCCGGCGGCGTGGCCTGTGGGCCGGTCCGCCTGCCGGGCGGCCCCGGCCGCCGGGTCCCGGACCGGCGGACCGCGCCGGGTCCGCGGGTCCGGCACGGTCGGCCCGGGATCCCCCCGCCGCCCGGTGATCCCTCCCTTCTCCGCCCCCGTCCCCTTCCCGACCCGATCCGAGGAGTCCCCCTCACATGTCCCCCGTACGCGCCTCCCGCAGAACCGTCCTGACGTCCGCCGCAGCCGTCGTGGCGGGAGCGCTGCTCCTGACCGGCTGCGATGACGGCGGCGGCGACGGGGCGGGCGGCAAGGCGTCCGGCACCCGCCGGATCACGGATGCCACGGGCCGCGAGGTCGACGTGCCGGCCGCCCCGAAGAAGGTCGTCGCGCTGAGCGAGCCGACGCTGGACGCCGCTCTCGCCCTCGGCGTCGAGCCGGTCGGCACCACCGCGGGACGCGGCCAGCAGGGCGTGTCCGCCTACCTGGCCGGCAGGGCGGGCGAGGCGCAGGTCGTCGCCACCGTCGCCGAGGCCGACATGGAGAAGGTGGCCGCGCTCCGGCCCGACCTGATCCTGCTCGACGAGACCACGGCGGTGAAGGGCGAGGTCGCCACCCTGGAGTCCATCGCCCCGACCGTCGTCACCGCGAAGCTGAACGAGGACTGGAAGAAGGCGTTCACGGCCACCGCCGACGCGCTGAACCAGAAGGCGCGGGCCGAGAAGCTCCTCACCGGCTTCGACGCCGACGTGGCCGCGGTCAAGGGGAAGCTGGGCGACAACGCCGGGGCGGTCGTCAGCGTGATCCGCTGGCAGAACAAGGCGCCCTCCGTCGTCGGCCGCGGCGTGGGCCACGTGGGCTCCACCCTGACCGCCCTGGGCCTGGACCGGCCGAAGGACCAGCAGGGCGTCGGCACCGGCCACAGCGAGCCGGTCAGCCTGGAGAAGCTGTCCACCGTCGACGGCGACTGGCTGTTCCTCGGCACCCTCGGCGACGAGGCCGACGGGCAGAAGGCGTACGCCGAGGCGAAGAAGGTGCCCAACTTCGGTCGGCTGAAGGCCGAGCGGGCCGGGCACGTCGTGGTGGTGCAGGGCTCCGCCTGGAACAGCGCCGGCGGTCCGCTCGCCGCGCGGATCGTGCTGGACGACCTGACGAAGGCCCTCGCCTCATGACCGCCGGACTGCGCGGCAGGCTCGCCCTCGTGACGGGGGCGGGCCGGGGCATCGGCGCGGCGGTCGTCACGGCGCTCGTCGAGGAGGGCGCCCGCGTCGTCGCCACCGACCTCGCGGCCGACGGCGTCCAGGCGCTCGCCGGCCGGCACGGGGACCGGGTGACCGCGCGCCCCCTCGACGTCACCGACGCCACCGCCGTCCAGGCCCTGGTGGACGAGGTGGAGGACGGTCTCGGGCCGCTGGACGTCGCGGTCAACGTCGCCGGGATCCTGCGTTCCTCGGACGTCGTGGACCTGACCGACGAGGACTGGGCCGCCACGTTCGCGGTCAACGCCACCGGCGTGTTCCACGTCTCGCGCGCCGTCGCCCGCCGCATGGCCGGCCGCGGGAGCGGCTGCGTCGTCACCGTCGCCTCCAACGCGGCCGGCGTCCCCCGCGCGGGCCTGGCCGCGTACGCCGCGTCCAAGGCCGCCGCCGTGATGTTCACCAAGTGCCTGGGCCTGGAGATGGCCGGGCGGGGCGTGCGCTGCAACACCGTCTCCCCCGGCTCCACGCTCACCGACATGCAGCGCGCCCTGTGGACGGCCGGCGACGAGACGGCCGCCGCCCGGCGCGTGATCGACGGGGACCTCGCGACGTACCGCACGGGCATCCCGCTCGGCCGGATCGCCGAGCCCGCCGACATCGCCGACGCGGTGGTCTTCCTGGCCTCCGACCGCGCCCGGCACATCACGATGCACGACCTGTACGTCGACGGCGGCGCCACCCTGCGGGCCTGATCCCGTCCCCGGTCCACGTCCTCCCCCACTGGAGACAGCCATGTCCCTCTCCCTCGACGAACCCGCCGCCACGGCGGTCTCCCCCGGCGCGGCGACCGCCCTGCTGGAGGCCTACCGCCCCACCGGCGACCGCTTCCTCGCCTCCCCGCACCGGACCCTGCTCGGGCGCGGCACCGCGGCCGAGATACCCCACGACGCGCGGCCGCCCGCCCGGCGCGTGCGGGAGGTGCTGGGCGCGCTGCGCCGCCCGGGCGCCCCGGCGCCGGTGGTCGTGGGGGCGCTGCCCTTCGCCCCGGACGCGCCGTCCGCGCTGGCCGTCCCCGACGAGGTGCGCTGGGCCCCGCCGCTGCGCGAGGACCCGCTGATCGCCCTGCCCGTGCCGCACGACGGCGACCGGTCCGGCTGGCGGGTGCGGGAGGTGCCGGCGCCGGAGCGGTACGGCGAGGCGGTGGCCGCCGCGGTCGCGCGGATGCGGGCCGGGGAGTTCGACAAGGTCGTCCTCGCCCGCACGCTGGAGCTGACGTCGCACCGCGAGCCGGACCTGCCGGTCATGCTGCGCCGCCTGGCCCGCCGCGACCCGGCCGGCTACACCTTCGCCGTGCCCAGCGGCCCGGGCCGCACGCTGATCGGCGCCAGCCCCGAACTGCTCGTGGCCCGGCGCGGCGGCCGGCTGACGGCCAACCCGCTGGCCGGGTCGGCGCCGCGCAGCGCCGACCTCGCCGAGGACGTCCGGCGCGCGGCCGCGCTCCTGGAGTCCGAGAAGGACCTGCACGAGCACGCCGTCGTCGTGGCCGCCGTACGCGAGGCGCTCGCCCCGCTGTGCCGCTCGCTGGAGGTGCCCGAGCGGCCCACGCTGGTGCGCACCGCCGCCCTGTGGCACCTGTCCACCACGGTCGCCGGCGAGGTCGCCGACCCGGACGTCACCGCGCTCGACCTGGCCTCGGCGCTGCACCCCACGCCCGCGGTGTGCGGCACGCCGACCGACGTGGCCCGCGCCGTGATCGCCGAGTCGGAACCCTTCGACCGCGGCCCGTACACCGGCATGGTCGGCTGGCAGGACGCCGACGGCGACGGCGAGTGGGTCGTGACCATCCGCTGCGCCGAGGCCGAGGCCCGCACCCTGCGGCTGTTCGCCGGCGCCGGGGTCGTGGCCGCGTCCACGCCCGAGGCCGAGACGGCGGAGACGGCCGCCAAGTTCCGCACCTTCCTGCACGCCGTGGGAGCCGCCCTGTGAACGCCCTCGCCCCGGGGGCGGACTTCCCCACCTGGCCCGCGGAGTTCGCCGAGCGCTACCGCGCGGCGGGCCACTGGCGCGGCGAGACGCTCGGCGGCGTGCTGCGCGAGCGCGCCGCCGCCCATCCCGACCGGATCGCCCTGGTCGACCCGGCGCCCGGGCGCCGTACCTGGACGTACCGCCGGCTGGACGAGCGGGCCGACCGGCTGGCCGCCGGTTTCCTGGCGCGCGGCATCGGCAAGGGCGACCGGGTCGTCGTCCAGCTGCCCAACGTCGGCGAGTTCTTCGAGGTGGTCTTCGCGCTGCTGCGCATCGGCGCGCTGCCGGTGTACGCGCTGCCGGCCCACCGGGAGACGGAGATCTCCCACTTCTGCTCCCTCACCGAGGCCGTCGCGTACGTCGTCCCGGACGTGCACGACGGCCACGACCACCGCGTGCTCGCCTCCCGCGTGCGCGAGCGGACGCCCGGCCTGCGGCACGTGTTCGTGGCGGGGGATCCGGGCGGGCACACCGCGCTGGCCGAGGTGCCGTGCGAGCCGTCCGGCCCGTTCGACGGGCCCGCCCCGCACGAGCCGGCCTTCCTCCAGCTGTCGGGCGGGACCACCGGCGTCCCCAAGCTGATCCCGCGCACGCACGACGACTACCTGTACTCGGTGCGGGGTTCCGACGAGATCTGCGGCGTCGACGCGGACACCCGCTTCCTCGTCGTCCTGCCCGCCGCGCACAACTTCCCGGCGAGCTCGCCGGGCTGGCTGGGCACGCTGTACGCCGGGGGCACGGTGGTGCTGTGCCCGAAGCCCGACCCGGTCACCGCGTTCGCGCTGATCGAGCGCGAACGCGTCACGATGACCGGGCTGGTCCCGCCGCTCGCCCTGGTGTGGACGCGGGCCGCGCCGGAGACCGGGCACGACCTGTCCAGCCTGGAGCTGGTCCTCGTCGGCGGCGCCAAGTTCAGCGAGCGGGCGGCGCGCAGGCTGGAGCCCGCGCTGGGCTGCCGGCTGATGCAGGTCTTCGGGATGGCCGAGGGCCTGGTCGCCTACACCCGCCTGGACGACGACCCCGAGACCGTGGTCACCACGCAGGGCCGGCCGATCTCCCCCGACGACGAGATCCGCGTCGTCGACGACGCCGGGAAGGACGTCCCCGACGGGGAGTCCGGCCATCTGCTGACCCGCGGCCCGTACACGATCCGCGGCTACTGGCGGGCCCCCGAGCACAACCGCCGGACCTTCACCGAGGACGGCTTCTACCGCACCGGCGACATCGTGCGGCGCACCCCGACCGGGCACCTGGTGGTGGAGGGGCGGGCCAAGGACCAGATCAACCGCGGCGGCGAGAAGATCGCGCCGGAGGAGGTCGAGAACATCCTGCTCGCCCATCCGGCCGTCCACGACGCGTCGGTGGTCGCCGTGCCCGACGAGTACCTCGGCGAGCGCTCCCTCGCCTACGTGATCCTGCGCGAGGGCGCCGAGCCCCTGAAGCCGGCCGCGGTCAGGCGGTTCGTGCGCGAGCACGGCGTCGCCGCCCACAAGGTCCCCGACCTCGTCGAGTTCGTCGACGCCTTCCCGCAGACCGGCGTCGGCAAGGTCAGCAAGAAACACCTGCGGTCCGCCGCCGAGCAGTCCGAGACGCACTGAGAGGCCCCTCCCCCATGGCCCTGCCCGCCATAGCCCCCTATCCGCTCCCGACACCGGACGAGCTCCCCGCGAACCGCGTCACCTGGCGCGTGGACCCGGAGCGCGCCGTGCTGCTCGTGCACGACCTGCAGCAGCACTTCCTGTCCGCCTACCCCGCCGGGGAACAGCCGCTGACCGGCGTGCTCGCCAACACCGCCCGCCTGCTGACGGCGTACCGGCGCCTCGGTGTACCGGTCGTGTACTCCGTCCAGCGCGGCGGCCAGACGCCCGAGGAGCGCGGCCTCCAGCTCGACTTCTGGGGCCCCGGCGCCGCCGACGACCCCGAGGCGCTGGCCGTGCCGGCGGCGGTGGCGCCCGCGGCCGGGGACACGGTGCTCACCAAGTGGAAGTACAGCGCCTTCGTCCGCACCGACCTGGCCGGGCTGCTGCGCGACCGGGGCCGGGACCAGCTGGTGATCACCGGCGTGTACGCGCACATCGGGGTGCTGATGACCGCCGCCGACGCGTGGATGCGGGACGTGCGGGCGTTCGTGGTCGGTGACGCCGTCGCCGACTTCTCCCGCGACGACCACGACCTGGCGCTGCGCTGGGCGGCCGGCCGCTGCGCGGTCGTGACCACCACCGACGCACTCCTCCAGGAGGCCTGAACCATGCCGCTCACCGTGGAGCAGATCCGCAACGACGTCGCCGACTGCCTCGGCGAGGACCCCGCGGACATCCCCGTCGACGAGGACCTCGTCGACCACGGCCTCGACTCCGTGCGCGTCATGGCGCTCCTGGAGGGCTGGCGCCGCGACCACGCCGTCACGGCCGGCTTCGCCGACCTCGCCGAGCGGCCGACCGTCGAGGCCTGGGCGCTCCTGCTGGGGGCCGCATGACCGCCCTGCCCCTGACGGCGGCCCAGTCGGGCATGTGGTACGCACAGGCACTCGACCCGCTCAGCCCCGCGCAGAACACCGCCGAGTGCCTGGAGATCGACGGGCCGCTCGATCCCGGCCTGTTCGCCGCGGCGCTGCGCCGGGTGGCCGCCGAGGCCGACGCGCTGCGCGTCCGCGTCGAGGACACCCCGGACGGGCCCCGCCAGCACCTGCGGCCGCTCGGTGAGCTGCCGCTGACCGTGGACGGGGCGAGCGGCCCGGCGCGGGCCGAGGCGTGGATGCGCGCCGACCTGGCCGAGCCGTTCGACCTGGCGCGCGGGCCGCTGTTCCGGCACGCCCTGTTCCGCGTCGGTGAGGAGCGGTGGCTGTGGTACCAGTGCGTCCACCACCTGGTGATGGACGGGTACGGCTGCTCGCTGCTGGTGCGCCGCACCGCCGAGGTGTACTCGGCGCTCGTCCGCGGTGAGGAACCCGCCCCGCGCGCCTTCGGGAGACTGGCCGACCTCGTCGCGGACGACGCCGCGTACCGGTCGTCGTCCGCCTTCGCCGCCGACCGCGCCCACTGGACCGGGGCGTTCGCCGACCGGCCCGAGCCGCCCCGGCTCGCGGGGCGCGGCGCGCTGCCGTCCCGCACGTTCCGCCGCCGCGGCTCCCCCGTGGCCCCGCGGACCACGCGGCGCCTGAAGGACCTCGCCGCCCGGCTGCGCGCGACCTGGCCGGACGTGCTGGTCGCCGCCCAGGCGCTGTACACCTCCCGGGCCACGGCGCGGACCGAGGTGGTGCTGGGCCTGCCGATGATGGGCCGCATGGGCTCGGCGGCGCTGCGCGTGCCCGGCATGGTGATGAACGTGCTGCCGCTCCGGCTCACCGTCTCCCCCGGCGCGACGTTCGCCGAACTGGTCCGGCAGGTGGTGCTCGGCATCCGCGAGGCGCGCCGCCACCAGCGCTACCGCTACGAGGACATCCGCCGCGACCTGGGCCTGCTGGGGGAGAGCCGGGGACTGGTCGGCCCGCTCGTCAACATCATGCCCTTCGACTACGGCGTGGACTTCGCGGGCGCCCCCGCCCGGG
Source organism: Streptomyces sp. NPDC017936 (assembly GCF_044328485.1). Lineage (NCBI taxonomy): Bacteria > Bacillati > Actinomycetota > Actinomycetes > Kitasatosporales > Streptomycetaceae > Streptomyces > Streptomyces sp. NPDC017936. Next base: position 687,733 of record NZ_JBIRHK010000002.1, on the reverse strand, counting down.
CCCGGAACCTGTCCGCCGGCCCGGTGGACGACCTGACCGTCAACGTCCACGACCGCGCCGACGGCCGCGGCCTGCACATCGACGTCGACGGCAACCCCGCGCTGTACGACGACGCGGACCTCACCGCGCACCAGCAGCGGTTCCTGCACCTGCTGGAGCGCCTCGCCGACGCCGACCCGCAGCTCCCGCTCGCCGCGCACCCGATCGCCACCCCGGCGGAACGGGCCCTGGTCCTCGGCGAGTTCAACGACACGGAGCGGGCGCTGCCGGCGACCACCCTCGTCGGCCCCGTCGAGGCGCAGATCCGCCGCACCCCCGACGCGACCGCCCTGGTGTTCGCGGGGCGCGCCCTGACCTACGCCGAACTCGGCGCCCGGGCCAACCGGCTGGCGTGGCACCTGCAGTCCCTGGGCGCCGGGCCGGGCACGGTGGTGGCGGTGTCGGTGCCGCGCTCGGTGGAGCTGGTCGTGGCGCTGCTCGCCGTGCTGAAGGCGGGGGCGGCCTACCTGCCGCTCGACCCGGACTATCCGGCGCCGCGGCTGGCGTACATGCTCCGGGACGCGGCCCCGGTGTGCGCCGTCGCCGACCGCGCCGACCGCCTCCCGGACGGCGCCGGCACGGAGGTGGTCGTCCTGGACGGGCTCGACGTGTCCGGGTACCCGGGGACCGATCCGGCCCGCGCCCTGACCCCCGCCCACCCGGCGTACGTCATCTACACGTCCGGATCGACGGGCCGCCCCAAGGGCGTGGTCGTGCCGCACCGGGCGATCGACAACCGGCTGCGCTGGATGCAGCACGCGTACGGGCTGACCCCGGCGGACCGGGTGCTGCAGAAGACGCCGTCGTCGTTCGACGTGTCGGTGTGGGAGTTCTTCTGGCCGCTGCGCGAGGGCGCGACGCTGGTCGTCGCCGAGCCGGGCGGCCACAAGGACCCGGTGCGCCTGGCCCGGCTGATCCGCGAACAGGCGGTGACCACCTGCCACTTCGTGCCGTCGATGCTCCGGGTGTTCCTGGCGGAGCCGGGGGCCGCCGGGTGCGCCGGGCCGCTGCGCCGGGTGTTCTGCAGCGGCGAGGCCCTGCCCCGGGAGACCGCGCACGCCTTCGCGCGCACGCTGCCGGACGTCGAGCTGCACAACCTGTACGGGCCGACCGAGGCCGCGGTCGACGTGACGTACCACGCCTGCGACCCGGCGGGCTCGGGCCCGGTGCCGATCGGGCGGCCGGTGTGGAACACCCGCCTGTACGTGCTGGACGCGGGCCTGCAGCCCTGCCCACCCGGTGTGCCGGGCGAGCTGTACCTGGCGGGCGTGCAGCTCGCCGACGGCTACCTGGGCCGGCCGGAGCTGACGGCGTCCCGGTTCGTGCCCGATCCGTTCGGGCCGGCCGGCGCCCGGATGTACCGGACCGGCGACCTGGCGCGCTGGACGCGCGAGGGCGAGGCCGAGTACCTCGGCCGCACCGACCACCAGGTCAAGCTGCGCGGCCAGCGCATCGAACTCGGCGAGATCGAGGCCGCGTTGGCGTCCTGTCCCGGTGTGGACGGCGCCTGCGCGGTGGTGCGGGAGGACCGGCTGGTCGGCTACGTGACCGGCGACGCCGACCCGGCCGTGGTGCGGGCGGCGCTGGCGCGCGAACTGCCGGAGCACATGGTGCCGTCGGCGGTCGTCGCCCTGGAGGCGTTCCCGCTCAGCCCCAACGGCAAGCTGGACCGCCGCGGGCTGCCCGCCCCGGTCTTCGCGGGCGGCACGGCCGGGCGACCCCCGGCGTCCCCCCGCGAGGAGACGCTGACCCGGCTGTTCGCACGGGTATTGGACGTGGAACGGGTCGGTCCCGACGACGCGTTCTTCGACCTGGGGGGCACCTCGCTGCTCGCGGTGCGGCTGGTGGGGCGGATCCGGGAGGAGTTCGGCGCCGAGGTGACGATCGGGGCCCTGTTCGAGGCGCCGACGCCCGCCGCGCTCGCCGCCCGGCTGGAGGCCTCGGCCCCGGTCTCCGAGGCCGCGCTGGACGTCGTCCTGCCGCTGCGCGTCGAGGGCGACCGGCCGCCGCTGTTCGCCGTCCACCCGGCCGGGGGCATCGCCTGGTGCTACGCCGGGCTGGCCGCGCGGCTCGGCCCGCAGCAGCCGGTGTACGGCATCCAGGCCCGTGGCCTGACCGGCGACGAGGCGCTGCCGCGCACGCTGCGGGAGGAGGCGGAGGACTACGCCGGACGCATCCGCGCGATCCGTCCGCACGGCCCGTACCGGCTGGTGGGCTGGTCGGTCGGCGGCGTTCTCGCGCACACCGTGGCGGTGCTGCTCCAGGAGGCCGGCGAGGAGGTCGAACTGCTGGCGCTGCTCGACGCGTTCCCGTCCGAGCAGTGGCGGGACCGCCCCGCGCCCGAGGAGGGCGACGCGCTCACCGCGGTGCTGCGCATGGCCGGCTTCGACCGCACCGGCGAGCGCACCCGCGAGGACGTGCTGGCCACGCTGCGCCGGGCGGGCAGCCCGCTCGCCGGGCTGCCCGGGCGCGCCCTGTCCCGGATCGTCGACATCGTGCCCAACCACGCCCGCATGATGCGCGAGCACGCGCACGGCAGGTACGACGGCGACGTGCTGTTCTTCACGGCCGCCGCCCCGCGCGCCGAGCACTGGCTGACCCGCGAGGCGTGGCGGCCGCACGTGAGCGGCCGCCTCGTCAACCACGACCTGGACTGCACCCACCCGCAGCTGATGCGGGGCCGCCACCTCGACGACGTCGCGGCGGTCCTCGCCGCCCGGCTGAAGGAGCTGGACGCGTGAACCGTGAGGCCGCCGGGCCCGGCGGGCGGGGGTCAGCGGGCCAGGAGCTCCACCAGGCCGTCGGCCAGTTCCGTGCGCCAGCACAGGTAGTCGTGGCCGCCGTTGAACTCCCGGTAGGAGGAGTCGTGGTAGCCCGCGGACGCCAGGGTGTCGCGCAGCCGGCGGGCCGCGGGCAGGGCGACCCACTCCTGCTCGCCGAAGGAGAGCCACAGGCGCACCGGCAGCCTCGGCGCCCCGGCGAGGACGCGGGTGAGCCACTCCGCGTCCTCGCCCACCGGCCACCAGAACGAGCCCGACTGGACGAGGGCGTTGCCGAAGCGGTGCGGAGCCGCCACGGCGGCGTAGGCGGCGGTCAGTCCGCCCAGGCTCTGCCCGGCGATCACGGTGCGCGCCGGGTCGGCGGTCAGGGGCAGGCGCCCGGCCGCCCAGGGCAGCAGGTCGTCGGCGAGGAAGGCGACGTACGCGGGGTTGCAGGTCAGTTCCGCCCAGCGGGTGGGCGCGTCCACGGCCTCCGGCAGCACGGCGGCGACGGGCGGGATCCGGCCGTCGGCGATCAGGTTGTCCAGCAGGTGCGACAGGCCCAGCCGGGGCTGCCAGTGCTCGCCGTCGAGCAGCACCAGCACGGGCAGCCCGGCCGTGCGGCACGCTGCCGCGCGGTGCCCGGCGTCCGGCGCGGCGCCGGGCGGCGCGTACAGCCACACGCGCCGGCTGCCGCCGAGGCGCCCGGCGGGCACGCGGTGCTCGGTGACGGTGCCGCGGGCGACGTCCGGGCGCGGTTCCCAGTCCACGGCGCGCGGCGCGGCCGGGAGTTCGGCGTACGGCACCGGGTCGCCGCCCCAGCGGCGGGGCAGCGTGCGGGAGTTGAACGGGTCGCCGGCCCGGTGGGAGCGCAGCCGGCGCCAGTAGTCCGGCGCGCCGGGGTCGAGTCGGGTCCCCTCGTCGACGTGCAGTTCGTAGGTGCCGCGCCAGTCGTGGCGCAGCCGGAGCGTGAGGTGCCACACGTCCGTCCCCGGGACGCGCTCCATCAGGTTGTTCTCGGGGGCGCGCGGATCGCCCAGCTTGTTGGGCAGCGCCTCGACGGCCCGGGTGGCGGTCGTGCCGCGCCACAGGAACGTCACCGCCCGGTGCTCGGCGCTGCCGTACGGGTCCGGCCCCACCAGGGGCGTGCCGTGGGCGCGGACCTCGGCCCAGAACTCCTCGACGCCGTCCGGGCCGGGCAGCGCCCGGACGGGCTCGGCCAGCCGGGGTACCGGGTGCGGCCGGGCCGGACGGGGCGGGTGGTGCGGGGTGTTCCGGGGAGGCGAGGCCAGAAGCGTGTGTACGGAATCCAATTGACGGTCCATGATCTCTGAGTTAGGTTAGCCTTACCTTACTTGATCGCACGTCGTGTTCCGCGCCGGCCGTCGCCGCCCCGTCGTGCCTCCTCCTCTCCCCTCCGTCCCCTCCCGGACGTCCGCCTGCCAGGAGCAGCATCATGACCTCTGACAGATCCGCTTCGCCCTCCGGTGCCCGGCTGAGCCGCGTGGCCGTCCTGACCGCCGGCGCGACCCTCGGTCTGGGCGCCCTCTGCGCCGCGCCGGTGGCCGTGGCCGGCCCGGGCGGCACGGAGGCCACCGGCACGGTGGCGTCCGCGGCGGACGCGGCCGCGCCCTCGGTCGCCCTGGGCGCGTCCTCGGTACGGCCGGGCGGCGAGGTGCCGTTCACCGCCACCGGCTTTCCGGCCGGGGCGACCCTGAGCGTCAAGTTCGACGACACCGCCCTGCTCGGGCAGTTCCCGATCGGCGCGGACGGCAGCGTGTCGGGCACGGTGACCGTTCCCGCCGACGCGAGCGCCGGCGGCGGCCACTGGCTGCGGTTCCTGGCTCCGCGGACGAGTGTGCGCAGCGCGGATCTGACGGTCACCGCCTCCCCCGCGCCCACCACCCCGGCGCCGCAGCCGACGCCCACGCCGACACCGACACCGACCGCACCCCCGGCGGCCGGACCGAGCGTGCGGCTGACCGGCGGCGCCCAGGTCGCCGCGGGCGGCAAGGTCTCCTTCGCCCTCTCCGGGTTCGTCACGGGCCAGGACGTCACCGTGAAGCTGGACGACGGCGACATCCTCGCCCGGTGGACGGACGCGGTGCGGGCCGACGGGACGTTCTCCGGCACCGTGACGGTCCCCGGGTCGGTCCCCGCCGGGGCGCACTGGCTGCGTTTCCTGGCCCCGGACCCGGCCACCAGCCTCAAGGCCGGCTTCACCGTCACGCCGTCCGCGGGCGGCGGCTCGGGCGGGTCCACGGGCGGCGGCTCGGGCGGGTCCGCGAGCGGCGGCTCGGCGGGCGGCGGCTCGGCGGGCGGCGGGAGCGGATCGAGCGGCGGGAACTCCGGCGGCACCGGCGGTTCCGGCACGACGGGCGGTTCCGGCACGGCCGGCGGCTCCGGCAGCGCCGCCGGGGCGTCCGCCACCGTCACCGCGGGCTCCCGGGTCGCCGCGGGCGGCGAGGTCTCGTTCCGGGTCTCGGGCTTTCCGGCCGGGCAGCAGCTGACGGTGAAGCTGGACGACGGCGAGATCCTCGGCCAGTGGACGACCGGTTCCGACGGGTCGCACTCCGGCGGCGTCACGGTGCCCGCCGGCACCACGGAGGGCGCCCACTGGCTGCGCTTCCTCGCCCCGAACCCGCCGACCAGCCTCAAGGCCGGCTTCACCGTCACGTCCGGCGCGTCCGGAGCGTCCGGCACCGGAGCGTCCGGCACGTCGGGCGGCACCGGAGCGGGCACGGCGGGTGCGACCCCCGCGCCGGCCGCGTCGGGCGCACCGGCCTCCGCCACCGACGACGCCGGGGCGAAGGCCGAGATCACGGCCAGCCTGGTGCAGGCCGGCGGCACGCTCCACTTCCGGGTGACCGGATTCCCCGCGGGGCACCAGGTCACGATCAAGCTCGACGACGAGGCCGTCCTCGGCCAGTGGAAGGCCGACGGCGACGGCTCCCACGAGGACGACGTGACGGTCCCCGCGGACACGGCGGCCGGCGACCACTGGCTGCGGTTCCTCGCGCCCGATCCGCCCACCTCGCTGAAGGTGGCGTTCACGGTCACCACGGCCGGGACGGACGGCGCCGGACCGTCCGCGAACTCCTCCGCCCCGCCCCGGACCGACTCCCTGAAGGCCGTCGCGGCCACCTCCGGGGCGGTCCCCGTCTCCTACGCCACGATCGCCTGGTCCGCGGCGGCCGCCGCGGCCGGCGGCGCCGCCGGAGCCGCGGCCACCACGCTGCTCGTCGTCCGCCGGCGCACCGCCGGGCGCCCCGCGTCGAGCGACTGACACGCCGCCACCGTGCGGCCCCCGAACCACTGCTCCCCTGCAGTGAGTACCCCGTTGATCCCCGAGAGAGGGAGTTCCCCCACCATGTCCGTTCCCGCCACCCGCACCCCCCGCCGTCCCGCGGTCGCCGCGGCCGTCGCCGTGGCGCTCGCCGCCGGCACCACGCTGACGCTGGCCGGCACCGCGTCGGCGCACACGAGCGGTGCGGAGGTCACCACCGCGAAGCTCACCAAGGGCCTGTACCAGTCGGCCTACTCCGAGCGGAACGGCGTCCTGTGGGCCACCTCCGCCGTGGGCCGCCCGCCGGTCACCGAGTCCCACCTGCTGAAGGTCGACCCGAAGACCCTCGAGATCGAGGCCGACTACACCCCGCCGGTCACCGACACCGCCACCGGTGCCGTCGAGGCGGTCTACGGCGTCGCCGTGGACGACGAGCACAACACGGTGTGGACGACCAACACCCGCGACAACAGCGTCTCCGTCTACAGCCAGCGCACCGGCGAGCGCCTGGCCGGCCTGCCGAACGTGGCCCACGCCCGCGAGATCGTCGTCGACGAGCGGCACGACACGGTCTGGGCGAGCGGCTTCGGCGACGGCACGCTGGTCGCCTTCGACTCCAAGACCTTCGAGGAGAAGAAGCGCGTCACCGTCGAGGGCGCGGGCCCGGCCGGCCTGGCCGTCGACGAGAGGACCGGCACCCTCTACGCCGCCGACCTCAACAACGACCGGCTCATCGAGCTGACGCCCGGCTCCGCGGCTCCGCGCTTCCTCCCGGCCGGCGACGGCCCGATCTCGGTCTCCCTGTCGAAGAACGGCCGGACGGCCTACACCGCCGACCAGACCTCGGGCACCGTGTCCGTGATCGACCTGCGCAAGGGCACCGTGACCAAGTCCGTGGCGACCGGCGCCGGCGCCCTCTCGGTGGCCACCGACGAGCGCTCCGGCGACGTCGTGGTGGTCAACCGCACCGCCGCCACCGTCACGGTGGTCGACCCGCGCCGGGGCGTGGTCGAGGAGACCGTGGCCACCGGCGCCAATCCCAACCACGTGGAGGTCGCCGACGGCACCGCCTACGTGCTCGACAAGTCCGGCGCCGGCCAGACCGAGGACACCCTGACCCGGATCCGCCTCGCCCGCTGACGGATCGGGCGTCCTTCCCCCGGGGCGCACGCCACGCCCGCCGCGCGGACGCGGTGGGCGTGGCGTGCGCCGAAGCGCTGTTCCCCTCCGACGAACCGCTGTTCCCCTCCGGCGACCCGGTTCGTCCACCGGCCGCGGGGGGAGCGCGGTCCGGACGGGGCCGGGTCAGGCCAGCGGGTCGTGGCCCCAGTTCATCAGGGAGTGCCGCCAGCGGGTGTCCCGCACGTCCCCCGACGGGCGTTGGGCGAGGTGACGGCGGATGTAGCCCACGACCTTGCGCATGTGCTCGTAGTCGTCGTCCGAGAGGTCGCCCTTCTTCGCCCGCAGGATCCGCGCGATCCGGCGGCCGGAGGCGTGCCCGGTGGACTCGCCTCCGTCCTGGTGCTGTCCGGCGCCGCGCGAGGGCTCGGACTCGAGCCACTCGTCGAGCCGGGCCGGTGTCATGTTCACCAGCTCGTGGAAGTCGTCCCAGGTCTCCTTGCGCTCCTCGTCCCGCACGCCGCCTCACTTCTTCTTCAGCGCGGAGGGCTTGTGCACCGCCGACCTGCCGGACTTGTCGCTGCGCACCTGGTACTGCGGTGCGTCGGGCGACGCGTCCACCGTGCGGCCCGCCGCCTCGGTGCGTTCGGTGATCTCCTTCTCCACCTCGCCCTCGGCCCGGCCGCCGTGACTCTCCCAGGCGACCTCGTCGCCCTTCTCCAGCTTCCTGCCCTCACCACGGCTCTTCGCCATACGGCCACTCCTTCGGGGACGACGGGTCCGCTCTTCCAGCGTGGACGCGTTCCGCCCGCCCCGCAGCTCGTGCGGACCGGTGAGCGGGCCGCGGGCGCCGGTCAGCCGTCCACCCGTGCCGCCTCGTCGGGTTCGAGCGCGAAGGCCGGGAATCCGGTGGCGTCGCTCAGCTCGGCCCAGACGGTCTTGCCGCGGCGGGCGTGGCGGGTCCCCCACTGTTCGGCGAGCTGGGCGACCAGCAGCAGGCCGCGCCCTCCCTCGTCGAAGATCCGGGCGCGCCGCAGGTGCGGTGTGGTGCTGCCGGCGTCGGAGACCTCGCACAGCAGGGTGCGGTCGTGGATGAGGCGCAGCCGGATCGGGGTGCGGCCGTAGCGGACGGCGTTGGTGACCAGTTCGCTGACCACCAGTTCGGCGGTGAAGCCGAGCTCCTCCAGTCCCCAGGCGCTCAGCTGCCGGGCGACGTCCGAGCGGGCCCGGGCGACGGCCGCCGGGTCGGGTTCCACCTCCCAGGTGGCGACCTGGTCGGCCCCGAGGGCGCGGGTGCGGGCGAGGAGCAGGGCGATGTCGTCGTCGGGACGGTCGGGCAGCAGGGTGGTGAGCACCGTGTCGCAGACCGCGTCCAGGGAGGGGGCGGGCCGGACGAGGGCGTGCCGCAGCGCGGTGAGGCCGACGTCGACGTCGTGGTCGTACGCCTCGATCAGACCGTCGGTGAACAGGGCGATCAGGCTGCCTTCGGACAGGTCGACGTCCACCGTCTCGAACGGCAGGCCGCCCAGGCCGAGCGGCGGGCCGGGAGGCAGGTCCAGGAGGTGGGCCGTGCCGTCCCGGACCACGACGGCCGGCGGCACGTGCCCCGCGCGGGCCAGGGTGCAGCGGCGGGAGACGGGGTCGTGGACCGCGTACGGGCAGGTGGCGCCGATGTCCCCGTCGGACCCGGTCTCCGGGTCGGTGGAGGCCTCGGCGGACAGGCGCAGGACGACGTCGTCGAGGTGGGTGAGGAGTTCGTCGGGCGGCAGGTCGATGTCGGCCAGGGTGCGCACGGCGGTCCGCAGCCGGCCCATGGTGGCGGCGGCGCGGATGCCGTGGCCGACCACGTCGCCCACCACGAGGGCCACCCGGGCGCCGGACAGCGGGATGACGTCGTACCAGTCGCCGCCCACCCCGGCGTCGGAGCCCGCCGGGAGGTAGCGGTAGGCGACGTCCACGGCCGACTGCCGCGGCGCGCCGCGCGGGAGGAGGCTGCGCTGGAGGGTGAGGGCGGTGGCGCGGGCGTGCGCGTAGCGGCGGGCGTTGTCGACGGCGACCGCGGCCCTGGCGGCGATCTCCTCGGCGAGGAGCAGGTCCTCGTCGTCGTAGCCGACGGTGTCGCCGCGCCGGAGGAACTGGGCGACGCCCAGCGTGGCGCCCCGGGCGCGCAGCGGGACCACCGGTGCGGAGCGGGCCCGCCGGCCGTCGGGGGCCCCGTCGTACCGGTGCCGGGAGGGCCGCCCGGTGCTCAGGGCGCACGCCGACGGCGACCCGTCCGGGCAGGTGTGGAGCTGCTGCAGCGCGACGGTGTCGTCCGGCCCGATGTCGTCCGGCCCGCTCCCGGCCGCCGGTCCCCGCGCCGTCCGGCGCACCAGGAGCCGGCTTCCGTCCGCGGTGTCCTCTCCCCGCAGCGCGGTGTCGAGCAGGTCCACGGTGACGACGTCGGCGAAGTTCTCGGTGGCGAGGTCGGCCGGCTCCTGTGCGGTGCGGACGATGTCCAGGGTGGTGCCGATGCGCGTGCCGGCCTCGTACACCACGGCCGTCCGCCACCGCAGCCGCCGGTCCCGCTCCTCCTCGAACGCGGCGACGCCCTGTTCCGGGGTGCGGTCCACGTAGAGGGTCGACAGCGCGGTCAGCTCGCGCGCCGCCGCGCTGATCGCCTCGGGGTCGCCGCTGAGCCGGGGCAGCTGCGCGAGGAGTCCGTCGTTGACGATCCCCTGCGCCAGGCGGAAGGCGCGCAGCACGGTGCTCAGGGGGGTGCCGTGCCGGGCCGGCCGCCGGGCCCGCTCCTCGTCGGCGAGCGGTGGTTCGACCACGGTCCGTCCGGTGCCCTGGGCGAGGCCGGACAGGGCGGCGGCGATGTGGTCGGCGATGTTGTCCGAGGTCACCCGGGCCACGTCCGGGTCGTCCCACGGTTCGGGGAGTTCGCCGCGCAGGCACCGCTCCACGTCGGCGGCGAGCGCGTCCGCTCGCGAGCCGAGCTCGTGCGCCGCGCGCGCCAGAAGACCGCCGACCGTGGGCTTCACACTGACGACGCTACGCCGCTCGCGCGGGTGACTCCGACCGGTGCGGGCGTGAGGTGCGCCGGCCGGGTGCCGGCCGCCCCGCGGAACCGGGCCGCGGGGCCCGGGGCGGCCGCGGGGCGGTCGGTCCGGGGCCGGCGCGGGCCGGCGGATCACCCGGCCGGCGCGCGAGAGGTCCCCGCAGCCCGCGCCGGCGGGCCTGCGGGGACCTCTCGACGGCCGGCGAACGCCGGATGCCGGATGCCGGATGCCGGATGCCGGGCGCCCGGCGCCCCCGCCGCCCGGTGTCAGCGCAGTTTCACCTCGAGCACCTTGTCCGCGTTCTTGCCGGCCTTGTCGGTGGTGACCCACAGGGCCCGCTCGCCCGGGACCTTCACGACGTCCCGCAGACGGCCGTAGGTGTCGGCGTAGTACGCGACCGGGGTGCCGATGCCGGTGGCGTGGACCGGGATGCGCCACAGGCGCTGGCCCCTGAGCGCGGCGACGTACAGGGCGCCGTCGGTGTACACCAGACCGCTCGGCACGCCCCGGCTGGGGTGCCAGTGGTGCGCGGGAGCGGTCATGCCGGCGGTGGAGCAGGGGCCCTCGCAGGTGGGCCAGCCGTAGTTCCTGCCGGGCTTGACGAGGTTCAGCTCGTCGTGCGTCGCCTCGCCGATCTCCGTCTCCCACAGGCGCCCCCGGTCGTCCCAGGTGAGGCCCTCCGGGTTGCGGTGGCCGTAGGAGTAGACGAGGGTGCCGAAGGGGTTGCCCGGTGCCGGCTTGCCCGCCTTGGTCATGCGCAGGATCTTGCCGTTGAGCGACTTCTTGTCCTGCGCGATGCGCGGCTCGTCCGCGTCGCCGGTGGTGGCGTAGAGGTAGCCGTCCGGGCCGAACTTGATGCGGCCGCCGTTGTGCAGGCCCCTCTTGATGCCGGTGACGAGCGGCGTGTAGTCGCTGATCCGGGAGCCGTCGAAGGTCAGCCGGGCGATGCGGCAGTCGTTCTTCGCCCCGTGGTAGACGAAGATGTGGTGGTCCCGGCTCCAGTTCGGCGACACCGCGATCCCGAGCAGCGAGGCGCCGCTGCCGAACGCGGCGATGTGCGGCTCGGCCTTGACCTCGGACCTGGCGCCGGACCGGGTGACCCGGTACAGCTTGAGCGAGTCCCGTTCGTTGATCAGCGCCGTGCCGTCCGGCAGCCAGTTCACGCCCCAGGGGATGTTCCAGCCCGACGAGACGGTCTTGACGCCCGAGGGCGCGGAGGCCCTGGGTTCGGACGGGGCGGGCTCGGCGGACCACGGCGCGGGGCCGAACCCGTCGGGCCAGGGGACGGCACGGCCGGGCCCGTCCGGCCCGCCGGGCCAGGGCGTGGCGTGGCCGGTGGCGGCGGGCACGGCCAGCAGACCGGCGGCCGCGGCCACGGCGATCACGGCGCGGGCCACGGCCGTCCGGCCGGTTCTGACGATGGACACAGGCGGATCCTCCTGAAAGCGGCTGATGACGACGTCCGAGGTGGGGAGAGGCCGGGAGCGGCCGGCAGCGGTGCGCAACGGGCGGGTGCTCAGCCCCTGACCCGGTTCCTGACCCACACGCCGTTGGGGGTGAGCTCGGTGCCGGTGAACTTGGCGGTGCCGCAGGCGCCCTTCTTGAAGACCGAGAGGTCCTTGTGGTTGTCGGAGAGGCTCCAGTTCGTCCAGCTGATCTTCTTCTTGGCCATGACGTCGACGAACTTCTGGGCCATGGCGTAGTCGGTGCCCCAGCCGTTCCAGGACGCGACGGCCCACTCCGTGACGAAGATCGGGAGCTTGTCCGAGGCGCGGTCGAGGACCTTGAGGAACTGCTCGCGTCCCGCGGTCGCGTAGAAGTGGAAGGTGTACATGACGTTCTTGTCGCGTACGGGGTCGTCGACGACGATCTTCTCGTTGCTGCGCTCCGCCAGGCCGAACGTCGCCCAGCCCCGCGTCGGGACGAGGATCACGCTGTCGGGGACGCGGGAGCGGATCACCGGCATGATCTGCTGGGCGTAGTCCTTGATCGTGGGCCAGCTCACGTGGTGCGGCTCGTTGGCGATCTCGTAGAGGACGTTGGTCTTGTTCCTGTGCTTCTCGGCGATCTGCCGGAAGAACGTGCGCGCGTTGGCGAGGTCCTGGTGCGGGTCCCCCGGGTGGATCGTGTGCCAGTCGACGATGACGTACATGCCGCGGGCGGTCGCCATGTCGACGAGCCGGCTCGCCAGTTCGGTGTACTTCTTCGGATTCGCGTGGTAGCCGCCCTCCCGCGCGTACGTCGAGACGCGCAGCACGCCGGCCTTCCAGTCGCGTGCCTGGGCGTCCAGGGCGGCGGCGGTCAGGCACTGCGGGTACCACTGCGTGCCGTGCGTGCTCATGCCCCGCAGCTGGACCGGTTTGCCGGACTGGGAGCACAGTTGTGTGCCGCAGACGCGGAGTTTGCCGTACGCCTGGATCGGAGTCACGGCCTTGGCCGCCGTTCCGCTTCCCTCCGCGTGCGCCGGGGTCGCGGGAAGAAAGCCGAGCGTCCCCGCGAGGGCCAGCGAAGACCAGGCGACGCGACGGCTGCGGGAAGTCAGTGAACGCACTTCTGCCTCCAGTTCGTGGGAATGAATCCGAAGGCAAATATGACGAAACGACAGTCATTCGTTATGCGGCGCCCCCGCGCTTCGTCCGGGCGACGGTGAATGTTCACCCCTGCGGGGCACGACCGCCCGGCGTCGCGTCGCCCCGGCCCTACCCGTCGAGATTATTCCGATCACCAGGCTTTCGGATAACCGCACTTCCTCGTCCCGGGTCGGCCAGCCACTCCGGCGCATCCTTCATTCGAGCGACCGGTGCAGCAATCGGCTTAGCCGAATGCGCAGGTCACAGCCTGTCTGGCTAGTGGTTTGAGGGACCACCACATTCAAGGAGCACACCTTGAGCGTTGATTCCTCCGACACCACGATGGAGACGACGGACCGGCCGACAACCGGCCGGAAGATAACTCATCGGTTCGAGGAGAGCGCCACCTGCGTACTCCCCCAACCCCCGGACGACAAGGAGAAGTACTCCTACGCGAGGCGTCACCTCTGGGTCCTCACGGTCGCCTCGCTCATCAGCATGAGCTGCCTCGTCCTCAGCCAGTTCATGCTGATCCGGTCGTCGACACTGCTGTTCGTCCTGCTGCCGTGCCTGGGCTTCAGCGTCCTTTACTACATCGTCTCGCTGCGCGTGAACAGCTTCACCGCCGACTTCGACCTCGTGGCCCATCGCCGGTTGGTCGAGGAATGGCGTCCGACGGTGTATCCGACGGTCGCCGTCTTCCTGCCGGTGTGCGGCGAACCCCTCGACGTCCTGAGGAACACCTGGACGCACGTGCGCCGCCTCGCCGACCACTACCCCGGCAAGGTCACCCCGTACGTGCTCGACGACTCCGCGGCCCCCGAGCTCGCCGCCCTGGCCGGTGAGCTCGGCTTCGTCTACGGCAGCCGGCCCAACCGGGGCTGGTTCAAGAAGGCCGGCAACCTGCACTACGGACTGGGCATCTCCGACGAGGAGTACGTCCTCATCCTCGACGCCGACTTCGCTCCCCGTGCGGACCTGCTGCACGAACTGCTGCCGTACATGGAACGCCACCCCGAGACCGGCATCGTCCAGTCACCGCAGTACTTCCGCGTGGCCGACCGGCAGACGTGGATCGAACGCGGCGCCGGCGCCGTCCAGGAGCTGTTCTACCGGGCCATCCAGGTGTCCCGTCAGCGCCACGGCGGCGCCATCTGCGTCGGCAGCTGCGCCGTCTACCGGCGGGCGGCCCTGGAGGCCAACGGCGGCACCACGCTGATCGAGCACTCGGAGGACGTGCACACGGGCTTCGACCTGGGCCGTCTGGGCTGGACGCTGCGCTACGTGCCGATTCCGCTCGCCACCGGCAACTGCCCCGACAACAAGAGCGCCTTCTACCACCAGCAGTACCGCTGGTGCTCGGGTTCCATGAGCCTGCTCGGGAGCAGGAAGTTCTGGAGCGCCAAGCTCAGGCTCACCACCCGGCTCTGCTACTTCTCCGGTTTCCTCTACTACATCCACACCGCCCTGTTCACCGTCGTGGCCCCGCTGATCCCGATCGTCCTGCTGGTGGCCATGCCCGAGAAACTCAAGGTCGAGTACGCGGCGCTGGTCCTGCCCAGCGTCGTCTACACGCTGCTGATCTTCCCCTGCTGGCACAGGTGCCCCTACCGGATCGAGGCCTGGGCCGTGCGCCTGATGTACGGCTGGGCGCACCTGTTCGCCATCTGGGACATCGCCCGCGGCAGGCGCCAGGCCTGGCGGCCCACCGGCTCGGCCGCCGCCGGCCGGAAGAGGAACAGGCGCTTCGGCGTCGGCGTCTGGGTCTGGAGCGGCGGCACGGCCCTGCTGTGGGTCGGCGGCGCGCTCTGGCGCATGCTCACCCTGTACCCGCCGGACTTCGCCCTCGTCCTGGCCTCCGGACTGTTCTACGCCGTGGTCGTGGGCCGCGTGCTCGTCCCGCCCCGCGCCGCCACGGAGGCGTCCGTTCCCGGGATCGCGCGGAGAAAGCTGGAACCCGCGGAGAACCTCGGAGCTCTGTGAAACGCGAAGAGGTCCTCGGAGCCCGGACGGCGCGGCTCCGAGGACCTCTGTGCGTGTGCCCGCTCGTGCCGGTGCCCGCGTGTGCGGTGTGCCGGCGTGTGCGATGTGCCGGCGCGTGCGGTGCGTTCGTGCGTGCTGTGTGCGGTGCGGGGACCGGGTCCGGACGTCAGCGGGCTTGCGGCAGGGCCCCCGGGCGGCGGTGCACGTACGGCGGTGGTTCCGGGGCGGGGGCGCCGTCGGTGAGGGCGCGGACGAGGTGGTGGTCGGGGGACAGCGCGCACGCCGGGTCGGTGCGGGCGGCGTCGCCGGTGAGGGCGTACGCCTGGCAGCGGCAGCCGCCGAAGTCCTCCTCGCGGCGCGGACAGGTGCCGCAGGGGCCGGTCATCCAGCCGGTGCCGCGGTAGCGGCCGAAGGCCGGGGAACGCTCCCAGATCCAGGCGAGCGTGTGGTCCCGGACGTTCGGCGGGTCGAGGTCCGGGAGGGAGGCGGCGGCCGGACAGGGCAGGACGGTGCCGTCGGGGGCGACGGTGAGCGAGACCGCCCCCCAGCCGCCCATGCAGGGCTTGGCGACTCCGTCGAAGTAGTCGGGGAGGACCCAGACCAGCTCGACCCGGCCGGCGAGCCGCTCCCGCCACCGTTCGACCGACTCCCGGGCGCGGGCCAGCTGTTCGCGCGTCGGCAGCAGCGCGGCGCGGTTGAGCAGGCCCCAGCCGTAGAACTGGGTGTTGGCCAGCTCGACGCGGTCCGCTCCCCAGGACGCGCCCAGTTCGACGAGGGAGTCGACGGCGTCGAGGTTGTCCCGGTGCAGCACCACGTTGAGGCCGAGCGGCAGCCCGGCCCGGCGCACGAGGGCCGCGGCCCGCTCCTTGGCGGCGAAGGAGGACGGGCGTCCGGCGATCCGGTCGTTGGCCGCGGGGTCGGCGTGCTGGACGGAGAGCTGCACGCTGCGCAGCCCGGCCGCCCGCAGCGCGGTCAGCCGGGCCTCGTCCAGGCCGGTGCCGCTCGTGACCAGCTGGGTGTAGATCCCGGCGGCCTCGGCCGCGGCCACGATCCGCTCCAGGTCGGGCCGCAGCAGCGGTTCGCCGCCGGAGAGATGGGTGTGCACGACGCCCAGCCCGGCGGCCTGGCGCAGGACGTCCGCCCAGTCGTCGGCCGTCAGTTCGGCGGAGCGGCGGGCCAGTTCCAGCGGGTTGGAGCAGTAGGGGCAGTGCAGGGGGCAGGCGTGGGTGAGCTCGGCGAGCAGCGCCCAGGGGCGTGCCGGGTCCGCCGGGACCTCCGTGGCCTCGAGAACGCTCACGTGAGCCAGCCCTCCTGGTGCAGGCGGTCGAGGAAGGCGGGCACCTCGGTGGCCACCGGGGCGTCCGGGTGGCGCCCGGCCAGCTCGTCGACGATTCCCCGCACGGTGCGCGTGCCGTCGCACAGGCGGACGATGCGGCCGGCGTGCCCTTGGAGGACGACGACGCGTTCCGGCAGGACGAGGAGGTCCGTGCCGCGCACGGTGTCGTGCCGCAGCATCAGGGCGGGGGCGAGGGCGGGGCGCCACGCGCCGCCCGGCACCGCGGTCACCCCCGGCCCCGCGAACCGGCCCGCCGGGGCCGGACGTCCGGCTCCGGCTGCCCGTCCGGCTCCGGCCGGCCGTCCAGGCCGCGGCCGCCCTCCAGGCCCCGCAGACCGTCCGAGCCGCGGCCGCCGTCCGGCCCCCGCGCACCGTCCGCACCCGGCACGCCGCCCAGGTCCCGGCCGCCGTCCGGGCCCCGCGCGCCCTCCGGACCCGGCTCCCCGTCCGGGTGCCGTCGCTCCGCCCGGTCCCGCTCTCCCGGACGTCCCTGCTGCACGGCGTCGAGCAGGGCCCACAGGACGTCGCACTTGAAGGCCAGCGCGGCGAGGACCCGTTCCTGGTCCTCGCGGGTGCGGGCCCACTCCATGACCAGCGCGAGCGCCTCGGTGCTGTCGCGGCGGCCCTGGTCGACACGGGTGCGGAAGTAGGCGAGCCCGTCCGGCGCGATCCACGAGTAGTGGCGCTCGAAGGCGTCGATGCGCCGGCGCATCAGATCGGGAGCGGTCAGCTCGGTGAGCGAGGCCGCGACGGCCTCCAGCGGCGGACGCAGCCGGCAGAAGTTGACGTAGCCCTCCACCGCCAGCCGGACGCCCGGCAGGACGGAGGCGCCCGTCAGCAGGCTCCGGCGGTCCAGGCCGGCCGCCTCGCCGAGCCGCAGCCAGCGCTCGATGCCTCCCTCGCCCTCGGTGCGGCCGTCGTGGTCCTCGATCCGCCGCAGCCACATGCGCCGCAGTCGCGGGCGGTCCAGCTTCGCGACGATCAGGGCGTCCTTGACGGGGATGTGGCGCTGGTAGTGGAAGCGGTTGGTGATCCAGCGGCGCACCTCGGCCGGGCTGAGGTCGCCTTCGTGCATCCGGACGTTGAAGGGGTGGTGGTCGTGGTACCGCTCCTGGCCCACCGCGCGCAGGCGGGCTTCGAACTCGTCGGGGCTCCAGGGCGCCGTCGGGGCGGCGGGTGCCGTGGTCACAGCTCGATCACCATTTCGTCGTCGGCCACCTCGACACCCAGTCGGGCCAGCTGTTTGTGCTGGGCCGCGGCGGGGTCGACGAGGGGGTTCGTGTTGTTGAGGTGCGTGTAGAAGCAGCGGGCGGACAGCGAGGCGAGGATGCCCGCGGTGCCGCCCGGCCCGTCGATGGGCAGGTGGCCCATGCCGGTGGCGGTGCGGGAGGAGATGCCGGTGCGGCGCGGCTCGTCGTCGTCCCAGAAGGTGCCGTCGACGATGACGCAGTCGGCCTCGGCGGCGGCCTGGTGCAGCGCGTCGGACCAGACGGCGACGGCGGGGGCGTAGACCGCCGACTTCCCGGTGGCCGGCTCGTACAGGCGCAGGGCCACGACCCAGGCGTCGTCCTCGGGGGCGTCGGCGGCGTAGCGGGGGCGTTTCGCGGAGACGGGGACGGCGCTGATCCGCGGGCCGCGGCCGGCCGGCCCGGAGGTCCCGCCGTGGCACGGCAGGTCCCGCCAGGTGAGGGTGGTGTACGGGCCCAGCACCGCGTCGAGCCGCAGGCGGTCGGTCAGTGCGCGGCGGACCGGGGCCGTGGCGAGGATCTCCAGGCCGTCCGCCTCGCGCAGCCGCGCGAGGCCCAGGGTGTGGTCGAGTTCGGCGTCGGTGAGGACCACCCCGGCGATCGGGGTCTGCCGGGCCCCGGGCCCCGGGTGGAGCGCCGGGTGGGCCTCGATCTGGTCGCCGATGTCGGGGGTGGCGTTGACGAGGTACCAGCGGCCCTCGTCCGTACGGACCGCGAGCGAGGCGTGGCGGCGGCGGCGCTCGGGATGCACGCGTGCCCCGGAGCATCCGGGGCACGCGCAGTTCCACTGAGGGATGCCGCCGCCGGCCGCGGTGCCGAGCACCTGCAGCAGCACGGCGGCGGACTAGCGGGCGGAGAGGGAGTAGGCGGTGACCTCCAGAGCGGTGTCGACGACCGTGTAGCCGGGCGTCTGCCAGGGGGTGCGGTCCGTCTGCTCCACGGTGGTCCCGGCCGGCTGCTCCGTGGTGTCGGCGGTGTCGGTCATGGGGTGTGCCTTCCTTTCGGGGAGGTGGGTCGGCCCCTGCGTGTCGAGGGGGGTCGGGGACGCGGAGCAAGGAGGTCGCACGGGGGTGGCCTCGGGAGGGTGCGGTCCTCGCCGGCGCGTCGGGGAAGGAAGAAGGGCGCGAGGCCGGAGCACGGCGGTGGCTCGCTGCAAGGAGTATGGACACCGGCGGACGTCCCGACCACCCGGAATCGCCCATCCTGCGTAGCGGCGGGGGCCGAAAGGACGGGCGCCCGGTCCGTTCGGACGCGCCCCCGCGGCCGGGGACCGGGCGCGGGGGCCGACCGCCCGGCCGCCGCCGCGGGGTAAGCGAGTGAAGCCTGAGCCGCCGTCCGCCGTGCGGGTGCCGTGCGGGGCATGCATGAGGGTCCCGGCCGTATCCGGCCGCATCGGCGGCCACACCACGCACTGGAGGCGAGTGATGAACGAGACAGCCGATCACGCCGACCCCGTCCACAAGGTTCCCGTCCTCGTCGTCGGCGGATCCCTGGTGGGTCTGTCGACCTCACTGTTCCTGAGCCGGCTGGGGGTGCGGCACACCCTGGTGGAGCGCCACGCCCGCACCTCCATCCATCCCCGCGGACGCGGCAACAACGTCCGCACGATGGAGCTGTTCCGGGTGGCCGGCATCGAGGAGGCGATCCGCGACGCCGCGGCCACGCTGGCCGACAACCACGGCATCCTGCAGACGCCCACCCTGGCCGGCGACGCGGGCGAGTGGCTGTTCCGGGACATCGACCCGGGCGGCGGCCTGGCCAGGTTCAGCCCGAGCACCTGGTGCCTGTGCAGTCAGAACGACCTGGAGCCGGTCCTGCTCGACCACGCGGTCAAGCTCGGTGGCGACCTGCGCTTCGCCACCGAGCTGATGTCGTTCGACACCGACCCCGAGGGCGTCACGGCGCTGGTCAAGAGCCGCGAGACGGGTGAGCACACCACCGTCCGGGCCGACTACCTGGTCGCCGCCGACGGCCCGCGCAGTCCCGTGCGGGAGCAGCTCGGCATCGGTCAGAGCGGCCCCGGCGAGCTGTTCCACAACGTCAGCGTCACCTTCCGCTCCCGCCGCCTGGCGGACGTGGTGCGGGACCGCCGCTTCATCGTGTGCTACCTGACGAACCCGGACGCCGACGGGGCGCTGCTGCCCGTGGACAACCGGGAGAACTGGGTCTTCCACGCGCCCTGGCACCCCGAGCGGGGCGAGACCATCGAGGACTTCACCGAGGAGCGCTGCGCCGACCACATCCGGCGGGCGGTCGGGGTGCCGGACCTCGACGTGCAGGTCACCGGCAAGGCTCCCTGGCACGCCGCCCAGCGCGTCGCGCGCGCCTACCGCTCCGGCCGGGTCCTGCTGGCCGGCGACTCGGCCCACGAGATGTCGCCCACCGGCGCCTTCGGCTCCAACACGGGCATCCAGGACGCGCACAACCTCGCCTGGAAGCTGGCCGCGGTGCTCGGCGGCTGGGCGGGGGACGGGCTGCTGGACACCTACGACGACGAACGGCGTCCGGTGGCGGAGACCACCAGCGCCCGCGCGGCCGCCCGGTCGGTCGAGCACAGCCACCCCGGCTACAGCCCCGCGCCCGGCACCGGCGGCGCGCCGCAGCGCGGCATCCTGAACGTGACCCTGGGCTACCGCTATCCGCGCGGCGCCGTCGTGGACGCCGACCCGGCGGGCACGGTCGTCCCGGAGCGGCTCGCCCTGACCGGTGAGCCCGGCAGCAGGGCACCACACCTGTGGGTACGGCACCAGGGCCGGCGGATCTCCACCCTCGACCTCTACGAGCGGTCCCTGGTGCTGCTCAGCGACGCGGGGGAACCGAACGGCTGGCACGCGGCCGCCCTGCGGCTCGCGGAGCGGATGTCGCTGCCGCTCGTCCCGTACCGGATCGGCGACGGGTCCGGCGCCGAGCTCGTCCCCGAGGACGGTGCGGACTGGGCGGAGCGTCACGGCACGACCCGCTCCGGCGCCGTGCTCGTCCGCCCCGACGGGTTCGTCGCCTGGCGGACGGCGGGTGCGGTCCCGGACCCCGAATCCACGCTGCGTCAGGTTCTCACCACGACTCTGGCCCTCGGCTGACCTGCGGGGGCGGGCGCGAGCCGGCCTCCTCCCGATCGTGTCGCTCAGCGGTCCCCCTGTCGGCTGCTGGGCGACACGCATGTCCGGAGTCGTCAACTCCCGCCGCGCGAGGGGCTGTCGGTCCGGCGGCGGGCGCTCCGCGCGGCCGGGGCGTTCACTCGGCTGAGCGCCCCGAGTGGTGAGAGCCGGGGACCTGGCTGACGGTGGATCACGTCGGGGTCGGGTTCCCTCAGCTGACAAACCGCCAGCTGCTCGGCCTTGGCGGAAGGAATCACCATGCGTTCTGCTCGTTTCCTGCTGGCAACCGCGGCGGCCTCGGCCGCGCTCGCCCTCGCCGTGCCCGGCTCCTACGCGGCCGACGGCGAGTGGCAGCACGACGGGTCGTCCTACAGCAAGAAGGACGACTCCTCCGACAAGGGGGACAAGGACGACGACTCGTCCTCGAAGGACGACGACAGCTCGTCGAAGGACGACGACAGCTCCTCCAAGGACGACGACAGCTCGTCGAAGGACGACAACGGCGACAAGGACGACAACGGGGACAAGGACGACGACGGCGAGGACAAGGAGGACAAGGGCGACAAGTACGGCTCCTGGAAGGACCACGACAAGGGCGACAAGCACGGCAAGCCCAGCGGCGGCGTGCACACGGGCGGCGGCGCGCTGTTCCTCGCGAACACCGAGGACGGCGGCCACGACCCCAAGCACGACCCGGAGTCGTACAAGGACAAGGACAGCGAGCACGGCAAGGACTCCTGGTCCAAGGACGACGAGGACAAGTCCTACGGCAAGGACGACGAGGACAAGTCCTGGAGCAAGGACGACGAGGACAAGTCCTACGGCAAGGACGACGAGGAGAAGTCCTGGGGCGGCGGCCACGACAAGCCCAGCGGCGGGATGCACACCGGGGGCGGCGCGCTCGCCGAGCCCGGCGTGACCGCGGGCGGTCTCGCCGTTCTGGCCCTCGCCGGCACCGGTCTGTACGTCGTGCGCCGCAAGAAGACCGCGCACGGCCTGGCCTGATCCCGTGCCGGACGCGATAGCAGCCGTGGCCGCCACGACGCACCCCGTGGCGGCCCCGGCCCGGCCCCCACCCGCTCCTGAGCTCCGCAGCCGCGCACCAGTGAGGTCGTCCCGATGGCAGTGTCCCCTTCCCCCTCCCCCACCGACACCGCGCCCGAGCCCACCGGTCAGGGATCCCGCGGAACCGTGACCGTCCTGTGCGCTGTGGTGCTGCTGGTCCTCACGCTCAACCTGTTCGGCGGCAACCGGACCTCGTCCGCCCCCTCCCACCCGCCGCGCGCCCCGCAGGCCGCCGCCCCGTCGGACGGCCCGTCCGGCTCCTCCGGCTCCTCCGCACGGCACGCGAAGGGCAGGCACCTGCCGCGCTCGAAGCCCGTGCGGCTGCTCATCCCGAAGATCTCGGTCGACGCCCCCTTCGTCGACCTCGCCATCAACGCCAAGGGACAGCTCGAGGCCCCGCCGCCCCACGACACCAACCTGGTCGGCTGGTACGCCAAGGGCGCCTCCCCCGGGGAGGCGGGCACCGCGATCATCGCCGGTCACGTCGACACGGCCACCGCGGCCGCCGTCTTCGCCGAGCTCACCGACCTGGAGAAGGGCGACGTCTTCCACGTCGAGCGGGCCGACGGGCGCAAGGCGTCCTTCGTGGTCGACGACACCGAGACCTTCGACAAGGACCACTTCCCCGACCGCCGCGTCTACGCCGACACGGACGAGGCCCAGGTCCGGCTCATCACCTGTGCGGGTGACTACGACCGCACGGCCAAGGACTACACAGCCAACCTCGTGGTCTTCGCCCACCTGAAGTGAGTTCACCGGGCTCCCCGGAGCGGCCGGTCACCCACGTAGTCCACCCGGATCGCGCGCCGGTGGGGACCGGCTCAAGATCGAGGCACGCCCGCACCGCATGCCGCAAGTGAACGCAAGTGAACTCCGCCCCCTGCTCTGTCCTCCCCGTCCTCCCCGCGAAGGAGATGTGCCCAGTATGACCACCACCGCACCCGCTTCCAGGCCGCTGACACGACAGGTGTCGTCGCGTGTCTCCCAGTCCGTGTTCGACGGCTCCCGGCTCCGGGTCGTCCTGCTGGTGGACGTCAACGACGGCGCCCAGCACCAGTTCCTGGAGGCGTACGAGCAACTGTGCACCCAGGTCGCCTCCGTTCCCGGGCACGTCAGCGACCAGCTGTGCCAGTCCATCGAGAACCCCAGCCAGTGGCTCATCACCAGCGAGTGGGAGAGCGCCCCGCCGTTCCTCACCTGGGTGAACAGCGAGGAGCACGTGCGGATGGTGGAGCCGCTGCACAGCTGCGTCCGGGACACCAGGTCGCTGCGCTTCCACGTCGTCCGCGAGACCGGCGGCCCGGCGGACGGCGCCGAGCCCGGCCGGCGCAGCCTCCAGGCCAGGCCCCGGATCGGTGACGGCGTCACCCGTCACGCCCTCACCTTCACGGTCAAGCCGGGCAGCGAGGACGCCGTCGCCGGGATCCTCGCCGACTACGCCCCGCCGAACCCGAGGGTCGACGACACCACCCGGCTGTGCCGCACGTCCCTGTTCATGCACGGCAACCGTGTGGTGCGGGCCATCGAGGTGCGGGGCGACCTGCTCGCGGCGCTGCGGCACGTGGCCCGGCAGCCCGAGGTGCGGGCCGTCGAGGAGGCCATCAACCCCTACCTGGAGCAGGACCGCGACCTCGACGACCCCGAGTCGGCCCGCGTCTTCTTCACCCGGGCGGCGCTGCCCGCCGTCCACCACGTGGCGGCGGAGCGGGACGACCCGGCGGCGGAGCGGCACGCGCTGTACTACCCGGCCCGGCCCGGCTGCGGCATGCGGCTGGCCCGCCTGCTGGCCCAGCAGGACGAGGCGGCGGCGGACGACCCGCTCAACCCGGTCCTGGGCAGCACCATCTTCCAGCGCGACGACGTCGTGGTACGGCTGATCGACGTCCGGGGCGGCCTGACCGCCGGCGACCCCGCCCTCTCCCTCGGCCTGCCGGACCCGGCGCAGGCGGCGGAGCTGACGACGTTCCCCGAGGGCGCCGCCGACGGGCGCGGTTCCGCACCGCGGGACGGCGGCCTCACGCGCTTCCTCGACCTCGCCCGTATGGACCTCATCACCGACCGCCTCTCCCCCCGCGCCTGACCAGTCCGGCACACGGGTCGTGGCGGCCTTCCGGCCCCCCTGTCGACACAGCACACGATCGGAGCATCGTCGTGATCACATCCCGTCCCAGAATCGTGGATCTCAGCGAGGTCGAGCCCAACACCCGGCGCGGCGGTGATCTGCGCGCCATGCTCACGCCCACCACGGTCGGCTCGACCAGCGGCTTCATGGGCGTGGCCATCGTGCAGCCCGGTGACCGCATCGGCGAGCACTACCACCCCTACTCCGAGGAGTTCGTGTACGTCGTCTGCGGGCAGTTGGAGGTCGACCTGGACGGAGAGCCCCACCCCCTGCGGCCCGAGCAGGGACTCATGATCCCCGTCAACATGCGGCACCGCTTCCGCAACGTCGGCGACGTCGAGGCCCGCATCGTCTTCCACCTCGGCCCGCTGGCCCCGACCCCGCCGCTCGGCCACGTGGACACCGAGCAGACCGACGCGGTTCCGGTGGTCGGCTCATGAACCGGCGTGTGGCGGTCACCGGGATAGGCGTCGTCGCGCCGGGCGGCATCGGCGTCCCCGCGTTCTGGGACCTGCTGTCCCACGGGCGCACCGCGACGCGGGGCATCACCTTCTTCGACCCGTCCGGTCTGCGTTCGCGGATCGCCGCCGAGTGCGACTTCGACCCGGCGGCCCACGGACTGGACGCGGACCAGATCGCCCGCAGCGACCGGTACATCCAGTTCGCGCTGGTGGCCGGCGAGGAGGCGGTCCGGGACGCCGGCCTGGACCTCGCCCGGGAGAACCCCTGGCGGGTCGGGGTCTCCCTGGGCACCGCGGTCGGCGGCACCACCCGGCTGGAGCACGACTACGTCCTGGTCAGCCACCGGGGCGAGCGCTGGGACGTCGACCACCGGGAGGCGGAGCCGCACCTGCACCGGGCGTTCGCGCCGAGCACGCTGGCGTCGACGGTCGCGGAGCGGTTCGAGGCGCGCGGACCGGTGCAGACCGTCTCCACGGGCTGCACCTCGGGCCTGGACGCGGTGGGGTACGCCTTCCACACGATCGAGGAGGGACGGGCCGACGTGTGCATAGCGGGCGCCTCCGATTCGCCCATATCTCCGATCACGATGGCCTGCTTCGACGCGATCAAGGCCACGTCCCCGAACAACGACGACCCGGCCCACGCCTCACGTCCCTTCGACGCCGACCGCAACGGCTTCGTGATGGGCGAGGGCGGCGCGGTGCTGGTCTTGGAGGAGCTGGAGCACGCCCGGGCCCGCGGGGCCCACGTGTACTGCGAGCTCAGCGGCTACGCCACCTTCGGCAACGCCTACCACATGACCGGTCTGACCAGGGAGGGCCTGGAGATGGCCCGCGCCATCGGGGTGGCCCTGGACCACTCCCGGCTCGACGGCACGGCGGTCGACTACGTCAACGCCCACGGCTCCGGCACCCAGCAGAACGACCGTCACGAGACGGCGGCGGTGAAACGGGCCCTGGGGCAGCACGCGTACTCGACGCCCATGAGTTCCATCAAGTCCATGGTGGGCCACTCCCTCGGCGCGATCGGCGCCATCGAGGTCGTCGCCTGCGTGCTGGCCCTCGCCCACCAGGTGGTGCCGCCCACCGCGAACTACGAGACCCCCGACCCCGAGTGCGACCTGGACTACGTCCCGCGGGTGGCCCGCGAGCGGAGGCTGAACACCGTGCTCTCCGTGGGCAGCGGGTTCGGCGGCTTCCAGTCCGCGGTGGTCCTGACCCGGCCGAGAGGGAGGACACGATGAGCGAACCGCATCCGCGGCGCGCGGCCGTCACCGGCATCGGTGTGGTCGCGCCCAACGGAACCAGCACCGAGTCCTTTTGGAAGTCCACCCAGGAGGGCATCAGCGTCCTCGACCGGGTCACCCGCGAGGGCTGTGAGCACCTGCCGCTGCGGGTGGCCGGCGAGATCCGGGACTTCGATCCCGCGGCCGCGGTCGAGGAGCGCTACCTCGTCCAGACCGACCGGTTCACGCACTTCGCGATGGCCGCCGCCGACCTGGCGCTGGACGACGCCCGTCTGGGCCACGCCGACACCTCCGGCGAGCCGTTCGCCGTCGGCGTGGTCACGGCGGCCGGCTCGGGCGGCGGCGAGTTCGGGCAGCGCGAGCTGCAGCAGCTGTGGGGCAAGGGCAGTCGCTTCGTCGGCCCGTACCAGTCGATCGCCTGGTTCTACGCCGCGAGCACCGGCCAGATCTCCATCCGCCGCGGCTTCAAGGGGCCCTGCTCGGTCGTCGCCGCCGACGAGGCGGGCGGGCTGGACGCCCTCGCGCACGCGGCGCGCGCCGTGCGGCGCGGCACCGACGTGATCGTGGCCGGGGCGACGGAGGCTCCGCTCGCCCCGTACTCGGTGGTGTGCCAGCTCGGCTACGCGGAGCTGAGCACCGCCGACGACCCGGCGCGCGCCTACCGCCCGTTCACCGAGGGGGCGTGCGGGTTCGTGCCCGCCGAGGGCGGCGCCATGTTCGTGGTGGAGGAGGAGTCCTCGGCCCGGGAGCGGGGAGCGCGGGTGCGGGCCTCCCTCGTCGGGCACGCGGCGACCTTCACCGGGGCCTCCCGCTGGGAGCAGTCCCGCGAGGGGCTCGCCCAGGCCATCCGGGGCGCCCTGGACGAGGCCGGCTGCGCCCCGGAGGAGATCGACGTGGTCTTCGCCGACGCCCTCGGGGTGCCGGAGGCGGACCGTGCCGAGGCGCTCGCGATCGGCGACGCCCTGGGCGCGCACGGCAGGCGGGTGCCGGTCACCGCGCCGAAGACCGGCATCGGCCGCAGCTTCTGCGCGGCGCCCGTGCTGGACACGGCGGCGGCGGTGCTGGCGATGGAGCACGGCCTGATCCCGCCCACCCCGCACGTTTTCGACATCTGCCATGACCTCGACCTGGTGACCGTCCGCGCCCGCGCCGCCGAGCTGCGCACCGCGCTGGTCCTGGGCCGGGGGCTCATGGGCTCGAACTCGGCGCTGGTGCTGCGGCACGGCGCCGCCGACGCCTCGTGACGAGGCAACGGAGCAAAGGAGAGGAACCGCATGAGTGACCGAATCACCGTGGAAGAGCTGGCCGACCTGATGAAGAAGGCCGCCGGCATCACCGTCGCCCCGGAGCAGCTGCGGCAGCAGCCCGGCACCGGCTTCGACGCCCTCGGCATCGACTCGCTGGGCCTGCTGGGCATCGTCGGCGAGCTGGAGAACCGTTACGGCGCGCCGATGCCCCCGGACGCGGAACGCTGCAAGACCCCCCAGCAGTTCCTCGACCTCGTCAACAGCGCCCTGCCGGCAGGAGCGTGACATGGCCGGACACACCCAGAACGAGATCACCATCTCGGCGCCCCTGGACCTGGTCTGGGACATGACGAACGACGTGGCGAACTGGCCGCGGCTGTTCAGCGAGTACGCCTCCGCGGACATCCTGTCCCAGGAGGGGAACAGGACCACCTTCCGGCTGACGATGCACCCGGACGAGAACGGCACCGTGTGGAGCTGGGTCTCGGAGCGGGAGACGGACCGCGACACGCTCACCGTCAAGGCCCGCCGCGTCGAGACCGGTCCCTTCGCGTACATGAACATCCGGTGGCAGTACGAGGAGGTGCCCCGGGGCGTCCGGATGGTGTGGACCCAGGACTTCGAGATGAAGCCGGAGGCGCCGGTCGACGACGCCTGGATGACCGACAACATCAACCGGAACTCCAAGGTCCAGCTGGCCCTGATCCGGGACCGCATCGAGAAGGCCGCCGCGGACCGCGGGGCCGTGCCGTCCGTCACCGACTAGCCGGAGGGGAAGGAGAGGACCATGCACCACGCCCTGATCGTCGCCCGCATGGCTCCGGGGTCGGCACCCGACATCGCCAAGCTGTTCGAGGAGTCCGACCGGGGAGAGCTGCCGCACCTGGTGGGCGTCGCCCGGCGCAGCCTCTTCCAGTTCAACGACGTCTACCTGCACCTGATCGAGTCCGAGCAGGACCCCGGACCCGCCATCGCCAAGGTGGCCGGGCACCCCGAGTTCCGGGACGTCAGTGAGCGGCTGCAGGCGTACGTCAGCGCGTACGACCCGCAGACCTGGCGTTCGCCGAAGGACGCCATGGCGCACTGTTTCTACCGCTGGGAGCGGGACTCCTCCGCCGGCTGAGGCACGTTCCCCGGCCGGCCACCCGGCGCCGGGGGGGGGGGGGCCCCCGGGCCCCCCCCCCGGGGGGGGGCCCCCCCGGCCCCCCCCCGGCGGGGCGAGCGGCGGCGGGCGGCTACCACGGGAGC
>NZ_JBIRHK010000002.1:396117-659855 GCF_044328485.1 Streptomyces sp. NPDC017936 | reverse complement strand
GGGCGCCCTGTTCCGCGGGGGGGGCGGGGGCCCCCCCCGGCGGCGGGGGCCGCCGCCGGGGCGGGCCCCGGGGCGCGGGGGCGGGGGCGGCCCCGCCCCCGGCGACCGGTGGTTGCCCCCGAGGTCCTCCCGGCGTGCTCAGCCGGTGACGGTGCAGTCGAAGGCGTGCAGGTAGGGGTTGACCGGGCGGACGTCGTCGATGACCAGTCCGGCGTCGGTCAGTCTCCTGACCATGCTCTCGGTGGTGTGCTTGGCGCCGCCGACGTTCAGCAGCAGCATCAGGTCCATGGCGGTGCTGAACCGCATCGAGGGAGTGTCGTCGACGAGGTTCTCGATGACCACGACCCGGGTGCCGGGGCCGCCCGCGCCGATGACGTTGCGCAGGGTGCGGGCGGTGCTGTCGTCGTCCCACTCGAGGATGTTCTTGATGATGTACGCATCGGCCCGGACCGGGATGGCCGCGCGGCAGTCGCCGGGCACGATCCGCACCCGGTCCGCGAGCGCGCCCCCCGGCCGCAGCCGCGGGTCGGCGTTCTCCACCACGCGCGGCAGGTCGAGCAGGGTGCCGCGCAGGGACGGGTACTTCTCCAGCAGGCTGGCCACCACGTGCCCCTGGCCGCCGCCGATGTCGGCGACGGACGACGCGGCCGACAGGTCGAGGAACCGGGCGACGTCCTCGGCGGACTGCCGGCTGGAGGTCGTCATGGCCCGGTTGAAGACCTCGGCCGACTCGGGCGCGTCCTCGTTGAGGTAGGTGAAGAACTCCTTGCCGTAGAGGCCCTCGACGACGTTGCGGCCGGTGCGCACCGCCTCGTCGAGCTTCGGCCAGGCGTCCCAGGTCCACGACTCGGTGCACCACAGGGTGATGTAGCGCAGGCTGTGCGGGTCGTCCTCGCGCAGCAGCCGGGACATGTCGGTGTGCGCGACGGTCCCGTCCGGCCGTTCGGTGAAGACGCCGTAGCAGGACAGAGCGCGCAACAGCCGCCTGAGCGGCTGGGGTTCGGTCTTCACCGCCGCGGCGAGGTCCTCCACGGACCGGGGGGCGTCGCCCAGGGCGTCGGCGACTCCCAGCCGGGCGGCGGCGCGCAGGGCGGCGGCGCACGCCGCCCCGAACACCAGTTCCCTCAGCCTCATGGACGGCGGTGGGGCAGTCTCAGCGGTCGTCATGTGCCGCCTTCCTTCCTTCTCGGGTGCACGGATTCCCGCGGAGGTCCGCGGACGGCCGGGGTCGGCGGGTCAGCACAGTCCCGCGGGCCGCGACGCCCGGCAGGAGTTGTGGTGGAAGGTGTTGCCCTTGCCGGTGTCCGCGTCGACGAGGTCCGCCGGGGAGTTGCCGCTGAGGACGTTGTCGCTGATCCGGTTGCGCTCGTTGGGGGTGCCCACGATGCTCTTGAACAGGACGATGCCGCCCGACATCGGGGAGGCGCCGCGGTGGTTCTTGATCGTGTTCCGCGTGACCACGGTGCCCTCGACGCCGGTCAGGACGATGCCGGAGCCCTGGATGGCATCCAGCCTGGCGGTCTTCGGGCAGGACTTGTTGTTCCGCTCGATGCGGTTGTGGCTCACCGTGAGGGCGCCGGCCTTGGGCTTGTTCTCGTCGCCGACGACGAAGACGCCGGCGCAGTTGCCGGTGAGGTCGTTGCGCCGGACGGTGAGGTTGCGCAGGCGCCGGAGGGTGATGCCGATCCGGTTGCCCTCCAGCCGGTTGCGCTCGACGACCGTGCCGCGGGTGTCGACGGCGCCCTCCTCGGCCGAGACGGTGTTGGCGAGGAACAGGCCGGCGTCGCCGTTGTTCCGGGCGGTGTTCCCGCGGAGCACGCTGCGGACCGAACGCTCCTGGGCGATGCCCCAGACGCCGTTCTTCTCCGCGACCACGTTGCGCACGGTCAGGCCGTCGGTCGACACGGCGGACACCCCGGACTTCGGGAAGCCGGTCACCGTCAGGGCGGCCACGGTGACGCCCTTCAGGGGCCTGCCCTTCGTGCCCTCCACGCAGATGCCGTTGCCGGACGCCGCGCAACTGACCGCGGGGACCTTCGCGGAGGCCGCCGGCTTCGCCCCGGGCTTGGCGGAGGCCGCGGGCTTGGCGGAGGCCGCGGGCTTGGCGGAGGCCGCGGGCTTGGCGGAGGCCGCGGGCTTGGCGGAGGCCGCGGGCTTCGCCCCGGGCTTGGCGGTGGTCGCGGGCTTCGCCCCGGGCTTGGCGGTGGTCGCGGGCTTCGCCCCGGGCTTGGCGGTGGTCGCGGGCTTCGCAGGGGCCGCCGGCTTGGCGGCGGGCGGGGTGAGCACCGTGCGGCCGCCCATGCCGCGCAGGGTCACCGCCTTGGTCACCTTGACGCTCCCGCGGTGGACGCCCGCGGCGAGGAGCACGGTGTCGCCCGGCGCGGCGGCGTCCACCGCCTTCTGGATCGACTGTCCCGGGTGCACCACGTGGATCTTGTGGTCGGGGATCGGCGGGGCCGCGCCGATCCCCGCCCCGACGACCGCCGCGGCGCACGCCAGGTACGTGATATGGCATTTAGTCATATTCCGCACGATATGACTGGATGACTCACGGGTGGTCGGGATGGACCATCCGACGGCGTGTCACGTACGCGGCGCGCCGACCGCTCGGGACGGCGGCCTCAGACGACCGCCCCGGTGGTCTCCGCCGGCTGCTCGAACTGCGTCCGGTACAGCTCGGCGTACCGCCCTCCCGCCGCCAGCAGCTCCTCGTGCGTGCCGCGCTCGACGATCCGGCCGGACTCGACCACCAGGATCAGGTCGGCGGAGCGCACCGTGGACAGACGGTGGGCGATGACGACCGCGGTGCGGCCCGCCAGCGCTTCGGCGAGCGCCTCCTGGACGGCCGCCTCGGAGGTGTTGTCGAGGTGGGCGGTGGCCTCGTCGAGGATGACGACGCGCTGGCGGGCCAGCAGCAGCCGGGCGATGGTCATGCGTTGGCGTTCGCCGCCGGAGAGGCGGTAGCCGCGCTCGCCGACGACCGTGTCGAGGCCGTCGGGCAGGGACCGGACCAGCTCGTCGAGGCGGGCCCGGCGCAGGGCGTCCCACAGCTCGTCCTCGTCGGCCTCGGGCCGGGCGAGGAGGAGGTTGGCGCGGACGGTGTCGTGGAAGAGGTGGCCGTCCTGGGTGACCATGCCCAGCGTCTCC
Source organism: Streptomyces sp. NPDC017936 (assembly GCF_044328485.1). Taxonomy (NCBI): domain Bacteria; kingdom Bacillati; phylum Actinomycetota; class Actinomycetes; order Kitasatosporales; family Streptomycetaceae; genus Streptomyces; species Streptomyces sp. NPDC017936. Next base: position 656,708 of record NZ_JBIRHK010000002.1, on the reverse strand, counting down.
CGCAGGGACCGCGCGCTCAGGTCGCGGACGTCGACCCCGCCGATGCGGACGGCGCCGGCGTCGACGTCGTACAGGCGCGGCAGCAGGTGGGCGATCGTCGACTTGCCGGCGCCCGAGGAGCCGACGAGGGCGACGGTCCGGCCGGGCCCGGCGCGGAAGGAGACGCCGTGCAGGACCTCGGCGCCGCCGCGGGTGTCGAGGGCGGCGACCTCCTCCAGGGAGGCGAGGGAGACCTTGTCGGCGGACGGGTAGCCGAAGCGGACGTCCTCGAACTCGACGGAGACCGGGCCCTCGGGCACCTCACGGGCGTCCGGCTTCTCCTCGATGAGCGGTTTCAGGTCGAGCACCTCGAAGACGCGCTCGAAGCTGACCAGGGCGCTCATCACCTCCACGCGCGCCCCGGCGAGGGCGGTGAGCGGTGCGTACAGGCGGGTCAGCAGCAGCGCCAAGGCCACGACGGCGCCGGGGTCGAGGGCGCCGTCCAGGGCGAGCCGGCCGCCGACGCCGTAGACCAGGGCGAGGGCCAGGGCCGAGACGAGGGTGAGGGAGGTGATGAACACGGACTGGGCGGTGGCCGTGCGCACGCCGATGTCGCGGACGAGGGCGGCGCGGGCCGCGAACTCCGCCGACTCCTGCCCGGGGCGGCCGAAGAGCTTGACCAGGGTGGCGCCGGGCGCGGAGAAGCGCTCGGTCATGCGGGTGCCCATCGCCGCGTTGAGCGCGGCCGCCTCCCGCTGCATGGCGGCCATCCGCCGGCCCATGCGCCGGGCGGGGACCACGAACACCGGCAGCAGGGCCAGGGCGAGCAGGGTGACCTGCCAGGACAGGGTGAGCATGACGGCGAGGGTGAGCAGCAGGGTGACCAGGTTGCTGACCACTCCCGACAGGGTGTTGCTGAAGGCGCGCTGCGCCCCGATCACGTCGTTGTTGAGCCGGGAGACGAGGGCGCCCGTGCGGGTGCGGGTGAAGAACGCGACCGGCATCCGCTGCACGTGGTCGAACACGGCCGTGCGCAGATCCAGGATGAGCCCCTCCCCCAGCGTCGCCGAGAGTCTCCGGCCCAGGATGCCGAGCGCGGCCTCCAGCACCGCGATGAGCGCGATGAGCAGCGCCAGCCGGACGACGGCGCCGGGGTCGCCGTCCGACACGATCGCGTCGACGACCCGCCCGGCGAGGACGGGGGTGGCGACGGCGAGCAGCGCGGTCACCACCCCCAGCAGGACGAACAGGGCGATCCGGCGGCGGTGCGGGCGGGCGAACGCGCCGATGCGGCGCAGGGTCGCGCGGTCGAAGGGCCGGTGTTCGTGGCGGGCGTTCATGACGCTGTGCAGCTGCGTCCAGGCGGTGGTCTCCATGCTCATGCCGTCGACGGTAGAACCTCGAGCAAGGTTGAGGTCAACAGGCGGGCGGCGATCCGCCCGGTCCGGTGATCGGCCGGCCGTCCCCCGGCCGGGCCCTTTCGTCGCGCGCCGTTCCCACGGCACGCCCACGACCGCCGCGTGCGGCTCCGCCCGGGGCCGGACCGGGCCGGGCCGGGCCGGGCCGGCCGCCGGCGTCGTCCGAGCGGACCGCCGGGTGCGAACTGCCGTGCCGGATACGGCAGGATGAGCGGTCGCGCCCGTCCACGGGCGGACGCGACCGCACTTCGACGCACTTCGAGCAGGTGACAACGTGACGAGACTTCACATCCGGCCGCCGGCGGCGCCCTTCGCCGCGGAACGTCTTCCCGGAGGTGACCGGTGAACCGCGCGCTGACCCTGGACGACCTCGTCCTCGCCGGCATCGCCGTGGCGGCGGGCCTGCTGGTGGCCTTCCTGTCGCGGACGCTGCTGCGCTGGCTGGCCAAGCACGCCAAGCGCACCCGCTGGAGCGGCGACGACGTCATCGTGGACGCGTTGCGCACGGTGGTGCCGTGGGCGGCGCTCGCCGGCGGCGGGGCGGCCGCGGCCGCGGTGCTGCCGCTGACCCGGACGGTCCAGCACACCGTCAACCAGTGCCTGACGGTGCTGCTCATCTTCGTGGTGACGCTGTCGGCGGCCCGGGTGGTCGCCGGGCTGGTGCAGACGGTCACCTCCTCCCGTTCCGGCGTCGCCGGATCCGCGACGATCTTCGTCAACATCACCCGGGTGCTGGTCCTGGCCATCGGCTTCCTGGTGGTGCTCCAGACGCTGGGCATCTCCATCGCGCCGATGCTCACCGCCCTCGGCGTCGGCGGCCTGGCCGTCGCCCTCGCCCTCCAGGACACCCTCGCCAACCTGTTCGCGGGCATCCACATCCTCGCCTCCAGGACGGTGCAGCCCGGTGACTACATCAAGCTGAGCAGCGGCGAGGAGGGCTACGTCGAGGACATCAACTGGCGCCAGACGACGGTCCGCAACCTCTCCAACAACCTGGTCGTCATCCCCAACGGCCAGCTCGCCAAGACGAACATGACCAACTTCATGCGTCCCGAGCAGCAGCTGACGATCCTGGTGCAGGTGGGCGTCGCCTACGACAGCGACCTGGAGCACGTCGAGCGGGTGACGAAGGAGGTCGTCGCCGAGGTGATGACCGAGATCACCGGCGCCGTCCCGGAGCACGAGCCGGCGGTGCGCTTCCACACCTTCGCCGAGTCCCGCATCAACTTCACCGTGATCCTGGGCGTCGGCGAGTTCAGCGACCAGTACCGGATCAAGCACGAGTTCATCAAGCGCCTGCACCGGCGCTACCGCGGGGAGGGCATCCGCATCCCGGCGCCGGCGCGGAACGTGTCGTTGCAGCCGGGGACGGCGGTCATCCCGCAGCAGCGCACGGGCGACGGCGTGGTGCCGGAGGCCGGCCCGGGCGGCCGGCCCCGCTAGGCCCGGTCGTCGGTCACGCTCCCGCCTGCCCGGCGGCGCCGGGCACGCCCTTCGGGCGGACGGCGGGAAGGTGACGGCAGGGCCCGGGCCGTGGACAGGTCGCGCCGCCGCGTCCCCCGCAGCGGCCCGGCCTCCTCCGCGCGCCCCCGGGCCCCGGACCCGCCGCTCCCCGCGCCCGGCCGGCGCCCGGACACGATCGCGCGGCATCCGCTCCGGACCGGGTTCCGGCCGCACCACCCGTCCCAGGCCGGATTCCGGCCGCACCACCCGTCCCAGGCCGGATTCCGGCCGCACCACCCGTCCCAGGCCGGATTCCGGCCGCACCACCCGTCCCAGGCCGGGTTCCGGCCGCACCACCCGTCCCGGACCGGGTTCCGGCCGCGCGGCGGGCCCGGGCCGGCGCCGAACCGCGCGGGCCGGCCACGGCCCGGTCGCCCGGCCACGACCCGGTGGTACGGCCACGGCCCGGTGGTACGGCCACGGCCCGAGCGCCCGGCGGCCGGCGCCGGCCTCGCCCGCCGGGGACGGCCGGCGGATCCCGTACCGCGGCCGTCCGGTGTCCGTCGCACGGCATGCCGCGGCGGCCCGCCGGCGCGGCCGCCCGGTGTCCGTCGCGCGGCACGCCGCGGCGACCTGACGCCGCGGCCGTCCCCGGCGCCGGCGCGGTGTCCCGGAGGGACGGGAGCCGCGCCGGGCCCGCCCACGGGGCGTGCGGGTCGTCCGCCGCCGGATCGGGCGGGAGCCGGCGGGCGGAGCGCCCTCCGCCCGCCCCGGCCGGCCCTGGGGCCCGCCGTCAGAGCGTCGCCGAGTTCTCGTGCCGGTGCCCGTCCGCCAGGCGGTGCGGGGCGGCCGGGGACGGCGTCACCGGGGCGACCGTCCAGTCCGGGTGGCCGGGCATTCGCGGGGTCGTCGTCCCGTACAGCCAGTCGCGCAGGAAGCCGGTCAGGTCCTGGCCGCTGACCTGCGAGGCGACCGCGATGTAGTCCTCCGTGGACGCGGAGGAGTTGCGGAAGCGGGCCAGGAAGGTCCGCTCCACGGCGTGGAAGGCGTCCTCGCCGACGAGCCGGCGCAGCGCGTACAGGACGAGCACGCCGCCCAGGTAGCGCTGGCTGTCGAAGAGGTTGGCCGCGTTCGGCGCGGCGACGGGTCCGGAGGTCCGGCGCCACTGGTCGCCGCGCGCGTACGTGTCCTTCATGCGGGCCTCCAGGGTGGTCAGGCCCAGGGAGTCCGGCCAGCCGCGCTCGTAGCGGTAGAGCAGCCCGTAGAAGTCGGCGTGGCCCTCGTTCAGCCAGAGGTCGGCCCAGGTGGCGGGGCTGACGCTGTTGCCGAAGTAGGAGTGGACCAGCTCGTGCATCATGTGCGAGCCGATCTTCTGCTCCTCCTGCAGGAGGTAGTTCGGCTTGTAGAGCGTGAGGGTCTGGGTCTCCAGGCCCGTGAAGTCGAAGGCGTTCGGGTCGTCGGAGTTGCAGGGCAGCAGCCCGTACGTCTCGAAGGGGTAGGCGCCGAGCCGCGCCTCGATCCACTCGACGAGACCCGGCGTGAGGGCGAGGGCCGGCTCCAGGGCCTCGGCGCGGGCGGCCGGGACGACGTCGCGCAGGGGCAGCCCGTGCGGTCCGCGCCGCTCCTTGACCACGTAGTCGCCGACCGTGATCTGCACCAGCTCCGTCGCTATCGGCTCGCGGGAGCGGTAGGTGTACGCGGTCCGGTCGCCCGACAGCCGCTCCGTGCAGACGAGCCAGCCGCTCGCGACGGCGCGCAGCGCGGCCGGCACGGTGATCCGGAAGGTGAAGTCCGCCTTGTCCGACGGGTGGTCGTTGCAGGGGAAGACGGTGTGGGCCGAGTCCGGCTGGGGGCACACCGCGAAACCGTCCGCGGTGGGCACCCACGCGGTGTGCGGCAGCGCGCGGCGCGGGTCGGCCGTGTAGACGACCCGGACTGCGGCCGTGGTCCCCGCCGGCAGCGGCCGGGCGGGCGTGATCCGCAGCTTCTCCTCCGCCTGCTCGTGGGCCGCCGCGCGGCCGGCCACGTGCACCTCCCGGACGTCCAGGCCCAGGGCGTCGAGGGAGAGGCGGGTGAGGGGCCGGGTGGTGCGCAGGGTGACGGTGGCGGTAGCGTCGACGAGCGCGGTGGCGGGGTCGTAGGCGAGGTCGAGGTGGTAGGCCAGGGCGCGGTAGCCGTCGTTGCCGAGGGCCGGGAAGACCGGGTCGCCGAGGGTTTCGGGGGCCGGGCCGGCCTGGGCGCCGCCGCCGTCCGGGGCGCCGCTCTCCCCCGGGGCCGCGTGCGCCGTGGATCCCGCGGTCAGCGCCGCCGCCGTGCCGAGCAGGGCTGCCGCCGGGGCCGTCACTCTGGTGCGATATCTCATGGTCTGCTTTCGCTCGGGCGGCCGGGTGGTCGGGCCGGCCGCCGGATCAGTGGGCGGTCGCCGGGCCGCCCGCGGGCCGTTCCCGGGCCGCCCGTGGGCGGCCGGCGGACGGCCCGCGGAGGGTCCACGGGCGATCACTCTTCATGACGGTGTGATCCGCCGGTCCGGTTGCCCGGAACGATTTCCTCCGCACAGCTCCTCGCATGGGTGTGCGGTCCCCTGTCGAGCCCGGGTCGGTCACGAGATATCTTGATGTCGAGCAATGTTGCAGACGTGGAGCGGAGCACCCGGTGACTGACTCGACCATCATCTATACGCACACTGACGAGGCCCCGGCCCTGGCGACGTATTCCTTCCTGCCGGTGGTCAAGGCGTACGCCTCGCAGGCCGGTGTCGCCGTGGAGACGCGGGACATCTCGCTGGCCGGGCGCATCATCGCCGTGTTCCCGGAGTACCTGACCGAGGACCAGCGCATCCCGGACGCGCTGAGCGAGCTCGGCGAACTGGCCAAGACGCCCGAGGCCAACATCATCAAGCTGCCGAACATCTCGGCGTCGATCCCCCAGCTCAAGGCCGCGATCGCCGAGCTTCAGGGCCAGGGCTACGCGCTGCCGGACTACCCGGACGACCCGAAGACCGACGAGGAGCGGGAGATCCAGGCCCGCTACGACAAGGTCAAGGGCTCCGCCGTGAACCCGGTCCTGCGCGAGGGCAACTCCGACCGCCGCGCCCCCGCGTCGGTGAAGAACTACGCCAAGACCCACCCGCACCGCATGGGCGCCTGGTCGTCCGAGTCGAAGACGAACGTGGCGACCATGGGCGCGGACGACTTCCGGTCCACCGAGAAGTCCGTGGTGATCTCCAAGGCGGGTTCGCTGCGCATCGAGCTCAAGGGCGACGACGGCTCCACCACCGTGCTGCGCGAGTCCGTGCCGGTCCAGGCGGGCGAGGTCGTCGACGCCTCGGTCATGCGGGTCGCCGCGCTGCGCGAGTTCCTGACCGCGCAGGTCGCGCGCGCCAAGGAGGAGGGCGTCCTGTTCTCCGTGCACCTCAAGGCCACGATGATGAAGGTCTCCGACCCGATCGTCTTCGGTCACGTGGTGCGCGCCTTCTTCCCGAAGACGTTCGCGCGGTACGGCGAGACGTTCGCCGCGGCCGGCCTGACCCCGAACGACGGTCTGGGCGGCATCTTCAAGGGCCTGGAGGCCCTGCCGAACGGCGCCGAGATCAAGGCCTCCTTCGACGCCGAGCTCGCCGAGGGACCGGCCCTGGCGATGGTCGACTCCGACAAGGGCATCACCAACCTGCACGTGCCGTCCGACGTCATCGTCGACGCCTCGATGCCGGCCATGATCCGCACCTCCGGCCACATGTGGGGCCCGGACGGCCAGGAGGCCGACACCCTCGCGGTCCTGCCGGACTCCTCCTACGCCGGCGTCTACCAGGCCGTGATCGAGGACTGCCGCGCCAACGGCGCCTACGACCCGTCGACCATGGGCTCCGTCCCGAACGTCGGCCTCATGGCGCAGAAGGCCGAGGAGTACGGCTCCCACGACAAGACCTTCGAGATCCCGACCACGGGTACCGTCCGCCTGGTCGACCAGGCCGGCGACGCCGTGCTCGAGCAGCCGGTCTCCCAGGGCGACATCTTCCGCGCCTGCCAGACCAAGGACGCGCCGATCCGCGACTGGGTCAAGCTGGCCGTCACCCGCGCCCGCGCCACCGGCGACCCGGCCGTCTTCTGGCTGGACGCCACCCGCGCGCACGACGCCAACCTGATCGCCAAGGTCGAGCAGTACCTGCCGGAGCACGACACCGAGGGCCTGGACATCCGCGTCCTCGCCCCGGTCGAGGCCACCAAGCTGTCGGTGGAGCGCATCCGCCGCGGCGAGAACACCATCTCCGTCACCGGCAACGTGCTGCGCGACTACCTGACCGACCTCTTCCCGATCCTGGAGCTGGGCACCAGCGCCAAGATGCTGTCGGTCGTCCCGCTGATGGCGGGCGGCGGCCTGTTCGAGACGGGCGCCGGCGGCTCCGCGCCGAAGCACGTCCAGCAGCTGGTCAAGGAGAACTACCTGCGCTGGGACTCGCTCGGCGAGTTCTTCGCGCTCGTGCCCTCCTTCGAGCAGTACGCCACGGCCACGGGCAACGCCCGCGCCCAGGTCCTCGCCGACACCCTCGACCGCGCCACGGCGACCTTCCTCAACGAGGACAAGTCCCCGACCCGCCGCGTCGGCGGCATCGACAACCGCGGCAGCCACTTCTACCTGTCCCTGTACTGGGCGCAGGAGCTGGCGCGGCAGACCGAGGACGCCGACCTGGCGAAGGCCTTCGCCCCGCTCGCCGAGTCGCTGGCCGCGAACGAGCAGCGGATCGTCGACGAGCTGATCGCCGCCCAGGGCGAGCCGGCCGACATCGGCGGCTACTACCAGCCCGACCCGGCCAAGGCCGCCGCGGTCATGCGTCCGTCGGCCACCTGGAACGAGGTGCTCGCCTCCCTGAGCTGACGCCCCGTACCCCGGGTCCCCCGGCAGTCCCCGCCCCGGCCGGGCACCTCGCCCGGCCGGGGCGGAGCCGTGTCCGGGGCGGTCCGCGCACGGCGCGCGGCCCCCGCTCACGAACGTCCACCGGACGGTCTGGGTGGTGGGCGTCCCCGTGCGGCGCCGCGAGGGACGCGGGCGGCGCGGGGCACGGACCCGGCCGGCCGCCCGTCGCCCACGGTCGTACCGGCCCCCCTGGTCCCCGCGGTGTGTGCATGTGGCACCTTGATCGTGCACCACCCCACTCAGCACGCCCCGGGAGCACTCCGATGACCTCTGCCGCACCGCCGTTCGCGTTCCTGCCCGGAGCCCCCGGCTCCCCGGTCATCCTCCACGTGCCGCACTCCGCGCGGGAGATACCGGCGGACGTGCGCGCGGGGATCGTGCTGGACGACGGGGCGCTGGAGCGGGAGCTCGACCACATCACCGACGCGCACACCGCACAGATCGCGGCGGAGGCGGCGAAGCGGTCGGCGGTCGCGCCCTGGCGGTTCGTCAACGGGCTGTCCCGGCTGGTCGTCGATCCGGAGCGGTTCCCCGACGAGCGGGAGGAGATGCGGGCCGTCGGGATGGGGGCCGTGTACACGCGGACCACGCACCGGGAGGAGCTGCGGCGCGCGGACGCCGATCCCGAGCCGCTGGTCGAGCGGTACTTCCGGCCCTACGCGCGGGCGATGACCGACGCCGTGACGGAGCGGCTGGCGGCCGTCGGCCGGGCCGTGATCATCGACGTGCACTCCTACCCCACCGAGCGGCTGCCCTACGAGCTGCACGGTGAGGGGCCGCGGCCGCCCGTCTGCCTGGGCACCGACTCCTTCCACACGCCGCCCGAGCTGCTCGCGGCCGCGCGGAAGGCGTTCGCCGAGGTCGGGGAGACGGGGCTCGACAGCCCCTTCGCCGGGACGTACGTCCCCCTGGAGTACCACGAGGCCGATCCCCGGGTGTCCGCCCTCATGGTGGAGATCAGGCGGGACACGTACATGACGGAGCCGGGCGGCCCCGCCGGGGCGGGACTGGACCGGCTCGCCTCGGCGCTGGCGACCCTCGTCGACGCCGTCTCCGGCTGACGCCACGCACAGGCGGTCTCCCGCCGACGCCGCGCGGAGGCCGTCTCCCGCCGACGCCGCGCGGAGGCGGCGTGCCCGCGACTGACGCCCCCCTCGGAGACCGTCTTCTGGCGGCACCACGCGGAAGCGGCGGTCCGCGGCCGGCGCTCCCGCGGAGGCGGCCCCCGCTGACGCCGTTCGCGGCCGGCACCACGCGGAGGCGGTCCCGGCCGGCGCCGCGTGGTGGGCGGCTCAGGCGCGGAGCCACTCCGTGACGACCACCTCGCCGCCGGCGCGCAGCCGCAGCGCGAAGGGGCCGGGGGGCGGGGCGTCGCCGGCGAAGCGGCCCATGTCGTCGGCGGTGAGCGCCGCGCCGGGCCGGGGGCCGTCGAGCACCTCGATCGAGGCCGGCTGGGGCGGCAGCACCTGGCCCATCAGCCCCTGCTCGCTCACCTCGACGTCGACGGTCAGGCCGCCGGAGTGGAAGGTGAGCATCCGCGGCGCCTCCACGGCTCCCCTGACCGGGATCGCGTCGACGAGCGAGTCGAAGGCCAGCTCGGCGATCCTCGCGTCGAGGTCGTGCAGCGCGTAGGCCTCGACGGCGAGCTGCCGCAGTCCGGCCGGTACGGGGTCGAGGATGGCGGCGGCCTCGCGCAGCTCCTCCTCCAGACTGCCGTGGTCGAACTCCTCGTCGTCGAAGGAGCCGCCGTGGCCGGCCGCGCCGTCCCCGTCGTTCACGCCGTTCATGTCGTCCATGCTGTTCACAGTGCTCCCCGTGCGTCGAGTCGGGCACGCAGGCGGCGCAGACATCGCTGGCGCATCGGCCCGATGCTGCCCACCGCGATCCCCAGGGCGGCGGACACCTCCTGGTAGCTGGGCGGCGGCGAGGAGATCAGCACCCGCAGCAACTGCCGGCAGCGCTCACCGAGCGCCTCGAACTCCTGCCAGAGGTGGCGGACGCGCTCGCTCTGCGCGGCCGCCTCCTCCGAGTCCAGCACCGACTGCTCCGGCGTACGGTCCTCGCTGACGCGGTCGAGCAGCTGGGGATCGTCCGTCGGGGTCAGCCGGCGCAGACTCTTGATCACTTTCAGGCACTCGTTGCGCGCGGTGCTCGCCAGCCAGGAACCCGCCTTGTCCGGTTCACGGATCCGGCCGAGGTGCTGGGCGAAACGGAACCACACGGTCTGGTAGACCTCGTGCCCGTCGGCCTCGGAGAGCCGGTGCGCGCGCACCACGGACCACACCAGCGGGCTCAACCCCTCCACCAGCGCCTTCCAGGCCGCCGCGTCACCGTCGACGGCGGACTGGACGAGCGCGCCGACCTCACTACGGTCCACGGTCCCACCCCTCGTGTACGGCCTGTCATCGTACGCCGTGGAGGGTGCGGCTACGGACCGTGTACTGTCGCTCACGCCGGGGACGCGAACTGCGGGAGCGGTTCCGGCTGCCAGGTGGGCGGGTGCAGCGCGGGCACGTGGAACCCGCGCACTTCCGCGAACTCCGTGTTCGATTCCAGGAGTTGACGGGCGGCGGCGCGCGGGTCGGTTTCCTGACGGGCCGTCATGTGGGCGGCGACCAGCCCCGCGACCAGAGGCGTCGCGAACGACGTGCCGCTCCAGGAGGCGAGCCCCTCGAACATCACCTGGTCGGGCTTGCCCGCGCCGGCCGCCCGGCGCTCGCTCAGCACCCCGGTGTGGCGCGGCGACCGACAGGTGCAGGGGTAGGTGAAGCCGTAGCGGCACTCCTCGTACGTGGAGTGCTGGTAGACGTACGGCACGGGCGTGCCGAAGCCGGTGAGGGCGCTGACGAGCCGCTCGCCGGGGGCGTAGACCCGCACCCAGGGGCCGTGGTTGCTGAAGCAGGCGCCGAACTCGCCGTCCCCGCGCAGCGCGCCGACCGACAGGACCGCGTCGGCGTACTCGGGCCGGTCGGCGTAGGCGGCGGGCCAGAAGGGGGTGGCGCTGGCGTTGTTGCCGGCGGCCGCGACCAGCAGGGTGTGCCGGGCGCGGAGTTCCTCCATGAAGGCGGAGACGCCGAGCAGGCCGTCCACTCGGCCGTTGGAGGTGCCGGCGGAGAGGCTGATGATGTCGGGCCAGCCGCCCTGCTCGACGGCCTCGAACAGCCGGTCGCCGAAGTCGTCCTCCAGGACGGCGCCCGCGTCGTTGAGCGTGTTGCGGACGGTGACGTCGGTGTTGGGGGCGACGGCGGCGACGAGCCCGGCGATGAACGTGCCGTGGCCGACGTACTGCTGGAGGATGCCCTCCTCGTCCGTCTCCTGGATCTGCGCGTCGCCCGCGGTGTGGGCGAGCAGCGGGTAGGAGCGGTAGTCGTGCATCAGACCGGTGTCGACGACGAGGACGCCGACGGCGCTGCCGGGGTCGTACGCCCCCTGCGCCGCGGCCGGGTTGGCCGGCTGCGAGGCGGGGACCGGCTCGTCGCCGGGGCAGGCGTTGACGGCGATGGACACCACGTGGTTGCGGCTGACGAGCCGGCGGCCCGTCCGCGCCTCGGCGCCCCGCAGGGCGCGCAGCGCGCCGGCGACGGCACGGTCGGTGCCGGGCGCGCCCTGGCCGGGGTCGGCGACCTGGATGCGGGTGATGCCCGACCGGTTGGCCTGCGGACCGGCCCGGCGCACATGGTCGGGGACCAGGTCGGGCGCCGCGGTGAAGTGGGTGCGGACGGCGTCCTCGACGACCTGGGCCTCCTCGCCGTCGCGGGCGAGGACCACGCCCTTCTCGTAGATGAACTCGGCGGAGTCGTCGGGTCCCATCGCCAGCGGGACGCCGGGCAGGGCGCGTTGGATCTGGTCGAACTGCTCGTGGAATCGCTGTGGTGCCATGGCGTGTCCTCCCCTGAGACCGGCGGTCGTCAGTCAGAGCCGCGGGGCGGTCGTCTGATACAGGTGGTGCGACGACGGAGCAGGGTGATGCGGTTGCGGTCGCACGCCCTCCGCGCACGCCCCCGCGCGCTCCGGTCCCTCGCCCTGAGACCGCTCCGCGCCGACGCGAATCTCAGGGGTCCCGGCGCCGCGAGGTCCCGCGGCGGCGCGTGGCCGCGTGGCCGCGTGTCCCGTGGAGGCGCGTGGCCGCGTGTCCCGTGGAGGCGCGTGGCCGCGTGTCCCGTGGAGTCGTTCCGCGATGTCCTGAGGACTCGTTGTGACACGATGTCTCATCGGTACGACCTGATACCGCACCAGACCTGTGTGACATACAACCGGACCACTACCATCCGTGGGGTGACAGCGGGAAACGACACGGTTCTCGGACTGCTGCCGATGGTGTTCGCCGCCCCCAACGACGCGCTGGCGCGGGCGGAGGGCCTGCTCGACACCGATCCGACGCCGTTGCACGCCTCCGTCGCCCATCAGGTGATCGGGATCTGGCAGCGGGACTGGGGCGACATGCGGCTCGCCCTGGACCACCTGCGGCGCGCCCGCCGTCTGGCCGCGCGCGCGGACTCCGCCGAGCGCGAGGCGGACGTGCTGGCCACGCTCGGGGTGGCGCTGGTGCACGCGGGCCGCACCCGGCAGGGGCTGGCCGCCTTCGAACGCGGGGTCGGGCGCGGGACCGGGCACACCCGCGCGCGGGTGCTGTACCGGCGGGCCTACGCCTGGTGGGTGCTGGGCCACCACCGCGAGGCGCTGGAGGACGTCCGCCGGGCGATACCCGTCCTGCGGCAGGCGGACGACGTCATCTGGACGGCGCGCGCGCTCACCCTGCGCGCCACCGTGCACCTGGCCCTCGGGGCCATCAAGCAGGCCGACGCCGACTTCACGGCGGCCGAGGCGCTGTGGGACACCACCGGCCAGGAGCACGACAAGGCCGACGCGGTGGAGAGCCGGGGCCTGGCCGCGTTCCGGTCCGGGGACGTGCCGGCGGCGCTGCGGCTGCTGGACGAGGCCGAGGAGCGGTACGCCAAGCTCGGCACGCCCACGTTCATGCTCGACATCCGGCGCTGCGAGGTCCTCATGGCCGCCGGTCTCGCGCCGGAGGCGCTGGCCGAGGCGGACGCGGCGATCGCGGTCCTGGACGGCATCGGCGGGCAGTCCACCCGCAAGGCGGAGCTGCTGCTCGCCGCGGCGCGGGCCGCGCGGCTGGCGGGCGACGCCGGCACGGCGATCGCGCGGGCCGCGCCGGCCGTGCGGCTCTTCGCCTCGCAGCGGCGCACCTGGTGGGAGGCGCACGCCCAGCTGGTGCTGATCGAGGCGCGGGTCGCCTCCGGACGCGGTTCGGGGCGGCTGGTGGCGGACGCGGTCCGGGTGGCGGAGCGGCTGTCCTCGTTCGGGGCGCCCGCCGCACCCGAGGCGTGGCTCCTCGCGGGCCGGATCGCGCTGGACCTGCACTGGACGGCCGACGCCGAACGCTACCTGGCGGTCGCCGCGCGCAGCCGGCGCGTCGGGCCGCCGCTGGCGCGGATGACGGGCTGGGCGGCGCAGGCGCTGTGGGCGCGGGCCACCGGGTCCGGCCGGGGCGTGCTGGAGGCCTGCCGGCGCGGCCTGGACGTGCTGGACGACCACCGCACCACCCTGGGCGCCTCGGAGCTGCGCGCCCGTGCCACCGCGCAGGGCGCCGGACTCGCCGCGCTCGCCCAGCAGGTGAGCCTGGAGCGGGGCGGGCCGCGGCAGCTGCTGGTGTGGAGCGAGCGGTGGCGGGCGACCGTGCTGTCGGCGCCCCCCACCCGGCCGCCGGCCGACCCGGCGCTGCTGAGCGGGCTGACGGCGTTCCGCGAGATCGCCGCCCGCGCGGAGAGCGCCCGGATGGACGGCCGGCCGGTGCCGGCCCTGGAGCGGGAGCAGCGCCGGCTGGAACGGGAGATCCGCTCCCGCACCCTGCACATCCGCGGCGACGCGCCCGGCGACGGCCACCGGTTCGACGTCGGCCGGCTGCTGGAGCGGCTCGGCGACCGCCGGCTGGTCGAACTGGCCGTCCTGGACGGCCGGGTGCAGGTGCTGCTGTGCGGGGGCGGACGGGTACGGCGGTTCGCGGGAGGGCTGCTGGCCGAGGCGGAGCGGGAGGCCGAGCACGTCCAGGCCGGGCTGCGGCGGCTCGCCCACCCCGGTGCCGAGGGCCGGCTTGCGGTGGTGGAGGCGGCGGGCCGGCGGCTGGAGGAGCTGCTGCTCGCGGGGGCGGCCGGACAGCTGGGCTCCGGACCGGTCGTGGTGGTGCCGCCGGCCCGGCTGCACCGCGTCCCGTGGGCGCTGCTGCCCTCGCTGCGCGAGCGCGTGCTCAGCGTGTCGCCGTCGGCGAGCAGCTGGCTGCGCGCCGACGAGACCGAGCCGCCGCCGGGCGGGCGGCAGGTGCTGGTGCGGGGGCCCGGTCTCGCGACCGGCGGCGCGGAGGTGCCGGAGGCGGCGGGCCGGTACGGCAGGCCGACGGTGCTGGAGCAGGCGGACGCGCGGGTGCCCCGTGTCCTTCAGGAGCTGGACGGCGCCGCCCTCGCCCACATCGCCGCGCACGGCACCTTCCGCGCCGACAGCCCGATGTTCTCGTCGCTGCGGATGGCCGACGGCCCGCTGATCGTGCACGACTTCGAGCGCCTCGCCCGCAGCCCCTACCGCATCATCCTCTCCAGCTGCGACACCGCCCGCCTCGCCTCGGTCGGCGCCGACGAGCTCCTGGGCCTGGTCACGGCGCTGCTGCCGCTGGGCACGGCGGGCGTGGTGGCCAGCAGTGCGCCGGTGAACGACGAGGCGGTGGTCGCGCTGATGCTCGCCCTGCACCGGGGCCTGAGCGGTGGCCGGTCGCTGGCGGAGGCGCTGCGCGACGCGCGGGCGGCACTGCCCGGCGACGCGCTGCACCAGGCGACGGGATGGGCGTTCACGGCGTTCGGGGCGGCCTGAGGACGGACGGGGAACCGGCCGGCGCGAGCGGGGCGGGCCGGGGAAGCCGGCGGCGCGAGCGGGGTGACGCGAACGGGCCGGGGAAGCCGGTGGGCGAGCGCGGCGACACGAACGGGCCGGGGAAACCGGCGGCACGAACGGGGCGACACGAACGGGCCGGGGAAACCGGTGGGCGAGCGCGGCGACACGAACGGGCCGGGGAAACCGGTGGGCGAGCGCGGCGACACGAACGGGCCGGGGAAACCGGCGGCACGAACGGGGCGACACGAACGGGCCGGGGAAACCGGCGGCACGAACGGGGCGACACGAACGGGCCGGGGAAACCGGCGGCACGAGCGGCGCGCCGGGCGAGGGCGGGTGCTTCTTCCGCCGGGCCCGGCCGGCCGCTCCCCCGGTCAGGCCGGCTGTGTCTGCGGCGCTTCCACCAGCCAGGGCAGGGCTCCCCGGTCGCTCGCCCCGAGCCGGGTGTACGCGCCGTAGAGGTGGTTGCCGACGGTGCGGACGGAGAGCGTGAGCCGCTCGGCGATCTGACGGTTGCTCAGGCCCG
The DNA here is from genome assembly GCF_044328485.1 of Streptomyces sp. NPDC017936. Classification (NCBI taxonomy): domain Bacteria; kingdom Bacillati; phylum Actinomycetota; class Actinomycetes; order Kitasatosporales; family Streptomycetaceae; genus Streptomyces; species Streptomyces sp. NPDC017936. The sequence goes on along the minus strand of NZ_JBIRHK010000002.1, from coordinate 641,531 downwards.
CCGCCGCCAGGGTCACGATCTGCCGCTGGCGGGCGGTGAGTTCGCCCAGGGCCAGGCCGGAGAGGGCGGGGGTCCGGGCGCCCTGGCAGCGGCGGGCCAGGGCGACGGCGCGGGTACGGGCGGTGCGGGCCGCGCCGGGGTCGCGGTGGGCCCGTACCGCCTGGGCCCGGGCCTCCGCCGCGAACAGCAGGAGACCGCGGTCCTCCAGCTCGTCGGCGACCCGGTCGAGGGCCGGTCCGTCGGCCCGCGCGAGCGCCTCGGCGTGCCGGGCGAGGACCCCGTCCGGCGGGAGGACGCCCACGGCCCGCTCCGGGGCGCCGAGGCGTACGGCGTCGTAGACGGCGTACGGGTCGGGGGCGGTGCGCGGGCCGTCGGGGCCGAGGGGGCCGTCCGGACCCGGCATGCTGCCCGCGTCGCCCGACTGGGCCGTCGACACGGCCAGTTCGTGGCGGCAGGCGGGGTCGTCCGGGGCGGCGGCGAGGCCTTCGCGGGCCCAGGCCGCCGCCGCACGCAGCTCTCCGCGCAGACGGGCGAACCGGGCCCGGACGGACGCGTAGGCCGGTGGCACCGGCTCTCCCTCGGCCACGAGCCACTCCCCCACCGGGGTGGGCCGCGCGCGGACGTCCGTGCGGGCGATGCCGTCGGCGAGCGCGGCGCGCTCGGCGTCCAGGGCCGGACCGTACCGTGCCCGGGCGCCGCTCAGCCGCCGGGCCCGCAGCCGGCCCGCCGTCGCCCGCAGCACCGGACCGTGCAGGGGGCGGGCGAGGCGTACGGTCCCGTCCTCACCGGCGTGGACCAGGCCGTCCGCCTCGAGGCGCTCGAGGACGTCCAGGTCCAGGGCGTCGACGGGGAGCGGCAGCGGCTCGGCGAAGGCCAGGCGGTCGAGGACCTCGCGTTCGTCGGGCCGGGTGCGGGCGAGGACGGGGGCGGCACGTTCCCGCAGGGCCGGGGTCGGGGGGACCGGGCCGCGCCACCGCCACTCGTCGGCGCCGGGCACCCGGGTGAGCAGGCCCCGCTCGCGCAGGGCGTCCAGCAGGTCGCGCAGGAGCCGCAGATCGCCCCCGGCCAGGCGGTGCAGACGGTCGAGGGTGAGGGCCTCCAGGGGCACGCCGGCGGCGGCCGTCAGCAGGGGGGCCGTCTCCTCGGCGGGCAGGGGCTCCAGCGCCAGGCGGGGCAGGAGGTCACCCGTCCGGAGCCGGGCCACCGCGCCGGGAGCCGGTACGCCGTCGGTGACGAGCACCAGCAGCCGCGTACGGCCCTGGACGGCCAGCTGGTGGACCAGCGCGGCGGAGGCGTCGTCGAGCAGCTGGGCGTCGTCGACCACCAGCAGACGGACGCCGCCGAGGAGGTGCACCGCACGGTGCAGGCCGACGTCCCCGGGGAGCAGGGCGGCGAACGCGCCGAACGGGGTGTCCCGGGCCTCGGGGGTGCCGGCCGCTCTCGCGCAGTCCGTGCCGCGGAGCGCCTCCGCGGCCAGGCGGGTCCGGCCGCAGCCCGCCGGGCCCGTCACCACGAGGCCGGGCCGGCCGGCCGCCAGTGAGCGGCGGACCAGCTCCTGCTCCTCCTCGCGGCCGGTGAACGGCCAGGGCGGCGCCAGGGGCAGCGGACGGGACGGGTGCGGGGACCGGGCGTCGCGTACGGAAGTCGTCACATCAACGGGAGTCCGCGTACTCAGCCCTGATACAGGGCGACTTGAGTAGCCCTCGACTCAGGTACCCGGGCGGTCGCCCACGGCAGTCTAGAGCCCATGACCGCCCGTTACTGCTCGCTCGCGCAGCAGCCGGCCCCCGTGTTCGCCCCGGGGCTGGCCGCCGAGCGGCTCGGCGCGCTCATGAGCGGACGCCGGATGTGGGTCAACGGCACCGTGCTGCACTACTACTTCTTCGACGAGGAGACCGACGGCTCGGTCATCCCCGTGCCGGGGGCCGGGGGGCCCCGCCGGGTGTCGTGGGTCGGCGGCGAGAGCCGGCGGGACGTGGTGCGCGACTGTTTCCGCGAGTGGCAGGACCTCGGCATCGGGATCGCGTTCACCGAGGTCGCCGACCGCTCGGAGGCCGAGCTGCGCATCGGTTTCCAGCAGGGTGACGGCTCCTGGTCGGCCGTGGGGCGGGACGCCCTGCTGGCCGGCCTGAACGAGCGCACCATGAACTTCGGCTGGGACCTCACCGCGCCCGGGGAGCGCGCCACGGCCCTGCACGAGATCGGGCACGCGCTCGGCATGCAGCACGAGCACCAGAACCCGTTCGCCGGCATCCACTGGGACGACGAGGCCGTGTACGCCGACCTGGCGGGGCCGCCGAACCACTGGAGCCGGGACCGCACGTTCTTCAACATCCTGCGCAAGCTGGACCCGGCCGAGGTCAACGGCTCGGTGTGGGATCCGCACTCCGTGATGGAGTACCCGTTCGCGGCGGGGCTGATCCTGGAGCCCGAGCAGCTCCGCGGCGGGGTGCACCCGCCCGGCGGGCTGTCGCCCCTGGACAAGGAGTTCGTGCTCCGCTGGTACCCGCCGCTCGCCGCGCCGCGGCCGCCGGCGCTGGTGCCGTTCCGTTCCGAGCCGTTGTCGCTGGCGCCCGGCGAGCAGGCCGACTTCACCGTCGAGCCGCCGGAGACCCGCGCGTACACGGTCGCCGTCTTCGGCGCGAGCGACTGCGTCGTCGTGCTCTTCGAGGAGCGGGACGGCGAGCCCCGTTTCCTCACCGGACGGGACGACGGGGGCACCCCGGACAACGCCACGCTCAGGGCCCGGCTGGTGAAGGGCCGCCGTTACTTCGTCCGTGTCCGCCTGTACTCCGCGTGGGGGTCGGGCCGGACGGCGGTCATGTGCTGGTGACGACAGCGACGACCGCACCGTGACCACGGCGCCGGGGGAAGCGCCGGGGCCGCCGCCTTCGGGGGAGGGCGACGGCCCCGGCCGCGCCGCGTGAACGTCAGGACGCGGCCCGCTGCTCGCGCGCGTCGTCGGGGTGCGCGAGACCGAGGTGGTCGCGCAGGGTGGTGCCCTCGTACTCGGTGCGGAAGACGCCCCGTTCCTGCAGGAGGGGGACGACCTTGTCGGCGAACTCGTCGAGGCCGCCCGGGGTGATGTACGGGACGAGGATGAAGCCGTCGGCGGCGTCGGCCTGGACGTAGTCGTCGATGGCCTTCGCGACGGTGGCCGGGGAGCCGATGAAGTTCTGCCGGTTGCCCGTCTCGATGACCAGGTCGCGGATGGACCAGTTGTGCGCGGCCGCCAGCTCCCGCCACTCGCGGGCGATGGCGAGCGGGTCGCGGTACATCCGGACCTGGGCCCGGCCGCGGGCGATGGTGTGCTCGCCGACCGACGGGTCGACGTCAGGGAGGGGGCCGTCCGGGTCGTACGCGGACAGGTCCCGGTTCCAGACCCACTCCAGGTGCTTGATCGCGGTCGCGCCGCTGACCTGCCGGCGGCGCACCTCGTGGGCGAGTTCCTCGGCCTCGGCGTCGGTGTCGCCGAGGACGAAGCTCGCGGCGGGCAGGATGAGGAGCTGGTCGTGGCGGCGGCCGTACTTGGCGAGGCGGGACTTGACGTCGGTGTAGAAGGCCTGGCCGGTGTCGAGGGCGGCGTACCGGCTGAAGATGGCGTCGGCGCCGGCGGCGGCGAACTCGCGGCCCTCGTCGGAGTCGCCGGCCTGGAAGATCACCGGGCGGCCCTGGGGGCTGCGCGGGACGTTGAACCGGCCGTGGATGTCGAAGTGCCGTCCCTCGTGGACGAACGCGCCGGCCTTGGCGTCGCGCAGGAAGGTGCCGGTGGCCTGGTCGGCGACGATCTCGTCGCCCTGCCAGGAGTCGAACAGCTCGTTGGCCGTGGCGAGGAACTCCTTGGCGCGGGAGTAGCGCTCCTCCTGCGGGAGGAAGCCGCCGCGGCGGAAGTTCTCGCCGGTGAAGGCGTCCCAGGAGGTGACGACGTTCCACGCGGAGCGGCCGTCGGAGAGGTGGTCGAGGCTGGCGAACTGGCGGGCCACCTCGTAGGGCTCGTTGAAGGTGGAGTTGATGGTGCCGGTCAGGCCGAGGCGGTCGGTGACGGCGGCGAGCGCGGCGAGGACGGTGAAGGTGTCGGGGCGGCCGACGACGTCCAGGTCGTAGATCTTCCCGCCCTGTTCGCGGAGCCTGAGGCCCTCGGCGAGGAAGAGGAAGTCGAACTTGGCGCGTTCGGCGGTCCGCGCGAAGTGGACGAAGGAGCTGAACTCGATGTGGCTGCCGGACCGAGGGTCGCTCCACACGGTGGTGTTGTTGACGCCGGGGAAGTGGGCGGCGAGGTGGATCTGCTTCAGCGGCTTGCTCATGGTGGTCGTCTCTCCGTCCGGCTCAGGCAGCGGCGTAGCGGTTGGCGGGGCGGGCGAGGCCGAGCAGTCCGCGCAGGGTGCCGGCCTCGTAGGCGTGGCGGAAGGCGTCGCGGCGCTGGAGCTCGGGGACGAGGCCCCGGGTGATGGCGGGCAGGTCGTGGCCGGCGACGGCGGGGCGCAGCCGGAAGCCGGTCAGGCCGGCCGTCGCCAGTTCCTGGAGCAGGTCGGCGAGCTGGGCCGGGCTGCCGGTGAAGACGCGGGCGTCGGAGGTGTACTCCTCGCCGGCGAGGGTGTCGAGGCGGTCGCGGCGGGCGGCGGCCTCGGCGGGGTCGTCGTCGAGGAAGACGACCAGGTCGCCGAAGACGTGCAGCGGTTCGCCGGCGCGCCCGGCCGCCGCCTGTTCGGCGCGGATCTCGGCGACGATCGCGCGGGCCTGGCCGGTGTCGTGCGGGGTGACGTATCCGACGTCCGCCGCGCGGGCCACCAGGCGGTACGGGACGGTGTCGTGGGCGAGCGCGGTGACCAGCGGCTGGCCCTGCGGCGGGCGCGGGGTGATGGAGGGGCCCTTGACGCTGAAGCGGCGGCCCTCGAAGTCGATGTAGTGGAGCTTGTCGCGGTCGATGAAGCGGCCGGTGGCGACGTCCCGGATCTCGGCGTCGTCCTCCCAGCTGTCCCAGAGGCGGCGCACCACTTCCACGTAGTCGGCGGCCTCGTCGAACAGGTCGGTCACCAGGTCCCGGGTGGCCGGGTCGTCGTAGGCCGTGATGCGGGGGACGGTGCGGCGGCCGAAGTGGGCGGCCTCGCTGGGGCGGGCGGTGATCTGGACGCGCAGGCCGGCCCGGCCGGAGCTGACGTGGTCGAGGGTGGCGATCGCCTTGGAGAGGTGGAACGGCTCGGTGTGGGTGGTGACCGCCGTCGGCACCAGGCCTATGTGCCGGGTGAGCGGGGCGACGCGGGAGGCGACGAGCACGGCGTCGAGCCGGCCGCGGACCTGGTCGGTGCGGTCGTCCGGGTCCAGGAAGTGGGAGGACTGGGGGCCGAGTCCGTCCTCGAGGGTGACGAAGTCGAGCAGGCCGCGCTCGGCCTCGGCGACGAGGTCGGCCCAGTATCCGGCGGTGAACAGCTCACGGGGGCGGGCGACCGGCTCGCGCCAGGAGGCGGGGTGCCAGCCGGTGCCGTCGAGGGCGACGGCGAGGTGGAGGGGAGAAGCGGGTGTCGAGGACACGAGGGTGCCTTCCTGGAGGTCCGTACGGGGGCGCACTCCGCCCACGGCGACAGGGGGGTGCGGCAGAGGGGGACGCGGCGAGAGGGCCCCGGCCTACGGCCGGGGGAAGGTCAGGAGCGACAGAGCGCGCCGGCCACGCGCCGGAGGTCGATGTGGGGCCGGGAGTGGAGGTGCACGGCGTGGCGTATGCGGGTCACGTCCGGCACCTCCCCCCCGTCCGGGCGCCCGGCGGCGCCGCGCACGTCCATGTCTCGTCAACGGTCACAACGTGCCGGCCGCACGGGGTGTTCCCGTCCTTCCCGGCCCGACTCGCGCGGGCGCCGGCCTCGCGCGGGCGCCGGCGGGGTGACGTCCGGTCAGGCGTTGTCCAGCGGCAGTCCGGGCGGGTTGACCTCGGACTTCTCGACGGCCTCGCTGGAGAGGTTCCAGGCGGCGAGCCACTTGGCGTACTGGCCGTTCTCGATCAGGTGGTTGATGGCGTCGGCGACCGGCTCGGCGAGGCCGCTGTCCTTCTTGGCGGTCGCGGCGATCAGGCCCTGCAGCGTCTCGCCGGCGCCGGAGAACTGACCGGCGAGACGGGTCGCCTGGGGCGTGCCGGCGGTCTTCGCCACGTGGTAGGCGAAGATCGGGTTGGGCCCGAAGTAGGCGTCGATCTTGCCGCTGTTCAGCGCCAGGTAGATGCTGTTGGTCTCCTGGAAGTACTTGATGGTGAGCTTCTTGCCCTCCTTGGCCAGCTTCGCCTGCCACTCCAGCAGGATCTTCTCCTGGTTGGTGCCGTTGCTGACGGTGACCGTCTTGCCGGCGAGGCTGTGGTAGTCGCCGTCGAAGGTCCAGGTGTCGTCCTTCTTCACCTCGAAGGCGAGGTCGTCCTTCCGGTAGGAGGCGAACTCGTACTTCTTCTTGCGCTCCTCGGTGTCGGTGATGTTGGCGAAGCCGACGTCGACCTTTCCGCTGTCGATGCCGATGAACAGGTTCTCCCAGGTCGACCGGCGCACCTCGGGCTGGAGACCGAGGACGGCGGCCACCAGGCGGCCGAGGTCGACCTCGGAGCCCGTGAGCGTCTTCTGGTCGCTCCCGACGAAGCCGAGCGGCGGGTTGCCGGACGGCAGGGTGCCGACCCCGAGCACCAGTTTGCCGCGCTTCCTGACCGCGTCGGGCAGTTCGGCGCTGATGGACTTCACCTCCGCGACCTTCAGGGTGGTCTCCTTGGCGGCGCCGTTGGACAGCCGGCCCACGGTGACCGTGCCCGCGGTGTCGGTCGTCGTGGTGGCGGCGTCGCTGTCGCCCCCGCAGGCGGCGAGCTGGGTGGCGAGGACGGTGACGGCTGTCGCCGCGGTGATGCCGCGTATCAGGCCGCGTCGGGAGAGCTGGAGGGGCATGGCTGTCCTTAGTCGTTCGCAGAGGGATGGTGGAGGAGGCGTGGGGGGAAGCGGTGGGGCCCGGCCGGCCGGGTCAGAGGACCTTGCTCAGGAAGTCCCGGGTGCGCTCGTGCCGCGGCTTGTCCAGGACCTCGGCGGGCGGACCCTGTTCGACGATCCGGCCGCCGTCGATGAACACGACCCGGTCGGCGATCTCGCGGGCGAAGCCGATCTCGTGGGTGACGATCACCAGGGTGGTGCCGCTCCTCGCCAGGTCCTTGATGACGGCGAGGACCTCACCGACGAGTTCGGGGTCGAGGGCGGAGGTGGGTTCGTCGAAGAGGATGACCCCGGGGCGCAGCGCCAGGGCGCGGGCGATGGCCACGCGCTGCTGCTGACCGCCCGACAGCTGCCGGGGGTAGGCGGCCGCCTTGTCCGCCAGGCCGACCCGTTGCAGCAGTTCGCCGGCGAGTGTCCGGGCCTCCGCCTTGCCGAGCCTCCCGGTCGCCACCGGGGCGGCGGCCACGTTGTCCAGCACCGTCAGGTGCGGGAAGAGGTTGAAGTTCTGGAACACGAACCCGATGCGGCTGCGCTGGGTCAGGATGACCCGCTCGCTCAGCTCCTTCAGCCTCTCGCCCTGCCGGCGGACGCCGATGAGTTCGCCGTTGACGCTGACGTAGCCGATCTCCGGCTTCTCCAGGTGGTTGATGACCCGCAGCAGGGTGGACTTGCCGGAGCCGGACGGGCCGAGGATCACGGTGACCTCGCCGGGCCGCACCGTCAGGTCGACCCCGTCGAGCACCCGGTGGGAGCCGTACCACTTGTGCACGTCGTGCACCTCGACGGCGGCGGCGTCACGGGGCGTCCCGGCGGTCATACGGCGGCCTCCCGGCGGATGCGGTCCCGCAGGCCGGCGAGACCGGTCCGCAGCTTCTGCAACGGGGTCGGCGGCAGCGTGCGGGTGGCGCCGCGGGCGTAGTACCGCTCGACGTAGAACTGGACGACGGACACGACGCTGGTGAGGATCAGGTACCAGACGGTGACGACCAGCAGCAGCGGCACGATGTCACCGGGGTAGGTGGAGCCCATGGTCTGCGCGGTCCCGAACAGGTCGAGCAGCGAGACGTAGAAGACCAGCGAGGTGCTCTTGATCAGGCCGATGAGCTGGTTGACGTAGTTCGGGGTGATCGAGCGCAGCGCCTGCGGCCAGACGATCCTCCTGAACCGGTAGCCCTTCGGCAGGCCGAGCGCGGAGGCCGCCTCGTGCTGGCCCTGGTCGACGGAGAGGATGCCGCCCCGGACGACCTCGGCCGCGTACGCCGCCTCGTTGAGGCTGAGGCCGACGACGGCCACGGCCATGTCGGTGGCCAGCCGGGACTCGTCGAAGGTGAAGAAGGCCGGTCCGAAGGGGACGCCCACGCTGAGCGTCTGGTACAGGGCGCTGAAGTTGTAGAGGAACAGCAGGACCACGATCAGCGGTATCGAGCGGAACGCCCAGACGTAGGTCCAGCTCACCGCCCGCAGCACCGGGCTCTTCGAGAGCCGGGCCAGGGCGAGGAGGATGCCGCCGAGGAGCCCCAGCACCGCGCTGTACGCGGTGACCTCGAGGGTGATGAGGAGTCCGTCGAGGATGGTCGGCCGCAGGAACCAGTAGCCGAACCGGTCCCACTGGTAGAAGGGGTTGGAGACCAGACCGTGGAGGAACTGGGCCGCCAGGACCAGCACGATCGTGGTGGCGATCCAGCGGCCGGGGCGGCGCAGCGGCTGGACCCGCTGCGCGGTCAGCGGTTTTGACGGGGTGTCGGGGGACGGCGGTGCCTCGGTGACGGACACGGCGGCGCCTGGGGGTTCGCTCATGAGGGGCTCCGGCGGAATGGGGATGCCCCGGGACACGGCGGCCGCGGTGTGACCACGGCGGCCGCTTCGCGGCGGGACGGGACACACGGCAACGCACGGGAACCGGAGGCTGGGCGGACAAACACACCGCTCACGCGGTGTTCGTCAGGAACGCGGGGCTGCGGAGGGGGACGTCAGCCCCGACAGCGGGCACGGCCCGGTGCGGTACACAGTGCGCTGTTCACGCGGAGCAGGTCGACGGCCCGGTCGGCGACGAGCGGCTGCGCGGACGGGTGTACGCAGCCCCGAGGGCGGCGGGGCGCCGTCCTGAGAGCTGCGTACATGGTGTTCTCCGTCATCGTCACGGCCCCCGGGGGGGCCTCGCGCGCTTACCGAATCGTCCGTGCCGGCACGTCATCCGGTCCGGTCGTCACCTGGGGCACCCCACCGCGGCGCGAGGGTTGCCGGTCAGCAAGCCAGGGCTTGTCGCTGACGCTCATGACCGTTCTGGGCCGTAAGTTAAGACAGTTGCCCGAACGGATGTCAACGTCCGGTCCACTGGGTGGACCGGGTCAGGGGCGCCCGGCCTGCGGTCGCGGGCCCTGGTCGGGGGTCGCGTGGGCCGCCCAGTCCAGGATCTGGACAGCGGCCCCGGCGGCCTCCAGGCCCCGGCAGCGGGCGCGGTGACGGCGGTCGATGCCGTCGAGGTCGAGGTGTCCGCCGAACGCCGGGTGCGCGGCCAGACGGCGGGCGTAGGCCCACAGGGCCGGGTGGCCGGCGATGCGCTGCACGGCTCCCGCGTCGAGGTGGTGACGGTGCACGGTGTCGAGCTGCACCAGGGCCACCCACAACTCGACGTCGGCCGCCGTCATCCGATCACCGATCAGGTACGGTTGCGCGCTGAGCCCCCGCTCCAGGACGCCGAGCGTGGCGAGCAGGGTGTCGAGGGCCTCGGCGCGTTCCGTCGCGTCGGCGTGGGCCGCCCCGGCGCGCTGCGCGGCCTCCTCGATGCCCTGTGCGCACATCCGCTCGACGGCCTCGATCTCCGACCCGGCGCCGCACGGGTACAGCGTGGGCCGGCCGCCGCCGAAGCGGCGGGCGAGGTCGCGGGCGATGTCGGGGCCGTGGGTGGAGACGATCCGCCCGGACCAGTCGTCGCTCAGCACGGGGCCGACGGCGGGCCCGGTGTAGTGGTGGGCGCTGGCGTCGTAGAGCGGGCGCAGCGCCAGGTGGCCTCCGTCGGGACAGTCGGGCACGGCGGGCAGGAGCGTCAGCGGACAGGCCCGGTCCAGGCCGAGCAGGCCGTGGACGACGGCGATGCGCAGGCCGTCGGGGTCGGCCGTGGTCAGGTGGAGGCGGTAGCGGCGCGGCACGGCGTAGTGGCCGCTGCGGGCGTCGCGGCCGATGCGGCCCCGGAAGGCGGGGGCGGGACGGGTGGACGGGTGGGCGGCCGGCGGTGTGACGGACATGACTCTCCCAGGGGGCGGTCGCGCGGACGGACGCGCGGCGGATGCGACGTCTGGCGGGAGGGCGCGGCTCCGGTCCGCGCGCGCCGGCGGGGCCGGTGCCCTGGGGCACCGCCGGTGCGGCCGGGCGCGGGGTCGGGCCGGTTCAGCCCCGGGTGTCGATCGCGCTGCAGACGCGCAGCAGATCGATGTGACGGCGGGAGGTGAGAAGGGGCGACGACCACGCCGTGCGGCTCACGCGGCTGGCGACCGGCTCAAGGCACCCCATGCTTCCCTACCTGTTCACTAGGATTCCCGAACCGAGTGTCGATCGGGCCCCGGCCGCCGTCAAGAGGGCGTCCACGAGGTGAGTACGGCACTGCGGGGCGGCGCCCCGCGACGCGTGGCCCGGCGTCCACCGCCCCGCGGGGCGGCGCCCGGGCTCGGCGTCGCGCCTCCTGGCCGGGCGGACCGCTCCTGGACGGGCCCCTCCTGGGCGGACCGGCCCGTCCGCGGGCGACGGCGCACGGACGGGGGACGCGGGGTGGCGTGGTCCGGGTCCGGGGAGGCGGAGCGTGTCGTGGCGGGCGGCGACGAACGTGAGGGGGCGGCTCTCTAACCGGGCGTCGCCGTCCTCCTGCGGATCCGGCACGGCGCCTCCCGCGTCCGAGCCGTGCGGTGGTCTTCCGACGACCGAGGGCCCTGGCTCACCCGAGTGAACCAAGGCCCTGTACGAGGCGGGTTGCCGCCTCCGCGGTCGGGACGACAGGATTTGAACCTGCGACCCCTTGACCCCCAGTCAAGTGCGCTACCAAGCTGCGCCACGTCCCGTCGCGCTCCGCGACGGTGAACCGTGGGAACGCGCAGGTAAACACTACCGCACGCGCGCCGGTGCCGGGTCCCCTATCCGGCGGCTCCCGGCAGGGCCACGCCCAGCCGCGCGGCGCGCTCGGTCAGCTCGCGCCACACCTTCGGCGCGACCGGCACGCCCTTCTCCCCGCGCCCGGCGGCCACGGCGGCGCTGCGTTCGCCGGGGTAGAACACGCCCTCGGCGCCGTCCGCCGCGGGCAGGCCCTTCAGGGTGTCCAGAGTGGCGTCGACGGCCTCGGTGAAGGCGTCCGCGCCGCCGAAGGCGGCCGGGTCGACGGCGATGAGCAGCGCGTTCTGACGGTGCTCGCGTCCCGCCGGGTCGTCCGAGTGGAAGGACGCGAAGATCGGCGCGCCGACCAGCACGCTGGTCAGCAGTTCGAACGCCAGCGACATGCCGGATCCCTTCGCCCCGCCCAGCGGCAGCGGCATGACCGCCTTGTCCGGGTCGGTGGTCGGGGTGCCGTCCTCGGTGGCGGCCGCGCCCTCGGGCAGCGGGGTGCCGTTCGCCTTCGCCTGGCGGATCCTGCCCAGGGCGATGGTGGCGGTGGCCATGTCGAGCAGCAGCGGGGCGCGGGACGACGACTCGGCGGTCGGCACGGCGACGGCGAGCGGGCTGGTGGCGACCGCCGCGCCCTTGACGCCGGTGTAGCCCATGTTGGGCATGCCGGCGACGAAGCCGATGCCGACCAGCCCCTGCTCGGCGATCTTGGACACGTAGTAGCCGATGGCGCCGGTGTGCACGGTGCGGCGTACGCCCACCGCGGCGACGCCGTTCGTCCGGGCCCGGGTGACCGCCTCGTCGGCGGCGGCGGACAGGGCGACCGGTCCGGGGGCGCGGTCGGCGTCCAGGACGGCCGCGGCGGGGGTGGAGGACTCCACCGTGATGTCGGCGCCGGCGTTGGCGACGCCCTTCTCCAGCAGGTCCAGGTAGGCGGGGACCCGGGCGACGCCGTGCGAGTCGACGCCTCGCAGCGCCGCCCAGACGAACACGTCGGCGGTGGTGCGGGCGTGCTCGGCGCTCAGGCCGCCCTTCTCGAGGAGGGCCGCGGAGAGGGTGCGCAGCTCCTCGGCGGGGACCAGGACCTTCTTGGGTGTGTCGGGCATGGTGGCGGGTGCCTCCTGGTTCAGCGGGTGACGAGGACGTCGACGACGGCGGTGGTGCCCTCCGTCACGGCCTTGAGGGCGCGCTCCAGCGCGGGCGCCAGGGCCTCGGTCGTGTCGACGGTCTCGGTGTGCATCCCGAACGGCTCGGCGAACCGGGCCAGTCGGGGCAGTCGGTGCAGGTCGGTGCCGAGCCACTCGCCGGTCTCGGCGGCCGCGCCCTCGGGGTAGAACCTGCGGTGGTTGAGGTTCATCGATTTGTAGACGCGGTTGTTGAACACCACGACCAGCACGGGCAGGTCGTACGCCTTGCTGGCGTCGTACGACTGGATGACCGGGTTGTAGGCGAAGGCGCCGTCGCCGACGGTGAGGACCACCGGGCGGTCGGGGGCGGCGAGCTTGACGCCGAGCGCGACCGCGATGCCCTGGCCGAGGCCGCCCTGCACGTAGAAGTACGAGTCGGGGGCGTCGGTGCGCAGGTGGCGCTTGACGGTCCGGCTGTGGGTGATCGTCTCGTCGACGACGATGCCGTCCTTGCCGTCGAGCAGCCCGCGCAGCGTGGCGGCGACCAGCACCGGGTCGACGCCCTCGGCGTCCCCGGCCCGTTCCCCGGCCTTGGTCTCGGCCTGCGCGACGGCGGCCCGCTCGGCCGCGAACCGGGTCTCCTGCGCGGCGAGGCGCTCGGCGACGGCGGCCTCGTCGAGGTCCTTCGCGCGCTTGGTGAGCTGGCGCAGGGTGTGGGCGACGTTGCCCTCCAGGTAGGTGTCCGCGAACAGGACCTGGTAGACGACGTGCGGGCGCTGCGGGACCTCGTCGATGACGACGATCCTCGCCCGGGAGGGCTCGCGGCTCGGCGGGTAGAACGGCACGCGGCAGTTGACCAGCAGGATCAGGTCCGCCGTGTCCATCCACGGGCCGATGTCGGTGCCGGCGTGCAGCCGGTGGGTGCGCGGGAAGTTGCCGCACACCGCCGAGTCGGGCTCGACGACCGGGATGTTCCAGGCCTCGGCGAAGGCCGTCAGGGCCTCGAAGCCGCCCGCCTCCCGGCCGGCCGTCTCCGTCACGATCACCGGGTTGCGGGCCTCCCGGATCATCCGCGCGACCGGGTCGACCTCCTCCGGGGAGCTGTGCGTGGAGCCCGGCGCGACGACCGGCTTGGCCTCGCGGCCGTCCCAGTCCTCGAGCAGGATCTCCAGCGGGACGTTCAGGTAGGCGGGGCCGGCCGGGGCGCGCCACGACAGTTCCGCCGCCCGCGTGATCATGGTGGGCAGCGTGTGCACGCTGGCCGCCTGGGTGGACCACTTGGTGAACGGCTGGGCGATGCCGTGCGGGCCGCCCACGATCGACAGGTTGCGGTACCACTGGCCGCCCGGGTCGTGGCCGGGGGCGTCGCCGTACGTGGTGGACTCCGAGGAGGCGACCACCATGGGCACGCCCGCGAGGAGCGCGCCGTGCACCGCCATCGACCCCTGGAGCAGGCCGGGGGCGGCGTGCAGCAGCACCCCCTGGGGGCGGCGCTTGAGGAGTCCGTAGCCGGTGGCCATGCCGACGGCGACGGTCTCGTGGGTCAGGTCCAGGTACCGCGGGGCCGGCTCGCCGTCGCGGTGGCGGCGGGCCAGCGACTCCCACACCGGGGCCCATTCGGACCCCGATGAGCAGAAGAGGTAGTCGGCGCCGACGGCGTTGAAGGCGGATACGAAGGCGGCACCGCCGTCACCGCCGTCGGCGCCCGGCGTGTTGTTGCTGTCCGTCATCTCTGGTGGTTCCTCAGCCCTCGATCGGCCAGTTCAGGACCTCGGAGATACCGCGGCCCATGATCCACTCCAGCTCCTCGGGCGTGAAGTCCCAGTGCTTGGTGAACTGTTCGATGGTGTCGGTGTACGTGATCCCGTGGCCCAGGAGCCGCGTGATGTCGGTGCCGTAGAAGCAGCGCTGCGGGCCCATCCTGTCGACCATCTCGCGCACGTACTTCTGGATGTTGTCGTTCGGGAACGGCTGCGTCGAGTAGCCCGGCAGCGCCGAGACCTTGACGTAGATGTTCGGGTGGGCGGCCAGGTCGGCGGTCTCCTGCACCCAGTAGCCGATCGCGTCGTCGACGCAGCGGGCCATGATGCCCATGTGGTCGATGATGATCTTCAGCTCGGGGTGCCTGGCGGCGATCTCGCCGAGCTCCTTCTTCCAGATCGGGGCGTGCACCATCGTCGGGATGCGCAGCTCCTCGGCGACCGGCCAGTACCAGTCGTTGGTGCCGTCGATCATCCAGTTGCGGTCGATGGGCCGGTGGAAGGTCAGGCGCGTGCCCTTGACGTGCGGGTTCTGCGCGAAGTCCGTCAGCATGGCCTTGCCCTCTTCGGGCTTGTTCTGCGGGATGCGGGCCATGATGCCGAACCGGTCGGGGTGCGCCTCGCACGCCTCGAGGGCGTAGTCGATGCGGTCGCCCTCCCAGGACGGCGGCAGGATCAGCGCGCGGTTGACGCCGGCCTCGTCCATCAGCTCCAGGGCCTCCTCGTAGGAGAAGGGGTCCTCGCGGTGGCCGTTGAGCCGGATGCGCTCCCTGGCGCCCGGGACCCAGGGGCGGTCCGGGGTCTCTTCCTTCCAGATGTGGATCTGGGTGTCGACGACGAACATGTCCCGTACTTCTTTCTCTTGGCGGAGCCGGATTCGTGGAGCCGCGTGCGCGGAGCGGATCGGTGGCGCGGGTCGGTGGAGCCGATCGGTGACGCGGGCCGGTGGGGCGTTGCGGAGGGAACGCTAGGCGGGTGGTGAGGCCTTGCGGAGCCCCTGGGAGCGCAAGCTGTTGTTGCGTGGAAGTGCGCTGTGCGCAGGGCGCTTTCAGGTGGCGGACGGGTCCTCGAAGACGGCGTCGACGATGTGCTCGGCGATCGCCATGGAGGCCGTCGCGGCCGGCGAGGGCGCGTTGCGGACAGCGGTGACACGGCCCACCCGGTGGATGCGGAAGTCGTCCACGAGGGTGCCGTCCCGGTCCAGGGCCTGGGCGCGTACGCCCGCGCCGCCGCGGACGACGTCCCGCACGCCGACGCCGGGGACGTACAGCGCCGCGTCCTTCATGAAGGCCGCCGTGGAGAAGGATCCGCGGTACTCCTTGACGCCGGTGCGCCAGTGCCGGGCGGCCATCCTCCAGGCGCCGGGGTAGCGGGCGAGGCCGAGCAGGTCCCGCGGGGAGACCCCGGTCCGGGTGTATCCCTCCCTGGCCAGCGCCAGGACCGCGTTGGGGCCGACCTCCACCGAACCGTCGACGCGGGGGGTGAAGTGCACGCCGAGGAACGGGTAGCGCGGGTCCGGCACCGGGTAGATCAGGCCGCGCACCAGGTGCGTCCGCTCCGGCCTGAGCAGCATGTACTCGCCGCGGAAGGGGACGATCCGCGGCTCCGGCCGGTCCCGCGCGAGCCCGGCCACCGTGTCGGAGTGCAGGCCCGCGCAGAGGATCAGCCGGTCCACCCGCACCTTCTCCTGCCCCGAGGAGACCTCGACGCCGCCCGGCACGTCGTGCAGGCCCGTGACGGCGAAGCCGAGCCGGACCTCGCCGCCGGAGGCGACGACGTCCTCGGCGAAGGCGCGGGCGACCGCCGGGTAGTCGGTGATCGCGGTGCGCGGCGAGTGCAGGGCGGCGACGCCGCCGGCGTGCGGCTCGATCTCCCGGATCTCCTCCTGGGAGATCCGCCTCAGGTCGGGCACGTGGTTGTTCCGGGCCCGCTCGTAGAGGGCGTCCATCCGGCCCAGCTCGTCCTCGCGGACCGCGACCACCAGCTTGCCGGTCTCCCGGTACGGCAGCCGGCGGTCCTGGCAGTACTCCCGCAGCAGGGACACCCCGCGCACGCACAGGTCGGCCTTGAGGCTGCCGGGCGTGTAGTAGATGCCGGCGTGCACCACGCCCGAGTTGTGGCCGGTCTGGTGGAGCGAGACCTCCCGCTCCTTCTCGAAGACCACGACCCGGGTGCCGGGCCGGCTCAGGGCGATCTCGCGCGCCGTGGCCAGACCCACGATGCCGGCGCCGACGACGCCGATCGTCTCGTCGGCCATCAGCGTCCTCCTCTCTCGTGTTGCCGCTCCCGTTCGTCAGGCACCGAAGTGGACGGCGACCGTCTTGACGCGCGTGGAGAAGCGCAGGACTTCCTCGCCCTGCTCCTTGTAGGCCGTGCCGGAGTCGCGGAACCCGCCGAAGGGCAGGTGCACGTCCCAGCCGGTGGTGGTGGTGTTGACGGCGACCTGGCCGCACTCGGCCTCGTCGGTGAAGCGGTACGCGCTGGACAGGTCGCCGGTGAAGACGGCGGCGGCCAGGCCGAAGTCGGAGTCGTTGACGGCCTCCACGGCGGCGTCGAAGTCGGGTACGGCCCGCAGCGCGAGCACCGGCCCGAAGACCTCCTCGCGCCAGATCGCCGTCTCGGGCGTGACGTCGGCGAGCACGGTGGGCTGCACGTAGCAGCCGTGCGCCCGTTCGCCCTCGTCGTCCGCCCGGCCGCCGGTCAGGACGGTGGCGCCCTGTTCGACGGCCCTGGCCAGGTCGGCGAGGACGCTGTCGCGCTGCTTGGGGCTCGACAGGGGACACAGGGTGGTCGCCGGGTCGCTGCCCGGGCCCGTCCTCAAGCCCTCGACCTCGGCGACCAGCAGCCGGGTGAACTCCTCGTACGCGGGCTGTTCGACGATCACCCGGCTGGTGGCGGTGCAGCGCTGGCCGGCCTGGCCGAAGGCGGCCGCGACGACGGCCCTGGCGGCGGAGGGCAGGTCGGCGTCCTTCAGGACGACCGAGGCGTTCTTGCCGCCGAGCTCGCCCTGGAAGCGGACGTTGCGGTCGGCGAGACGGCGGCGGATGCGGTTGCCGACCGCGTTGGAGCCGGTGAAGGTGAGGCCGGCGATCCGCGGGTCGTCGAGGAGGGCCTCCTCGATCTCGGCCGTGCGGCCGGTGACGACGTTGAGCACTCCGGCCGGCAGACCCGCGTCGTGCAGGGCGCGCGCGAAGTGCAGCCCGGACAGCGGGGTTTCGCCGGCGGGCTTGAACACGGCCGCGTTGCCGGCCGCGAGCAGCGGGGCGAGTTTGCGGGCCGGGGTGATCAGCGGGTCGTTCCACGGGCTGATCACGAGGATCACGCCGATGGGCTCGCGCTGGGTGTGGGTGCGGTGGTGCGGGCGGACGTCGTGCAGGAGGGTGCCGTAGCCCTGTCGGGCGAGACCGGCGTAGTACTCCAGGAAGTCGGCGGCCTTGAGGGTCTCGCCGGTCGCCTCGGCCAGGGTCTTGCCGTTCTCGGCGGTGACGTCGGCGGCGATCTCCTCGGCCCGGTCGCGGATCAGCCGGGCCGCGCCGGTGAGGACGCGGGCCCGTTCGAAGGGGCTGGTGCGCTTCCACCCGGCGAAGGCGCGCTCGGCGTGGTCGAAGGCCCGGGTGACGTCCTCGGCGGTGAGGGCCGGGACGCGGGCGACGGGGGTGCGGACGTCGGCGGGGTCGAGCACGTCGATCCATTCGGCGGTCGCCACCCACTCCCCGCCGGAGAGGGTTTCCACGGTGCGCATGTCGGGTCACTTCCTTCGTCGGCCACGGTGCGGACTGCGACGACACACCACGTCGGGGCGGTGTCGCCAGTCCCGTGGCAGCAGGCATTGGTTGCGCGGCGCGCGGGTGGGCGCGGATCCGATCCGTGCTGGAATTCGGCGGGCGGGAGGCCCGAACGGGGACTCCGCGGACCCGTTGAGGAGAGACAGACACATGTCCTACGCCGTCGTCGCCCACTACCGCTGCGAGCCCGCCGACGAGGCGGCCGTGCGCGCCGCGCTGCTGAAGGTGCGCGACCACACCCGCGCAGAGCCCGCGAACGAGGCGTACGAGGTGCACGCCGAGGAGGGCCGGCCCGGCGGGTTCCTGCTGTACGAGCGGTACGCCGACCGGGCCGGGTTCGAGGCGCACAAGACGGCCGACCACTTCCGCGAGCTGGTCGCGGAGACGGTGTGGCCGCTGCTGACGGACCGTTCGGTGACGTTCGCGGACGTGCTGTAGGACGAGGTGCCGGGCGGCTCCCCCGGGGCCGCCCGGCACCGGTCAGAACTCGTTGCCCCAGCAGTACCGGGCGACGGTCTCCACCAGCACCAGCTTGCGGCGCTGGTCCTCGGCGGTGAGCAGCGGCCGGCTCGCCACGTCGGCGAAGCCGCGGGACGGGCTCACGGCCGCGTCCTCCAGGTCCTTGACCTCGGCGACCGCGTCGACCCGGCGCATCACCGTGTCGATGTCCTCCAGCTCCGGCACGGTCGCGTCCACGACGCCCAGGCACACGTCCCGGTCCTCCGGCAGCGCCCTCACCAGGTCCAGCTCGGCCTCGGTGCCCTGGTCGAACGGCAGGATCCAGCGGTCGGCGCCGACCTCGCCGTACAGCTTCTCGGCGCGGGCCCGGTCCACCTCCGCCGGCGCGGCCCAGCCGGGCGCCACCCCGATGCGGACGCCCTCGGGGCGCTCGTCCAGCCGGACGGCGAGGGCGTCGACGGCGAGCGCGTCCTCGAAGGACAG
Organism: Streptomyces sp. NPDC017936; assembly: GCF_044328485.1. Taxonomy (NCBI): domain Bacteria; kingdom Bacillati; phylum Actinomycetota; class Actinomycetes; order Kitasatosporales; family Streptomycetaceae; genus Streptomyces; species Streptomyces sp. NPDC017936. Next base: position 622,881 of record NZ_JBIRHK010000002.1, on the reverse strand, counting down.
CGCGCCGGGGTCGGCCGGATCCGTGGCCAACTGGTCCAGCAGCAAGGGGTTGTTCAGCTGGACGAGACGCACGCCCCGGGAGACCAGCAGCGCGATCTCCGCCCGGACGATCTCCGCGAGGGCCTCGCCGAGCGCCCGCGCGGAGGGCACGCCGAGGCCGGGCCGGAAGGTGGTCGCGGCGAGGTACGCCGGGGACGGCAGCGACGCCTTGGGGGCGATCACCGTCAGTTCGGTGAGCCGGGCCGCCCAGTCGGCGAGCAGCGGGCCGTCGGCCTCGGGCAGGGACTCGGCGACCCAGCGCACCAGGCCCCGGGAGTCGGTCTCGTCGGTGCGTCGGAAGCCGGAGACGGAGTCGAGGACGGCGCTGCGGAAGTCCTCGCGCGGGAAGTCGCCGTCGGTGACGACGGTGGAGCGCAGCTTGCGCTGGAACACCACCGCGTCCCGGACCGCCCCGAGTGCGGCCTCCCGCAGCGCCTCCGGGTCACCGGCCGCGCGGGCGGCGGTGAGCTCGGGCGGGCGGACCAGGCTGCCGTGGTGGTCGATGCGGTAGTTGAACGTGTCCGCCATGGGTCACGCGTCCTTTCCGGTTCCCGCGACGCCCCAGGCGGCGAAGTCCAGTTCGTAGCCGAGGGATTCCAGGACCTCGTCGGCGATCTTCTGGTCCTCGTCCGCGGTGCCGCCGGCGATGCCGAGGCCGCCGATGACCTCGCCGTCCTTCTTGACGGTGACGCTGCCCTCGGTGGCCAGGATCGGCAGTGCGGCGCCGGGGAGCTGGGAGAGCTGGGAGAAGAAGACGGGCTGGCTCTCCTGCCACTTCTTCAGCATCGTGCCGGGACGCTGCATGACGGCCGCGGTGTACGCCTTGGCGCGGGCGATGTCCGGGGTGAGGGGGCGGGCGCCGTCCGGGCGGCGGATGGCGATCGGGAAACCGCCGGCGTCCACGACGGCGACGCTCACCGCCTTCCCGAGGGCCCGGGCCCGCTGGTGGGCGGCTTCGATGATCTCCTCGGCGGCGGCCAGGGTCAGGGTGGTCATGCGGCTTCCTCCGGTGCGGTGAGGGTGCGGCGCAGCCGGGCGACGGCCTCGTTGTAGGGGCCCGGCGTCTCCCAGTACATGGAGTGCGGGGCCCCCGGGACGATCTCCAGGCGCGAGTCGGGGAGCAGTTCGTGGGCGCGGGTGACCGTCTTGACGCCGAGCACGGCGTCCTTCTCGCCCGCGAGGAACGCGACCCGCACGCCGGACGCCCGGATCTCCTCCAGGGAGGGGCCGTCGGTGTCGAGGTTGCGCAGGTCCTGCATCCGGGCGGCGTTGAAGGTGCCCATCTGCTGGAACAGGAAGGTGAGGTCGGCGCGCTCCCGCTGGAACGGCTTGGTCAGCAGGCGGTCGACGACGGGGAGCTTGACGGCTTCGGCGCGGTCGGCGGCGGCCAGTTCCCGCAGCTCGGGGTGGCTGATGCCGCCCAGGGAGTGGCCGAGGACGACGGAGGAGACGCGCTCGGGGCGCAGCAGGCCGGCGCGCAGGGCGGCGACGGAGCCGATGGACTGGCCGACCAGCATGACGTCGGTCAGGTCCTCGTGGTCGAGGACGGCGACGACGTCGCCGGGGAAGTCCTGACCGTCGAACTCCGGCATGGACGAATCGGACCTGCCGAAACCGCGCAGGTCGAGGGTGACCACGGTGAACTCGTCGCGCAGGGCGGCGACCTGCTGCCACCAGGCGGCGTGGTGACCGCCGCTGCCGTGCACGAACAGGATCGCCGGACCGCTGCCGTGACGCTCGTAGTAGATCGAGGTGCCGTCGGAGTCGGCGTAGGGCATGGAAGGTAACTCCTCATCAGCGGTGCTCAGTTGGGGCGCTTGGCGTGGTACACGAGCTCGATCATGGTGTGGTCGGGGTCGTGGATGTAGCAGAACTTCGACTGGTTCTCGGGCCGCTGGATCGGGCGGGTGTGGCGGATGCCCAGTTCCTCGAGGTGGGCGAGGAAGTCGTCCCAGTCGTCGACCTCGACGGCGAAGTGGTAGGGCGCCATGCGCTCCATCTCCTCCACCGGCGTGAAGTGCAGGTCGAAGGTGCCGCGGGTCATCAGCACCACGCGCGTGTTGGACTTGGGCGTGATCCGCTTCATGCCGAAGACCTTGGAGTACCACTCGGCGGTGCGGTCGGGGTCGGTGGTGGGGAAGTTGACGTGGTGGATGTAGCGGGGTTCTGCGCTCATGACGGATTCCCTTCGGAACGAACGGGGTTGGACAGCACGCCGATCCCGCCGATCTCGACCGACACCGTGTCCCCCGGTTCGATCTGACAGGTCGACTCGGCGCCCATCCACAGCACGTCACCGGGGTGCATGGTGATGTGCTTGGTGATCTCGACGATGTAGTCGAAGGGGTCGAAGACCATGTCTCCGGTGGGGAACGAGGCCCGTTCCCCGCCGTTGACCCGCAGGGTGGTCGTCTGCGCGAGGGCGTCGACGTCGGTCTCGATCCAGGGGCCCATGGGCTTGAAGGTGTCGCTGTTCTTGCTGCGCCAGAACGTGCGGTCCTGGTGCTGCCAGGTGCGGGCGCTGACGTCGTTGCCGATGGTCCAGCCGAAGACCGACGCGCGGGCCTCGTCCCGGGTGGCGTGCCGCAGGGTGCGGCCGATGACGGCGACGAGTTCGGGCTCGGCCTCGAAGCGGCCCTCGACCTCGGCCGGCTTCACGATCGGCGCGAGGTGGCCGGTGAGCGCGTTGTTGGCTCGGTAGCCGACCTCGGGCCGGTCCGGCAGGACGGCGGCCGCGTCGCCGCGCTTCGCGGCGTGCTCGACGTGGCGCGGGTAGTTCATGCCGACGGCGTAGAAGACGGGCGGGACGACGGGCGGCAGCCAGACGGCGGTGTCGCGCCGGACGGCGCCGATGACCTGCGGGTCCTCCTCGAGGGGCGAGCCGGACAGCAGTTCGACGTCCGTCTCCCCCACCCGTCCCCACACCGGTCGGCCGCCGACCGAGAGCCGTGCGTACCTCATGGCACCAGCAGGTGGGAGACGCGCTTGGTGACCAGGTAGGCGTCGAGCGCCTCGGGTCCGCCCTCGCGGCCGTAGCCGCTGTCCTTGACGCCGCCGGAGGGCGCCTCGTGGACGGAGCCGCCGCAGTGGTTGATCGACAGGATGCCGGCCTCCAGTTCGTCGGAGAGCTTCTCGACGGTCGCGGCGGAGTCGGTGAAGCCGTAGGCGGCCAGCCCGTACGGCAGCGCGTTCGCGGTCGCGAGCGCTTCGTCGAGGTCGGTGAAGGGCAGCACGGGCGCGATCGGCCCGAACGGCTCCTCGTGCAGCAGCTCCGCGTCCTCGGGCACGTCGGTGAGGACGGTCGGCGCGAAGAAGTAGCCGGGGCGGTCCGGGCGTTCACCGCCGGTGAGGACCTCGGCGCCGCGGGCGACGGCGTCGGCGGTGAGCCGCTCCAGCGCCTTCAGCCGGCGCTCGTTGGCCAGGGGGCCCATGGTGGTGCCCTCGGCCAGCCCGTCGCCGACGACGACCGCCTCGGCCGCCCGGACGAACTCGGCGGTGAACTCCCCGACGAGGCTGTCGTGGACGAGGAAACGGCTGGGCGAGGTGCAGACCTGGCCGGCGTTGGCGAACTTCGCCCGGGCGGCCCTGCGGGCGGCCTTCACGGGGTCGGCGTCCGCGCAGACGATCACCGGGGCGTGGCCGCCCAGTTCCATCAGGGACGGCTTCATGACCTCGCCGGCCCGCGCGGCGAGCAGTTTGCCGACGGGCACGGACCCGGTGAAGGCGACCATGCGGATCACCGGGGAGGCGATCAGGTGGGCGGAGACCTCGGCGGGCTCGCCGAAGACGAGGTTGAGCACCCCGGCCGGGAGCCCGGCGTCGGCGAAGCAGCGCACCAGTTCCATCGCCGTGGCCGGGGTCTCCTCCGAGGCCTTGAGGACGATCGAGCAGCCGGCCGACAGCGCGGAGGAGATCTTGCGCATCGGGCCGCCCGCCGGGAAGTTCCACGGGACGAAGGCGGCGACGGGCCCGATCGGCTCGCGGCGCACGGTCAGGAGGGTGCCGGGCCCGGAGGGGACGATGCGGCCGTAGGCGCGGCGGGCGTCGTCGGCGTGCCAGCGCAGGGTGCCGGCGACCCGGCGGACCTCGCCGGTGGCCTCCGCGAGGGGCTTGCCCTGCTCCAGGGTCATGATCCGCCCGACCTCGGCGGCGCGCTCGGTGAGCAGGCCGGCGGCGGCGTGCAGGATCCCGGTGCGCTCGGCCATGGGCGTGGCGCGCCAGGTCCTGAAGCCCTCCGCGGCGGCGCCGAGCGCGCGGTCCAGGTCGGCGGGGGCGGCCAGGGGGACGTCTCCGATCACCTCCTCGGTAGCCGGGTTCACGATCGGGGCGGTACGTCCGGTACCGCCCTGGCACCACTCGCCCGCGATGTACAGGCGGACGGCGGGGTAGCCGTGGTCGGTGGTCATGGGTGGGTGCCCTCTCAGGCTGGGGGGTGGGTCGGGGTGCCGTCAGGCCTCAGGCGCCGGCGGCGGCGTCCTGGTCGCGGTGGGTGCGCAGGGCCCAGATGTGGTGCGGCGGGGTCGTCTCGTGGACGCGGGTCTCGTAGGTGTCGTCGACGCGGTCCATGTCGGCGGCGTACTCGACGCGGCCCCCGCACGGGGCGTGCAGGAAGCGGAAGACGTTGGAGCCGATGGTGTGCCGGCCGAGCCTGCGGGCCTCCCGCCAGCCCCGCTCGATCATGAAGTTGCCGCCCTCGATCACGTCGTCGAAGCCGGGCACCTCGTAGGCGACGTGGTTGACGCCGACGCGGTCGGGGCGGTGGCACAGCAGCATGGTGTGCTGGTCGTCGTCGCCGGGGGCCTGCAGGAAGACGCCCATGGGCTCGACGACGTCGGTGGGGCGGAAGCCGAGGAGGCCGGTGTAGAAGGCGACCGCCTCGTCCTTGCCCTCCTTCGCGATGTTCAGCGCCACGTGGCACATCCGCAGCGGGTGGGCGCGGGTGAGCGGCTCCAGGGCGGTGTTCCAGCGGGTCACCCTGCCCGGGGAGTTGACGGGCCGGGGCTCGACGGCCGTCTTCTTCGGACGGGCGAGGGTGAGGCCGACGCCGAAGCCGCTGCGGTCGACGGTGCGGAAGACGCCGTCGGCGCTCTCGCGCACCGTGCGGTCCCGGCCGACGGCGGTCACCAGCCGCCGGAGTTCCTCGCGGGTGTCGACGCCCCAGACCACCTCGCGCAGGGTCGGGCCGTCCTCCACCGGCGGGGGGAGCAGCGGGCCCGGGTCGGTGTCGAGGTGCAGCGTCTGCCCGGTGAGCGTCTCGAACACCGCGTGTTCGCCGGTCCGCTCCACCAGGAACAGGCCGAAGTCGTCGAAGAACCGGACGCATACGTCGAGGTCGGCGATGCCGTAGGTGACCGATTCAATTCTCTGGATTCCCATGGATTCCTCGTTTCCGGGTCGCCCGGTGAGCGTAGGTTCGGGGTGGTGAGGGCCTCAACGGTCCGGGTCCGACGGAATGCGCAATCGTTTGTTGCGGCCGTGGCCCCGGACCGGCCGGCGCCGTCATCCGATCGCCGGGATGGGGTTCTGCGAGAACCACGCGGAGAGGAAGTCCAGGAACACGCTGATCTTGCGCGGGGTGTCCTGGCCGGGGCCGTGGATCGCGTACAGCGGGCGGTCCGGGACCGCCAGCTCCGGCAGCAGGACCCGCAGGGCGCCGGAGACGAGGTCGTCGTAGGCGGGCCGCTGGGGCAGCAGGGCGATGCCGCGGCCGTGGACGGCGGCCTTCTGCAGGGCCAGGTAGGAGTTGGACGAGAAGGCGATGTTGCGGATCTTGTGCAGGGTGCTGGCGTGGCCGTGGCCGATGCGCCAGACCGGGTCGTTGACGTGCACCAGGCAGTCGTGGTGGGCGACGTCGTTGGGGTGCGTGAGGGCGCCGCGGCGTTCGATGTAGTCCGCCGAGGCGCACAGCACGAACGGCAGCGAGGCGATCTTCTTCAGCCGGACGCTGGAGTCGCGCAGGTCCCGGGTGTGGAAGGCGACGTCGAATCCGCTGTCCAGGAAGTCGTAGGTGCGGTCGGACATTCCGCCGAGTTCGAAACGGACCTGGATTTTCGGATGGGCCGCGGAAAAGGCGGCTATCGCGTCGCCGAGGTCCAGGCTGCCTATCCATTTCGGGCAGATGATGCTGAGCGTGCCTTCCGCACGGTCGTGGGAGTCGGCGATCGCCGCGTCCTGCGCCTCGATCTCGTCCAGGATCCGGGCCGCGAATTCCGCGTACCGCTGCCCCGGCTCGGTGAGGCTCACCGAGCGGGCGGTGCGGTTGACCAGGCGGACCCCCACCTGTCGTTCCAGCTCGGCCACGTGCCGGGAGACCAGGGAGCCCGAGGAGCCGAGTTTCCTGGCGGCTCCGTTGAAGCTTCCGGCCCGGGCGACGGTGACGAAACTGTGCATGAGGAGCAAGCGATCCATGTTTTCCTCCGACGGCACTCCCCGCCCGGCGGCGGACGGCGGGGAGCGAAGGGTCCTCCCACGAGGCCACGACGACCGGACATCGGTTCCGGGCCGGGGTGGCCTCATGGCGGAATGCTGCGGCTCGGACGCGCTGCGGGGGCGCCGGTTCCCGGTGGGGCCCTACTGGGGGCAGTACTGGGGAGCCTCGCTCACGTTGTCCTCGGTGACCAACACAAGAGGAATGTTGGAGATCTTGTCAACACCCTTGCTCTCGTCGAGCAGTCCGACCGTGTTCTTCACCGCTGTCCGCCCGATGGTCAGGGCGGAGTTCGCGACGGTCGCGGAGAGCCGGCCGTCCTCGACCGCGGCGACGCCCTCCTCGGTGCCGTTCACGGAGACGATCCTGACGTTCTCGGCGCCGGCCGCGTCGAAGGCCTTCCGGACCGCGAACGCCATCTCCTCGTTGGCCACGAAGGCGTAGTCGAGGTCGGGGTGGGCCTGGATCATGTTCTCGGCGACGTCCTGCGCCTTGGCCGGGTTGAACATGCCGGGCTGCTCGGCCACCACCTTCGCGTTCGCGGGGAGAGCTTTCTTGAAGCCGCCCACCAGCAGGTCCGAGGCGGCGCCGGGGGCGCCCGCGACGATGCCGACCGTGACGTCCTTGCCGGCGGCGTCCTTCCCGATCCAGCCCGCGTCCAGGGCGCCGACCTTCTTCAGGTCGACCACGGCCGCGCCGAGCACGTCGGACATGTCGGAGGTGGCCACCGAGGTGAGGTAGATCGGCACTCCGGCCGCCTTGGCCTTGGCTATGTCGCCCTCCAGGGCGTCCACGTTCACGGTCTGGACGATCAGCGCGTCGACGTTCCGGGCGATCATGTCCTCGATGTTGGACAGCTCGGTGCCGGCGTCCTGCTTGGAGTTGGCCGAGTAGACCTCGGCGTCCTGGGCCTTCGCCTCCTGCTCGACCGCCTTGAGCAGACAGGTGTGGAAGTGCGTGGTGGAGCCGTTGACGAAGCCGAGGGACACGGATCCGCCGGCGCCGGCGCCGCCGTCGTCCTGCGAGCCGCATCCGGCGAGCGTCAGGGCGGCGACCGCGGCGAGCGAGACCGCGGCGGCGCGGCGGGGTGATCTGGCGAGGGGCGTCATGGGGCTGGCCTTTCCTGCGTCGTCGAAGAGAAGGTGCGGTGACGGGTGAGGGGGCGCGCACGAGGTGGGGGGATGCGCGAGGACGGTGGGCGCGGGGCGTCCTGACGCGGTGTCAGTGGCCGCCGGGCGCGGACTTGCGCTGGAACTCGTTGACGACCGCCGCGACCAGCAGCACGCCGCCGGTGACGACGAACTGGTAGTTGCTGTCGACCTGGAGCAGGTTGAGGGCGTTGGCGACGACGCCCAGGAGGATCACGCCGAGGACCGTGCCCAGGATCGTCCCGTGGCCGCCCGCGAGCGAGGTGCCCCCGATCACCACGGCCGCCACGGCGGTCAACTGGGTCATCAGACCGGCCGTGTTGGGCGCGGCGGCGCCGAGCCGTGACAGCAGCATCAGACCGGCCAGGCCCGCCAGCGCGCCGGCGAGCGCGTACAGCGCCAGCTTGCGGGCCGGCACGTTGATGCCGCTCAGCCGCGCGACGTGCTCGTTGCCGCCCATGGCGAAGGCGTCCCGGCCGAAGGTCGTGTACTTCATCGTCACGCCGGTCAGCGCCAGCACGAGCACGGCCACGACCGTGAGGTACGGGATGCCGGCGAGCTCGTCGTTGCCCAGGCCGGTCATCCTGTCGCCGATGGTGACGCTCATGCCGTCCAGGACCAGCAGGGCGACACCGTCGAGCAGCATCGCGGAGGCGAGGGTGGCCACGAACGGGGCGACCCGGGTGAAGGTCACCACCAGACCGTTGACCAGGCCGATCGCCGTGGCGAGCGCCAGGCCGACGACGACCACCGCCGGAGTGGACCAGCCGTCGTGGAGCAGTTGCGCGGCGACCGACAGGGTGACGGCGGCGTTGCTGCCCATGGAGAAGTCCATGCCGCCCGCGGTCATCAGCAGGGTCAGCCCGGCCGCGATGACGGCGTTGACGCTGACCTGCCGCAGCACGTTGAGCAGGTTCTGCTGGCCGGTGAAGGAGTCCGCCTGCACGGCGGTGAAGACCGCCACGAGCACCAGGACGAGGAGCAGACCGCCGTGCGGGAGGTGCAGCAGCTTCCGGGGGCCGCGCACCGAGGACTCGTCCGGGGGCGGGCCGGCCGCGACGTCCGGGGAGGCGGAGGGGGTTTTCAGGCTCACTGCGGTCGACCTCCGAGGGCGGTCGCGACGAGTTCGTCGCGGGTGATGGCGTTGATGTCGTGTTCGGCGACCGTGCGGCCGGCGCTCACGACGACGACCCGGTCGGCCAGGCGCATGACCTCCTCGGCGGAGGAGGAGGCGAGCAGTACGGCCACGCCGCGGGAGGCGAGGTCGTCGACGAGGGTGTGGATGTCGGCCATGGCGGCCACGTCCACGCCGTTGGTGGGGTCCTCCAGGAAGCAGGCGACCGGTTCGGTCTCCAGCCACTTGCCCAGCAGGACCTTCTGCTGGTTGCCGCCGGAGAGGGAACCCACCGGCGGGTTGCCGGTGAGGGCGACCACGCCGTAGCTGTCGCGCAGGGGCGCGGCGCGGCGGGCGAGTTCACCGCGCCGGTGCAGCCTGCGGCGCGCGAAACGGTCGCCCGCCATCATCAGGTTCTCGTCCAGGGACAGCCCCGCCACCAGGCCCAGGGCCCGCCGGTCGCCCGTGACGCAGCGCAGACCGCTGGAGAGGGAGGCGCGGACCCGGCCGAGGGGCACCGGGCGGCCCTCGACGTGGATCTCGCCGGCGTCGGGGCGCCGCCGGCCGGACAGCAGGTCGAACAGCCGCGACTGGGCGTCGCCGGCCGGTCCGAGGACGGCGACGATCTCGCCCTTGCGCACCGTCACGCCGAAGTCCCGGATGGCCCGCCCGTGGGTCAGGCCGCGCACGGTGAGGCCGCTCTCGTCCTTGGGGGCGGGGCGCCGGGGACGGGTGGAGACGACGTCCCGTCCGACCATGCTGCGCACCAGGGCGGCGGCGTCCATCTCCGCGGCGGGCGCGCTGCGCACCAGCATGCCGTCCCGCAGGACCGTGACCCGGTCCGCGACCGCCATGACCTCGTCGATGTAGTGCGAGATGTAGACGATCGCCACGCCCTCGTCGCGCAGCCTGCGCACCAGGGCGCGGATCCGGTCGGCGTCCTTCGCGCTCAGACACGCGGTCGGTTCGTCGAGGATCAGCACCCGGCCGCCGCGGCGCACCTCGCGCGCCACCTCCACCATGGTCTGCTCGGCCACGGTCAGCGTGCCCGCGACGCGGTCCACGGCGACGTCGATGCCGAGGCCGGCCAGCGCCGCCGCCGCCTCGGACCGGACCGCCCTCCAGCTCACCGCGCGGCCCCTGGTCGGCAGGTCGCCCAGCAGGACGTTCTCGGCGACCGTCAGCCCCATGGCGAGCTCCCGGCGCTGCGGCACGAACGAGATGCCGAGCCTGCGGGCCTTGCGCACGCTCAGGCCCGTCCGCTGCCGGCCGTCGACCTCGACCGTGCCGCCGTCGGCCTGGTGGACGCCCGCGAGGACCTGCACCAGCGTCGACTTCCCGGCCCCGTTCATGCCCATCAGCGCGTGCACCTCGCCCGGGAACAGGTCGAGGTCCACGCCCTTGAGCGCGGCGGCGCCGCCGAAGCGCTTGGTCACGCCGCGCACCCGCAGCACGGCGGGCGGCTGCCCCGTGCGGCCGCTGCCGGCCTCGGGGACCACCGGATTCGTCGGGGTCACAGCGGCTCCTCCCTGCGTTCCCTGGACGGTCGGGGAGCTCACGGCCGGGACGGGTCCGTGCCGGGGACGACCCGGCCGTGGCCGCGGACGTCCGGGAAGGGGGGCTCCTTGTCGGCCTGGAGGTCCACCTGGAAGGTGTTCAGGCACATGCCGAGCATGGTGAAGTTGCCGAGCGCGCCGATGGTGTCCACCAGTCCCTTGGCGCCGAAGTGCTCCAGGGCGCGGGCGAAGGTGGCGTCGGTGACGAAGTGGTCCTCGAGGACCTCGCGGCAGAACTGGTAGAAGGCCTGGTCGGCGTCGTTGCCGAAGACCGCCTCGCGCTTCTCGGCGATCGCCTTCACGGCGGCCTCCGGGATGCCGGCCTCGACGGCCTGGTGCACATGGGCGTTCCAGGAGTACTGCGCGTCCCAGTTGCGGGCGGCCATCAGCAGGCTCAGCTCGCGCAGGTGCCTGGGGAGACTGCAGTCGAAACGGGCGAAGGCGCCGAGGGATTCGGCCCGCTCGCACATCTCCGGGCTGTGCAGCCAGACCCGGAAGGGACCGCGGACGGCGCCACGGCGGCCGGCGATGCGGGCGGCCAGTTCCTGCTGCCGCGCATCCATTTCCTCTTGGTCGAGAACGGGGAGCCTCATCTGGCCGATACCTGCCTTTTCTTTCCGGCGCGTTACGGGCACGGGTCCGAGAGCCGTGCGGTGCCAGGTGAAGGTACAGCCGTGTCCGGGCAGCTCACCCTTCTCGGAGCGCAAGGTAAAACTGCACGCCGGAGGCCCCCCGTTCACGGGGCGGCGGCCTAACGTCGTTCGACGCAAGGGCTCGGGAAGTGGAGAGGAACGAGGAACTCCGGATGACCACCATCATCAAGGCCGCGTCGGTGCCGCTGCTCGACCGCGGCGGCTCGGTCGTGACGACACCGCTGATCACCACGCCGTCGGCGCACGGCGAGAACCGCATCACCAGCGGGATGAGCGTCTACCCGGTCGGCTCCGGGGCGCCCCTGCACTCCCACAACTGCGACGAGCACGTCACCGTCCTGGACGGCGAGGCGGAGGTGTGGGTCGACGGCGAGGTGACCAGGCTGGAGCGGTACGACACGACGTACATCCCCTCCCCCGTCCCGCACCTCTTCCGCAACGTCGGCGACCGCCCGCTGCGCATCCTGTGGGTGTACTCCTCCGGCCATGTGACGCGGACGTTCACCGAGACGGGGAAGACGGTGGAGCACCTGTCGGCGGAGGACCAGATGGGGTCGGACGACTGACCGAGATGCCCCCGCACGGCTCCTTCCGGCCGGGGGCCCGGCCGCGGGCACCGGTGGAGCGGCACGACGCGCGGTGGCGTGCGACGGACGGCCCGCGCCGGCGCGCAGGGTCGGCCGGTCCCGGCGGCGCCCCGGGCGCGCAGCGCGCCGGCCGGTTCGGCCTCGGCGGGGGCACGGGTGCGGGGCGGGCCGCCCGGTCCGGCCGGCCCGCCCCGCACACGCCGGACGCCGGCCCCGCACGTCCCTCGTGCGGGGCCGGCGTCCGTCCTCGCCCCCGGTGGCCGGGCAGCCCCTGACCGGCTGCCCGGTCCGCTCAGTGCGCGGCCAGCTGCTTCTCCTGCGGGCTGTCCTGGCCGTCGGCCGGCTTCGCGCCGCGCAGGGCGGCGATGCCGATGAAGACCATGGAGGAGACACCGGCGAGCGCGAAGGCGGTGAAGCCCCAGTCGCCCTGGTCGGCGGCGAGCAGCTGACCGCCGAGCCACGGGCCGAAGACGGCGCCGAAGCGGCCCATGCCGGAGGTCCAGCCGACGGCGGTGGCGCGGTTGCCGGGGTGGGAGCGGATGGAGACGGTGGCGTAGATCATCGTCTGGGCGCTGTTGAGGAAGACGCCCGTGAGGAAGACGACGATCATCGTCACGGTCATCGGCATGTGGACGCTGAGCAGGAAGACGCCGGCGGCGGTCAGCGCGAACCAGATGGCCGAGATGCGCGGGGCGCCGAAGCGGTCGGCGGCCCGGCCGGCGACCAGCATGCCCACGATGCCGCCGAGGTTGAAGACGACCACGAAGGACAGCGCGGAGCCCAGCTCGTAGCCCTCGGCGCGCATCAGGGTGGGCAGCCAGGTGGCGACACCGTAGACCAGGAGCAGACCGCCGAAGGAGGCCAGCCAGTACAGCACGGTCTGGACCCACTCGCCGCCGCGGAAGAGGTTGACCAGGTTGGTCCAGCGGTCGGCCGTGCCCTGCTTGCCGGACTTGGCGGCGGGCAGCTCGACGTCGTAGCGGGCGGCCAGCTCACGGGCCTCCTCGGTGCGGCCCTTGGCGACGAGGAAGCTCAGCGACTCGGGCAGGAACCGGGCGAGCACCGGGGCGAACAGGAGCGGCGCCACGCAGACCCAGAACGCGGCGCGCCAGCCGACCGGGTCGATCAGCCACTTGGCGACGTACGCGGAGAGGATGCCGCCCGCGTGGTGGGCGGTCATCAGCAGGCCGATGACGAGGGCGCCGCGGCCGCGCGGGGCGTAGTCGGAGACCATGCTGATCGCGGTGGGCAGCAGACCGCCGAGTCCGACGCCCGCCAGGGTCCGGCCGAGGCCGAAGACGGCCACGCTGTCCGCCAGCGCGCACACCCCGGAGGCCAGCGAGAAGAGGATCACGCAGGCGACCATCAGCTTCTTGCGGCCGATCCGGTCGGCGACGGTGCCGGCGGCGAGGGCGCCGACGAGCATGCCGAAGGTGGCGTAGCTGCCGAGGTCGCCGGCCTGGTCCGGGGTGAGGCCGAAGGTCTTCGTCTCCAGCAGGTGCGGCAGCACCGAGCCGTAGATGAACATGTCCAGGCCGTCGAAGAGGACGGCCAGCCAGCACAGGCCGACGACCAGGAGGGCCAGTCTGCTGCCGCGGGCGGACAGAGCGGGGGAGGAGGACATCGTTGTTTTCCTCTCGTCCAGGAGGCGTTCCCTGGAGGGGGACTCAGGTGATGCGGGCCGACGCGGCTCGTGCGGCTGACCCGGTGTGCGCTAGACGCTAAGGACCCGCCCCAGGAGTGTCAACGCTTTTGTCAACAATCTCATCGACGATCTTGGCGAGGTCCGGAGACGCCGGGGGTGGGCGCCCACCGCAGTGCGCGCCCACCCCCGTTCCGCCGGTTCCTAGGCCACCGGTGGCGTGCCGTGCGTGTGGAAGGACTCGATGGTCTTCAGGCCCCAGGCCTGGCCCTTCTTCCGCTCCTCCTCGGTCCAGGTGATCAGCGGCCAGTCGGGCGCCAGCACGAGCCGGGTGAGCGGGTTGCACAGCTCGATCCGGTTGCCGCCGGGCTCGTAGACGTACAGGAAGAACGTCTGCTGGATGGCGTGCTTGTGCGGTCCCGTCTCGATGAACACGCCGCTGTCGATCGCGAGGTCGGCGGCGCGCAGGATGTCCTCGCGGGTGTCGGTCGCGAAGGCGATGTGGTGCAGCCGGCCGGCCGAGCCGGTCCAGTCGGAGGTGTAGACGACGTCGTACGACTTGTTCGTGAACGTCAGCCAGCGCGCCGCGATCTTCCCGCTGTCGAGCCGGATCTGCTCGGTGGGCCGGGCGCCGAGGACGTGCTGCTGAAACTCGGCGTTGGCGAGGACGTCGGCGGCGAGGAAGTTGACGTGGTCCAGGCGCCGTACGCCCACGCCCCGGTTGGGCTTGGCCTGCGGCTGGTTCTTCAGCGCGGGCCGCAGCTCGTCGGGGGCCCGGTAGTGCTCGCTCTCCCAGTACAGGGCGTGCTCGTGGCCGTCGGGGTCGGTGGTGACGTAGAGCTTGCCGAGGCCGGGCTCGTCCTCCGCCCAGTGGCCGGTGCCGCCTGCCTCCTCGATCGCCTCCACGCGGCGCCGCAGGGCCTCCTCGCTGGAGGTGCGCAGGGCGAGCCGGCCGAGGCCGGGCCGCTCCCGCGCGGTGAGCACCAGGCTGTGGTGCTCGTAGTCGTCGAAGGTCCGCAGGTAGACCGTGTCGCCGTCCTGCCCGTTGACGGTCAGGCCCAGGTAGTCGGTGAAGAAGCCGACGCTGGCGTCCAGGTCCGGGGTGAAGAGCTGGGCGTGGCCGATGTGGGCGATGTCGCCGAGCGGCGGAGTCATCGGTGACCTCCTTCGGGGTGCGGGGGGATGGGTGCCGTCTCGGCGGACCGGGGGAACACGGTGCCGTCGAAGATCTTGCGGGCCGTGCGGACCACGGCCGTGCGGCGGGCGGAGGGCAGCCCGTCGGGGGTGCTGCCGAGGCTACTTTCGATGTCCAGGAAGCCGGTGGGGTGTTCGATGCGAATCCGGTCACTTCCGGGCGTGAGCCGTGCGAGGTCCGCGCCCACGCCTCCTTCGATCCGCAGGCCGGCGGCCACGCCGGCCGCGCCGAGCACCCCGATCGAAGTGTGGCAGCGCACGGGGATGAAGGTGCGGGTGGTGATCGCGCCGTCCTCGCGGGGCGGGGCGAGCAGCGTGAGCTTGGGCACGGTGGCGTCCGAGACGTCGCCGAGGCCCATCAGCCGGCCCGCCCGCAGCCGGATCGAGCGGAGCCGGCCGGCCAGGTCCTCGTCGGCCTCCAGTTCGGCCGGCGACTCGTAGCCGGTGACCTCGAGGGAGGCGGCCTCGATGAGGACGGTCGGCATGCCGTTGTCGACGCAGGTCACCCGCACGCCGTCGATCTCGTCGCGGACGTTGCCGGTGGGCAGCAGCGGGCCGGCGCCCGGCGGGAACTCGACGACCACGGGCGCCGCCGTTCCGGGCACGCCCGAGATCCCGGCGTCCCCCGTGTAGTCCACGCGCCCGCCGGGGGTCGGGAAGGTCGCCGTCGCCAGGTCACCGCTGTTGACCATGCGGATGCGGACGGACGTCTCCTCCTCCCCCGCCGTCACGAGCCCCCGTTCGACGGCGAACGGGCCGATGCCGGCGAGGATGTTGCCGCAGTTCTGACGGTCGCTCACCTCGGGCTTGTCGACCGCCACTTGCAGGAACAGGTAGTCGACGTCGGCGTCCGGGCCGGCCGAGGGCGAGACCACGGCGACCTTGCTGGTGAGCGGGTGGGCGCCGCCCAGGCCGTCGATCTGGCGGGCGTCGGGGCTGCCCATGATCCGCAGCAGCAGCGCGTCGCGCTCGGCGGGTTCGGCGGGCAGGTCACGGGCGAGGAAGTAGGCGCCCTTGGAGGTGCCGCCCCGCATCAGCAGGCAGGGCACCTCCTCGGGCACGCGGGTCACGACCCCGCCCCCTCGCCGGTGTACTCCTCGTAGCTCTTGTACTCGACCCCCAGCCGCTTGAGCGTGTCGCGCAACCCGTAGCGGTCCAGGCCGAGTTCGCCGTCGAGGAAGGCGGCGCGGGACCTGGCCTCCTTGGCCTCGCGGGCCTCGGACGCCTCGACGGTGGCGCGGGCGCGCTCGCGCGGGACCACCACCACGCCGTCGTCGTCGGCGAGGATCACGTCGCCGGGGCGGATCACCTGGCCGTCGACGGCGACGGGCACGTTGACGGAGCCGCCGGTGGCCTTCACCGTGCCCTGCGCCGAGACCGCCCGGGACCAGGCCGGGAAGTCCATCTCGCGCAGCTCCTGGGTGTCGCGGATGCCGGCGTTGATCACCAGGCCCCGCACGCCCCGCTGTTTCAGCGCGGTGGCGAACAGCTCGCCGAACATGCCGTCGGTGGACGGCGAGGTGGTGGTGACCACCAGGACGTCGCCCTCGCCGCACTGCTCGACGGCCGCGTGGATCATGAGGTTGTCGCCGGGCCAGCTGAGCACGGTGACGGCCGTGCCGGCGACGCGCACGCCCTGCTGGACGGGGCGGATCTCCGGGCCCAGCAGGCCCGTCCGCCCCATGGCCTCGCTCACCGTCGCCACGCCGAAGCCGGCCAGCGCGTCGACGTCCTTCAGGTCCGCCTTCGGCGGGCCGGTGACGATCACGCCGCTCACGCCAGCTCCTTCGCGATCTGCGGGTAGGGACGCATGTACGCCTCGGCCATGGTCCGGTGCGCCAGGCCCAGGTTCGGGCCGGCGTTGCGCTTGAGCTGGACGCCCCGGCGGACCGCGAGGTCGGTGTAGTAGTCCCACAGGTGCTGCTGGGCGCCGAGGCACTCCATGGCCTTGCGCTTGGTCTCCCACACCTCGGTGATGTCGAGGAGCACCTCGGGCTTGAAGCCGCTCATCTCGGGCTGGTGCGGCTCGAAGTAGAAGACGGGCGGCGCGCCGATGATCCCGCCCGGTCCCGGGTAGCCGATGGCCTGGGCGAGGACGCGGGCCTCCAGGGCCATGCGGTTGGCGGCCGGGTGGTCGCCGTTGTAGGGGTCCTCGGTCGGGTGCGTGAGCACGACGTCGGGCTGGGTCTCGCGGTAGACCGCCACGAGCCGGTCGGTCAGCTCGGCGGTGGCGACCAGCGGGTAGTCGCCCGCGTCGAAGAAGCGGACCTCGGCGCCGAGGACGGCGGCGGCGCGTTCGGCCTCGTCCCGGCGTATCGCCTTAATCTCGTCGAGCTTCTTGCCCTCGCGCCACGCCTTGGCGGACTCGCCGCGCTCGCCGAAGGTCAGGCACGCGATGGTGACCTTCTCCCCCCGGGAGGCGGCCAGGGCGATGGCGCCGCCCGCACGCCACACGAAGTCCCCGGCGTGGGCGGTGACGACGAGGGTCGATCGTGGGGTGGCGGGCGCGTTGGCCTGGGTCATGGGTGACATCTCCTTGGTGACAGGTGGGCGCCCGCCCCTGCGCGTCGTGCACGGTGACTGCGGCTCAGTCGCGCAGCGCCTCGATCACGCTGGTGAGGTGGGCGCGGACGGCCGTCTCGGCCGCCTGCGGGTCCCTGGCCCGGATCGCTTCGATCATGGTCAGGTGCTCGTTCAGGGATTGCTGCGGGCGCCCCGGCCTCAGCGCCAGCTGGAAGCGGTGACGCACCAGCTGGGCGTTGAGCCGCTCCAGCAGCTCCTGCGCCGTCCGCTGACCGGAGATCTCCCGGATGCGGACGTGCAGTTCGTGGTTGAGGTCCGAGTAGGTGACCGGCTCCCCGTCGGCGACCGCCTTGGTCATCGCCGTGCCGAGCTCGGTCAGCTGACCCAGCTGCTCGTCGCTGGCCGCGACGGCCGCCTTCGCCGCGCACAGCCCTTCCAGGGCCATGCGGCACTCGGTGATGGCGACCGCTTCGTCCACGGTCACCACCCGCACCCGTGAGCCGCGGTTGCGGATCCGCTCCACGAGCCCCTGGGACTCGAGGTCGATGAGCGCCGCGCGGATGCTGGCCCGCGTCACACCGAACTGCTCGGCGAGCTCGTTCTCCACCAGCCGCTGCGCCGGAGCCATCTCGCCGTGCAGGATCGCCTGCCGCAGCTGCGCGAGCGCGTGCTGTTTGGCCTGCTCCCCGGTGCTCGGACGGGCTTCTTTCGGCATCGTGCCCTCCCTGAGTGAGTGCCTGTCGAACCTAAATCTAGCCAAACAAGATTGTCAACAATTTTGTTTGCCGTATGGCGGGCAGGATCGGGGCGACACCGCGCGCCCGGTCGGCGCCGGCGCCGCCCACCCGCCCCGGACCGTTCCCCGCGGTCCGGGGGCGGCGGCGGTGCTGGTTGACATCCCGGGAGAGCGCCGCCCAGGGTGACCTGGACAAGGTGCGGGACCGGTCCACAGAGGGGCTGCCATGGTGGATGCGCTGGGGGTCGCGGTCGTCGGGTTCGGCTGGATGGGGCGCGTGCACACACAGGCCTACGCGCGCGTGCTCCACCATTTCCCGCGGCTGACCGTACGCCCGGAACCGGTCCTGGTCGCCGATGAGGTGCCGGGGCGGGCGGAGGAGGCCGCCGCGCGGTACGGCTTCGCCGCCACGACCCGCGACTGGCGCGAGGTCGCCGCCGACCCGCGGGTGCGGGCGGTCAGCGTCACCGCGCCGAACTTCCTGCACCGCGAGATCGGCGTCGCGATGGCCGGGGCGGGCAAGCACCTGTGGATCGAGAAGCCGGTGGGTCTCACGGCCGGCGACGCCCGGGCGGTCGCGGACGCGGTCGCCGAGGCGGGCGTCCAGGGCGCGGTCGGCTTCAACTACCGCAACGCGCCCGCCGTGGAGGCGGCCCGCGAGCTGATCGCCTCGGGGGAGATCGGCACGGTCACCCATGTCCGCATCCGGCTGTTCAGCGACTACGCCGCCCATCCCGACTCCGCCCTGACCTGGCGCTACGAGCGGGAGCGCGGGGGCAGCGGGGTGCTCGGCGACCTGGCGTCGCACGGCGCCGACCTGGCCCGCTTCCTGCTCGGCGAGATCACCTCGCTGACCGCCGACACCGCCGTCTTCATCCCCCGGCGCGCCCGTCCCGCCGGCGCGACGGCCGGTCACGCCCTGGCCCCCGGAGGCGTCCTCGGCCCCGTCGAGAACGAGGACTACGTGAGCTGTCTGCTGCGCTTCGCCTCCGGCGCCCGCGGCGTCCTGGAGGCCTGCCGGGTCTCGGTCGGCGAGCAGAACAACTACGGCTTCGAGGTGCACGGCACCCGGGGCGCCGTCCTCTGGGACTTCCGCCGGATGAACGAGCTGGCCGTCAGCCGCGGCACGACGTACCAGGACCAGCCGGTCAGCACGGTGTACGTCGGACCGGGCGCCGGCGAGTTCGGCGCGTTCCAGCCGGGCGCGGCGAACGCCATGGGCTACGACGACCTGAAGGTGATCGAGGCGTACCGCTTCCTGCGCTCGATCGCGGAGGGCACGCCGTACGGGGCGACGCTCACGGACGCCGTGCGCAGCGCGGCCGCGCTGGACGCGATGGCGCGGTCGGCGCGCAGCGGGACGTGGGAGGACGTGCGGCCGGCGTAGACCGGACGGCCGGCGCGGGCCGGCGCGCGCCGGACGACCGGTCAGGCCGGCACAGGCCGGCGGGCACCGGACCGCCGAACGGGCCTGACGGTCGGTCAGGCCGACGGCGCCGCAGGCATGTTGTACGGCGTCACCACCTGGATCGGCGACGGCACGACGGGGCCCGCGGGCGGCAGCGCGCCGTGGGCCCGCATCACGACGTGGCAGGCCTCCCGCATGTCCTGGCGCAGGTCGTGGTGGAGGACGGCGGACAGCCTGTGCTCGCGCAGCAGACGGGTGTTGTCCTGGTCGAGGTCGTGGGCGACGAACACCTCGCACGCGCGGCCGACGTCGGCGAAGGCGCGCAGGGTGGCGATGTTGCCGCCGCCGATGGAGTACACGGCGCGGATGTCCGGGTCCCGGTCGAGGGCGGCGCGCACGAGGTCGTACTGGGTGGCGTCCAGGCCCTGGCCCTCGGCGATCTCGACGAGGGCGTGCTCGGGGTGCCGGGCGCGCATCGCGCTGCGGAAGCCCATCTCGCGCTCCTCCTCGTTGCGGAAGAAACCGCTGCTGAGGCTGGTGAGCACGTGGCCGGGGCGCCCGGCCAGCCACTGGCCCATGAGGTAGGCGGCGGTGGCGCCGGCGGCCCGGTTGTCGATGCCGACGTAGGCGAGGCGGGCGCTGGCGGGCAGGTCGGTGACGAGGGTGACGACGGGGACGCCGGCGGCCGCCAGCCGGCCGACGGCCGCCGTGACCTCGGGGACGTCCGGCGCCTTGAGGATCACGCCCTGGGAGCCGCGCCGGGCGATCCGGTCGAGCGTGGCGACCAGGTCCGCGGCGGGGCCGGTCTCGCGGAAGTGGAAGCGGGAGCGCAGCACGGCCGGGTGCAGGGAGGGCAGTTCGGCCTCCAGGGCGGTGCGCACGGCGCAGGTGAACCGTTCCGGCGCCTGGGCGACGACGTCGACCATGAAGGTGCGGCCGACGAGCCGCACCTGGGTGCGCTGCCGGTCGAGGTCGGCGATGGCCCGGCGCACCTCCTGCGCGGTGGACGCGCGCACCCCTCCCCGGCCGTTGAGGACCCGGTCCACGGTGGCCTCGCTCAGGCCGGCCTGACGTGCGATCTCACGGATCGGGAAGGGGTGGCCCACAGCGGTCTCCTGGAAGGTCGTCCCGACGTCTCGAGGGGGTTCTTGAGGGGTTTTTGACGGCTCGCTGCCGGTTGTTCGAGGGCTTTGTGCTGACAAGAATGACAGCACAGCACAGCGCAGCACAGCGCAGCTCCCCGCGACCGAAGGGACGACGATGTCCTTCACTCACGCAGGCCTTCCCGCCCGGCTGTCCGAACGGGACTGCGACCTCGACGCCTTCCGCACACTCGTGGAGCGCGCTACAAACCCCGCCGACTACCCGTACGCCGCGTCGGTGGAGGACAACGCCCTCGTCTACGACGGGGACCGGCTGCGGGCCGCCGACGCGCCGTCGGTGCGCGACGAGCTGGTCCGCGCGCTCGCCGACGGCCCCGGCGTCGTCGTCCTGCGGGGCGCCTTCCCCGACCCCGCCGTCGTCGACCGGCTCACCGCCGTCTTCGAGACCCTGATCGCCGAGCAGCGCGCCTCGGGCGCCGCCGCCGGCGACCACTTCGCCCGGCCGGGCGCCAACGACCGTGTCTGGAACGCCCTGGAGAAGGCCGCGCTCCTCGACCCCGAGGCGTTCGCCGACTACTACGCCAACGACCTGCTCGCCCTGGTCTCGACCGCCTGGCTCGGCCCCGGCTACCAGGTCACCTCCCAGGTCAACGTGGTCAACCCGAGCGGCACGGCCCAGACCGCGCACCGCGACTACCACCTGGGGTTCCTGTTGAACGAGGCCGCGGCCGCCTACCCGGCGCACGTGCACCGCCTCTCCCCCGTGCTCACGCTCCAGGGCGCGGTGGCGCACTGCGACATGCCCGTCGAGTCCGGCCCGACGATGTACCTGCCGCACTCGCAGAAGTACGAGCCCGGCTACCTCGCGTGGCGGCTGCCGGAGTTCCGGGCGTACTTCGACGCCCGGAACGTCCAGCTGCCGCTGGCCAAGGGCGACGCCGTGTTCTTCAACCCGGCCCTCTTCCACGCCGCCGGCGCCAACCGCTCGGCCGGCATCCGCCGCACGGCCAACCTGCTGCAGGTGTCGTCCGCGTTCGGCCGGGCCATGGAGACCGTGGACCGCGAGGCGGTGGCGAACGCGGTCTACCCCGTGCTGCTGAAGCGGGCGGCCGACGGCGTCGACGGGGCCTGGCTGGAGCGGGTGATCGCGGCGAGCGCCGAGGGCTACCCCTTCCCCACCAACCTCGACAGCGACCCGCCGGTCGACGGCCTGGCCCCTCCCTCGCAGGCGGACACCGTCCGGCGGGCGCTGCGCGAGGGCCGGACACCGCGGGCCCTGCGGGACGAGCTGCGGGCCGGCGCCGAACGGCGCGCGAGCTGAGGGGAGGCCGGACCCGTGGGACTTCTCGACGACAAGGCCGTCCTGGTCAACGGCGGCAGCCAGGGCCTGGGCGCCGCCGTCGCGCGGGCCGCCGTCCGCGAGGGCGCGGTCGTGGCCGTCACCGGCCGGCGCCCCGAGCCGGGTGAGGCCCTGGTGACGGAGCCTGCGGCCGCGGGCGGCACGGCGGTGTTCGTGCGGGCCGACCTGGCGGACGCCGGGCGGGCGAAGGCCTCCGTCACCCGGACGGTCGAGGCGCACGGCCGGGTCGACTGCCTGGTGAACCCCGCCGGGCTGACCGCGCGGGGCACGCTGCTGGACACCACACCCGAGCTGTTCGACCAGCGCATCGCGATCAACCTCAAGGCGCCGTTCTTCGCCCTGCAGGCGGCCGTCGCGGACATGCTGGGCCGCGGCGCGCCCGGCACGGTCGTCGACATCATCACGTCGTCGGCGCACGGCGGACAGCCGTTCCTCGCCCCGTACGTCGCCGCCAAGGCCGGGCTGGTCGGTCTGACCCTCCCCCACGCTCGGCCTGGCTCGCGCGGGGGGACCCCCCATCGCGGCGCACGCCCATCGCTTCGACCGGATCGGCGTCAACGGCCTGAACACCGGCTGGACGACGACCGAGGGCGAGGACGCGACCCGGCGCGCCTTCCACGGCGCCGGCGACGACTGGCGCGAACGGGCGGCCGCGCGGCTGCCGACGGGCAGGCCCGGCCGGCCGGACGAGACCGCCGACTTCGTGGTGTTCCTGCTGTCCGAGCGGTCCGGCGTGGTGACCGGTTCGGTGATCGACTGGGACCAGAACGTGCTCGGCGGTCTCGACCAGACCCGTTCGCCGGACAGACAGGATCCGGGACCCCTCCCCCGCCATCCGGCGGAACCTCAAGGAGCTGCAACCGCATGCGCATCGGAATCCTCGGCCTCGGCCGCATCGGCGCCTTCCACGCCGAGACCCTCTTCGGACTCGACGCCGTCGAGTCGCTCGTCGTCGCCGACCCGTTCACCGAGGCCGCCAAGTCCGCCGCGGAGCGGTTCGGCGCCGAGGTCGCGGACTCCCCCGAGGCCGTGCTGGCCGCCGGGGTGGACGGTGTGGTGATCGCCGCCGCGACCGACGCCCACCCGGGTCTGGTCCTGGCCGCCGTCGAGGCCGGCGTGCCGGTCTTCTGCGAGAAGCCGGTCGCCCGGACCATGGGCGAGGGCGTCGAGGTCCTCGCGGCCGTCCGGGACGGCGACGTGCCCGTCCAGATCGGCTACAACCGCCGCTTCGACGCCGGCTTCGCCGCCGCGCGGGCGGCCGTGCGCTCGGGTGAGCTGGGCGCGCTGCACACGGTCCGCTCGACCACCCTGGACCCGGCGCCGCCGCCCGCCGCGTACGTCGCCGCCTCCGGCGGCATCTTCCGGGACTGCTCGGTGCACGACTTCGACATCATCCGCTGGGTGACGGGCCGCGAGGTGACGGAGGTGTACGCGGTCGGCGGGAACCGGGGCGCCGGGTACATCAAGGAGGCGGGTGACGCCGACACCACGGGCGCGGTCCTCACCCTGGACGACGGCACGATCGCCGTGGTCTCCAACTCCCGCCACAACGCCCGCGGTTACGACGTCCGCATGGAGATCCACGGCTTCCGGGACTCCATCGCGGTGGGTCTGGAGGACAGGCTGCCGCTGCGGTCGGTGGAGCCCGGCGCGAGCTTCCCGGCCGGCACCCCGCACGACTTCTTCATGGACCGCTTCACCGCCGCCTACCGCGCCGAACTCGCCGCGTTCACCGAGGTGGTGGCCGGCGCCCGGCCCTCCCCCTGCACGATCGAGGACGCCCTGGAGGCCGGCTGGATCGCGGAGGCGTGCACGCTGTCGCTGCACGAGCACCGGCCGGTCACGATCGCGGAGGTGCGGGCCTCCTGACGGAGGACGCCCGCGGACGACACGAGGAGGCGGGCCCCGCCGTGGACCCGCCCACCGCAGGCCGCCCACCGCAGGCCGCCCACCGTGGATCCGCCCGGCGAGGGCCGCCCCCGGCGGGCCCACCCGGCGGGGCCGCACACCGGCCCGCCCTCCGGGCGACCGGTCCGGTGGGTCCCCTCATGTCGCCGCGGGTTGCGCCGGCAGGTCGAAGACGTGGTCCGGGGAGATGATCGTGGTGATCGCGTCGCCGAACAGGGTGCTGGGTTCCTGGTTCTTGTGGTCGATGTCGGTGTTCAGCACCACGACGAGGGTGGTCCGCGCCGACGGCAGGTAGATCGTCAGGGACTCGTAGCCCGGCAGGGAGCCGTTGTGGCCGATCCATCCCCGCACGTCGAAGATGCCGAGGCCGTAACCGGCGCCGGGGACGGTGGACGGCGGGGTGGTCAGCCGCTGTTCCTGGGTGGCCGGGCTGATCAGCCGCTCGCCGTCGGGCAGTTGACCGGTGGCCACCGTGCGGGCCCAGACGCGCAGGTCCTCCAGGGTGGAGATCATGGCCCCGGCGGCCCAGCCCCAGGAGGGGTTCCAGTCGGTGGACACCTCGACCTTCCCGGTCGCGGTCTGGTTCGTGTAGCCCTGGGCGTGCGGCTCGGGGAACTCGTCGCCCTTCGGGAAGAGCGTGTCGTCCAGGCCGGCCGGGTCGAGGACGTGCTCCTGGATGTAGTCACCGAGCGCCTGACCGCCCGCCTTCTCGACGACCAGGCCGAGCAGGATCAGGTTGGTGTTGCTGTAGTCGAACTTCTGGCCGGGCGGGAACAGCACGGGATGCCCGAAGGCGTAGCCGAGCAGCTGCCGCGGGGTGAACTCCCGTCGCGGGTCGGCCGTCAGGGCCTTGAAGAAGGCTTCGTCCTCGGAGTAGTTGAACAGCCCGCTGCGCATGCCGGCGAGCTGGCGCAGGGTGATCCGGGAGCCGTTCGGCACGCCGTCGACGTACCGGTCGACGGTGTCGTCGAGGCCGACCCGCCCCTCGTCGACCAGTTCGAGCAGCGCGGTCACGGTGAACGTCTTGGTCTCGCTGCCGATCCGCGTGAACAGGTCCGGCCGCATCGCCTCGCCGGTGCTCCTGTCGGCGACGCCGAAGGACTTCACGTACCGGCCGTCGGGCGTCCAGACGCCGACGCTCACGCCGGGGACCTCCGCCTGCTCCATGACCCGCCGCACGGCCCGGTCGATCCGGCTCCGGACGGCGGGGGTGAGGTCGCGGACCTCGTCGCCGGACGGCGACGGCGTCGGGGAGGCGGCCGGGACGACGGCGCCGGCCGGGTACGGCAGCGCGCGGGAGGCGCCGCCCGCGGCCGGCGCGACCAGTGCTCCCACCGCGGCTGCCACGACGAGACCCCTGCACGGTCGACGGCGCGGACGTGTCATGGGCTCACTCCCCACGAGGAGACGTTCGCCGCAGGCCACAGCCGCACCGGCGGCAGGCACGGGCCGCGTGCGGCCCATCGGCACCAGCATAGGAGCGCCCCCGTGTCCCTGCCCGTCGGCGCCGTCGCCCGCGGGCCGGTACGGCCCGGGTCCCGTCAGGCCCCTTCTGCCATGATCGGCGCCATGTCCGTCACCGTCACGCCCGCCCGTGTCACCGACATCCGGCAGGCCCTCGCCGACCACCACCGCTACTGGGGCGAGCGTGACCTGCGCGCCCTGCACCTGCTGCCGCTGGTCCACGAGTTCGGCTCCACGTGCCTGGTCGCCCGCACGGCGGACGGCGTCCTCGGCTACCTCATCGGCTTCGTCACCCCGGACCGCACCGGCTACGTCCACCTGGTCGCCACCCGCGACGACGCGCGCGGCACCGGGCTGGGCCGCGCCCTGTACGAGGCGTTCACCGGGGCGGCCCGCGCCCAGGGCGCCGTCCGGCTCAAGGCGATCACGACGCCCGGCAACGAGGTCTCCGTCGCCTTCCACCGCCGCCTCGGCTTCGCGGTGCGGCTGGAGGAGGAGTACAACGGGCCGGGACAGCCACGGGTGGTGTTCACCCGGGACCTGACGGCGTGCGGGACCTGACGGCGTGACGGCACGCCCGCGCCGCGGCGCCCCTTACGCGGGGCGCCTGCGCACGTGCACGTGCCCGTCGAGCGGGAACTCGGGCGGGGCGGCCGGCAGCAGGCCGTCGAAGCCGTAGCCGGTCTTCTCCGCGACCCGGCAGGACGCGGTGTTGTCCGCCTGGTGCAGCAGGGCGAGGCGGCTCAGCCCGGCGAAGGCGGTGAAGGCCCAGTCCGTCAGGGCGCCCAGCGCCCGGGGGGCCACGCCCCGGCCGCGGGCGTGGGCCGCGGTCCAGTAGCCGACCTCCGGTGCCGGGCCGTGCGGGTCCTTGAGGACGACGTGACCGGCCGGCCGCCCCCCGTCGTCCCCGGGCCGGACCTCCAGGACGGCGAAGGCGAGGCGCCGGCCCGTCTCCCAGCCCCGCCGCTGTTCCCGCACCCAGCGCAGCGCGTCCGCCTCGTCCGCCACGGTCGCGCTCGACCAGCGGCGCACGGCGGGGTCGGCGAACAGTTCCGCCAGGCCGGCCGCGTCCGCCGGGCGCCACGGGCGCAGCGACAGCGCGGAGGCCGACGCGGTGGCGTCGGCCTCCAGGCGCACTCCGGTGTCGTCCACGCCCCGAGCGTAGGGGACGGGTGCCGGGCGGGGGCCGTGTCAGGCCGTTCCGTCGCCGGTCTTCGCCACGGGCGCGGTGAGGTCCTCCTCCTCCGGGAGCTCCTCGACGTCGACGCCGCGGACCTGGGACAGTTCGTGCTTGAGCGCGGCGAGTTCGGCGCCGCCCGCCATGTGGTTGGTGAGTTCCTCCAGGCTGACCCGGTCGCGGGAGGCGGAGAGTTCGAGGGTGCCCAGGCGCAGGACGCTGAAGTGGTCGCCGACCATGTAGGCGTGGTGGGGGTTGTGGGTGATGAAGATGACGCCGAGGCCGCGGTCGCGGGCGGCGGCGATGTACTTCAGCACCACGCCGGACTGCTTGACGCCGAGGGCGGCGGTGGGCTCGTCCAGGATGAGGACGCGGGCGCCGAAGTGCACGGCGCGGGCGATGGCGACGCACTGGCGCTGACCGCCGGAGAGGGTGCCGATGGGCTGTTCCAGGTCGTCCAGGACGATGCCCATGTCGCGCAGTTCCCGGTCGGCGGTCTTCTTCATCCGGTCGATGTCGAGGCGTCGGACGGGCCAGGGCCCCTTGGTCAGCTCGGAGCCGAGGAAGAAGTTCCGCCACACCGGCATCAGGGGCACGGTGGCGAGGTCCTGGTAGACGGTGGCGATCCCGCGGTCGAGCGCCTCGCGCGGGGTGGAGAAGCGGACCCTCTCGCCGTCGACGAGGAACTCGCCCTCGGTGTGCCGGTGCAGCCCGGAAATGATCTTGATGAGGGTGGACTTGCCGGCGCCGTTGTCGCCCAGGACGCAGGTGACCTCGCCGGGGTGCACGGTCAGGCTCACGCCGTGCAGGGCGCGGACGTTGCCGTACGACTTGCCCGCGTGGCGCAGCTCGACCAGGGGGCGGTCCCCGTCCGGGGGCGGGGTGTCCGCGAGGACGGCGCCGTGCGTGCCGGTGTTCTCGTTCGTCATGGGGGTCACCTCCGGGTCGCCGTGCGCTGGACCCACAGATTGATCAGGACGGCGCCGAGCAGCATCACGCCGAGGAAGGCCTTGAACCAGTCGGGGTTCCAGCCGGCGTAGACGATGCCCTGCTGCACCATGCCGAACATGAACGCGCCGAAGACCGGGCCGATCGCGGAGCCGTAGCCGCCGGTCAGCAGACAGCCGCCGATGACGGCCGCGGCGATGTAGATCAGCTCCTGGCCGACGCCCTCGCCGGACTGCACGGTGTTGAAGGAGAACAGCTGGTGCATGCCGACGAACCAGGCGCCGAAGCCGACCAGCATGAACAGGGAGATCTTGGTGAAGGTGACCGGGACGCCGACGGCCCGGGCGCTCTCCCTGTCGCCGCCGACCGCGAAGATCCAGTTGCCGTACCTGGTGCGCAGCAGCACCCAGGTGGCCAGGGCCGCGAAGACCAGCCACCACACGATGGTGATCTTCACCTGGACCCCGCCGACGTCGAAGGAGGAGGCGAAGACCGACCGGGCCTGGCTGAAGCCGTCCATGTCGCTGATGTCGTCGGTGGCGACGTTCCCGGTGACCAGCTTGGTCACCGCGAGGTTGACGCCCTGGAGGATCAGGAAGGTGCCGAGGGTGACGAGGAAGCTCGGCAGGCCGGTCCTGATCAGCATCCAGCCGTTGAACAGGCCGACGCCCAGGGAGAACACCAGGGCGAGGATCACGCCCGTCCACACGTTCAGCGTCAGCTGGTAGCTGAGCATGGCGGCGGTGAGCGCCGAGCTGATCACGGCGACGCCGGCCGAGAGGTCGAACTCGCCGCCGATCATCAGCAGGGCCACGGGCAGCGCCATGATCCCGATGGTGGAGGACTGGTAGAGGATGTTGGCCATCGAGCTGCCGTCGCGCACCGGCGGCGCGGCGAAGAGGAAGAACACCCACACCGCGACGGCGCCGAGGAAGACCCCGACCTCGGGCCGGGCCAGCAGGCGCAGGGCCAGGGGGCGTCGAGCGGTCCGGCCGTCGGTCTCCTTCGGGCCGGAGGCCGGCGGTGTGGTCACCGCCGGCCCGGCGTGCGGGGTCATGCTCATCACCGGGTGCCCTTCGCGGCGTACGCGGCGACCGCCTCGACGTTGGACTCGTCGACGAAGGCGGGGCCGGTCAGCACCGGCTGCTCGCCGCCGCCCATGTAGTTGCCGTTGTTCTTGTACAGCCACAGCGAGTCGATCGCCAGGTATCCCTGGAGGTAGGGCTGCTGGTCGACCGCGAACTCTATGGTGCCCTCGCTGATGGCGCCGGTCAGTTCCTTGTTCAGGTCGAAGGTGGCGACCTTCGCCTTGCCGCCCGACTCGGACACCGACTGCGCGGCCGTCAGCGCGATGGGGGCGCCGAGCGTGACGACGTGGTCGACGGCGGAGTCCTGCTTGAGCTTGGCGGTGATCGTCGACTTCACGGACGGCATGTCGGTGCCGTTGACGTAGAGGTTCTCCAGGGAGCCGGAGAACGTCTTCTTCACCCCGTCGCAGCGCTGGGTGAGGCCGATGTTGCCCTGTTCCTGGATGACGCAGACGGCCTTCTTGGCGCCGAGCGTGTTCAGCTTGTTGCCGAGGGCCTCGCCCGCCACCGTCTCGTCCTGGCCGAAGAACTCCAGCAGGCCGAGCTTCTTCCACTCGCTCACACCGGAGTTGAGGCCGACGACGGGGATGCCCGCGGCCTTCGCCTCGGCGATGACGTCCTTGAGGGCGTCGGGCTTGGCGAGGGTGACGGCGATGCCGTCGACCTTCTGGTCGACGGCGTTCTGGATCAGGGTGGCCTGGTTGCCGGCGTTGGGGTCGGCCGAGTAGACCAGCTTGACGTTGTCCTTGGCGGCGGCCGCCTCGGCGCCCTTGCGGACGATGTCCCAGAAGGTGTCGCCGGGCGACTGGTGGGTCACGAGGGCCACCGTCATCCGGGGCGTCGTGGCCTTGCCCGCGGAGGCGTCGTCCCCTCCTTCCTCGGCCTTCTTGCCGCCGGAGCTGCTGGAGCAGCCCGCGACGGCCAGGGCGAGGGCCGCGGCCACGGCCACGACCGGTGCGGTTCTGCGGGAGCGGGAGGGGGAAGAGCTGTCCATCGTTCCTGCACCTCACTGTGCGACAGGGTGGGCCGGTCGCCGGGTTGCGGGGGCCGGGGCCGCCGGAACCGGGCTGCTGCTGCGCTGCTGGGACCGGATCCAATCCCCTGGGACGCCCACTGTCAAGACTTTGTTAAGACATTATTTCACCAGCAAGTTCGAATGTAAGGACAAAGTGTCGTCGGCCCGGGGGGCGGCGCCCGCACCCGAGGAGGCGATCCCTACCCCGTGCGCACGGAAGTCACCCACCGGCGCCGGCCGCGGCCGCCGGCCGCGGCGGAACGCGTCCCGGCGGCCGCCGACGCGGCGGCCGCCTTCGCACGCCTACCGCGCGTCCCGGTCCTGAAACGGCGAGCCGGTCTAGCGCGGGGCCATCCGCAGGGCGCCGTCCATGCGGATGGTCTCGCCGTTGAGGTAGTCGTGGTCGACGATCGCCAGGGCGAGCTCGGCGTACTCCTCCGGCCGGGCCAGGCGGCGCGGGAAGGGCACCCCGGCGGCGAGCGAGGAACGGAACTCCTCCGACACGGTGGCCAGCATCGGCGTCTCCACGATGCCCGGGGCGATGGTGCACACCCGGATGCCGTACTGCGCGAGGTCGCGGGCCGCGGGCAGGGTCAGGCCGACGACGCCGCCCTTGGAGGAGGAGTAGGCGGCCTGGCCGATCTGGCCGTCGTAGGCGGCGATGGACGCGGTGTTGACGATCACGCCCCGCTGGCCGTCGCCGTCGGCCTCCGTGGCGGCGATGGCCTCCGAGGCGAGCGCGAGCACGTTGAAGGTGCCGATCAGGTTGATCTGGATGACCTTCGCGTACAGGCCGAGGTCGTGGACGCCCTTCTTGCCGAGGATCCGCATCGACGGGCCGATGCCGGCACAGTTGACGACCGTGCGCAGCGGCACGCCGGCGCCCGCCGCGACGGCGACGGCGGCGCCGACCTGCTCGGGGTCGGTGACGTCGGCGGGGACGTAGGTGACGCCGGCGACCTCGGGGGCCTTGTCGATGCCGTCCTTGAGGTCGAGGGCGAAGACCGTCGCGCCCCGCTCGGCGAGCGCCTTGGCGGTGGCCGCGCCGAGGCCGGACGCACCGCCGGTGACGAGGGCGGCGGTGTTCTCGAGCTGCATCATCACTCCTTGCCGAGGACGGTGAGCACACCGCCCTCGCTCCGGTCCAGCGCGCGGGAGATGATCATGCGCTGGATCTGGTTGGTTCCTTCGAAGATCTGCATGACCTTCGCCTCGCGCATGTAGCGCTCGACGGGGAAGTCGCGCGTGTAGCCGTACCCGCCGAGGACCTGCACGGCGTCCGTGGTCACCTTCATGGCGTTGTCGGTGGCCACGAGCTTGGCGATGGACGCCTCCCGGGTGAAGGGCAGACCGAGGTCCTTCAGCCGGGCGGCGGACAGGGCGGTGGCCCGCGCGGACTCGATCGCGGCGCCCATGTCGGCGAGGACGAACGCCAGCCCCTGGTGCTCGATGATCGGCTTGCCGAAGGTCTCCCGCTCACGGGCGTAGCGCACCGCGTGGTCGAGGGCGCCCTGGGCGAGGCCGGTGGCGACGGCGGCGATGCCGAGGCGGCCGCAGTCCAGGGAGGCGAGCGCGATCTGCAAGCCCTGCCCCTCCTCCCCGATCCGGCGGGCGGCCGGCACCCGCACGTCGTCGAGCCGCATGGTGGCGGTCGCCGATCCGGTCAGCCCCATCTTCCGCTCCGGCGGGTCGGCGCTGAGACCCGGGGTGCCGGCCGGGACCAGGAAGCAGGAGATGCCGTGGGCGCGGTCGTCGGAGGTGCGGGCCATGACCGTGTAGAAGTCGGCGTACCCGCCGTGCGTGGTCCACGCCTTGGCGCCGTTGAGGACGTAGGCGTCCCCGTCGCGCACCGCGCGGGTGCGCATGGCCGCGGGGTCGGAGCCGGCGTGCGGCTCGGACAGGCAGTACGCGCCGAGGAGCTCCCCGCCCAGCATGTCCGGCAGCCAGGTCCGCCGCTGCTCCTCGGTGCCGAACCGGGCCAGCGGGAAGCAGGACAGCGCGTGCACGGAGAGGCCCACGGCGACGCTCGACCAGACCGCGGCGACCTCCTCCAGCACCTGGAGGTACACCTCGTAGGGCTGGCCGGCGCCGCCGTCCTCCTCGGCGAACGGCAGGCCGAGCAGCCCGCTGCGGCCCAGCGTGCGGAAGACGTCCCGGGGGAACGCCCCGTCCGCCTCCGCGTCGGCGACCCGGGGTGCGAGTTCCTTGGCGGCGAGGGTGCGCGTGAGCCGGATGAGCTCGACGGCTTCCTCGGTCGGCAGGGCGCGAGTGGCAGGCATGGTGACCTCCACGGAGGAGTACTGGAAGTGATACTGGAGTGCGTACGAACGTATCATTCACAGTACTCCCCGCGAGCGCAACGGAACAGTCGCGGAGGTGGGGATCACGGACCGCCGGGGCGGCCGCGGAGGCGGGGCCACGGGCGGCCTGAACGGCCGTGCCGGGCGGGGACCGCGGGCGGCCGTGGAGGGCGGGGGCCGTCTCAGGAGGAGACGGCGTGCACGATCAGTGAGGCGAGCTGCTCGTACGCCTCCGCGTCGGTCAGCCCGGTGCGCGCCTTCAGCTCGCCCTGCTGGATCTGGCGCATGGTCGCGGCGGCGACCTCGCCGACGAACGCGGTGTGCACGTCGCGGAAGGCGCCGCCGGAGACCCCCTCGGCGATCAGCTGGCGCACCCGCTCCGCGGCCATCCGCGTGTTGGCCTCGTACACCTCGCGGGCGGGCGGGAAGTCCGCCACGTCGTCGAGGAACCGGCGCGAGAGCGGGCGCAGCTGTTCGGCGACCGTGGAGAGGTACACCCGGACGCGGTCCGAGGGGTCGACGGTCTGCGCCACCCGCTTCTCGACCGCCTCCGTCGCCCCGCGGAAGTAGTGCTTGACCGCCTCCACCACCAGCCCCTGCTTGCTGCGGGCGAGCTGGTAGAGCGTGGTCTTCGAGCAGCGCAGCCGCTCGGCGAGGCCGTCGAGCGTGAGGTCGGCGAAGCCCTCCGCCGTGAGCAGCGCGACGAGTCGTTCCAGCAGATCGGCCTGTCGGGCGGTACGGCGGGTGGCGGGCATGATCCCAGCCTAGCCTCCCGGGTTACTCCCCGGTCACCGTCCGGTCGTCAGTGCGCGGCGTCGAGCCGGGCCCGCTGGTCCCCGGTCAGCTCCAGGTCCACCGCGGCCAGGTTCTCCTCCAGTTGCGCCACCGACGACACCCCGGCGAGCGGGACGACCGGCAGCTCCCCGCCGAGCTGCCAGGCCAGCACGACCTGGTTGACGGTGGCGCCGGCCTCCCGGGCGACCTCCCCCAGCACCGCGAGGCGGGCGGGCGTGCCCGGGTGGTCGTAGTCCTGCGGCAGCCTGTCCGGGCGGGTGTAGGCGCCCTTGAGCAGGGGCGAGTAGGCGACCAGGGTCAGTCCGGGCTCCGCCCGCAGGTAGCCGAGGAGTTCCGGGCCGGCGTGCCCCAGGCTGCCGTCCGGGAACAGCTCGCTGGGCACGTCCCAGCGCGGGCGCAGGTGGCTGTGCTGGTACTGGAGCACCTCGTAGCCGGGCAGGCCGGCCGCGGCGGCGAGGGCGCGGGCCCGCTCCACCCGCCAGACGGCCTGGTTGCTCACCCCGAGCAGTCCGACCGTGCCCTCCTCGACCAGCGCGGCGAACCCCTCGACCGTCTCGCGCTGCGGGACGGCGTGGTCGTCGATGTGCGCGTAGAGCAGGTCCAGCCGCTCCACGCCGAGCCGTTCGCGGCTGCGCTCGGCCGACTCCCGGATCACCTTCGCCGACAGTCCCTCGGCGTTGTCGGTGTAGCTGGTGCCGGGGGCCAGCGGCCGGGCGCCGAGCTTGGTGGCGACGACGACCTCGTCCCCGACGCCGCGGCTGCGCCGCCACCGCCCGAGCAGTTCCTCGCTCTGGCCGCCCTGGCCGCCGTCCACCCAGAACGCGTAGTTGTCGGACGTGTCGAGGAAGGTGCCGCCCGCCTCGACGTAGCGGTCGAGGATCGCGAACGAGGTCTTCTCGTCGGTCACCGAGCCGAACAGCATCGTGCCGAGCGCGAGCACGCTGACCTCGCGCCGGGTGGCGGGGTCGCTTCCGATGGTGCGGTACTTCATGCCGGTCCCTCCCGTACGGCCGGCGCTCCGCCGGCTCGCCCAGGAGTCTTCCTCTTGAAGTGCACTTCAGTGCAAGGCCGTCGGCGCCTCTCCCGCTTCCGCGCCCCGCCCGCCCGCCGGGCACCGGGTCGACGGCCGCCGCGCGGACGCACCGGGGGCCACCAGCAGAAAGGCCGTATCGGATCTCCGATACGGCCTGTGACCTGCTGCTCGCAAGTCGGGACGACAGGATTTGAACCTGCGACCCCTTGACCCCCAGTCAAGTGCGCTACCAAGCTGCGCCACGTCCCGGTGCGCTTCCCGCGGGGTTCCGCGTGATCGCGCGAACAGCACTTTACCCCACCCCGGGCGCTGCGCCGAAGAGGGGACCGGCGCGGGACAATCACCTCATGGACAGCACAGGGCGCGGGGACGACGGCCGGAGTGCCGGAGGGCGGGACCGGGACGAGGAGGGGCGGGCGCGCAACGCCCGGCCCCGGGACGGGCTGGGGCGGCCCCTGCCGTACGGCGCGGCCGGGGTGGCCCGGCAGCCCGAGGGGGTCGTGCGCACGCCGCGGGAGACGGTCGCCGAGGCGCAGGCGCTGCTGGACGACGGGAAGCCGTTCCACGCGCACGAGGTGTTCGAGGACGCCTGGAAGTCGGGCCCGGAGGCCGAGCGCGCGCTGTGGCGGGGGCTCGCGCAGCTCGCGGTGGGCCTGACGCACGCGGCCCGCGGGAACGTCACGGGCGGCGCACGGCTGCTGCGGCGCGGGGCCGGGGCGGTCGAGGAGTGGGCGCGCGGCCCCGCGGGGCAGCCGCGCCCGTACGGCGTCGACCTGGCCGGGCTGGCCGGCTGGGCGCGGCGGCTGGCCGGGACCGTGGAGGTCACCGGCGCACCGGTGGACGCGCGGGAGGCGGCGCCCCGCCTGCGGTGACGGCCGCGGGGGGGGCGGCGCGCGGTGGTCCCGGCCGGCGCCGCCGGGGCTACCGCAGGAGCAGCTGCAGCGCGCCGAGCACGGTCGCCGCGATGACGAGCTGCTCGAACAGCCGCTGGTTGATGCGGTGCACCGCCCACTTGCCGAGCAGCGCCCCGGGGACCACGAACACGACGAGCACGGCGTCCAGCAGCAGCGAGTGCCCGTCGATCAGGCCGAGACCCACGCTGAACGGCACCTTGGAGACGTTGACGATCAGGAAGAAGAACGCGGAGGTGCCGAGGAAGCCGAGTTTGCGGAAGCCCGCCGACAGCAGGTACATCGACATCACCGGGCCGCCCGCGTTGGCGACCATCGTGGTGAAGCCGCCGAGGACGCCGTAGGAACGGGCCTTGACCCGGCCCGCCCGGGTGACGACGGCGTCGGGGTCGTCGGCGCTGTGCGTCGTGCGGCGGCGCCACACCGTGACCCCGGCCATGAAGAGCAGGATCGCGCCGATCGACGTGCGGACGACCGCGTCGTCGGCCCGCATCAGGAACGCCGTGCCCGCGACCACGCCGGCCGCGACCGCCGGGAACAGCCGCCACAGCGTGGGCCAGTGGGCGTGCCGCCGGTAGGTGAGGACGGCCAGGACGTCCCCGGCGATCAGGATCGGCAGCAGGACGCCCGTGGAGGCGCGCGCGGGCAGGACGGCGGCGAAGATCGCCAGGCTCACCGTGTTGGCGCCGCTCACGGCCGTCTTGGAGAAGCCGACCAGCAGGGCCGCGCAGGCGAGGGCGGCGAAGTCCCAGCCGGTGAGGTGCCACAGAGTCATCGTGTTCATCGCGGGGACCGATGCTATGTCCCCGTGATCGGTGGCCGTAAGGCACGTCTCGCCTGCCGACGCCGGCCCGGGGCCCGGCGCCGGCCGCGGTGCGGGAGGCGGGCCGCGGTGCGCCGCATCGGTCCGGCCGGGAGGGTGAGGTCCCGTCAGGTGCAGATCGCGCCGACGGGGGGCAGCTGACCCAGCGTCAGATAACGGTCCACGGCGGTGTCGACGCAGGTGCTGCCGCGCAGGTACGCGACGTGCCCGTCGGCGTCGTAGGTGAGCAGACGCCCGGAGGAGAGCCGGCGGGCGAGCGCCTCGGCCCAGGGGTACGGGGTGGCGGGATCGCGCGTGGTGCCGACGACCAGGATGGGAGCGGCGCCCGGCGCGGAGACGGCGTGCGAGGGCTGGACCGGCGGGACGGGCCAGTGGGCGCACTGCATGAGATCGGGCGCGTAGAACGCGCCGAACTGGGGCGAGGACCTCAGGAACTGCGGCAGCGCCGCCTGGACCTGCGCGGGGGTGAACCGCGGGGCGAGGGGGTGGCTCAGGCAGCTGATGGCGAAGAACGCGTCGCCGGCGTTGCTGGAGGTGTCCTCCGCGGAGCCGAGGAGTTGCTGCAGCGCGGTGGTGTCACCGGCCAGCACTCCCCGCAGCGCGTCGCGCAGCAGCTCCCACGCGGGGATCGCCAGCGCCGTCGTGACCGCGCCGAGGAGGAGGTCCCCCGTGACGGAGACGTCCTTGCCCTGCTTGAGGGGGGCGCGGTCCAGGGAGCGCCGGAGCGTGTCCAGTCCGCGGCTGATCTCCTTCACGGAGCGGCCCAGCGGGCAGTCGGCGCGGGCGGCGCAGTCGGCGGCGAAGGAGTCCCAGGCCACCTGGTAGCCGGTCGCGGCCTGCAGGAAGCGCTGGTAGCCGTTCATGGCCGGGTCGATGGCGCCGTCGAGCACCATCCGGCCCACCCGGGAGGGGAAGAGGTCGGCGTAGGTCGCGCCCAGGTAGGTGCCGTAGGAGAAGCCGAGGTAGTGCAACCGGTCGTCGCCCAGGAGCGCACGGAGCACGTCCATGTCCCGGGCCGCGTCCAGGGTGCCGACATGGGGAAGCAGCCGCCCGGCGTGCCGTGCGCACGCGTCGCTGATCTCCCCGTACAGCGCGTCGTTGTCGGCGATCTCCGCCGCGTCGGCCGGCGTCCGGCGGCCGGCGCCCGAAGGGGTCGTGGGGACGTCGCCCTCACAGACCACCGGGGTGCTGAACTGCACGCCGCGCGGGTCCACCGCGACCAGGTCGTAGGCGGCCCGCACGGACGGGGAGAACTGGTCGGCGGTGCCCCCCACCAGGAAGTTCACCGCGGATTCGCCGGGCCCGCCGGGATTGACCAACAGCGAGCCGATCCGCGCGCCGCCGCCGGTGGCCTTCTTCCGGGTGGCCGCCAGGAGGAGGTCGCCCGCGTCCGGACGGGCGTAGTCCAGCGGCACCTTCATGGTGGTGCACTGGAACGAGGGGGCGCCGGAGCAGGGCTCCCACAGGAGCTCCTGCCGGTAGTAGCGCCGCAGTCCCGGCGGGACGGCCGCGTCGGCGGCGGTGCCGTCCGCCCCGGCCGGCCGCGTCACGGCGGGGGCGGTTCCCGGCCAGGCGGCGTACGGAGCGGCCAGCAGCAGCCCGCCGGCACCCAGCAGCGCCACCCTGCCGCGCAGCCTCCGCCCGGGTATTCGGTCGACGCCGGGTGTGCGGCGGGTGTCTCGTGCAGGGGTCATCGCCATGCCTTCCTCGTGCGCCCATGAGGTCCGGGCCCGCCGGTCGGGCTTCACGGAGGGCCTGGGGTCACTCGGTGTCCGGACGGTCGCGGGGCGGTTCCCCGACCGCCGTGCGGCGGTGGGCGGCCCGTCGCGGAGGGCTCACCGCGCACCGCGCTCCGTCCTGTGATCAGGTGACCACAGACTGTGCCCCATGGGTGGTTCGAGTAGGCCGAACGCGTGATCCGCGTCGAGTGCGCGCGTCACGGGCCCGGCGGTGCGGCACGACGCCGGCGGGCGAGTGGCCCGGCCCTCCCGGAGACGGAGGGCCGTGGGCGGCGTGCGCTCGAGCCGGGCGCCCGCCGGCCGTCGGCGGTGGTGCGTGACCCGAGCGGCGAGCCGCCGGGACGAGGGCGGCGGCCCGCGGTCCTCGCCGGCATCGACGTGCCGGTGTGCCCGTTCCCCGGGACCGGACCCGCGGAAGGAAGCCGGTGGGGTGGCGCCCGGCCGGTGCGACGCTCTTCCTGCGGCTCCCTCCGAGCCGCGGCACCGGATGCGGCACGCCGGGCTTCGGCGGCGCCCCCGAGGGGCGCGGGGGACGGCGCGGCGCACGACCGGCCGCGTGCCGCGCCCGCCGCCCGCGGAGCGCTCAGTGGCGTTCCACCAGCACCGCGCTGCCCTGGCCGACGCCCACGCACATCGTCGCCAGCCCCCGGTCCGCGCCCGTGCGCCGCATGCGGTGGAGCAGGGTGGTGAGGATGCGGGCGCCCGAGCAGCCCAGCGGATGGCCGAGGGCGATGGCGCCCCCGCTGGGGTTGACCAGGTCGGGGTCGATGCCCAGCTGGTCCACGCAGGCCAGCGCCTGGGCGGCGAAGGCCTCGTTGAACTCGGCCTCCCGGACGTCGTCGACGCGCCAGCCGGCGCGGGCGAGCGCCTTGCGGGTCGCGGGGACCGGGCCGATGCCCATCACGTCGGGGTGGACGCCGGCGGAGGCGCCGGCCACGTAGCGGCCCAGGGACTCCAGTCCCAGGTCGTTCAGGGCCTCCTCGCTGACCAGGAGGAGGCCGGCCGCGCCGTCGTTCATCGGCGAGGCGTTGCCGGCGGTGACCGTGCCGTCCGGCCGGAAGACCGGCCTGAGCCCCGCCAGGCGGTCGTAGGAGGTGTCCTCACGGACGCCCTCGTCGGTGTCGACGACCACGCCGTCCGGGCGCCTCACCGGCAGGAGCTCGTCGTCGAAGTGGCCGTTCTTGCGGGCCAGGGCGGCCAGCCGGTGGCTGCGCAGGGCGAACTCGTCCTGGCGTTCACGCGTGATGCCGTACCGCTCGGCGACCTCCTCGGCCGTCTCCCCCATGGACAGCAGTCCGTGCAGGTCCCGCATCGCCGGGTTGACCAGGCGCCAGCCGAGCCGGGTGTCGACGGTCTCGACGCGGTGCGGCAGGGCCTCGTCGGGGCGGGCGAGCACGAAGGGGGCGCGGCTCATCGACTCGGAGCCGCCGGCCAGCACGATGTCGGCCTCCCCGGCGGCGATGGTGCGGGCGGCGGCGGTGACGGCCTCCAGTCCGGAGGCACACAGCCGGTTGACGGTGGCGCCGGGCACCGTCTCCGGGAGGCCGGCGAGCAGGGCGGCCATGCGGGCGACGTTGCGGTTGTCCTCGCCGGCCTGGTTGGCGGCGCCCCAGTAGACGTCGTCGATCCGGGCGGGGTCCAGGGCGGGCACGTCGGCGACCAGGGCGCGGATCACCGCGGCGGCGAGGTCGTCGGGCCGCACGGAGGACAGCGCGCCGCGCAGCTTGCCGATGGGGGTGCGGCGGGCGGCCGCGAAGTGGACGGGACGCACGAGGGGGACTCCTGACCGACGACGCTGTGGACCGGCGCTGATCCGCGGCTCCGGCGACCGGCACCGGCTCGCCGGCCACCCGCCCGTTAATTAGCACCGCTAGTTTCGGACTATAGACCTCGGTTCCGCCCCCTGGGAAGATCCCGGGGACCCCGCCGACGCAGCTGGAGGACACATGGCCGAACACGCCCTGCGGGGCACCCGGGGCCCGCTGACCGCGTACGAGTGGCCGCACCCCCGCCCCCGGTACGTCGCCCTGCTCGTGCACGGCTACGGCGAGCACGCCGGCCGCTACGAGGAACCGGCCCGTGTCCTGACCGCGCACGGCGCGGCGGTGTACGCCGTCGACCACCTCGGTCACGGGCGGTCGGCCGGCGAGCGGGTGGTGATCGAGGACTTCGAGGACGTGGTCGCCGACGTGCACGCCCTGGCCGGGCTGGCGCGGGCCGCGCACCCGGATCTGCCGGTGGTGGTGATCGGGCACTCCATGGGCGGGCTGATCGCCGCCCGCTACGCCCAGCACCACGGCGACCGGCTCGCCGCGCTCGTCCTGTCCGGGCCGGTCGTCGGCGTCTGGGAACTGCCCGGACGCCTGCTCGCCCTCGACCCGATCCCGGACACCCCGGTCAGCCCGGCCGCGCTCTCCCGGGACCCGGCGGTGGGCGCCTCCTACGCCGCCGACCCGCTGGTGTGGCACGGTCCGATGAAGCGGCCGACGCTGGAGGCGTTCGTACGGACCCTGGACGCCGTCGCCGAGGGCGGTGACGTCGGCCCGCTCCCGCTGCTGTGGCTGCACGGCGCGGACGACCGGCTCGTCCCGCCCGGCGGCAGCCGGATCGGCGTCGAGCGGCTCGGCGGGGGCCGCCTCACCGAGCGGATCTACCCCGGGGCCCGGCACGAGGTGTTCCACGAGACGAACCGGGCCGAGGTGTTCGAGGACCTGACGCGCTTCCTCGACGAGGTGCTCGCGCCCTGAGGCCGAAGTGCCCGTCCACCTGCGACGCCCTCGTGTTTGCACGGGTTCGCCCGGGGCACCCGCGCCCCCATGGAGTGGTTGCGCAGTGCCGCCTGCACGGGTGAGGACCCCGAGCTGTTCTTCCCCGTGGGCACGTCCGGACCGGCCTTGCGGGACACCGCGGACGCCAAGCGCGTCTGCGCCCGCTGCCCGGTGACCGCCGCCTGCCTCGACTACGCGCTCGGCAGCGGGCCGATGTCGGGTGTGTGGGGCGGCACCGGCGAGGAGGAACGCGCCGACCTGCTCCGCATCACCAGAGACGACGCGACTAGGAGAACCCCGGTATGACTGTGGTGAAGAGCCCCCTTCCCGAACCGGACCGTCAGGTCACCTTCGACGCGTTGCAGAACACCCTCGTCGACCTGCTGGGACTCTCGCTGATCGGGAAGCAGGCGCACTGGAACATCGTGGGCCCGCGTTTCCGTTCGATCCACCTCCAGCTCGACGAGGTGGTCTCGACGGCCCGCTCCTACGCGGACACGGTCGCCGAGCGCGCCGCGGCCCTGGGCCTGGCGCCCGACGGACGCCCGGAGACGATCGC
The DNA here is from genome assembly GCF_044328485.1 of Streptomyces sp. NPDC017936. Lineage (NCBI taxonomy): Bacteria > Bacillati > Actinomycetota > Actinomycetes > Kitasatosporales > Streptomycetaceae > Streptomyces > Streptomyces sp. NPDC017936. Next base: position 582,863 of record NZ_JBIRHK010000002.1, on the reverse strand, counting down.
CTCGGCGTTCACCCTGCCGTCCCCGAAGGACGGCTGGCTGCGCGACGAGGACGTCGTCCAGCTGCTCGCCGAGACGCTCGGGGCGGCCATCGGGCGGCTGCGGGAGCGGATCAAGGCGACCGAGGAGGCGGACCCGGTCTCCCAGGACCTGCTGATCGCCATCACCTCGGAGCTGGAGAAGCAGCGGTGGATGTTCGAGGCGGAGAACTGGCCGCGCGACAACTGACCCACCGCCTCACCGCCCGCGGCGGCGGACACGGAACGCAGCCGCACGCCCCGGGTGAAGCGGCATCCACCGACCGAAGGGGCACACCATGACCGACGCCCTAGAACTCGACGCGCTGTGGGAGGACTTCCACCGCGTGGTGAACATGACCTCGCAGGAGCTGGCCGCCTGGCTGCGGGTACGGGACGCCGACGAGAACGCGGAGCCCCTGCCCGAGGAGGCCGGCACCCCGACCGGTCAGCACGTGCTGGCGGTCCTGCAGAAGCGGCGCACCGACCTCACCGACGACGACATCCGGGTGATGCGCAAGGTCGTGGACGCGGTGACCGCGCAGGCCGATCCGGAGAACGAGCCGGAGACGGTGACGACGGAGGAGGACACCCGTCGGCGGCACCGCCTGATGACGATCGGTCACGACCCGCTCAAGCCCTGAACCGCGCGCGTCCGGCGGGACCTCCCGGTCCCGCCGGACGCGGCCGCGGGCTCGGGCGGCCTCCCGCGCCGCCGTACCGGACGCGGAACTCCCGGAGGGGCCCCGCCGCGCTCACGCCAGGCGGCTGAGCGCGGCGGACACCAGCGTCCGCACGCCCGGGACGACCACCGACAGGTCCGGGGCGAACAGCGGACTGTGGTTGCCCGGCACCCGGTCGATCTTCTCCGCCGGCTCCTCGCCCGGCGCGGCCTCCCACACCCCGGCCGGCGTGGACGTCACGTACCAGTAGTCGTACGGAACCCCGTCGGGCGCGAGCCGGGAGAAGTCCTCGCTGCCCATCGCCCGGCCGAAGTCGATCACGGTGTGCGGGCCGAACAGGGCCCGGTGCACGGCCGCGATCTCCTCGTCCAGGGCCGCGTCGTTGACCGTCGCCGGGCAGCCGGGGATCACCGTGAACCCGGGCGGCGCGGGGCAGCCCGCGGCCCGGCACTCCCCCTCGACGATCCGCCGGACCGCGGCGAGGACCCGCTCGCGCGCCCGGGTGTCCCGGGTGCGCAGGTTCAGGGAGAGCCGCGCCTCGGCGGGAATGACGTTGGGCTTCGTCCCCGCGTGGAAGCGTCCCACCGTCAGCACCACCGGCTCGTCCGCGGCGACCTCGCGCGAGACGACGGTCTGGAGCCGGGTGACGACGTACGCGGCCGCCACGACCGGGTCGACCGTCGACTCCGGGCGCGAGCCGTGCCCGCCGACGCCGGGCACGACGACCTCGACGTCGTCGGAGGCCGACAGGATCAGTCCCGGGGTGTGCGGGTAGGAGCCGACGAGGCCGGGGGTGACGTGCTGGCCGAAGACGACGTCGGGGCGCGGGAAGCGCTCGTGCACCCCGTCCGCGACCATCGCCGCCGCCCCGCCGCCCGCCTCCTCGGCGGGCTGACCGACCACGACGAGCGTGCCGGACCACCGCCCGCGGGCGGCGGCGAGCGCCTCGGCGGCGCCGACGAGCCAGGTGACGTGCAGGTCGTGACCGCAGGCGTGCATCACGCCGTCGACGGTGGAGGCGTACGCGAGGCCGGTCTCCTCCGGCACGGGCAGCGCGTCCATGTCGCCGCGCAGCCACACCACCGGCCCGTCCCCGTGGGCCAGCACCCCCACCACGCCGGTGCGGCCGACGCCCTCCGTCACCTCGTAGCCGGCCGCGCGCAGCCGTGCCGCGAGGCGGGCGGCCGTACGGTGCTCCCGGAACGACAGCTCGGGGTGGCGGTGCAGGTCCCGGTAGAAGTCCTCCAGGTCCGCGGCGTCCAGCCCGGAGGTCACCTCCCGGGCGAGACGTGCGACGGCGGCCGGCTCGCTCACGGCGTTCCCCTCTCCTCTTCCCGCACGGGCGCGGAGTCCGTCCCGCAGCCTAGGAGAGCGAGGTGAACGGGAGCCCCCGCCGACACGGCGGATCCGGCCGCCGCGTCAGAGACCGGTCACCGGCAGGTCGAGCAGGCGCACGACGGTGCGCAGCACGCCGTTGTCGTTGTTGGAGGGGGCCAGGTGGCGGGCCCGGCGGACGACCTCCGGGTGGGCGTTGGCCATGGCGAAGGACCAGTCGGCGGCGTCCAGCATCTCCAGGTCGTTGAGGTAGTCGCCGAACACCACGGTCTGCGCGGGCGTGATGCCCAGGTCGCGCTGGAGCCGGCGCAGGGCCGCGCCCTTGTTGGCGGTGCGGTTCATGACGTCGACCCAGTGCTCGCCGGAGACCACGACCTGGTGGCTGTCCGCGAAGGACGCCAGGGCCGGGGCGGTGGTCCGCTCGGCCGGCCCGAAGTCGTACAGCGCCACCTTGATCACGTCGTCGTCGACGGCCGCGGCGTCCTCGACGACCCGGTGCCGCACGTAGTACCTGCGCACCTCGGCCAGGAAGGCCTCGTCGGCCCGCTCCACGTACGCGGACCGCTTGCCGCACACGACGGCGCCGACGTCGGCCCCGCCGGCCACGAGCCGCCGCACCGCCGCGACGACGTCCCGGACGACGCCCGGGTCCAGCGGGTCGGAGCTCAGCTCCTCGCCGTCGCGGACGACATAGGTGCCGTTCTCCGCGATGAAGACCATGCCGTCGGCTACCTCGGCGAACTCCCGCGCCAGCGTCGCGTACTGCCGTCCGCTCGCCGGGCTGAACAGCACCCCCCGTTCCCGCAGCCGCGCGAGCACCTCCCACAGCCCCTCCGGCACCCGCTTGTCGTCGTCGAGCAGCGTGCCGTCCATGTCGGTGACGACGAGGCGTATGCCGGCGGCAGCGGCGGCCGACGGCCGGGCAGCGGCCGGAAGGGGGGCGTCGGAGTAGGGCATGTCGTGCTTCCTGTGCGGGGGTGACCGGAATGTCACCCTACCGGGGGAGCCCGTGGCACCCGCGGGCGTGTCCACCGCCGCGCCGGTTCCCGGGACACCGCCGATCACGCGGCGGCACAATGACGCACGACGGGCGGCGGACGCGAAGGAGCGGGCACGTGGGCGAGGACGGCACACCGCGGACCGGCGCGGGGGTCGCCGCGCTCTTCGACGGCCCGGGCCCGCCGGCGCCGGACCCGGTGTCGCGCTCGCGCCGGCGGGCCGGGCCGGGCTCGTCCGCCGTGGTGCCGCGGTACGGCGCGGTGGCCGTGAAACCCTGACCGGCGACCGCCCGTGGAGGCCGTGACCGTGGGGTCCGTGCAGGCCGTGCCCGCAGGGGCCGTGACCGTGGAGGACGTATGAGCACCCTCGCCGATCCCGTACCCGGCGGACGTCCCGGAGACGTGGAACGGGCCAGAGCCCTGAGCGGGGAGCTGTCCGGGCGGGGCGTGCACGGGGTCGTCCTCGCCTACGTCGACACCGCGGGCGTGGGCCGGGTGAAGACCGTCCCCGTCGCCGGGCTGGCCTCGGCGGCGGCCTGGGGCGTCGGCATGTCCCCCGTCTTCGACACGTTCCTGGCGAACGACCGGATCGTCGCCACCGACGTGCTCGGCTCCCCGGACGGCGACCTGCGCCTCTACCCCGATCTCGACCGGCTGGTGGTGCTGGCCGGACAGCCCGGCTGGGCGTGGGCGCCGGTCGACCGCATCACCCAGGACGGCGACCGGCATCCGGGCTGCTCCCGCACCTTCCTGCGCCGGATCACCGCCGGCGCGGCCCGCGCCCACGGGCTGGCGTTCAAGGCCGGCATCGAGATCGAGTGGGCCGTCGGCCTGGGCTCCGCGCCGGACGGGGAGTTCGTCCCGGCGGCCTCGGGACCGGCGTACGGCGCGACCCGGCAGGTGGAGCTGAGCGCGTACACCGCCGACCTGCTGGCGGCCTGCGCGGCGCAGGGCGTGGACGTCGACCAGATCCATCCCGAGTACGCGCCCGGCCAGTTCGAGATCTCCGTCGCCGCCCTCGACCCGGTGGGGGCCGCCGACCGCAGCGTGCTCGTGCGCCAGACGATCCGCGCGGTGGCCCACCGTCACGGGCTGCGGGTCTCCTTCTCCCCCGCCGTGACGGCCGGCGGCGTCGGCAACGGCGGACACGTCCACCTCTCCGCGTGGCGCGACGGCGTCAACCTGCACGCGGGCGGTGACCGCCGGCACGGCATGACGGCCGGCGCGGAGGCCTTCGCAGCCGGGGTGCTGGCCCGTCTGCCGGCCCTGACGGCGGTGACCGCGCCGAGCCCGGCCAGCTACCTGCGGCTCCGGCCGTCCCAGTGGGCCGGGGTGTTCACCGCCTGGGGGCTGGAGACCCGCGAGGCGGCGCTCCGGCTGGTCCGGGGCACGGCGGGCCGGCGCGCGGAGCAGGCGAACCTGGAGGTCAAGCCCGTCGACCTGGCCGCCAACCCCTATCTCGCGCTCGGCTGCCTGATCGCCGCCGGCCTCGACGGGCTCACGGCGGGCGCGGCCCTGCCGGAGGAGACCACCGGCGACCCGGTCCGGCTGTCCGCCGGGGAGGCCGCGGCCAGGGGGGTGCTCCGGCTGCCGGTCTCGCTGGCCGAGGCCGTGGCGGAGTTCCGCGGGGACGAGGTGCTGCGCGCCGCACTGGGCCCGGTCCTCGCCGACGCGGTGACCGCCGTGCGCCGGGGGGAGATCGACGCGGTGGACGGCCAGGACGACGAGCGGGTGGCCGCGGCCTACCGCTGGGTGTACTGACGTGAGCGCCCCCGGCCCGGTCCACGAGGCGCTCGCGGCCCTGGAACTGGTGGACCACCACTGCCACGGCGTGGTCACCGCCCCCCTCGACCGGGCGGGCTTCGAGGCGCTGCTCACCGAGGGCGACCGCTGGCCCGGCGTCTCCGCGTTCGACACCCCGGCGGGCGTGGCGGTGCGCCGGCACTGCGCGCCCCTGCTGGACCTGGAGCGCCACGCGCCCGCCGACGCCTACCTCGCCCGCCGGGCCGAGCTGGGGCCGCGGGAGGTCAACCGGCGCTTCCTGACGGCCGCCCGGACCGCCGTGTTCTGCGTGGACGCCGGTTTCGCCCCGCACCCCGTCACGGCCCCCGGCGAACTCGCGGAGGCGGCGGGCGGGGTCGCGCGGGAGGTCGTACGGCTGGAGGCCGTGGCGGAGGCGGTGGCCGCGCGGGGCGTCGAGGCGGGCGAGTACGCCGACGTGTTCCGGGCGGCCGCGCTCGACGCGGTGCGGCGGCCGGGCGTGGTGGGGGTGAAGTCGGTGGCCGCGTACCGCACCGGTTTCGACCTGGACCCGGCCCGCCCCCCGGACGCCGAGGTCACCCGGGCGGCCCGGCGGTGGCTGGCGCGCGGCGGCCGGCTGGACGAGCCGGTCCTCGTCCGGCACCTGCTGTGGACCGCCGTCGACCTGGGCCTGCCCCTCCAGCTGCACACGGGCTTCGGCGACAACGACATCCGCCTGCACCGGGCGGACCCGGCCCACCTCACGGACTGGCTGCACCTGACCGCGGGCACCGTCCCGGTCCTGCTGCTGCACTGCTGGCCGTACCAGCGGCAGGCCGCCTACCTGGCCGCCGTGTTCGAGCAGGTGTACCTCGACGTGGGGCTCACGCTGCACCACGTGGGCCCCGCGCGGGCGCGGGCGGTCCTGGAGGAGGCGCTGGAGATCACCCCGTTCCGCAAACTGCTGTACAGCTCCGACGCCTACGGTGTCGCCGAGTTCTACGGGCTCGGCGCGCTGGCGTTCCGCCGGGGACTGGGGGACCTCCTCCAGGACCGGGTGGACGCCGACGAACTGGGCCTGCCGGACGCGCTGCGGCTGGCACGCTGGGCCGGGGCCGGCAACGCACGCCGGGTCTACCGGCTTCCCGACGCACACTGAAAGTATGATCAAGCAATGTCTGACATGACCGAGACCACACCCGGATGGCTGAGCGCCGACGAGCTCGAGATGGCGCGCGCCCGCATGCCGATCCTGTACGTCGAGGCCGTGCCCGTGCGCGTCGACGACAGCGGCGAAGTCACCAGCATCGGGCTGCTGTTGCGCATAGGGCCGGACGGCAATGTCAGCCGGACCCTGGTCTCCGGCCGGGTCCTGCACCACGAGCGGGTCCGGGACGCCCTGCTGCGTCACCTGGAGAAGGACCTCGGCCCGGTGGCCCTGCCGCGCGTCCCGGCCTCCCTGCAGCCCTTCACGGTCGCCGAGTACTTCCCGACGCAGGGCATCACCCCGTACCACGACCCGCGCCAGCACGCGGTGTCCCTCGCCTACATCGTGCCGGTGACCGGTGACTGCCGTCCCCGGCAGGACGCCCTGGACCTGGTGTGGTTCGACCCGCAGGAGGCGGCCTCGCCCGCGGTGCAGAGCGAGATGCCGGGCGGGCACGGCTTCCTGCTGCGGCAGGCCCTGGCCCACGTCGGTCTCTCCGCCTCCTGACGGCGTGGGTCCGCGCCCCGCGGTGCCGGACCGGCGCGCGGTGACGGTCGGCGCCGCCCGCCGCCCCTGCACGCTCGTCGTGTGCCGGGGCTGCTGCTGCGGCGACGCGCGCAAGCATCCCGGCCACGACCACGCCCGGCAGCCGGAGCGGCTGCGCGCGGCCGCCGCCGCGTCCGGCGGCGGCTTCCAGGTCCGTACGACGGACTGCCTGGGCCCGTGCGGCCAGGCCAACGTCGTCGTCCGGCCCTCCGCCGCCGGACGCCGGGCCGGCGGCCGGGCCGCCTGGGTCGGGTTCGTCCTGGACGACGACTGCACGGAGGAGATCCTGGCGTGGGCGGCCGCGGGCGGCCCGGGCGTCGCCGCGCCCCCGGTCACCCTGGAGCTCCAGTTCATCCGCCCGCCCGGCCGGGCGCGGGCCGGCGGCCGCGGATGAGGCCCGGGCCGGGGGGTGCGTCACCCCGGCCGGCCGCTCCGGCGCCTCCCCCGGCCGCCGGCCGGTCCTCTCGTCGGCCGCCGCGTCGCTGAGCCGTACCGGGGCCGGCGCCCCGCGCGGTTCCCCGGCCCGCCGGGACCGGTGGGGTCGCCGCCGCGGACGTCCGGCGCGGTCGCGGCCCGCAGTCGTGGCGGCGGCGCGTCACCGGGCCGGACGCCCCCGTCGCCGCCCTGGGCGACCGGGCCGGCGTGCCGTGGCGCGGCGGCCGTGGCCGGTGGTCCGGGCACGGCTCATCCGGGCACGCCGGCGCCCTGTTCGTCGGCGGCCGGCTCCGCCGCGCGGGCGAGGAGCTCGTCCCGCCCGATGGCGTCGGCGCGCGTCGAGGGCACCGTGCAGGCGTGGGCGCCGGCGACGGCGCCGTACCGCGCGCAGCGCAGCGGGTCCTCGCCCGCCAGCCAGCCGAACAGGAAGCCGGCGGCGAAGGCGTCGCCGGCGCCGTTGGAGTCCACGACGGGAGCGGGCGGGGCGACGGCGGGCACGTGGGTGAGCTCGCCGTCGGCCAGCAGGTACGCGCCCTCGGCCGCGGCGGTGGCCACGACGATCCGGGCCCGGCCGCGGGCGGCGATGTCCCGCATGGTGCGCTCCGGGTCGGCCAGCGCGGTGGTGGACAGGAAGACCAGGTCCGCGGCGAGCGCGAACGGCTCGTGGTACGGGTTGGCGCCGTCCCAGTCGTGCAGGTCCGTCGAGATGGTCACCCCGGTCTCGCGCAGCACCGGCAGGGCGTGCGCGCACGGGTGGGTGATCACCACGTGGGCGTGCCGGCCGGCGGCGGCCAGCGCGCGCACGGTGTCCTCGGGCAGCCGGTCGGTCTCCTGGCTGCGGGTGTCGTCGTACAGGGACAGCCGCCGCCCGTCCGGGTCGACCAGGTTGACCGCGCGCTTGGTGCCGGCGGCGGAGTGCACCTCGGTGAGCGGGACGCCCCGGTCCCGGTGCAGGGCGCGCACCAGGTCGCCCTCGGGGTCGGCGCCGAGCAGGTCGATGTGGTGGGTGCGCAGGCCCAGGGCGCTCACGCCGAGCGCGAAGAAGTCCCCGCTCTGGCCGGCGCGGGTGACGATGCCCGGCCGGATCATGTAGCTGTCGGCGTACGGGAGAGGCAGGTGCGGGACGTGGACGATGGTGTCCACGCCCGCGCCGCCCAGGACGAGGACGTCGGTCTCGGTGGTCATGGCGGTCGGCTCGTTCCTCTCGGTTCCGGGTGACGAGCTTCGCAGACGTGCGTCACGTCGTGAGTGAAGCAGCCGCCCGCGCGGCTGGCAACAACTTGCTGAATCTTTCCGCAAGTTGATTCAACCGCTCCCCGGTCCGGGTCCGTCGGCGGCTCGGCGGGCGTGCCGGACCGGCGGCCGTGCGCCGGGCGGGTGCGGTTCCGTCCCGGTCCGCGGAAACGACAAGAGGCCGTACCGGATGTTCCGATACAGCCTCCGACCTGCTTCCCAGCAAGTCGGGACGACAGGATTTGAACCTGCGACCCCTTGACCCCCAGTCAAGTGCGCTACCAAGCTGCGCCACGTCCCGTTGCCCGTCTGACCTGGGGTTTCCCCCGGTCGAACGTGCAGGGAAACCATACCGCACTCGGGTCGGTGGTCGCGCATCCGTTTACCGGGGCCGGCCCCCGGCGTGCGGCCCGGGGGCCGGGGCGCCGGCCCGTTCGCGCGGGGCGGGCTCAGCCCTCCGCCGGCACCCCCAGCCCGGGGTACGCCTCCAGCAGGCGCGGCGGGGCGGCCTGGCGCCAGGAGTCGGCCAGGACGTCCCGCAGCTCCCGTTCGTCCTCGAGGGCGGCCAGCCGGACCCGGACCCAGGCGAACTGGGCCTCGTGGTCGGCGATCCAGAACTTCCCGGGCTCGGCGAGGGCGAGTTCGTCGCGCTCCTCCTTGGGGCAGCGCACGGCGAGGGAGGTCTCGTCCTCGGGCAGCGTGGCGAACATCTTCCCGGCGACCCGGAAGGTGGGCATGTTCCAGGCGGTCTTCTCCGTGGTGTCCGGCAGGGACAGGGCGATACGGCGTACGTCTTCGGCGTCGGGCATGCTGCGCACCGTAGCGCCTGCCCCTGACACTCACCCCGAGCCGACCCGCTTGTAGTACAGGGTGGTGGGCCGCAGCACGCCGGCGGGGTCGGCCGCGTAGTCGGGGATCACCCCGGCCCGGGTCCATCCGGCGGTGCGGTAGAGGTGCTCGGCGGGGCCGTCGGTCTCGGTGTCGAGGTGCAGCAGGGTGACGCCGGCCTCGGCGGCCGCCCGTTCGGCGGTCGTCAGCAGGCGCCGGCCGAGGCCCCGGCCCCGGGCGTCCCGGTGGACCATCAGCTTGACGATCTCGGCGCGGTGGCGGCTGTTGGGCTTGTCGGCGAAGGCCAGGCCGACGGTGCCGACGACACGGTCGCCGTCGTGGGCCGCCCAGACCGCGAGCCGCCCGGCCGCCACGTGCGCGGCCCGTTCCGTCCACCAGGCGACGGCCGCCGCGCGGTCGAGCGGGGCGAGGAAGCCGACCGAGGCCCCGCCGTCCACCGTGTCGACCAGCAGGCCGGCGAGCTGCTCGGCCGAGGCCAGCAGCCGGGCGGAGTCCAGACGCGTCGTCGTCACGGCAGCACCACCGCCAGCACGTACCGCGCGTCCGTGTCGCCCGTGCAGCGGAACCGCGTCGGTCCCCAGACGCGCAGCCGCAGGCAGTCGCCGGTGCCGAGGCGGTGATCGACGTCCTGCGCGGTCACGACGAGGGCGCCCTCCAGCACCCAGATGTGCTGTTCGAGGCCGGGTACGGGCGGCCGGTCGTAGGCGAGGTCGGCGCCCGGGGCGAGCCGTCCCTCGACGAGTTCGCCGCGCAGCCCGGGGTGCGGCGGCGACACGGAGCGCCGCACGAAACCGGAGGAACGGTCCTCCCACACCGGCTGTTCGGCGGCGCGCAGCAGCAGCGCGGGCTCCGCTTCGACCTCGCTCAGCAGCTGGGACATGGTGCGTCCGTAGACGTGGCACAGGCGGTTCAGGACGGCGGCGGTGGGGCTGGTCTCGGCCCGTTCGGCGCGGGACAGGGTGGACCGGCTGACCCCGCTGCGCTCCGCCAGCTCGCCGAGCGACCAGCCGCGTCCGGCCCGCAGCTCGGCGAGGCGGGCGCCGAGCCGGGCGTCGACGGGGTCCGGCCCGGCGTCGGTGACGTTCTGTTTCATATCCGGGATGCTATCCCGGACATGAAACAGCCGGCGCTGTGCCTACGCTCACCGCCGCCCGCCGAACGCCGCCAGCGTCCGCTCCAGCGCCGGCAGCGCCCGCACCACCCGCCGGGAGCGGATCAGCAGGTCCCAGGCGGGCTCGAACTTCTTCCAGCCGCCCGCGTACGCCAGGTGCCGCAGCCGCTCGTGCGGGCCGGGCTGGGCCGCCGAACCGCGCCAGATGCTGGACCAGCGGTAGAAGTCGCGGTACGCCCGCCAGTACCCGTCCTCCAGTTGACGCGGTGTCATCCCCTTGGGGCGGTGAACGACGTGGCGGGTGTCGTAGAGGTCCCAGTCCCGGTGCACGATCCGCCCCTCGGCCTCCAGCTGCTTCCACAGCCCGGTCGACGGATACGGCGTCATGATGTGGAAGGTCGCCGTCTCGATGCCCTGGCCGACCGCCCACGCCACGGTCCGGTCGAACACGTCCGGCCCGTCCTGGTCGAGCCCGAAGACGAAGCTGGCGTTGACCATGACCCCGGCGTCGTGCAGCCGCCGTACCGCCGCCGCGTAGTCGGTGCCGATGTTCTGGTTCTTGCGGCGCTCGGCGAGGTTGGCGTCGTTGACGGTCTCGAAGCCGACGAACAGACTGCGCAGCCCGGCCTCCACCGCGCGCTCCAGCAGGTCCGGCTTCAGCACGGAGCTGACCGTGCCCGCCGCCTGCCACAGGCGGCCCATCCCCTTCATGCCGTCGAACAGGGCCTCGGCGAACCGCCGGTTGCCGAGCAGGTGGTCGTCGAGGAAGTACAGGTGGCGGCCGGGCAGCCGGTCGATCTCGGCGAGGGCGTCGTCGACGGCCTGGGTGTAGAAGGACTTCCCGCCCTCGAAGAAGGCGTCCTTGTAGCAGAAGTCGCAGTGGTGCGGGCAGCCGCGGGACACCACGATCGAGTTGGGGACGAGGTAGAGGTGGCGCTTGATCAGGTCACGGCGGACCGGCGGCAGTCCGGCGAGGGTGCGCAGCGTCGAGTCGTAGCGGCGGGCGGGCACGCCGTCGCGGAAGTCCTTCAGGAACAGCGGCCAGGTGTCCTCGCCGGGGCCGGTGAAGACCGTGTCGGCGTGCGCCGCGGCCTCCTCGGGCAGCGAGGTCACGTGCAGTCCGCCCATGGCCACGTGCACGCCGCGGGCGCGGAAGTGGTCGGCTATCTCGTAGGAGCGCCGGGCGGAGGTGATGTACGGCTGGACGACCAGCAGGTCGGGGGTCGGCAGGGCCTCCAGGTCGAGGCGCTCGACGTGTTCGTCGTGGAGCGTGACCTCGTCGTCGGGGTCGAGGTAGCCGGCGAGGGTGGCCAGGCCCAGGGGCGGGAACAGCGAGTACTTGATGGGGCGGAACAGCGGGCTCGTCGCCTCGGTCAGGGCCGGGAGGATCATCGTCACACGCATGACAGCCGAGACCGCGTTCGACCGGTGGCCGGTTCCCTACTCCTCGGCGGCCGCCCGCAGCGCGTCCAGCACGGGCCGGATCAGCGGGTGCTCCTCGGCGCCCCTGCGGACGGCCGCGAAGACCCGGCGGGTGGGCGCCACCCCGTCGACCGGCCGGACGACCACCCCGGTCAGGTCCATGCCGCGCAGCGCCGAGCGCGGTACGAGGGCCACGCCCGCGTCGGCCGAGGCGAGCGCCACGACGGCGCGGAAATCGTCCGAGGAGTGCTCCAGGCGGGGCTGGAAACCGGCGCTCTCACAGGCCAGCACGACCACGTCGTGGCAGGGGTTGCCGGGGTACGGGCCGATCCACGGGTCCTTCGACAGCTCGGCGAGCGGCACCTCGGCGGCGTCGGCGAGGCGGTGGCCGACCGGGACGACCGCGTCGAAGGGCTCCGCGTACAGCGGCACGTGGGTCAGGCGCGGGTCGTCGGCGGCCGGCGCCCCGCGGTACTCGACCGCGACGGCGACGTCGACCTGCCGGTCCAGCACCATCGGCAGACTGGCGTCGCCCTCGGCGTCCTGGACGCGGATCCCGATGCCGGGGGCGGTGCGGGCGAGCAGGCCCACCGCGGGGGCGACCACCAGGGCGATGCCGGTCGCGAAGGCGGCCACCGTGACCGTCCCGGCCGCCCCGGAGCCGTAGGCGGCCAGCTCCGCCTCGGCCCGCTCCAGCTGGGCGAGGACGAGGTGGGTGTGGGCGAGCAGGATCTCGCCCGCCGGGGTCAGCCGGACGCCCTTGGCGCCGCGTTCCACCAGGCGGTGGCCGGTCTCCTGCTCGAGGGCCGTGAGCTGCTGGGACACGGCGGACGGGGTGAGGTACAGCGCGGCGGCAGCCGCCGTCACCGTGCGGTGGTCGGCCACCGCACGGAGGATGTGGAGCCGCCGCGCCTCGATCATGGGACCGATTCTCTCAGTCCGCCCGCTGTGCTCAGGCCTCCAGTTCCGCCCGCGCCGCCACGAAGGCGTCGACGGCCCGGTGCACGTCGTCCGTGGAGTGCGCGGCGGACAGCTGGACGCGGATGCGGGCCTGGCCCTGCGGGACGACCGGGTACGAGAAGCCGATCACGTACACCCCGCGCTCCAGCAGCAGCTCCGCCATGCGGCCGGCCCGGGCCGCGTCGCCGATCATCACGGGCGCGATGGCGTGGTCGCCGGGGAGGATGTCGAACCCCTCCTCGGTCATCCGGCGGCGGAACAGGGCCGTGTTCTCGGCGAGCCGCACCCGCAGGTCGTCCGCCGCCTCCAGCAGGTCCAGGACCTTCAGGGAGGCGGCGGCGATCACCGGGGCCAGGGTGTTGGAGAAGAGGTACGGGCGGGAGCGCTGGCGCAGCAGCGCCACGATCTCGGCACGGGCGGCGACGTAGCCGCCGGAGGCGCCGCCGAGGGCCTTGCCCAGCGTGCCGGTGATGATGTCGACGCGGTCCATCACCCCGTGCAGCTCGGGGGTGCCGCGGCCGCCGGGACCGACGAAGCCGACGGCGTGCGAGTCGTCGACCATGACCATCGCGTCGTAGCGGTCGGCGAGGTCGCAGATCTCGCGCAGGGGCGCCACGTAGCCGTCCATGGAGAAGACGCCGTCGGTGACGATCAGCCGCCGGCGCGCGTCGGCCGCCTCCTTCAGCTGCCGCTCCAGGTCCTCCAGATCGCGGTTGGCGTACCGGAGGCGGCGGGCCTTGGACAGGCGGATGCCGTCGATGATGGAGGCGTGGTTGAGGGCGTCGGAGATCACCGCGTCCTCGGGGCCGAGCAGCGTCTCGAAGACACCGCCGTTGGCGTCGAAGCAGGAGGAGTAGAGGATGGTGTCCTCCTGGCCGAGGAACGCCGACAGCCGCGCCTCCAGCTCCTTGTGCACCTCCTGCGTGCCGCAGATGAAGCGCACGGACGCCATGCCGTAGCCCCAGCGGTCCAGGGCCTCGTGGGCGGCGGCGATCACCTCGGGGTGGTCGGCGAGGCCGAGGTAGTTGTTGGCGCAGAAGTTGAGGACCTCGCCGGGGCGGCCGCCCGCGGTGACGGCGACCGTGGCGGACTGCGGGGTGCCGATCACCCGCTCGGGCTTGTGCAGACCGGCGGCGCGGATCTCGTCGAGGGTGGCGCGCAGGTCGTCGCGCACGGAGTCGAACATCGGGGAACTCCTCAGGGATGCAGGTGGCTTACGCGGTCCAGTCGAGGATGACCTTGCCGCCCCGGCCACTGGCGGCGTCCTCGAAGGCCGCTTCGAAGTCGCGGTGGCCGTACCGGCCGGTGATCACGGGCGCGAGGTCGAGGCCGCCCTCCAGGAGCACCGACATCGCGTACCAGGTCTCGAACATCTCCCGGCCGTAGATGCCCTTGATGGTGATCATCGAGGTGACGATCCGGGCCCAGTCGACCGGGAACTCCTCGGACGGCAGGCCGAGCATGGCGATCCGGCCGCCGTGGGTCATGTTGGCGATCATGTCGCGCAGGGCCTCGGGGCGGCCGGACATCTCCAGGCCGATGTCGAAGCCCTCGCGCAGCCCCAGCTCCCTCTGCCCGGTGGCGATGCCGGCCCGCGACACGTTCAGCGCGAGGCTCACGCCGATCTTCCGGGCCAGCTCCAGCCGCTCCTCGCTGACGTCGGTGACGACGACGTTGCGCGCCCCCGCGTGCCGGGCCACGGCCGCGGCCATCAGACCGATCGGGCCGGCCCCGGTGATCAGCACGTCCTCGCCGACCAGCGGGAAGGACAGCGCGGTGTGCACGGCGTTGCCGAACGGGTCGAAGATCGCCGCCACGTCGAGGTCGACGGGCACGCGGTGCACCCACACGTTGGAGGCGGGCAGGGCGACGTACTCGGCGAAGGCGCCGTCGCGGCCGACGCCGAGGCCGACGGTGGCCCGGCACAGATGGCGGCGCCCGGCCAGGCAGTTGCGGCACTTCCCGCACACGAGGTGCCCCTCGCCGCTGACCCGGTCGCCCACCGCGACGTCCGTGACGTCACGGCCGGTCTCGACGACCTCGCCGACGAACTCGTGCCCGACCACCAGCGGGGTGCGGATCGCCTGCCGGGCCCAGCCGTCCCAGGACCGGATGTGCAGGTCGGTGCCGCAGATGCCGGTGCGCAGCACCTTGATCAGTACGTCGCCGGGGCCCACGGCGGGCTCGGGCACGTCCGCGAGCCACAGCCCGGGCTCCGCCTTCTGCTTGACCAGCGCCTTCACGCTACGGCTCCTGTGGTGAGATGCCGGGCGCGGGCACGCCGAAGGGGCCCGCGTCCGGGGAGAGGGGTGGATTCGACCAGCAATCTGCCCCAGCCGGCCCGTGCGGGTCCATCGAGGATTTCTTAAGCGGCGCCACAGCTTTCCTTCACGCCCGACGGCGCGGTGCGACGGCGCGGTGCGACGGCGCGGTGCGACCCTGGACGCAGGACCTTGTGACGGGGAGCCGCTCATGACCACAGCCCAGGACCTGTTGATCGTCTCGCTGGACGTGCCGCCCGTGCGCCCGGTGGAGCAGGGCGAACTGTCCCTGGCCCTCGCGGGAGCCGAGGCGGTCGACCTGGTGGTCGCGGAAGCGCTCGCCGTCGACGGCGACCGTCTCGTCCCCGGTCTGCCGCCGGCGCCGCGGGAGGGCCTGCTGGATCAGGCCGTGTCGCTGCTCGTGCGGGTGGAGCCGTACGAGTCGGTCGAGGACTGGCTGTGGCGCCGCGGCCGCGGCCTGGCGGCGGCCTACATCGCGCGGCTGGAGGCGGACGGGCTGCTCACCCGGCCGCGCGGCCGTCCGTTCGCGGCGCGGCCGGCCCGTCCGGAGCCGGTGGACTCGCCGGCCCGCCGCCGCGCCGCCGAACGCTGGGCCCGCGGCGAGCCGGTCCTCGCCGCGCTGGCCGCCGCGGCCGGCATCCGGGACGAACCGGCCGGCGGCGCCCCGGACGAGCCGGCCGGGGGCGTCCCGGACGAGCCGGCCGACGCGGTGGTCACCGTGCTGGCCGCGGTCGGCGACGCGGTGACGGAACTGGTGGCCGTGCGACAGCGGCGGTCCGTCGAGGACGCCGCCTTCGACAACGTCTGGCGCGGCCTGTGAGGACCGCGTGACGCGCGCGGCCCCGGACACGGCCCCGGCCGTGCCTCCCGGGGCGCCGCCTCACGGCGGGGTCTCCTCGGCCTCCCGCCGCTCCAGCCGTCCGGCGAGGTCCGCCGCGGTCGCCTTGACGGTCTCCAGTCCCGTCCGCCCCCAGGTCCGGGGCGCGAGGTCGGCGACGCACACCGTGCCGAGCGCCGTCCCGCTGGTGTCGAGGAGCGGGGCGCCGAGGTAGGAACGGATGCCGTACTCGTCGACCACGGGGTTGCCCGCGAAGCGCGGGTAGTCGCGGACGTCCTCCAGGACCAGCGCCTTGCGCCGGACGACGACGTGCGGGCAGTAGCCGTAGTCGCGGGTCAGCCGGCGGCCCAGCTCGGGCTTGCCGCCCCGGACGGCCGCGTCGCCCCGCGGGGCGTGCAGTCCGGCGAAGAACTGCCGTTCCTCGCCGATGAAGTTGACCATGGCGTACGGCGCGCCGGTGAGCTCGGCGAGGCGGTCCGCGAAGGCGTCCAGGACGGGCTCCGGCCGGTCGCCGAGGCCGAGCCGGCGCAGTCTGCGGGTGCGGGCGGGGGCCCCCTTGTCCTCGGGCGTGAGCAGCAGGCGGCCGGCCGGGCCCGGCGGGTCGTATCTCATGGGCGGGCTCCGTCGCGGTGGGCGTACGGCATGTGCGGCTCCGGTGCGTCGGGGACGGGGATCACCTGTGGGCGCCGTGACTCGGCCGGGGCACCGCCGGCGCGTGCGCGATGAGGTGCCTGACCAGGGTGAGCAGCGTCTGGACGCCGGAGGCGGAGATGCGGGCGTCGCAGCGCACGACGGGGATCTCCGCGGACAGGTCGAGGGCGGCGCGCACCTCCTCGGGCTCGTAGCGGTGGGCGCCGTCGAACTCGTTGAGGGCGACGACGAAGCCGAGACCGCGCTCCTCGAAGAAGTCGACGGCCGCGAAGCACTCCTGCAGGCGCCGGGTGTCGGCGAGGACGACCGCGCCGAGCGCGCCCTCGGACAGCTCGTCCCACATGAACCAGAACCGCTCCTGCCCGGGTGTGCCGAACAGGTACAGGACGTGCTGCGGGTCGAGGCTGATGCGGCCGAAGTCCATCGCGACGGTCGTCTCGACCTTGTTCTCGATGCCGTCGAGGTTGTCGGTCGCGGCGCCGGCCGTGGTGAGCAACTCCTCGGTGCTGAGCGGCGCGATCTCGCTGACCGCGCCGACGAACGTCGTCTTGCCGACCCCGAACCCGCCCGCCACCAGGATCTTCAGCGCGGTGGGGAAGGGCTCGGGACCGTCGTCGTGGTCGTGGCGCTCAGAGCTGTCGTCGTAGTCCATCGAGCACTGCCTCCAGTAGGGCCCGGTCGGTGGGGTGGTGGGGGAACTCGGGGGGCTTGGTGGTCAGCGCGCCGCAGTCGACGAGGTCCGACAGCAGCACCTTGGTGACCGCGGCCGGCAGCTTCAGGTGGGCGGCGACCTCGGCGACCGGGACGGGTGCGAGGCACAGGTCGAGGGCCTGTGCGTGCTCGGGTCCGAGGTAGCCGAGGGGGGGCGCCCCGGTGGCCCTGACCTGGGACATGAGGTCGAGGGCGACGGTGGGTCTGGTGCGGCCGTTGCTGACCGTGAACGGCCGCACCAGGCGTCCGGCAGCGTCGTCGAGCCAGGGTCCGTCGCCGGCCGCCACGACGTTCAAGGCCTCATCACCGGCGGTTCGACGGCGTGCTGCCGGGGCGCGGTCACCAGGTAGGGGCGGACGCTCTTGACCAGCATCGCCATCTCGTAGCCGAGGACCGCCGCGTCGGCCTCGCGGCCCGCGAGCACGGCGAGACAGGTGCCGGACCCGGCCGTGGTGACGAACAGCAGGGTCGAGTCGAGTTCGACGACGACCTGGCGCACGTCCCCGCCGTCGCCGAAGCGGACGCCGGCGCTGCGGCCGAGGGAGTACAGGCCGGAGGCGAGGGCGGCCATGTGGTCGGCGCTGTCGGCGTCGAGGCCGTGGACGGACTTCACCAGGCCGTCGCAGGAGAGGAGGACCGCGCTGGTCGTGTGCGGTACGCGCTGTACGAGGCCGCTCATCAGCCAGTCGAGATCGGACACGTGGCCGGTCGGCGCATCGCTCGCCATGGTGGATCGACTCCTTGGGGTACGGGGGTTCGCGGGAGCGGTGGGGGCGGGGGTGGTCATCCGGCCGGTGCGCTCCCGTCGTGCCGGGCGGTGGAGGGGTGGCCGGGGCCGGACGCGTCGTGCCCCCCGGGGGCGGCGGGCCCGCCGGACGGCTCTGCCGGGGCGGGCGGCGTGCGCCGGAGCGGGTCCGCGGCGGGGTACGGGGCCTGTTCCGGGCCGTCCGGCCGCAGGCTCTGCCGGGCCTCGGCGAGGCCGATGCCGCGCTGGAAGGCGGCCATCAGGCCGGGGTCGTGCCCGGCGGGCTCCTCGGCGTCCTGACGCGGGGCCGGGCCGCCGCGCAGCTGGGGCACGAGGTGCTCCTGGGCCCGGCGGCGGGGAAGTCGGGGCTTGCCCATGGTGCCGCGCACCGCGCCCGCGCGCGGCACCGGTGCCCGCCCCGCGTGCTCGTCCACGACGGGCCGGTCGCCGGGCCGGACGCCGGGCAGGGCCCCGGCCGGATCGGCCCGCACCTCGTGGGCGCCGCGCACGGGCAGGGGGGCCGGGCCACCGCCGTACCCGCGGGGCGTGCCCTGCGCGGGCGGGGTGACGAGCGGGGCCGGTGATCCGGCGGGATCTCCGGGCCCGGGCGCCACCGATGACACGGCCTGCGAGGACGGTGGACCGGCGAGGCGTCCGGGAACCGCCTGGGACGCCGGGAGCCCGACCCGCGTTGCCGGTGATCCGGCGGGGTCTCCGGGCCCGGGCGCCACCGATGACACGGCCTGCGAGGACGGTGGACCGGCGAGGCGTCCGGGAACCGCCTGGGACGCCGGGTAGCCGGCCTGCGGGGCCGGGGACACGGCCTGCCGGGCCGGTGACACGACCCGCGAAGGCGGAAGGGCGGCCTGGGGGGCCGGAGGCACGGCATGCGGAGCGGGTGGCACGGGCTGCGGGGCCAGGGGCGGCCGTTCGCCGCCGGACGCGTCGCGCCGCCGGGCCGGGGACGGCGTGCCGCCGTCGGCGGGCGTGCTCCGCACCGGTGCGGCGTCGGCCCCGGGGCGCTCCCCGCCCGTGACCGGCGCACCGGACGGGCCGGTCCCGGCCGCCCCGGCGTCCGACGGCCGCGGCAACGGGGTCCGGGCCTGGCCCGGCACCGGGGTCTGCGGCTGGACCTGACCCTGCGGCCGGACCTGCGCCGGGACCGGGGCGGGGACCGGGACCGGAAGCGGAGCGGGGGCCGGGGCGAGGGCCGGGGTCCGCCCCGCCGGCGGTACCGGGGCCGGGCCCCGGCTGCCGGTCGCCCGGGGCGCGTGCTCCCGCGCGTCCGCCCCGGCCGGCGCCTCTCCCCCGCCGCTCTCCTCCGGCTGCGGCACGGGCACGCCCGCTGCCGGGCCCAGCAGGGCCTGCGGGACGACGAGGACCGCCTGGACGCCGCCGTAGATGTTGGTCTGGAGCCGGACCCGGATGCCGTGCCGGCGGGCGAGCTGGGAGACGACGTACAGGCCGATGCGGCCGTCGGCCAGCAGGAGGCCGACGTTGACCTGGTCGGGGTCGGCGAGCAGGGCGTTCACCCGGCTCTGTTCCTCGACCGGCATGCCGAGCCCGCGGTCCTCGACCTCCACGGCGAGCCCGGAGGTGACGAGGTCGGCGCGCAGCAGCACCTGGGTGTGCGGGGCGGAGAACACGGTGGCGTTCTCGACGAGTTCGGCGAGCAGGTGGACGACGTCGGCGACGGCGTGCCCGCGCAGTTCCCCGTCGACCGGCGGCACCAGCCTGACCCGCGAGTACTGCTCGACCTCGGCGATGGCGGAGCGCAGCACCTCGGTCACGGGGACCGGGTTGCTCCACTGCCGCCGGGAGACGGCCCCGCCGAGGACGGCGAGGTTCTCGGCGTGGCGGCGGATGCGGGTGGCGAGGTGGTCGACGTGGAAGAGGCCCTTGAGGAGGTCGGGGTCCTCGATCTCGTTCTCCAGCTCGTCGAGGATCGAGATCTCGCGGTGCACGAGCGACTGCAGGCGCCGCGCGAGGTTGACGAAGACCTCGAGCTTCTGCTCGCTGCCGGCCTGGCTGGAGAGCCGGGCGGCCTGGACGACGGCGGTGACGGCCCCGTCGTGGGCGCGGGACAGGTCCGCGGCGAGCAGTTCGAACGCGTCGGCGCCGGCGGGCGGGCCGCCGTGCGGCGCGCGCCGGGCCGGGACCTCGCCGCGGCGCAGGGTGTCGAGCAGGGCGCGCAGGTCGGCCTCGCCGCGCGCGCTGCTGCGGCGCAGCGCCTCGACGCGGTCGCTGACGGAGCGCGCGGCGCGGCCGGCGGCCACGGCCGCGATCACGATGCCCGCGGTCGTCACGCCGAGCGCGCCGGCCAGCACCGCCCACAGGGTCGGGCCGGGCCGGACGCCGGTGGAGCGCACGGCGAACAGCACGGCGGCGCAGGCGCTGAGGGCGACGGCGGTCGGGGGCAGGACGGCGAGCCGCAGGAGTTGGGGCCCTATGTGTGTCTCGGCCGGTGCGGGTGCGGTGCGGGCGACCGGTCGTCCGTGCCGTCCGCCCTCACGGCGGTCTGCGCGTGCGGCCGGTGCGCGGAGGTGAGACATCGGGGTCCTCGTCCTGTGTCCGTCGGGCGTGGTGGTGCGCGGGATGCCCGACTCGGGCGTGCGCCATCGCGGTGTCGGTCGGGAGGGCCGGGAATTCGGCCGCACCCCGCTCGACGGACACTCACAGTAGTCGCCAACGCAACATGTGCGGTGGGCAGTTGACGAAGTCCCCCGGAGAGGGTCCCGCTCTGGTATGAGGTCTCGCACGAAAGACCGATAACCCTGCGACTTTTCCGGCACCAAGACGGGAAGAACTCGGTCACACCTGTTCAGAGGCGATCTCGAACAAAAAGCGAGGGCCGGGGAGCCCTCCGCTCCCCGGCCCTCGCACCGACCCCTTCGACGCCCCCGGTCAGCCCGCCGGAACCGCGTCCGGGGCTTCGCCGCCCTCGGCCGCCCCCGTCAGACCGTCACTCTCGGTATCCGCTTTGGCCTTTGCCGCCGCGGCGACCGGGGGCGGCCAGCCACCCGCCGGGGCGAGCGCGGCACCGCGCCACCACGGCTCGGCCGGAACGGTCTCGGCGGCCGGCTCGAAGGGCTCGCCGGGCCGGGGCAGCGCGACGGGCGCGCCGGCCGCCTCCGCGGCGGCCAGGGTGCCCTCGCCGGGCTCCGCCCACGCGTGCGTGGCGAGGTTGAAGGTGGCCCAGTGGATCGGCAGGAACACGCCCGCCGGACCGCCCTGGAGGTCGAGATGGGCGCGCAGGCCCTCCTGGGGCGTCATGTGGATGTCGGGCCAGAAGTCGGAGTACGCGCCGATCTGGATCATCGTCGCGTCGAACGGCCCGTGTGCGGCGCCGATGTCCTTGAAGCCCTCGAAGTAGCCGGTGTCCCCGCTGTGGTAGATCCGGTGGTCGTCGCCCGCGACGACCCAGGACGCCCACAGGGTGTGCTGGGTGTTGCGCAGCCCGCGGCCGCAGAAGTGACGGGCCGGGGTGGCGGTGAGGGTGAGCCCGCCGACCCGGGTCGACTCGTGCCAGTCCAGCTCGCGCAGCCGGTCGGCGGACACGCCCCAGTGCTCGAGGTGGGCGCCGACGCCGAGCGGGACGGCGAAGAGCGTGTCCGTGCCGGCCAGCGCCTTGATCGTGGGCATGTCCAGGTGGTCGTAGTGGTCGTGCGAGACGACGACGACGTCGACCGGGCCGAGGGCGGCGAGCGGCAGCGGGACGGGGTGCAGCCGCTTCGGGCCCGCGAAGGGGAAGGGGGAGCAGCGCTCGCCCCAGACGGGGTCGAACAGCACGCGCCGCCCGTCGATCTCCGCGAGCACGCTGGAGTGGCCCATCCAGGTCAGCCGCAGACCCGTGGCGGGCGGCCGCGCCAAGTCGGCGAGGGTGGTGGCGTGCACCGGGACCGTGCCGGCGGGGGCGCGGCGCGGACGGGAGTCCTTGTCGAAGAACACCTTGGCGAAGTCGAGGGCGGAGCCCGAGGGGCGGGTGCGCGCCGGGCCGCCGGGGTTCTGGAAGACCCCGTCCTTGAAGTGGGGTGATCTGCGGATGCGCGCCAGGCGCTCACCGCTCGGGTCCGCGCCGAAGGCCTCGGGCTGCAACGCGCGGAGCCCGGGGCTCAGGGAACGGGAACCGGGCACGGTACCTCCAGGTGGAGTCGCTGAGGATTCCCATTATGGTCGGCTCCTACGACAGAGCCGGACCGGCCTCGTCCGGGGCCCGCGACGACGGCCGGCCCGGCGGCCCCGCCTCGTCGACCTGCCGCTCCCCTCCTGACACCGACTCACGGTTCAGCAACGGTTCCGGTCGAGGAGTCCGCGCGACCGCCCCCTCGTCGTCCCTCGCCCGGACCGGCTGGACCGGCTGGACCGGCTGGACCGGCTGCCGGGGCTCCCTGGTCGTCGACCGGCTCGTGCGCGGGCCGTGCGGCGCGCGGCGGCCGCCGGTCGTCGCCGAGCGGTTCGGCCGCCACCGCCGCCTCTGACGGCGTCGGCGCAGGTCGCGGGGGCTGTGTAGGGTGACGCCCGTGGCGAGAGTCCGGTTGAGCGTGGCCGAGCGGCGCGAGGAGCTGCTGCGGGCCGCCATCGAGCAGATCGAGGCGCGGGGCGTGGCGGCGGTCAGGATCGCCGACGTGGCCGCGGCGCTCGGCGTGAGCAACGCGCTCGTGCTCTACCACTTCTCCACCAAGGAGAAGCTGGTCGCCGCCGCGTTCGCCCGCGCGGCCGAGGACGACCTGGCCCGTCTGCGCAAGCTGCTCGGCCGCCGCACCACCGCCCTGCGCCGGCTGCGGTCGGCGGTGCGCTGGTACGCGCCGACCGGCCAGGCCAAGGGCTGGCGGCTGTGGATCGAGGGCTGGGCGGTGTCGTTGCGCGAGCCCGCCCTGCGGGAGGTGGCCCGCGACCTCGACCGGCGGTGGAAGGCGGCGCTGACCGAGGTGATCGGGGAGGGCGTGGCCGCGGGCGAGTTCCGCTGCCCCGACCCGTCGGGCGCCGCCCTGCGCCTGACGGCCCTGCTCGACGGCCTCGCCGTGCAGTTGACGTCCTATCAGGGCACGGTGTCGCGGGCCCGGGCCGAGGAGTGGGTGGACCAGGCGCTGGCCCGGGAACTCGCGCTGGACGACGGCACGGTGGGCGCCCCGGAGCGCTGAGGGCCCCGGCGGGCGCGGGGGCACGGCGGCGGCTCGTCCGGAGCGGGCACGCGGGGCGGCCGGCCGCCCCCCGTCGACGGCCGGCCGTGCCCCGGCGGTTCACGCCACCGCGGCGATCCGCATCTTGATGTCGTGCGGCGACAGCGTGCCCTTGGCCGTGACGTGGTCGCCCGAGGACTCCCCGCGCAGCCGGCGCCCGATCCACGGCACCAGGTACTCGCGCGCCCAGTGCACGTCGTCGCGCCGGATCTCCAGGGTGCCGCGCGGCGGCAGGGGCGGCCAGGGCTGCTCCGGGTCGGCCGGCACCTGGAGGCCGAGGACCTGTCCGGCGCGCAGCGCCACGCGCGTGTGCCCCTCCGGGGAGAGGTGGAGCCGGTCGTGGTCCCAGGCCCGGCGGTCCTGCACCGACTTCAGGGACCACAGGTCGAGCACCGGGCAGCCGTACCGGTCGGCGACGGCGCGGACGTGCCCGTTGTAGGTGGCGATCTTGCCGCGCAGGTGCTTGAGCACGGGAACGCCGCGGGTGTCGAACCCGGTCGTCACCATCACCGTCCCCGCCGTGGCGGTCAGCGCGGCGATCGCCCGCTCGAAGCGCTCGGCCACCTCGTCCGGGTCGGTGCCGGGACGCAGGATGTCGTTGCCGCCCGCGCAGAAGGAGACCAGGTCGGGAGCGAGCTCCACCGCCCTGGGCAGCTGGTCGGCCATGATCTGGTCGAGGAGTTTGCCGCGCACCGCGAGGTTGGTGTAGTTGAAGTCGCCCTCGGGCCGCCGGTCCGCGAGCAGCACCGCGAACCGGTCGGCCCAGCCGACGAACGCCCCGTCGGGGCCGGGGTCGCCGACGCCCTCGGTGAAGCTGTCGCCCACCGCCACGTACGACCCGATCACTGATCTGTTGTCACTCTTCGAATCGTCTGCCACAGCAGTGCATGATTCACCTTCGAATGTGACCTACGCGACCGTAGGCAAGGGTTGACGGACGGTGAGATAAGCCACTCCTAAAGAGTTGGCCAATCAGGGAATAAGCGACCACACCCGGAAGTCGTCGATCCGGAAATGGCTCCAGGTGGTGCGGAAGGCGAAGTGCCCGGCGGTGTACGGCTCCGGGTCGGTGTGGTCGAAGACGAGCCGCCCGTTGTTCCACCACCGGACGGTGGAGCCGTCGGAGACGATGCGGACGTGGTGCGGCTCGTTCGCCGTCAACAGCGGCTCGGTGTAGTCGTGGATCAGCGGCCGGACCCCCGGCCGGCCGACGTAACGGCGCAGCCGGGTGGTGGTGTTGGTGTTGGCGCCGTAGCCGACGTAATACGTCTTCAGGTAGTCGTACTCGGCGAGGGCGCCGCCGCGCCGCGTGGCGAAGAGGTCGTCCGGGGAACGGACGTCGACGGCGTTCCAGAAGTTGTTGAGGTCGGAGACGCGGTCGTTCGCGCCGCCCGCGGAGACCGGGGTGGCGGTGTACTCCAGGACGTACGGTCCTTCGAGCCGCTGCTTGAACCAGATGGTCGCGCCGGCGGGCACGTCGACCTCCAGGGTGCCGCGCGAGGCGGTGACGGTGCCGCCCTTCTCCAGTTCGACGGCCCAGCGGCGCAGGCCGCGGCGGAAGTCGTCGTGGGCGATCAGGCGGCGGTGACGGGGTGCGGCGCTCGCCTCCGCCGCGGGGGCGAGGGCGGCCAGGGCCGCGCCGGCGGCCAGGGCGCCGAAGGCTCTGCGGGACGTGGTCACGGGAAAGTGCTCCTTCAGGGGGTCGTGATGCGGGGCGCGGGGACGCGACGGGTCTCGGTGCCGAGGTAGTAGTCGGTGTACGTCGACTGGAGGTAGCCGCGCACGGTCCAGCCCAGGCGGTACGCGGGGTTCTGGGCGAGCGTGTAGAGGCGGGTCCGCGTCGGCTCGGTGGTGGTGTACAGGCGCAGGGCGGTGTGGTCGGCGGTCTCGGCGAGGATCTCCTCGCGCCAGTCGCCGAGGAGGTCTCCGTAGAAGGGGGTGGCGTTGCGGGCGCCGGAGACGACGCCGGCCGGGTCGAAGAGCGTGGCGCTGGTCTCGGTGGCCGGGTCCCACTTCTCGACGCGGGTGAAGTCGAGGTTCTCCGACGCCTTGTCGCCGTCCCACCAGATGCGGAAGTTGACGCTGGGCGTGGTCGTGGAGACCTTGCCGTCCTGGACGTTGTGGACGCCGGCGCCGGGTGCGGTGACGTCGGCGGTGGAGGTCCAGTACTCGTAGCCGGGATGGCCGGGGTCGATGTCCCCGGTGCTGCCGCGGCCGACGTCGATGTCGGTGTCGTTCACCCAGTCGGCGGGGTGCTGTCCGGTGACCAGACGCTCCCCGGTGTCGGCGTCGTAGTAGTACCAGGGGAAGTTCGGGACGACGCCGAGTTCGGCCTGCTGGATGGCGAAGCCCTCCAGGCCGGGGCGGCCGGGATCGAGGTCGGCGATGTGGAAGCGGTCGCCGTGCCCGGCGCCGTCGACGACGTAGCGCAGGGTTCCGTCGCTGTTGACGACGTAGTTGCCGTCGGCGATCTCGTCCCTGCCGTCCCTGTCGACGTCGACGGTGCGGATCTGGTGGAAGCTGGTCGCGCCGCTGTCGGAGGGGACGACGTACTTCCAGCGGCGTTCGAGGTCCGTGCCGTCGAAGTCCCAGGTCTGGAAGAGGATCCGGAAGGTGCCGCGCTTGGCGCCGACGCGGGTGACCAGCTTGGTGACCAGGCTCGGGTGGACGCCGTCGAGATGGGCGATGCCGAAGTGGCCGCCGGAGGGGCCGTCGGCGGCGAAGTCGTCGGGGACGGGCTGCCGGGTGCGCTCGGCTCCGGTGGCGCCGTCGATCACCGAGACGAACTGGTCGGCGGGCGAGGCGGCGGTGACCCGCGCGCCGTCCGCGAAGGTGGTGCCGTCGGCCGTGTGCACCAGCACCTCGGCCTTCCCGTCGCCGTCGAGGTCGTAGACGGTGACGTTGTCGTCGTTGCGGTAGCCGCCGATCGCCGTGGAGCCGCTGATCGCGGCGGGCGCCGGGTCGTTGGCGCCGTTCCCGCCGACCTGGGTGTAGGAGCCCGGGCCGAGGTCGACCCGCCAGAGCCGCTCCCCGGTGAGGGTGTACGCCTCCAGCAGGTCGGACCGGTCGCGGGTCCCGGAGAGCCGGCTGACGACGAGTTCGTAGCGTCCGTCGCCGTCGAGGTCGCCGGGCCAGGCGTGCTGGACGGTGTAGCCGTCGGCCGCGGCGAGCGGGATCTCGGCGTACCCCTCGGCGAGGTCGAGGGCCGCGGAACCCGGCCGCTGCTCGCGCCCGCCCACGACCGCGCGCACGGTGTAGGTCCCCCTGCCCCGGGAGTCGTCCTGGTAGGTCGTCGACTTCCTGATCGGCTCGCGGTTCAGCCGGCGGCCGTTCTTGTACACGTTGAAGGCGATCGCGTCGCCGTACCGGGCGTACTCGGTGCCCAGCAGGCGCCAGCTGAGGAAGGTGCCCTCGCCGGACGGCACGGCGACCAGGCCCCGGTCGAGGTTCTCGACGATCCGGCGCGGCTGCTCGGCGGCCTGGCCGGCGGGCGCGGAGAAGAGCCCGGCCAGCAGGGCGGCGGCGGTGACGGCGACGGTTCTTCGGCGTCGGGTGGGGTTCACGTGTGGTCCTTCACGATGGGAGTGGTCGTGGGGTCGGCCACCTCGCGATGTCCGGTCACCGTCCATGAAGCCGAACGACGTTCGACGTGTCGGACATGCGCGGGATCGCGGAAAGCGCTTGTCCCCTACGGGAGATCACTGTCTCCCCCCTCCGTCCCGCCTGTCGACGGTCCGGCGGGGACCGCCATACGACCGCAACACAATGATCATGAAGACGCAAACACGCCGGAGGCCGGACCCGGGAAACGGGTCCGGCCTCCGGCGTGGGGCAGCTGGTCGCGCCAGGCGTCAGCCGACGGAGACGCCGTGCGAACGGAGGTAGGCGAGCGGGTCGATGTCCGAGCCGTAGTTCGGCGTGGTGCGGATCTCGAAGTGCAGGTGCGGACCGGTGACGTTGCCGGTCGCGCCGGACAGGCCGACCTGCTGGCCCGCGGAGACGGTCTGGCCGGCCGAGACCGAGAGCGAGGACAGGTGGGCGTACTGGGCGTAGTAGCCGTCGGCGAGCCGGATGACGACCTGGTTGCCGTACGCGCCGCCCCAGCCCGCGGAGACGACCGTGCCCGCGCCGACGGCCCTGAGCGAGGTGCCGGTCGGGACGACGAAGTCGACGCCGGTGTGGTAGCCGCTGGACCACATGCTGCCGGACATGCGGTACGGGGTGCCGACGGCGGCGTTCGCCGTGGGCAGGGCGTAGCCGCTGGAGCCGCCGTCGTTCCCGGCGCCCTGGGCGGCCGTGGTCCGGGAGGACGAGGACTGCCCGGCGGACTCCGAGGCCTTCGACCGCGAGGCCTCCGAGGCCTCCGAGGCCTTCGCGGACTTGGACGACTGCGACGACTTCGACGAGGAGGAGGAACCGGCCGCGGCGGACGGCGACCCGGTGGCGCCGGTCGCGGCCTTCTCGCCGATCGACAGCTTCAGACCGGGGTGGATCAGCGACGGGTCGTCGCCGACGGCCGCGCGGTTGTCGGCGTACAGCTTCTGCCAGCCGCCGCCGACGTGCTGCTCGTCCGCGATCTTGGAGAGGTAGTCGCCCGCCCGCACCGTGTAGGTCGTGGCGCTCGCGGCGGACTTCGAGCCGGCGGCGGCCGGCTGCGCGACCGGAACGCTCTGGACGGCCTTCTCCGGAAGCGAGGACACCGGCTGCGCGGCCGGTGCGGCGTGGGCGCCGGCGGCGCCGATGAGCGGGAGGGCGAGCGCGGCGCCACCGGTTCCGGCGGCGGCGAGGGAGCGGGTGAAGCGCTGGGTCTTCGGGCGGCGGTGCTTACCCTTCGCGGGCATGGCGGATTCCTCTCCGGCGCCTGCGAGGTGAGCTGTCGGGTGCGGGCTGGAGATGCCCGGCCGCGCCGGGGCGCGGCTTTACCCCGAGCCTGTTCCGGAGACCGGAACAGGCGGTTCTGCCTGTGGGTCCCCCGCTCCTGCCGTGCACGGGTGAGTGTGTGCGGGCTCCGGGCGGCGGCAGGATTCGGCGTCCGTCCGGATCGGTGTGGAACGTAAGCGACCCGGACGCACGACGACAAGCGAGGGTTGCCCCCCTGCCCCCTTCCTCCCGGCCCCCGGCGGGGAATCCCGGTCACTTTCCGTGTACCGGAACGGCCGCCGCCCACCGAACGGCCGGGAAGAGCACCGAAATTACGTGAACATGACGAGCGACGCACGGTCACGGATATGACGCTCCTCACGTGACGTGCCCCCAGGACCCTTTACTCCCGGCCGAGTTGGAATGAAGGCCCCCAATCCGGACAGATCACTCAGATGCGACGCAAGCGGATGACCGTCGCATCGAGGTCACCACGGAGCCCCGTGCGCATCCCGTGGTGCACCAGCACCGCCCCCCGGTGCACTTCGCCCGTTTCGAGGCATTCGTACGAAGCGGCCGGGTCGAGGCCGCGCAGCCGTACCGCCGGCACCGGCTCGCCGTACCGCTGCGCCTGGAGCCAGGCGAGGACGACGGACTCGTCCCCGCGCACGTACTGCACGGCGCTCAGGCCCCCCTCCGGGGGCCGCAGCCGGTAGAGCTCGCCGTGCTGCACGAGGGGCCGGATCTCCTTGTAGAGATCGACCCAGCGGCGGGCCTCGGCGAGCTCCTCCCCGGACCACTCGGAGAGGTCCCCGCCGACCCCGAGCACCCCGGCCATGGCGCTGACGAACCGGAAGCGCAGCGAGCTGACCCGGCCGTTGAGCTGGGTGTTCGGACTGTCGGTGACCCAGGCGGCCATCACCCGCGCGGGGTGGATCTGACTGAAGCCGTGCTGGATGGCGAGCCGGTCCAGCGGGTCGGTGTTGTCGGAGGTCCACACCTGGTCCGTGCGGCTCATGATCCCGAGGTCGATCCGCCCGCCGCCGCCCGAGCAGGACTCGAAGGCCACGCCCGGATGGGCCGCCCGCAGCCGGTCCAGCAGCGCGTACAGGGCGCGCACGTGGTCCACCCAGAGCCGCTGGGGGTAGTCGTCGTCCGGCCAGCCGGCGTCGGTGAAGCAGCGGTTGAAGTCCCACTTCACGTAGTCGATGGGCGCACTGGACAGCAGTCCGTCGAGCTGCTGCCAGAGGTACTCCTGGACGTCCTCGCGCGCGAGGTTGAGCACCAGCTGATTGCGCAGCTCCGTCCGCCTGCGTCCCGGCTGGTACTGCACCCAGTCGGGGTGCGCCCGGTACAGGTCGCTGTCGGCGTTGACCATCTCGGGCTCGACCCAGATGCCGAACTGCATGCCGAGCGCGTGCACCTGGTCCGCGAGCGGCTCGAGGCCCCGCGGGAAGCGCTCGGGGTTGGGCCGCCAGTCGCCGAGCCCGGCGTGGTCGCCGGTGCGCGCGCCGAACCAGCCGTCGTCCACCACGAACAGCTCGACGCCGATGTCCGCGGCCCGCCGCGCGAGGCTCGCCTGCTGTTCCTCGGAGATGTCGAAGTAGGTGGCCTCCCAGGAGTTGAACAGCACGGGCCGGTCGCGCCCGGCCTCCGGGATCACGTGCGCCCGCTGGTAGGCGTGCCAGGCGCGGCTCGCGCCGCCGAAGCCGGCGTCGGTCCACAGGCCGGCGAAGACGGGCGTGGTGAACGACTCCCCGGCCGCCAGCCGCAGCAGGCCCGAGTCGTCGTAGCCGGCGCCGCCGGTGATCTGCACGCGCGCGTCGGGCAGCTGGGCCACGGCGATCCGCCACGAGCCCGACCAGCCGAGGGCGCAGCCGTAGACCTCGCCCCGCTCCTCGGTCGCGTCGGTGTCCAGGGCGACCCAGGGCAGGTGCTGGTGGCCGGTGTGGCCGCGGCGGCTGCCGATGACCTTCTCGCCGTAGGTGAGGGGCCCCCGGGTGAGGCGGGACTCGGCGGCCCAGCGGCCGTGCAGCTGGGACAGGCGCCAGCCGTCGCGGTCGGGCAGGCTCCAGGCGGCGGAGTCGGCGCGCAGCAGTTCCAGGGGTTCGTCGCCGTCGTTGCGCAGGGTCACCCAGCGTTCGACGACGTCGTCGCGCATCCGGTAGTGGAGGGTGACGCCGAGCCCGGCGTCACGGAAGAGCAGGCGCAGTTCGCCGCCCTCGGTCTCGTGGCCGGCGAAGGTCCACTCGGTGCCGCGCCGCCCGGCGCCGCGCACCGACAGGGCGGGCCGGACGAAGCGGGCCCCGCCCTCCACCGGGTACTCCTCCCGGCCGTCGAGCGGGGACTCGAAGGACCAGTAGTCGGGCAGGGGGCGCTCGGCGAGGGCCTCGGCGTCGGCGAGCGCGAGCCGCGGGCCCCAGTGCAGGTGCACGAGCTCGTCGGCCTCGGTGACATGGACGGCGTAACTGCTGGCGGGCCCCGTAAGGAGCCAGGTGCGGCCGTCGGCGGCGGACTCGGGCATCAAACCCCCACTGATTCGAACAGGTGCGATCAAGCTCCGACATCATCAGGGGACGGGGCCCGCCTGGGCAAACACCCGCACGGCCCATGAGCCGGACACGTGCTCCTGCTCACTGTGGGCGATCCGTTGCGCCACGCATCGTTGTCGTATCGTCGGGGAAGCGTTCCGTCGGCCATCCGAGCCGCGCCGGCCGGGACCGACGACCGCCAGGAGCCCCTGTGACGCAGCAGATCCCGTCGACCGAGTCCCAGCTGGCCGGTGTGCGCAACTTCCGTGACGTGGGCGGCCTGCCCACCGTCGACGGACGGCGGGTGCGGCACGGCGTGCTGTTCCGCAGCGGCCACCTCGCGCACGCGACCGAGGAGGACGCCGCCTTCCTCTCCTCGCTGGGCCTGCACACGGTCTTCGACTTCCGCAACGCGGCGGACCAGCGGCTGGAGGGCCCGGACGTCGAGCTGCCGGGCGTGCGCAACGTGAACCTGCCGCTCTCCGACCCGGCGGACGGGGCCGAGTTCTGGAAGATGGTCCGCGACGGCGACATCGAGCAGCTGCGGGGGATCCTCGGCGACGGCAAGGCGGCCGGCCGGATGATCGCCTCCTACCGCTCGATCGTGAAGGAGCGCACGGGTGAGCACTCGCGCGTGCTGCACTCCCTCGCCGAGGACAGCGTCCCGGCGCTCATGCACTGCGCGGCGGGCAAGGACCGGGCCGGTCTGTCCGTCGCCGTGACGCTGCTCGCGGTGGGCGTGGAGCACGAGGCGATCATGGCCGACTACCTGGAGTCCAACGCCAAGCACCGCCGCTACAAGGTGCGCCGCAGCGGCACCTCCGCCGAGGCGTACTCCCCCGAGGTCATGGAGCTGCTGAGCCCCCTCTTCGAAGCCCGTGCCGAGTACCTCACGGCCGCGTTCCGCACCATCGAGGACACCTGGGGCGGTGTCGAGGCCTACCTGGAGCAGGGCCTCGGGCTGGCCCCGCGGACCCGCGAGCGGCTGCGGGAGCGCCTGCTGGACTGAGCGGGCGCTCCCGGAGCCCGGTCTCCCCTACTTGGCGCCGACCTCGAACAGCAGCCAGAGGAACCCGGCGAAGAGGTGCCCCACGGCGATGTAGATGATCAGCCGGATCCACAGGCTCCGGGGGAACTTCTCCTCGATGTCGCTCATGGCGTCTCTCCAGGGGTGGGGCCGAGGCACAGGGCGGCCGTCGGACTCTGCAGCAGGGTGTGGACGAAGAGGAGCTCGACCCCGTCGGGGTCCTGCGCGGCGATGCGGTGCGGGGTCAGCGAGTCGAAGTGCGCGCTGTCGCCCGGGCCGAGCAGGTGCGTGGTGTCGCCGAGCCGCAGCCGCAGCCGTCCGGCGAGGACGTGCAGCCACTCCTCACCGGGGTGCACCCGCACGATGTCGCCCTGGGAGCCGTACGGCACGTGGACCCGCAGGGCCTGCATGCCCCGCCCGGACGCACCGGCCTGCCAGTACGTCCATCCGCCCGCGTGGGTCGGCTCCATGTCGGCGGCCCGCACGACGGCGTCCCGGCCGGTGACCGTCTCACCGAGCAGTTCCGAGACGGTCGTACCGTAGATGCGGGCGAGCGCGAGCAGCATGGGCAGCGACGGCTGCCGTCCGCCGGTCTCCAGCCGGGAGAGGTGGGCGGGCGACAGGCCGGCGGAGCGGGCGGCGGCCTCCAGGGTGAGTCCGGCCCGGCGGCGCAGGGCCCGCAGCTGCGGTGCGACCACCGGCAGGGCGTCGGCCGGGCCGGGGCCGTGGTCGGCGCCCGGGCCGTGGCCGGTGCCGGGAACGGCGTCGGAGGAGCTCATGCCTCCATTCAGCACCCGGCTTTGCCTCTATGGCAAATCTCTTGCCTCAGAGGCAAAGCCGGCAGGGTGACGCTCCGGCCCGGTCACCGGTGGGCCACCGCCTGCTTGATCAGCGTCCGGCCGAAGTCCCACATCAGCCCGCTCCCGCCGTGGGCGTCGTCCATCACCTCGGTGAACGCGTCCACGAACCGGTCCACGTCGGCCTCGTCCACGACCAGCGGCGGGATCAGTTTGATCACCTCCAGGTGGTCGCCGGAGACCTGGGTGAGGATGCGGTGCCGCTGCAGCAGCGGGACCACCACCATCTGCGCGAAGAGCCCCTTGCGCGCGGTCTGGAGCATGGCCCACCGGCTGCGCAGCTTCAGCGACCTGGGCCGGCCGAACTCGATGCCGATCATCAGGCCCCGGCCCCGCACGTCGGCGAGCAGCTCGTACTTCTCGGTGAGCGCCGCCAGCCGTGATCTCAGCCGTTCCCCGGTGACCCGGGCGTTGGCGACGATCCCCTCGTCCTCCAGGACCGACAGCACCGCCAGGCCCGCCGCCATCGCCTGGGCGTTGGAGCCGAAGCTCGAGGAGTGGACCAGCACCCGGTCGATCGACGAGTAGACCTTCTTGAAGATCCAGTCCTTGCCGAGGGTGGCGCCGACCGGCACGTAGCCGCCGGAGAGCGCCTTGGCCACGCACACCAGGTCCGGCTCGACGCCGTCCTCGTGCTGGTAGGCGTAGAAGTCGCCGGTCCGGCCGAGGCCGGTCTGCACCTCGTCGGCGATCAGCAGCGCCTTGTGCCGGTGCAGCAGCTCCTGCGCGGCGCGCAGGAAGCCCGGCGGGGCCTCGTGCACGCCCTTGCCCTGGATCGGCTCGACGATCAGCGCGGCGACGTCGCCCTTCCTCAGCTCCTTCGCCAGCGCGTCGAGATCCCCGAGCGGCACGGCCGTGTCCGGCAGCAGCGGGGCGAAGCCGTCACGGAAGCCGTCCTCGCCGTTGACCGAGAGCGAGCCGGTGGTCAGGCCGTGGAAGGCGTGGTCGCAGTAGAGGACGCGGGGCTTGCCGGTGGCCCGGCGGGCGAACTTCAGGGCGGTCTCGACGGCCTCCGTGCCGCTGTTGCCGAAGAACACCCGGTCCAGGTGCGGGCTGTGGGCGAGGAGCCGTTCGGCCAGCAGTCCGGGCAGCGGCTGGCAGTCGAAGCGGGTGAGGTCGGCGAGGGAGGCGTCGAGGACGTCGTGCAGCGCCTTGCGCACGACGGGGTGGTGGCGGCCCAGGCCCATCACCCCGAACCCGGCGAGCATGTCCAGGTAGTCGTTGCCGTCCGCGTCCCAGAAGTGGGCGCCCTCGGCGCGCTCGTAGACCTTGTCGAAGCCGATGGTGTGCAGCATGCGCGGGAGCTGGTGGTTGAGGTACCTGCCGTGCAGCTCGTAGCGCTCGGCCCCGCGCTCGGCCAAGAGCGCGCCGAGGTCGAACTCCTTGGTCATTCGGTCTTCTCCTTGACTGAGCCGGCGGCGTCCTCGACCGCCAGGCTCGCGCTGATCCGTCCGGCGATCTCGACGGGCGTGAGGCCGATGTCGGCGAGCACCTCGGCGCGCTTGGCGTGCGCGAGGAACTGCTCGGGGATGCCGAACCGCCGCACGGGCACGTCGACCCCGGCGTCGCCCAGGGCCAGCGCCACCGCCGAACCGACGCCCGCGGCCCGGCTGTTGTCCTCGACGACGGCCACCAGCCGGTGCCCGGCGGCGAGGGCGGGCAGGTCCGGGTCGACCGGCTTGACCCAGCGCGGGTCGACGACCGTGCAGTGCAGGCCCCGGGCGGCCAGGAGTCCGGCGGCCTGCAGGCACACCGGCGCCATCACGCCGACGGCCACCAGCAGCACGTCCGGCCGCTCGCCGCGGTGCAGGACGTCCATGCCGCCCACGCGGCCGACGGCCGGGATCTCGGGTCCCACCGACTCCTTGGGGAAGCGGACCAGCGTCGGCGCGTCGTCCACCGCGACGGCCTCGCGCAGCTGGGCGCGCAGCTGCTCGGCGTCGCGCGGGGCGGCGATCCGCAGGCCGGGGACGACCTGGAGGACGGACATGTCCCACATCCCGTTGTGGGAGGCGCCGTCCACGCCGGTCACCCCGGCCCGGTCCAGCACGAAGGTGACCCCGCAGCGGTGCAGGGCGACGTCCATCAGCAGCTGGTCGAAGGCGCGGTTGAGGAAGGTGGCGTAGACGGCGACGACCGGGTGCAGTCCGCCGGTCGCCAGTCCGGCGGCGCTCACCGCCGCGTGCTGCTCGGCGATGCCGACGTCCCACACCCGGTCCGGGAAGCGCTCGGCGAAGGCGCCGAGTCCGACCGGGTGCAGCATGGCCGCCGTGACCGCCACGACGTCGTCGCGCTCCTCGCCGATGCGCACGATCTCGTCGCCGAACACCGAGGTCCATGACGGGCCGCTCGAGGGGACGAGGGGCGCGCAGGTCAGCGGGTCCATCACGCCGACGGTGTGGAAGTGGTCCTCCTCGTGGGCGAGGGCGGGCTCGTAGCCGCGGCCCTTCTCCGTCAGGCAGTGCACCAGCACCGGCCCGTGGAACCGCTTGGCCCGGCGCAGCGCGGACTCGACGGCCTTGATGTCGTGCCCGTCGATCGGCCCGACGTACTTCAGGCCGAGGTCCTCGAACATGCCCTGCGGGGCGAACGCGTCCTTGAAGCCCTTCTTCGCGCCGTGCAGCGACTCGTAGACGGTGTGCCCGACCACCGGGGTCCTCAGCAGGACGTCCTTGCCCCAGGCCAGCACCTTCTCGTAGCCGTCGGTGGTGCGCAGGGCGGCCAGGTGGTGGGCGAGGCCGCCGATGGTCGGCGCGTACGAGCGCTCGTTGTCGTTGACGACGATGATCAGCGGCCGGTCCTTGGCGGCCGCGATGTTGTTCAGCGCCTCCCAGGCCATGCCCCCGGTCAGCGCCCCGTCGCCGACGACCGCGACGACGTGCCCCTTCTCGCCCTGCACCTGGCGGGCCTTGGCGAGCCCGTCGGCCCAGCCGAGGGCGGTGGAGGCGTGGCTGTTCTCGATGACGTCGTGCTCGGACTCCTCACGGGAGGGGTAGCCGGACAGACCGCCCTTGCCGCGCAGTTTGGAGAAGTCCTGACGCCCCGTCACCAGCTTGTGCACGTAGCTCTGGTGGCCGGTGTCCCACAGGATGCGGTCCACCGGCGACTCGAAGACCCGGTGGAGCGCGAGGGTCAGCTCCACCACGCCCAGGTTGGGTCCGAGGTGGCCGCCGGTCCTGGCGACCGCGTGCACCAGGAACTCCCTGATCTCGTCGGACAGTTCACCGAGTTCCGCCTCGGACAGCGCCTTCAGGTCGCGTGGTTGCCGGATGCTCTCCAGGATCGTCACGATCGGGCCCCCTTCGGTCCGTGCTGCTCAGCTCACGGTGACGGCCGGCTCCCCCGCCGCGACGCCGTCCTGTTCCATCCGCTCGGCGATCCTCATCGCCTCCTCGATGAGGGTTTCCACGATCTTGGACTCGGGGACGGTCTTCACGACCTCGCCCTTGACGAAGATCTGGCCCTTGCCGTTGCCGGAGGCGACGCCGAGGTCGGCCTCGCGGGCCTCGCCGGGACCGTTCACCACGCACCCCATGACGGCCACGCGCAGCGGGACCTCCATGCCTTCCAGGCCCGCCGTGACCTCGTCGGCCAGCTTGTAGACGTCGACCTGGGCGCGGCCGCAGGACGGGCAGGAGACGATCTCCAGACGTCGCTGCCGCAGCCCCAGGGACTCCAGGATCCGGATGCCGACCTTGACCTCCTCGACCGGGGGCGCGCTCAGCGACACCCGGACGGTGTCGCCGATGCCCTGGGAGAGCAGGGCGCCGAAGGCGACCGCGGACTTGATCGTGCCCTGGAAGGCGGGGCCCGCCTCGGTCACCCCGAGGTGGAGGGGGTAGTCGCACCGGGCGGCGAGCTGGCGGTAGGCCTCGATCATCACGACCGGGTCGTTGTGCTTGACGGAGATCTTGATGTCGCGGAAGCCGTGCTCCTCGAAGAGG
This sequence comes from Streptomyces sp. NPDC017936, assembly GCF_044328485.1. Classification (NCBI taxonomy): domain Bacteria; kingdom Bacillati; phylum Actinomycetota; class Actinomycetes; order Kitasatosporales; family Streptomycetaceae; genus Streptomyces; species Streptomyces sp. NPDC017936. The sequence goes on along the minus strand of NZ_JBIRHK010000002.1, from coordinate 546,703 downwards.
GAGGCCTCCCACAGCGCCGACTCCACCAGGGCCTCGGGCGTCGCCTTGCCGTACTTCTGCAGCAGGCGGCGGTCCAGCGAGCCGGCGTTGACGCCGATGCGGATCGGCGTGCCGTGGTCCTTCGCGGCGCGCGCGATCTCCTTGACCTTGTCGTCGAACTGCTTGATGTTGCCGGGGTTCACCCGGACCGCGGCGCAGCCGGCCTCGATGGCGGCGAACACGTACTTGGGCTGGAAGTGGATGTCGGCGATGACCGGGATCTGCGACTTGCGCGCGATGGTCGCGAGGGCGTCCGCGTCGTCCTGCGTGGGACAGGCCACGCGGACGATCTGGCAGCCGGACGCGGTCAGCTCGGCGATCTGCTGGAGGGTCGCGCCGACGTCGGACGTACGGGTCGTGGTCATCGACTGCACGGACACGGGGGCCCCGCCCCCGACCGGGACCGGCCCGACGTGGATCCGCCGCGACGCGCGCCGCTCGGCGACCGGCCGGAGGGGCACCTCGGGGACGCCCAGGGAGACGGCGGTCACGGCCTCACTCCCGGTTCCCGGAGACCGTCTCGCGCATCGCGCGCAGCGACTCCTTCAGCGATCCCATGGTGGCGAGGACGGCGGTGGGCTCGTAGCCGCAGTGCGCCATGCAGTTGGCGCAGCGCGGGTCCCTGCCGCGGCCGTACTTGTCCCAGTCGGTCTTCTCGATGAGTTCGCGGTACGTCGGCACGTACCCGTCGCTCATCAGGTAGCAGGGGCGCTGCCAGCCGAAGAGCGAGTAGTTCGGGATCGCCCAGGCCGTGCACGGGAAGTCGACCTTGCCCTCGAGGAAGTCGAGGAAGAGCGGGGAGTGGTTGAGGCGCCAGCGGCGCCGGTTGCCGCCCGCGAAGGCCTTCTTGAACAGCTCGCGGGTCTGCTCCACGCCGAGGAAGTGCTCCTGGTCGGGCGCCTTCTCGTAGGCGTAGGCGGGCGAGATCATCATCTCGTCGACCTCGAGGTCGTCGTTGAGGAAGTTCAGCACCTCGACGATGGTCTGCGGGGTGTCGGTGTTGAAGAAGGTGGAGTTGGTGGTGACGCGGAAGCCGCGCCGTTTGGCCTCCTTGATCGCCTCCACGGCCTCGTCGAACACGCCCTCCTTCGCCACCGACTCGTCGTGCCGCTCGCGCAGCCCGTCGATGTGCACGGCGAAGGCGAAGTAGGGGGAGGGCTTGAACCGGTCGATCTTCTTGCGCAGCAGCATCGCGTTGGTGCACAGGAAGACGTACTTCCTTCTCGCCACCAACTGCCGCACGATCTCGTCGATGTGAGGGTGCATCAGCGGTTCGCCGCCCGCGATCGACACCATGGGAGCGCCGGATTCGAGCACCGCTCCCACCGCCTGGGCGACCGGCATGCGCTGTTTGAGCACTCCCGCCGGATGCTGGATCTTGCCGCAGCCCTCGCACTTGAGGTTGCAGGCGAAGAGGGGCTCCAACTCGACGATGAGCGGGAACTTGTCCCGTTTGCGGAGCTTTTGTTCAGCCAAGTAGGTAGCGACCTTGATGGACTGGCGCAGCGGCATGGCCATTCGGCTCACCTCCGGGGGAGCAGCACATTGCGGTGCCATTCGAAGAATGCAGGCAGGACGGAACGAAGGACGCGGAAAGCCGATATTCCACCGCGCACCGTGCCGATCCGGACGAGTTCATGTTCAGGAGCGTCCACGACCACCCGGACGGCCGCAACCGGGCGCGTCCCCGCGCGGACGGCGCTCAGGAGCGTGGCCGCCGACTCCATGTCGACCGCGATCGCGCCGGTGGCGAGCAGGTCGGACCGCTCGGGGCCGCGCACGACGTGGTCGGAACCGGTGAGGGGGCCGGTGTGGACGGTGCGCCCGGGCAGCGTGCGCACGAGTTCCTTGACGAGCAGTTCGGTGCCCACGCACGGCACCGTGCCGCGCGGGTCGCGGGTCTTCTCGGCGACCACCAGGTCACCGGGGTGCATGCCGGGGGCGAGCCCCGCGCAGAAGCCGGTGGCCAGCACCGCCGCGCCGCCGAGCACCGGGTCGGCCAGGACCCGGGTGACGGAGCGCTCGGCCGCCTTCGGTCCCATGCCGGTGCGCAGGACCGTGACCGGCCCGCCGGCCCCGCCGCGGTCGCCCATGCGCAGGGCGAGGTGCTCGATGCCGAGCGCGCAGGCGATCAGCAGCGGGGCGGAGGCGGGCTGGGCGTTCATCAGCTTCCCTCGACCTCGACGGGGACCGCGGCGGCGGGGGCCCCGGCGGCGAACGGCTCCCCGTGGACGTACCGGCCGAGCGCGGTGAGCGGGAACACCTGCCGGTAGAGGTGGTAGTTGATGGAGAAGTCCCACGGGAAGCCGGTGCCGGTGAAGTAGGGCTCGTCCCAGGAGCCGTCCTGCCGCTGGGTCCGCGCCAGCCAGGCGACGCCCCGCTCGACGGCCCGGGAGTCCCTCTCCCCCGCCGCCAGCAGCGCCATCAGCGCCCAGGCCGTCTGGGAGGCGGTGGAGGCGCCCCGGCCGGCGAACCGGCCGGGGTCCCGGTAGGAGCGCAGGTCCTCGCCCCAGCCGCCGTCGTCGTTCTGCACCCGCTGCAGCCAGGCCACCGCCCGGCGGATCGCCGGGTGCCGCGTGGGCAGTCCGGCCGCGGTCAGCGCGGGCACCACCGAGCCGGTGCCGTAGACGTAGTTGACGCCCCAGCGTCCGAACCACGAACCGTCCGGCTCCTGTTCGGCCAGCAGCCAGTCGATGCCGCGCCGGGTGCGCGGGTCGTGGGCGAGCCCCTCGACGGCGAGCATCTCGACGACGTGCGCGGTGACGTCCGCCGACGGCGGGTCGATGACCTCGCCGAAGTCGCAGAACGGCAGCCGGTTGGGGAACGGGCTGGTGTTGTCGACGTCGAAGGCGCCCCAGGCGCCGTTCCTCGACTGCATCCCGAGGTTCCAGCGCACCCCGCGCGCGATCGCCCGGTCCACCCGCTCCGGGTCGTGGTGGCGCACCCGGCGCAGCGCGAGGACGACCTCGGCGGTGTCGTCGATGTCGGGGTAGTTGTCGTTGTGGAACTCGAACGCCCAGCCGCCCGGCGGGAGCTGGGGCCTGCGGACGGACCAGTCGCCGGGGCGCACGACCTGCTCGCCCAGCATCCAGTCGGCGGCCTTGACCAGCTGCGGGTGGTCGGCGGGCAGTCCGGCGTCGGCGAGCGCGATGGTCGCCAGGCAGGTGTCCCACACCGGGGACTGGCAGGCCTCGATCATCCGGGCCCCGTCCTCGCGCCACACGGCGTAACGGTCCAGCGACTTCAGCCCCTCGCGCATCACGGGGTGCTCGAGGTCGTAGCCGAGCAGGTACAGGGCGATGACGGAGTACACGGCCGGGGGCTGGATGCCGCCCCAGCAGCCGTCGTTCTCCTGCCGCTCGATGATCCAGCGGGCGGCGTCGTTCATGGCCGCTCGGCGGAGCCTGCGCACCGCGACCCGGCGGTAGCCGCGCACCACCTTGTCGAGCCGCTGGAAGAGCCCGTCCCAGCTGTTCACCGGGGCGAGGGGCCGGGGCGGATCGGGGTTCTCGGGATCGGTGTGCAGTTCGTCGAGCGGGAACGGCGCCGGACGCACCGGGCGCTTCGCCGAGACGACGGTGAGCGGGACGATCGTCTGCCGGGCCCAGCAGCCGAAGTTGTAGATGCTGAGCGGGAACCACTTCGGGAAGTACAGCAGCTCCGGCGGGAGTTCGGGCAGGTCCTCCCACTTCCACCAGCCGAACAGGGCCAGCCAGATCCGGGTGAAGACCCGGGCGGCGGCGATACCGCCCCGGTCGCGGACCCAGGCGGAGGCCCGCGCCATGTGGGCCGCGTCGGGCGGGTCCCCGGCCAGGCGCAGGGCGACGTACGCCTCGATGGTGGCGGAGAGGTCGCCGGGTCCGCCGTAGAAGGTGGCCCACGAGCCGTCCTCGCGCTGCTCGCCCCTGACGAAGAGGGCGGCGGCCCGCGTGGTCGGCTCGTCGCGGATGCCCAGGAACTGACGGAGCAGCAGGTCCTCGGCGTCCATCGTGACGTTCGTCTCGAGGTCGCCCTTCCACCAGCCCTCGGCGTCCTGCCGGGCGAGCAGGAAGTCGGTGGCGCGCCGCATCGCGCTCTCGGCGGCTTCTTGTACCCCGGCCGCCCCGGGGGTGTCGATGTCGGTGTCGCTGGCCGCGGCAGCGCGGGGCGGCAGGGCCCCGGTGCTTCCGTCGGTCGTCGCTGTCATGGCTTCCCCTTCGTGCAGTCGTGCGAAGTCGTGCTGCTGTGGGTCCGCCGTCGGCCGGTGCGTCACTCGCCTCGCTGCACCGGCCGGCGACTACGCGAGGGCTATTCGACCGATAGGGATCATCTCTTTCGTACGACGACGAAGTCGGCGAGCGCCGTGAACCGGGCCCGGACCTGCTCGGGCATGTCGACGGCGTCGAGCGCTTCGATGGCGACGGTGTGCTGACGGCGTGCTTCCCGCGCGGTCCACTCGCGGCCGCCGGCCTCCTCGATGAGGGCGGCCCGGGCCGCGAACTCCTCCTCGGAGAAGTTCTCGAAGTCGCTGCTCTTGGCGTCCGCGGCGAGCATCTCGCCGAGCCGCTCGGAGGCCGGGCCGCCCGCCGCGAGGGCGGCCACGACCGGCAGGGACTTCTTGCGCTGGCGCAGGTCGCTCCAGGTCTGCTTGCCGGTGGAGACCGGGTCGCCCCAGATGCCGAGGAGGTCGTCGACGGCCTGGAAGGCCAGGCCGAGGTGGTAGCCGTACTTCTCCAGCGTGTCGGCGGTGCGCTCGTCCGCGCCGCCGAGCACGGCGCCGATGGAGCTGGCGCAGGCCAGCAGGGCGCCGGTCTTGTTGCCCTCCATCTCCAGGCACTCCTCGACGCTGACGCGGTCGCGGTGCTCGTAGGAGATGTCCTGCGCCTGACCGTCGATCAGGGCGCGGGTGGCGGTGGTCAGCCGGCGGGTCGCCCGTCCGGCCTCGACGGTGCCGAGCTCCAGCAGGACCTCGTTGGCCAGGGCGAACAGGGCGTCGCCGACCAGGATGGCCTGGGCGGGGCCGTGCACCTTCCAGACGGTGTCGCGGTGGCGGCGCTGCTCGTCGCCGTCCATCAGGTCGTCGTGCAGGAGCGAGAAGTTGTGCACCAGCTCGACGGCGACCGCGCCGGGGACGCCCACCTCGGGCGCGGCGCCGGCGACCTCCGCGGAGAGCACCGCGAGCGCGGGACGCACGGCCTTGCCGCCGTCGCCGTCGGTCGGGTTCCCCTGGGCGTCGATCCAGCCGAAGTGGTAGGCGGCGACCGTGTCCATGGGGGGCGCCAGACGGTCGACGGCCGCCCGCAGCACCGGTGTGGCCAGGGTCCGCCCGCGCTCCAGGAGCGCGGCCACGTCGACCGCGGTCTCTCGAGCGGCCGCGGGGGCCGGGGGCACAGGGGGCACGGTTTCTCCTCTTGTCGCGGTGCCGGAGGGGGTGCGGGGACGTGCCGAGCCGTGCTGATCGAACATCAGGCCGCCTCCTCGAGAGCGAAGAGGCGGTGGGGGCGGGGCCGGCCCAGGGCGCCGAGCGCGGCGTCCGCCGCGCTCACACCGCTGCGGACCGCACTCTCCATGGTCGCGGGCCACCCGGTGGCGGTCCACGCTCCGGCCAGGTACAGGCCGGGTGCCTTGGTGCGGGCGCCGGGCCTGAGCCGTCCGACGCCGGGGGTGGGGGCGAACGTCGCCGTGCGCTCCCTGGTCACGAAGAAGTCCTTCACCGCGGCGCCGCGCGTGCCCGGCAGCAGCCGCTCCAGCTCGGGCAGGTAGCGCTCGCGCAGCGCGGCCACGGGCTCGTCGATCTCGTCCTGCGCGGCGGACTGCGACAGCGCGAGGTACTGGCCCTCGCGCAGCCCGGAGGCGTCGGTGCGGTCGAACACCCACTGCACGGGCGTGCCGAGCGCGCAGAGGAAGGGGACGTCGAGGACCGTGCGGTCGTAGACGACGTGGACGTTCAGGATGGGGGCGGTGCCGATCTCCAGCAACCGCTCGGGCGCCTCGAGCGCCCCGTCCGGCAGCAGGCCGTACGCCTCGCGCTGCGGCACGGCGAGCACGACCGCGTCGGTCCGGAGCGTCCTCCCGGGCACCTGGACGCTCCAGCTCCCGTCACCGTCGCGGGAGAGGGAGGTGACGCGGGTGCGGACCTCGGTGCGCACGCCCGCGGAGTCGAGCGCCTCGCGGGCGAGCCGGTCGTGCAGCTCGCCCAGCGGGACGCGCGCCCAGCCGATGTCGGCCGCGCCCGGGTCGGAGAGCAGGCCGGTTCTGAACACCATCGCGGCGAGCCCGAGGGAGGCGTCGTGCGCGACCGCGTTGAGGGTGGCGACCCCGACCAGGTCCCACAGTGCCTCGACGGCACGCGGCGACTGGCCGTGCGCGGTCAGCCAGCTGCCGAAGTCCTGCGCGTCCAGGCGCGGATCGGCGGGGTCGAGCCCCTTGAGCGCGAGCGCGGCCCGGCCCACCCGGGCGCGCTCGGCGAGCGAGAGGTGCGGGTACGCGGCGAGGCTGCGCGCCAGGTGGAGGGGGACGGGCAGGGCGTCGCGCCGCAGCCTGCCGAGCCGCCGCCCCTCGGGCTTGGCCAGGTCGACGACGGGCACGTCGAGACGTTCCTGCAGGGGCGCCAGCGCGCTGCCCCCGATCCGGTCGAGGAACCAGCGGTAGGCGGTGCAGCAGCGCAGGTACACGTGCTGGCCGTTGTCGACGGTGAGCCCGCCGCGCCGGAAGGAGAAGGCCAGACCGCCCAGCCGGGGCCTGCCCTCGAGCAGGGTGACGCGTACGCCCGCGTCGGCGAGCGCGAGCGCGGCGGTGACGCCGGCCAGCCCGCCCCCGACCACGACGGCCTCCCGCCCGGATCCCTCCGGCGCGTCCGAGAGCAGCTCCTCGCTCATCGTGCATCCTCCCCTGCGCGGCCGCCGTGCCGCCGGCACGCTCCCCGGCGGGCCGTCGCAGTCAGGGACGCCGCGCCGCACCGGAGGGTTGCCCGCCGTTTTTCGCCGGTGCGCTCACCTCGGCCCGCAGTGTCGCCCCGGGTGTCCATCAGGCCTGCCTCCTGACGGCCAGCCGGGAGACGTGCCGGGCGTCGAGGCCGGACAGTCCGCGCACGGCGACGTAGGCCTTCTCCCGGCCGGGCAGGGAGACCCGGCCGCGCAGGACGGCCTCGGGGTCGCGCTCGATGCGGTCCAGGAGGCGGCGGTAGATGCCGGCCATCGCGGCGACACAGGCGCCGCTGCGCCGGTCCAGCAGGGGCAGCAGCCGGTAGCCCTCGGCGAAGAGGGCGCGGGCCCGTCGCACCTCGAAGTGCACGAGGCCCGCGAAGTCGGAGCCCTCCGGCGGCCGCGGCCCGTCGAACCCGGCCGAGCAGCCGAACTTCGCGAGGTCGTCGGCGGGCAGGTAGGTGCGGCCGCCCGCCGCGTCCTCGCGGACGTCCCGGAGGATGTTGGTGAGCTGCAGCGCGAGCCCGAGCGTGTCGGCGTACTCCGGGGCGCGCTCGGCGCCGCGCGCGCCCGGTTCCGTGCCGAACACGCCGAGCGAGAGCCGGCCGATGGCGCCCGCCACGCAGCGGCAGTACGTCCTCAGGTCGTCCCAGGTCTCGTAGGTCTCGCCGCGGACGTCCATCAGGACGCCGTCGATCAGCTCGTCCAGGCCGCCCAGCGGGATCGGGAAGACCCGGGCGGCGTGCGTGAGGGCGACCGCGACGGGGTCGGTGTCGTCCTCGTCGACCTCGCCCGCGCGCACCCGGTCCAGCAGCGCCCGGGTGTCCTCGAGCCGGGCGGTCTTGACGTCGCCGTCGAGCGTGCCGTCGCCGATGTCGTCGACGCGGCGCGAGAACGCGTACAGCGCCGACATCGCGCGCCGCTTCGGTGCGGGCAGCAGCCGGATGCCGTAGGCGAAGTTGCGGGCCTGTTGTCCGGTGACGGCCTCGCAGTAGCCGTAGGCGGCGAGTACCGGCGCGGACACGTGTGGTGCGGACTCCACGGCCCGGATCACCCCTCTCCTCGCAGGGTCACGCCCACCTCGCGCAGCAACCGGAGCTTGCCGGGCTTGGGCGGGCCGGGAAGTACGTCGTACTCGGCGGCGGCGATCGCGTGGATCGCCGCCCGTCCCCCCGCCACGAATCCCGCGAGCAGCAGCCTCAGTCTGCCGTGGACGCTACCCACCAGGGGGGCGCCCTCATTCAGCAGATCGCGGGCGCGTTGCGCCTCGTGCGCGACCAGCGCGCGCACCGACGCGCCCGCGCTGGGCACGGCGAGGTCCGCCTCCTGGACGTGGAAGCGCTTCATGTCGGCGGCGGGCAGGTAGACGCGGTCGCGGCCGAGGTCCTCGGCCACGTCCTGGAGGTGCTCCACGATCTGCAGGGCGGTGCAGATCGCGTCGGAGCGGCGGATCCGCTCGGGGGTCGAGGTGCCGGTGACGGCGAGGACGAGCCGGCCCACGGGGTTGGCGGACAGTTCGCAGTAGGCGAGGAGGTCGTCGTAGGTCTCGTAGCGGGTGACGAGCTGGTCCTGGCGGTTGGCGGCGATCAGGCCGAGGAACGGCTCGGGGGTGAGCGCGCGGCGGCGGACCGTCGGCTGCAGGCGGCGCAGCAGCGGGTGGCGGGGCGGGCCGTCGGCGCCGCCGAAGACACGGCGCAGGTCGTCCTCGAAGGCGTCCAGCAGGACGAGACGGTCCCCGGCCCGGTCCGCCGGCACGCCGAGCAGGCGGGCGTCGGCGCCGCCCGGGGCCAGGTCGCCGTCGCCGATGTCGTCGACGAGGCGGGCGAAGCCGTACACGGCCATGAGGTCGTCGCGCCAGGCCCGGGGGAGGAAGAAGGGGGCCACGGGGAAGTTCTCGTCCGCGGCCTTGGCGAGGGTGCCGCGCTCCGGGTCCACCGGGCGCGGCGCGGTCCGGGCCGTCACCGCCGGCTGCCCCGGACCAGGACGGCGCATGCTGCGTTGAGCTGGGGAGTTTCCGTAGCCATTGCCGTCACATCTCCCGTTCTACACCGACAACCCGAGACCCACTATTTCGGACACGCCGCCCGGCCGCGCGCACGGCAGCCCTGTCCGAGGGTGTCGCGCATTATCGCCCCACTTGACGTGTTTCGGGACCGGTACAGCTTACGTTGTACAACGAGGCGGGGATCGCGGGGGTGCTCCGCAGATCACAACAACACACCGATCGGCGTCAAGATTCCCCAGCGGGGCCGGAGTTGACGTTTCCTTTGCAGACGCGGGGCCCCGCCGGACAGTTCCGGCGGGGCCCCGCGGAGGACGGGCTACTTGCCCGAGAACTTCTCGTACTCCTTGAGGACCTCGTCGGTCGGGCCGTCCATGCGCAGCTCGCCGCGCTCCAGCCACAGGACGCGGTCGCAGGTGTCCCGGATCGACTTGTTGCTGTGGCTGACCAGGAACACCGTGCCGGCCTCCTCGCGCAGCTCCCGGATGCGGGCCTCGGAGCGCAGCCGGAACTTCGCGTCACCGGTGGCCAGGGCCTCGTCGATCATCAGGACGTCGTGGTCCTTGGCGGCGGCGATGGAGAAGCGCAGCCGCGCCTGCATGCCGGAGGAGTAGGTGCGCATCGGCAGGGTGATGAAGTCGCCCTTCTCATTGATGCCGGAGAAGTCGACGATCTCCTGGTAGCGCTCCTTGATCTGCTCCCGGGACATGCCCATGGCCAGACCGCCGAGGATGACGTTGCGCTCGCCGGTCAGGTCGTTCATCAGGGCGGCGTTGACGCCGAGGAGCGAGGGCTGGCCGTCGGTGTAGACCTTGCCGCTCTCGGGGGGCAGCAGACCGGCGATGGCGCGCAGCAGCGTCGACTTGCCGGAGCCGTTGGAGCCGATCAGGCCGATGGCCTCGCCCCGGTGGGCGACGAAGGAGACGCCGCGCACCGCGTGCACCTTGCGCACCCCGCGCTCGGCGTCGCCGGAGCCCCGCTTGAGGATGCGGCTCAGGGCGGCGGTGGCGCTGCCCTTGCCGGTCTTCGCGCCGTTGACGCGGTACACGATGTGCACGTCGTCGGCGATGACGGTGGGGACCCGCTGCCCCGGAACCTTCTCAGCCACGGCCGTACCTCTCCTCCGCCTTCCAGAAGTACACGAAGCCGCCGACGGCGAACAGCAGCGCCCAGCCGCCCGCGGCCGCCCAGACGTGGTCGGGGAGGTTCTCGGCGCCGTACTCCTCGATGAGGGAGAAACGCATGAGGTCCATGTAGATGGCGGCCGGGTTCCACTGCAGGACGTTGGCCACCCACTGCGGCTTGTCGGCGAGGAAGACCGGGATGGAGAACATCACGCCGGACGCGTACATCCAGGTGCGCATCACGAACGGCATCAGCTGCGCGAGGTCCGGGGTCTTCGCGCCGGCCCGGGCGAAGATCAGCGCCAGGCCGGTGTTGAAGCAGAACTGCAGGACGAGCACCGGGACGATCAGCGCCCAGGAGGCGTCCGGGTAGCTGCCGAAGCCGATCGCCACGGCGAACAGCACGACCATCGAGTACAGCAGCTGCTGGAGCTGCTGGAGCGCGAAGGAGATGGGCAGCGAGGCACGCGGGAAGTGCAGGGCGCGGACCAGGCCGAGGTTGCCGGAGATCGCGCGGACCCCGCTCATCACGGAGCTCTGGGTGAAGGTGAAGACGAAGACGCCCGTGACGAGGAACGGGATGTACACGTCCTTGTCCATCCCGCGGCCCGCGTCGAGGATCAGCCCGAAGATCGCGAAGTAGACGCCCGCGTTCAGCAGCGGGGTGGCCACCTGCCACAGCTGGCCCAGCTTGGCCTGGCTGTACTGCGCGGTCAGCTTCGCCGAGGAGAAGGCCAGGATGAAGTGGCGCCGGCCCCAGAGCTGGCGGACGTAGTCCGGCAGGGAAGGCCGGGCACCGCTCACGGCCAGCCCGTGCTTGGCGGCCAGCTGCGCCGCCGTGAGGCCCTCGTCGGGCGACGGGGGCGCGCTCACCGCGACTCCGCCGTCATGCGTTGTCTCACTCACCAGTAGGAAACTTTCGTCTTCGGGATGCGCAGCCTGATCGGGTCTGGCACGAGCCGGGGGCCGCGGAACGCTCCGGGGCCCCCGGGGACGAGCTTGTCAGATGACGGGAGGCCGGCCCAGCCGGGTCAGCCGCCACACCGTACGCCACTTCATGGGCCTGCGCGGTCCGCACGGTGTGGTCCACCCTTCCCGGAATCCGCCGAGCCACGCCTTCAGCGCGGGCCGGGAGGGGCGGCGCGCCAGCGTGAGCAGCAGCCAGACCCCGAGATAGGCCGGGACCAGGAGGGCGGGGAGGTTGCGGCGGGCCAGCCAGACGCGGTTGCGGGCGACCATGCGGTGGTAGACCGCGTGCCGCGAGGGCGCGGTCGTCGGGTGGTACAGCACCATGTCGGACCGGTAGTCGATCATCCAGCCCGCGTCGAGGGCCCGCCAGGCCAGGTCGGTCTCCTCGTGTGCGTAGAAGAACTCGTCCGGCAGGCCGCCGACCTCGGCGAAGACCCGGGTGCGGACGGCGTTGGCGCCGCCCAGGAAGGTGGTGACCCGGGAGGAGCGCATCGGGTCGGAGGCCCGCAGCCGGGGGACGTGCCGGCGCTGGGTCTCGCCGGTGTCCGGGTCGGCGATGCGGAAGCTGATGATGCCGAGCTTCGGGTCGGCCTCGAAGGCCCGGCGGCACAGCTCGGCGGTGTCGTGGCGCGCGAGCAGGCCGTCGTCGTCGAGGAAGAGGACGATGTCGACGTCGCGGCCGCTGGGGCCGAAGGCCTCGATGCCGACGTTGCGGCCGCCCGGGATGCCCAGGTTCTCGGGCAGCTCCACGGTCCGCACGCCGTCGGGGACGTCCGGCACGGGGGAGCCGTTGCCGACGACGACCACCTCGACCGGGTCGCCGTCCTGCCGGGCGACCGAGTCGATCAGGGCGCTGAGCTCGTCGGGGCGGTTGCCCATGGTGATGATCACCGCGCCGACCTTCAGGGGCGCGCTCACTTCAGCCTGCTCGACGCGAGGATGGACACCAGGTGGAGCAGGGTCTGCAGCAGGGCGATGCCCGCGAGGACGGCGACGCCGAGCCGGGTGAAGAAGAGGTCGCCGCGCAGGTGGTCGGCGACCGCCAGGGCCAGGATCAGCAGGGACGCCTCGATGCCCAGGATCAGCCGGTGGAACTTCAGCGCCGCGGCGGCCCGGCGGGCCAGGGCCATGCCGGAGGAGCGCATCTCGGCGGCGGTCTCCTGGACCGGCGGCTTCCCGGCCTGGTGCCGGGCGACGCCGACCAGGTCGGTCTCGGCCTTGATCAGGATCGCGCCGAGCGCGGCCAGCGTGCCGAGGAAGGCCCACAGCCAGTCGATGCGGCCGCTCCCCCACAGGTCGGCGGCGCGCAGCCCGAGGCCGGTGAGCACGGCGGCGTCGGTGAGGTACGCGCCGACGCGGTCCAGGTAGACCCCGTTCAGCGAGTACTGCTTCTTCCAGCGCGCGATCTCGCCGTCCACGCAGTCCAGCAGCAGGTACAGCTGGACGCAGACCACGCCGAGCACGGCGCCCCAGATCCCCGGCACGAGGAGTGCCGGGGCCGAGAGCACCCCGAAGACGGTCATCAGATACGTGAGCTGGTTGGGCGTGACCCTGGTGTTCACCAGGTAGCGGTCGACCCGCAGGGACACCTCACGCATGTAGAGGCGTCCCATCCAGTGCTCACCGCTGCGCCGGTCCTTCACCCCCGGGGGGTGGACGACCGGTCTGAGTTCAGCTACCGATGGCCTTGACATAGTCGGCGTAGGTGTCCTTGATCTGGTCGGTCTTGAGGTCGAGGTGTTCGAGGATCGTGTAGCGGCCGGGCCGGGTCTCGGGGGCGAACTCCACGGCGCGGACGAACTCCTCCGCCGTGAACCCGATCTCCTCCGGCAGCACCGGCAGGCCGTGCCGTCTGAGCACGCCGGCCATGTGGACCGACTCCTCCTGGGCTCCGCGCAGGTACATCGCGAAGGCCGCGCCCAGGCCGCACTGCTCGCCGTGGGCGGCGGCGCGCTGGGGGAAGAGCAGGTCGAGGGCGTGGTTGATCTCGTGGCAGGCGCCGGAGGAGGGGCGGGAGTCGCCCGACACCGACATGGCGATGCCGCTGAGGACCAGCGCTTCGGCGAGCACCTGCAGGAAGCCGGTGTCGCCGATGCCGCCCGGGTGGCGCAGGACGGCCTCGCCGGCCTGCCGGGCGATCGCGGCGGCGAGGCCGTCGATCTTCTCGCCCTTGACCCGGTGGGCGAGCTCCCAGTCCGCGATCGCCGAGATGTTCGACACCGCGTCGCCGATGCCGGCGCGCACGAACCGCACCGGGGCCTCGCGGATCACGTCGAGGTCGATGACGACCGCGATCGGGTTCGGCACGCCGTAGGAGCCGCGGCCGGCGTCGTTGTCGAGGGTGGCGACCGGCGAGCACAGACCGTCGTGGGCGAGGTTCGTCGGGACGGCGACCAGGGGCAGGCCGACGCGCGCCGCGGCGAACTTGGCACAGTCGATGATCTTGCCGCCGCCCAGGCCCACGACCGCGTCGTAGCGGCCGGCCTTTATGTCACCGGCCAGTCGCACGGCGTCGTCGAGGGTGCCGCCGCCGACCTCGTACCAGGTGGCGCCGGGCATCGACGGGGCGAGCCGCTCGCGCAGCCGGGCGCCCGAGCCGCCGCTGACGGCGACGGCGAGCCGGCCGGAGTGCGAGACGCGCTCGTCGGCCAGGACGTACGCCAGGTCGTCGAGGGCGCCCGGGCGGATGTCCACGACCACCGGCGAGGGGATGAGCCGGGTCAGTACTGGCACGCGATCTCCCGTCCCCGGGCGAGGTCGTCGTGGTTGTCGATCTCCACCCACCGGACGTCGCCGATCGGCGCGACGTCGATCCGGAAGCCGCGGTTCACCAGCTCCTGGTAGCCGTGCTCGTAGAACTGCTGCGGGTCGGTCTCCCACACGGTCTTCAGCGCGTCGGCCAGCTCGGGGGCGGCGTCGCCCTCGATGAGGGTGACGCCGATGTACTCGCCGGTGGCCTCGGCCGGGTCCATCAGCTTGGTGATCCTCGTCATGCCCTTGTCGGGGTCGACGACGACCTTCATCTCCTCGTCGGCGAGGGACTTCACGGTGTCCAGCGCGAGGATGATCCTCTTGCCCTCGCCGCGGGCGGCGAGCAGCGTCCTCTCGACGGAGACCGGGTGCACGGTGTCGCCGTTGGCGAGGATCACGCCGTCCTTGAGGGCGTCACGGCCGCACCACAGGGAGTAGGCGTTGTTCCACTCCTCGGCCTTGTCGTTGTCGATGAGGGTGAGCCTGAGGCCGTACTTCTCCTCGAGGGCCGCCTTGCGCGCGTACACGGCCTCCTTGCGGTAGCCGACGATGACCGCGACCTCGGTCAGGCCGATCTCGGCGAAGTTACCGAGGGTCAGGTCCAGGACCGTGGGCTCGCCCTCTATGCCCGCCGGCCCCACCGGCACCAGCGCCTTGGGCAGGGTGTCGGTGTAGGGGCGCAGACGCCGTCCGGCGCCGGCCGCCAGCACGAGGCCGATCATGCGGGTTCTCCTTCGTCGTGTACGGCGGGCGCCCCAGCGGACACCCAGAAGCGGATGCTCTCGACGAGCACCACCAGGGCGACGGCCACGGCGAGCACCGTGAGCGCGACGGTGAACTGCCCGGCGGTGAGCAGCGCCGCCAGGACCGCGACCAGCAGGGTCCGTCCCTCCTGCCCCCCGACGGCGCGCACCAGCCAGGCCGGCGGCGCGCCGGCGTTCCCGCGGATGCGGTACACCGTGTCGTAGTGATGGTAGGCGACCGCGGCGACCAGCCCGAAAGCCGCCGGCAGCGCTCCGTCCGCATCGGACCGGGCGGCGAGGAACAGGACGGCGAGGTATTCGGCGGCGCGGAAGAACGGGGGGACGAGCCAGTCGAGGGCGCCCGTGAGGGGGCGCGCGACGGCCGCGGCCGAGAGCGGGACGTACACGGCGGCCGCCAGGACGGTCCACCAGCCCGGTCCCGTCAGCCCCGCGGCGGTCACCACGGCGGCGGCACCCAGGGCGGCGCTCAGCGGCGCCAGGTGGGGGACCTTGCCCCGGGCGGCCCGGGCGACCGCCTCGGCGAGGGGGCCGACGTCGGTCAGGTCGGCCAGCGCGCGTGCCGCCCGGTCGGTCCGCTGCGCCCGGCGGGTCAGCGACCGCAGGACCCGCCCGGCGGTGGTGTAGGCGGCCGCGAAGGCGCAGCCGACCAGCAGCGCGTAGAAGGTGATGCGGGGCGTGGTGGCCGCGGTCAGGACGGCGATCATGGCCCATCGTTCGCCGATGGGCAGCACTATCATCCGGCGCACCCAGACCGTCCAGCCGACGCTGTCGAGTTTGTCGGAGAGGGCGGCGGTGGGACTGGTGTTGGCGGTGGCGTCGTGGTTGGCCTCGTTGAAGGAGAAGTCCACGACGTGCCGGCAGGTCTGCAGGATCATGGCGCCCAGCGCGAGGGCCCAGACGTCGTCGCCGCCGCGGGCCGCGCCGAGGGCGAGGCCGGCGTAGTAGGCGTACTCCTTGGCCCGGTCGAACGTGGCGTCCAGCCAGGCCCCGAGGGTGGAGTACTGCAGGGAGTAGCGGGCGAGCTGGCCGTCGGTGCAGTCCAGGACGAACGACGCGATCAGCAGGACGCCGGCGGCGACGAACCCGCCGCGGGTGCCGGTCGCCGCGCAGCCGGCCGCGATCAGCGCGGTGAGCAGCGAGGCGGTGGTGACCTGGTTCGGGGTGAGGCCGCGGCGGGCGCACCAGCGGGCGATGTAGCGCGAGTACGGGCTGATGAAGTGGGTGGTGAAGAAGCCGTCGCGGGCCTTCACGGCCGACTTCAGGCGTACGGCCTCGTCGTCGACGGCCGAGACGGCCTGCCGTGCCTCGTTGCGGGCCTGCGGGTCGGCCGGGACCGCGGCCACCAGGCTGCCGAGCTCGGGCCGGTGGACGTCGGCGCCGTCGGCGTCGAGGGCGGTGGCGATGCGGTCGGCGAGGCCGTCGACGACGTCCTGCGCGCCCGACTCCGCGCTCGCGGTGTCGCCCCCGGGGGCCGTGCCGCCGTTCGCGGAGTTCTCGCGGGCCACCGCGCGGGTCAGGGCCTGGCGGCCGGCCGGCTGGGCGGTGACGGCGCCCGGGAGCGCGGCGAGCGGGAAGCGGGGGTCGGTCAGGCCGAGGCGCAGCGCGTGCCGGTGACCCACGAAGCGGGCGTCGACGACGGCGACCCGCTGGTCGCCGGGGACCGCCGCGAGGAGGGTCTCCGCGTCGGCGGCGTCGCCGGCGACCCGGACGTCGAAGCCGAGGGACCGCAGGTCCGGCTCGATCGACGATCCGGGGACCGGCTGACCGGTGAGGATGGCGGTCGGCAAACCGAACTCACTCCCTGGGTCCCGACGCGTCCGCGTCGGTCGTCTGCATGGTGGGGGCGCCCCTTCCGCGGCTGCACCGGGCGGGCGGCGTGTCGGCAGAGGCTATCGGATGCCGTGAAGGCCGTGTTCACCGGCCGTTCAGGGCGGATCGACACGGGCCGGCGGCACGGCGCGGACCGGCTCTGCAGAGATCATCATGGGTGATCGGCGCCCCGGCCGACAAACCGCGGTCCCCTCCGGTCGCGCGGACCGGCCCGGCGGCACCTGGACACGTCCTGACCTGCGAGAAATTTCCGCAGGTCAGGGCACATGACAACGGTGTTCAGTGCCGCGTTGCCGGATACCCCCCACCCGTAGTTGACTGGGGTCCCGGACGGATCACGGGAGGTCCTTTTCCATGGGGGCTGGGCACGACCACGGCCATGCGCACGCACACCCGCCGGCGACCGGTACGGCCGCGGCGGCGTACCGCGGCAGACTGCGGGCGGCGCTGGTGATCACGCTCACCGTGACGGTGGTGGAGATCGTCGGCGGAGTGCTCGCGGACTCCCTCGCCCTGATCGCGGACGCGGCGCACATGGCGACGGACGCGGTGGGGCTCGTCATGGCGCTGCTCGCCATCCACTTCGCCAACCGGCCCGCGAGCGCCAACCGCACCTTCGGCTACGCCCGCGCGGAGATCCTGGCGGCCCTCGCCAACTGTCTGCTGCTGCTCGGGGTGGGCGGCTACGTCCTGTACGAGGCGGTCCAGCGGTTCTTCACGCCGGCGCCCACCGAGGGCGGGCTGATGCTCGTGTTCGGCGCCGTCGGCCTGGTCGCGAACATGATCTCGCTCACCCTGCTGATGCGCGGCCAGGCGGAGAGCCTGAACGTGCGGGGGGCGTTCCTGGAGGTGGCGGCGGACGCGCTGGGCTCGGTGGCGGTGCTGGTCTCGGCGGCCGTGATCCTGGCCACCGGCCGGCAGGCCGCCGACCCGATCGCCTCGCTCGTCATCGGCCTGATGATCGTGCCGCGGACCCTCGGGCTGCTGCGCGAGACGCTGGACGTGCTGCTGGAGGCGGCCCCCAAGGGCGTCGACATGGCCCAGGTGCGGGCGCACATCCTCGCCCTGGACGGTGTGGAGGACGTCCACGACCTGCACGCGTGGACCATCACCTCCGGGATGCCGGTGCTGTCCGCGCACGTGGTGGTGCGCTCGGACGTGCTGAGCGCGATCGGCCACGAGAAGATGCTGCACGAGCTGCAGGGCTGCCTGGGCCACCACTTCGACGTGGCGCACTGCACCTTCCAGCTGGAGCCGGGCGGGCACGCGGCGCACGAGGCACGGCTCTGCCACTGAGCGCAGGGCTGAGCGGAGGACGCCTTCCCGGGCGCTCGGGGGATGCGCACATCTGTTCAGGACGGTTCCGCGCGCACCGCGCCGGGCAAGATCACTCACCGGCCCCGGCGCCGTGCGCGGGACATGCGGGCATGCGCGCGAAGTGCCCGGGGCGCCGTACGCGTACGGCAGACTGGGGGCGCGAGGACCGATGCTTAAGGATGGGTATGCCGATCACACCTGCCACCACGACGACCGGTTCGTCGAACGGCACCGCGGACGCGATTCTGCTGGAGCTCGTCGACGAGAACGGCGTGACCGTCGGCACCGCGGAGAAGCTCGCCGCCCATCAGCCGCCGGGACAGCTGCACCGGGCGTTCTCCGTGTTCCTCTTCGACGAGCACGGCCGGCTGCTGCTCCAGCAGCGGGCGCTCGGCAAGTACCACTCCCCCGGCGTCTGGTCCAACACCTGCTGCGGCCACCCCTACCCCGGTGAGGCGCCGTTCGCGGCGGCCGCGCGGCGCACGTTCGAGGAGCTGGGCGTGTCCCCGTCCCTGCTCGCGGAAGCCGGCACGGTCCGCTACAACCATCCGGACCCGGCCTCGGGACTGGTGGAGCAGGAGTACAACCACCTGTTCGTCGGGATGGTGCAGGCCCCGCTGCGGCCGGATCCGGAGGAGGTCGGCGACACGGCCTTCGTGACGTCCGCCGAGCTGGCCGAGCGGCACGCGAAGGGCACGTTCTCCTCGTGGTTCATGACCGTGCTGGACGCGGCCCGTCCGGCGGTCCGGGAGCTGACGGGCCCGTCGGCCGGCTGGTGACGTCCCCGGGACCGGCCGGCGGCGTCCGTGGTGCCGGTGGCGGTGGTGTGCGCCGTGCCGGTGGCGTTCCCGGCGCCGGTGGCGTCGTCGTCAGAACAGCCGGGTGGGTTTGAGCGGCAGGGCGGCCCAGATCACCTTGCCGCCGCTCGCCGTGTGCTCGACGTCGCACACGCCGCCCGCCTCCCTGGTGATCTCCCGGACCAGGAGCAGGCCCCGGCCTCCGGTCCGGCCGTGGTCGGTCTCCAGGGCGGTCGGGCGGTAGGGGTGGTTGTCCTCCACGGACACCCGCACCCACTCGGCGCCGACGGCCACCTCCACCGCGAGCACGGGCGACAGCAGCGCCGCGTGCCGGACGGCGTTGGTCACGAGTTCCGAGACGATGAGCAGCAGTCCCTGGACGAGGTCGTCCGAGATCGGCACCCCCTGGCGCAGCAGCAGGTCCCGCACGGCGTGCCGCGCCTGCGGGACCGAGGCGTCGACGGGGGCGGCGGTGAACCGCCAGACCCCCTCGTACGGCAGCGGACGCGGCAGGTCGTCCTCGAGGGGCTCGCGAGGTGCGCCTGCGTCGCCTTCTGGGCGTGGGCCGGGCCCGCGCCCGTGGTCGTCCATCGTCGGGTCGCCACCCTTGCGCTCGATTGTCACCACGCGTCGAGTGTTGGTAGCGAAGCACTCACCTCCGGATGCCTGAACAGAAGTCAGCACTTATCGAGCGTTCCCGATCGCCCCTGACCCGCTCTGCCGCGAAGGCGGCCGGTCCTGACGCGCCCGTGCCTCCTTCGCGCATTCTTCGGGTTGTACGGGTTTATCGGGGCGCTCACCCCGTTCGTCCCCGCAGGCCCTTCCCCGGCCGGAGGCGGTCGGCTGCATACGGTCGGCCGGAGGCTGTAGGCGGTCGGCTGTACGCGGTCGGCCGGAGGCGGCCGGTGCCGGGTTCCGGACGGCGGTTAGCATCCGGCGCATGGAGCCCGAACTGCTGCACGGCGTCACCGACGCGGTCGCCACCGTCGTCCTGCACCACCCGGCCAAGCGCAACGCCATGACGGCCGCGATGTGGCGGGCGCTTCCGCCCCTGCTGGACAAGCTGGCCGCCGACCCGGGCGTCCGGGTGCTCGTGGTGACCGGTGCGGGCGGCACCTTCTGCGCGGGGGCCGACATCTCCACCCTCCAGGGGTCGCCGGACGAGGCGCAGGAGCTGGCGGTGCGCGCCGAGGAGGCCCTCGCCGCGTTCCCGAAGCCGACGCTGGCGGCGGTCAAGGGGCACTGCGTGGGCGGCGGCGCGCAACTGGCGGCCGCCTGCGACCTGCGGTTCGCCGAGGAGGGCGCGCTGTTCGGGGTGACGCCGGCGAAGCTGGGGATCGTCTACCCGTCGTCCGCGACCCGGCGACTGGTGGCGCTGGTGGGGCCGGCCACCGCCAAGTACCTGCTGTTCTCCGGCGAGCTGATCGACACGGAGCGGGCACTGCGCACGGGGCTCGTCGACGAGGTGGCGCCGGCCGGCGCACTCGACGAGCGGGTCGCGGAGTTCACCCGGGTCCTGGTGTCCCGCTCGCAGCTGACGCAGGCCGCGGCCAAGGAGTTCGCCGGCGGCCGCACGGACCGGGACGCCCACTGGGCGGCGCAGGCGCGTGCCGCCGGCGACACCGCGGAGGGCGTCGCCGCGTTCCTGGAGCGCAGGGAGCCGCGCTTCACCTGGACCACGTCAGGATGAGACCGCTCCCGCCCCGCCGCTCCTCGACCGGGTGCGCGCGCGCCTTGTGCGCGGAGCCCGCGCCGTAGGGCGGCCGCGGGTCGTACGTGAGGGCGGGGGTGCCGCCGCCGGCACCCGTGCGACGGCCCACCGGTCGGGGGCATGTCACGGCGACGCCGAGGTACCCGCACCCTTGCCCGGCCGAGTGGCCGGGCCGAGGGAAGGAGATGCTCCGTGTTCCGTTCGATCGCAGACGTGGTGCGGCAGATCGGTGGGGCCGTCGCGACCGTGGTGACGCTGCCGTTCCGGGCCCTGGCCCGGCTCTTCGGCGGCGCCTCGGCCTCCGCGCGGGGCGGCAGGGCATGAGTCCCGCCGCGCGTCGGCCCTGATCCCCGAATTGTCGGCGCCGCCTGCCACAATTGCCGCGCAACCTCAGTGGAGAAGGCGGTACGGGATCGTGACGACACCCGGGTCCATCGAATCAGGGTCCATCGAAGGCAGGATCGCCGAGGAACTCGGCGTACGGGAGCGGCAGGTCAGGGCCGCCGTCGAGCTGCTGGACGGCGGCTCGACGGTGCCCTTCATCGCCCGCTACCGCAAGGAAGCGACCGAGATGCTCGACGACGCGCAGCTGCGCACGATCGAGGAGCGGCTGCGCTATCTGCGGGAGCTGGAGGAGCGCCGGGCGGCGATCCTGGAGTCCGTGCGGGAGCAGGGCAAGCTCACCGGCGAGCTGGAGGCGCAGATCCGCGGCGCCGAGACCAAGGCCCGGCTCGAGGACGTCTACCTGCCGTACAAGCCGAAGCGGCGGACGAAGGCGCAGATCGCGCGGGAGGCCGGACTGGAGCCGCTCGCCGAGGGACTGCTCGGGGACCCGGGTGTCGAGCCGCTGGCCGCGGCGGCCGCCTTCGTGGACGCCGACAAGGGCGTCGCCGACCCGCAGGCCGCGCTGGACGGCGCGCGGGCCATCCTCACCGAGCGGTTCTCGGAGGACGCCGACCTGATCGGTGAGCTGCGCGAGCGCATGTGGGGGCGCGGACGGCTCGTCGCCAAGGTGCGCGAGGGCAAGGAGGAGGCGGGGGCGAAGTTCGCCGACTACTTCGACTTCGCCGAGCCCTTCACCGAGCTGCCCTCGCACCGCGTCCTGGCCATGCTGCGCGGCGAGAAGGAGGAGGTCCTCGACCTCGTCCTGGAGCCGGAGGAACCGACCGACGGGCCCTCGTCGTACGAGGGGATCGTCGCCCACCGGTTCGGCATCGGCGACCGGAGCCGCCCCGCCGACAAGTGGCTGACGGACACCGTCCGCTGGGCCTGGCGCACCCGCATCCTGGTGCACCTCGGCATCGACCTGCGGCTGCGGCTGCGCACGGCCGCCGAGGACGAGGCGGTCGACGTGTTCGCGGCGAACCTCCGCGACCTGCTGCTGGCCGCTCCCGCGGGCACGCGCGCGACGCTGGGTCTGGACCCCGGATTCCGTACCGGCGTGAAGGTGGCGGTGGTCGACGCGACCGGCAAGGTCGTCGCCACGGACGTCATCCACCCGCACGTCCCGGCGAACAGGTGGGACGAGGCGCTCGCCAAGCTCGCCCGGCTCGCGAAGGAGCACGCGGTCGAGCTGGTCGCGATCGGCAACGGCACGGCCTCCCGCGAGACCGACAAGCTCGCCGGTGAGCTGATCACGAAGCACCCGGAGCTGAAGCTCACCAAGGTGATGGTGTCCGAGGCGGGCGCCTCCGTGTACTCGGCCTCCGCCTTCGCCTCGCAGGAGCTGCCCGACATGGACGTGTCGCTGCGCGGCGCCGTGTCGATCGCGCGCCGGCTGCAGGACCCGCTGGCCGAGCTGGTGAAGATCGACCCGAAGTCGATCGGCGTCGGCCAGTACCAGCACGACCTGTCCGAGGTGAAGCTGTCGCGCTCGCTGGACGCGGTCGTGGAGGACTGCGTGAACGGCGTCGGCGTCGACGTGAACACCGCGTCGGCCCCGCTCCTCGCCCGGGTCTCCGGCATCACCTCCGGCCTCGCCGAGAACATCGTGGCGCACCGCGACGCCAACGGCCCGTTCACCTCCCGGCAGGAGCTGAAGAAGGTCCCGCGGCTCGGCCCCAAGGCGTACGAGCAGTGCGCGGGCTTCCTGCGGATCCGCGGCGGCGACGACCCGCTGGACGCCTCCAGCGTGCACCCCGAGGCGTACCCGGTGGTCCGGCGGATGGTGAAGACGTCCGGGCAGGAGGTCGCCGCCCTCGTCGGCAACACGGCCGTGCTGCGCTCGCTGCGGCCGGACGACTTCGTGGACGAGACGTTCGGGCTGCCGACCGTCACCGACATCCTCAAGGAGCTGGAGAAGCCCGGGCGCGACCCGCGGCCCGCCTTCCGGACGGCCACCTTCCAGGAGGGCGTGGAGAAGATCTCCGACCTGTCGCCCGGGATGGTCCTGGAGGGCGTGGTGACGAACGTGGCCGCCTTCGGCGCCTTCGTCGACGTCGGCGTCCACCAGGACGGCCTGGTGCACGTGTCCGCGATGTCGAGGACGTTCGTCAAGGACCCGCGGGACGTGGTCAAGCCCGGGGACATCGTCAAGGTGAAGGTCCTCGACGTCGACATCCCGCGCAAGCGGATCTCGCTGACGCTCCGGCTGGACGACGAGGCCGCCCCGAAGGACGGCCCCTCCGGCGAGGGCCGGCCGCAGCGCACGGGCGGGCGTCCGCCGCAGCAGCGCCGGCAGTCCGGCCAGCGCGGCGGCGGCCAGCAGGGCGGCGGTCAGCGGGGCGGCGGCGCGCGCCAGGCCCCGGCGCCCGCGAACAGCGCGATGGCGGACGCGCTGCGCCGGGCGGGCCTGCTCGACCCGAAGAAGGGCCGCGGCTGAGCACGGGCGGGCCGGGCACCGCGCCCCGGCCCGCTCCCGCGGTCACGGCGGGAGCACGCCCCGCGTCCTCGTCCCGGACGTCACCGGCTCCGGCACGACAGGCGCGGGGAGCCCCACGACCGGCCGGCGGCGCACCCGCGGCGGACGCGCGTGCTCCCCGCCCTGCCGGGGGCTACCGCTCCGTCACCTTGCCGTCGGCGACCCCCAGACGGCGCGTGACGCGGACCGCGTCCAGCATGCGCCGGTCGTGGGTGACCAGGAGCAGGGTGCCCTCGTAGGCGTCGAGAGCGGACTCCAGCTGCTCGATGGCCGGGAGGTCGAGGTGGTTGGTCGGCTCGTCGAGGACGAGGAGGTTGACGCCGCGGCCCTGGAGGAGGGCGAGCGCGGCACGGGTGCGCTCGCCCGGTGAGAGGGTGGCCGCCGGGCGCAGGACGTGGTCCGCCTTCAGAGCGAACTTGGCCAGCAGGGTCCGCACGTCGGCCGGGTCGGTGTCGGGGACGGCGGCGTGGAACGCGTCGAGCAGCGCCTCGGGGCCGTGGAACAGCCGGCGGGCCTGGTCGACCTCGCCGACCAGGACGCCCGAGCCGACGGCGGCGTGCCCGGCGTCCAGCGGGACACGCCCGAGGAGCGCGCCGAGCAGGGTCGACTTGCCGGCGCCGTTCGCTCCGGTGACCGCGACCCGGTCCGCCCAGTCGATCTGCAGGGTCACCGGTCCGAGGGTGAAGTCGCCGCGCCGCACCTCGGCGTCCCGCAGGGCGGCCACGACCGCGCCGGAGCGCGGAGCCGCCGCGATCTCCATGCGCAGCTCCCACTCCTTGCGCGGCTCCTCCACCACCTCCAGGCGTTCGATCATGCGCTGGGTCTGCCGGGCCTTCGCGGCCTGCTTCTCGCTGGCCTCGCTGCGGAACTTGCGGCCGATCTTGTCGTTGTCGTTGCCCGCCTTGCGGCGCGCGTTGCGCACGCCCTTGTCCATCCAGGCCCGCTGCGTCTGCGCGCGGTCCTGGAGGGCGGCCTTCTTGTCGGCGTACTCCTCGTAGTCCTCACGGGCGTGCCGGCGGGCCACCTCGCGTTCCTCCAAGTAGGCCTCGTAGCCGCCGCCGTAGAGGGTGATGCGCCGTTGCGCCAGGTCGAGTTCGAGGACCTTGGTGACGGTGCGGGTGAGGAACTCGCGGTCGTGGCTGACCACGACGGCGCCGGCGCGCAGACCGGTCACGAAGCGTTCCAGACGCTCCAGGCCGTCGAGGTCGAGGTCGTTGGTGGGCTCGTCGAGGAGGAAGACGTCGTAGCGGGACAGCAGCAGGGAGGCGAGTCCGGCGCGGGCGGCCTGGCCGCCGGAGAGCGAGGTCATCGGCTGGTCGAGGCCCACGCCCAGACCGAGGGAGTCGGCGACCTCCTCCGCGCGCTCGTCGAGGTCGGCGCCGCCGAGGTCCAGCCAGCGCTCCAGGCTCGTCGCGTACGCGTCGTCGGCGCCCGGCGCGCCGTCGACCAGGGCCTGCGTGGCCTCGTCCATGGCGCGCTGCGCCGCGGCGACCCCGGTGCGGCGGGCCAGGAACTCCCGCACGCTCTCCCCCGGGCGGCGCTCCGGCTCCTGGGGCAGGTGTCCGACGGTCGCGGCGGGCGGCGAGAGCCGGACCTCGCCCTCCTCCGGCGCGGTGAGCCCGGCGAGCAGGGTCAGCAGCGTGGACTTGCCCGCGCCGTTGGCTCCGACCAGTCCGATCACGTCGCCGGGGGCGACCACGAGGTCGAGCCCGGAGAAGAGGGAGCGGTCGCCGTGCCCGGCGGCGAGGTTCTTGGCGACGAGGGTGGCGGTCACAGACGGTGGATCCTAGTCGGCCCGCGGCGCCGCCGTCGTGCCGGTGTCCCCCGTCGCCGTCGCGTGCCGGCTTCGGCTACCGTCCGGGCATGGAGAATCCCGGCGGGAACGTGCGGAGGGACGACGAGGTCGTCGTGGTCGGCGGCGGGGTCATCGGGCTGGCGACCGCCGTGGTCCTCGCCGAGCGGGGACGCCGGGTGCGGGTGTGGACGCGGGAGCCCGCCGAACGCACCACCTCGGCCGTCGCGGGCGCGCTCTGGTGGCCGTACCACATCGAGCCGATCGCCTCGGCGCGCGCGTGGGCGCTGCGCTCCCTGGACGTCTACGAGGCGCTGGCCGAACGGCCCGAGGAGACCGGGGTGCGCCTGGTCGAGGGGGTCATGGGCGAGACGGACCCGGCCGACGTCGAGGGCTGGACCGCCGGCCGGCTGACCGGACTGCGCCGGGCGACCGCGGACGAGTACGGCGCCGGGACCGGCGTCCGGGCGCGGCTGCCCCTGATCGACATGACGGCCCACCTGCCGTGGCTGCGGGAGCGGCTGCTGCGCGCGGGCGGCACCGTCGAGGAGCGCACGGTGACCGATCTGGCGGAGGCGGACGCGCCGGTCGTCGTCAACTGCGCGGGGCTGGGCGCGCGGGAGCTGGCCGGGGACGCGTCGGTACGGCCGCAGCGGGGGCAGCTGGTCGTCGTGGAGAACCCCGGTGTCCGGACCTGGCTCGTCTCGACGGACCCGGCCGGTGAGACGGCCTACCTCCTTCCGCAGCCGGGGGGCAGGCTGCTGCTGGGCGGCACCGCGGAGGACGACGCGTGGTCGCTGGAACCGGACCCGGTGACGGCCGAGGGGATCGTCCGCCGCTGCGCCGCGTTGCGGCCGGAGGTCGCCGGGGCGCGGATCCTGGAACACCGGGTGGGGCTGCGGCCGGTGCGGGACGCGGTGCGTCTGGAGCGGGAGGAGCTGCCGGACGGGCGGGCGGTGGTGCACCACTACGGGCACGGCGGGGGCGGGGTGACGGTGGCGTGGGGGTGCGCGGAGGAGGCGGCCGGGCTGGTGTGCCCGGCCGGCTCCTCCTAGCGGTCGGAGGAGCCGGAGGGACCGGGGCGGGATCCGGTCGTCCGGCTGCGGGATCCCGTCGTCGGGCTGCTGGATCCGGCCCGGTGGGCTACGGGATCCGGTACGGGTTCCGCGGTGCCCGCACGCCGTCCGGGTGCGCGGAGGCGGGGCTCGCGCTCGCCCCGCGCCCGGCCGTCGCGTCGGCGAACGCCTTCGCGCCGCCGGCCAGGGGGACCCGGACCGAGGTGCGGGACAGGTCGAGGGTGAGGGTCGGGGTGTCGGCGGGCGGGTCGACGGCGACGAAGGCGTAGCCGCGGGGCACGAAGTAGTTGTCGTAGAACAGCGGCATCTGGACCACGTCGTACGTCTTCCTCTGGCTCTCGTTGCCGCGTCCGCCAGGTCGTCGCAGACGTGGGCGATCACCTTGACGCCCTTCACCGACGGCGCGGTGGCGTCACCCCGGACATACGTGACCTCCGACATGACGCCACCGTGGGCGGTGCCACCGACAGCGGCCCCGGCGTTTTCCGCCGCCGCCCGGGCCGCTACTTCGTGAGCTGCGACAGCTCCTCGTCGGCCGCCGTCGTCACCCGGCGGCGGATCGCGAACCAGCCGCCGACGAGCGCGGCCGCGACGACCGGGACGAGCAGGAGGGTCCTGCGGCCGACCTCGGCGTCGTTCCACATCAGGCCGAGCACGGCCAGCAGGAAGACGACGGTGGTGATCTCGGTGACCGGGCTGCCCGGCAGGCGGAAGGAGGGGCGGGCGAGCAGGCCGGCCTTCGCCCGGCGGACGAAGACCAGGTGGCAGATCATGATGATCACCCAGGTGCTGATGATGCCGAGGGAGGCGACGTTCAGCACGATCTCGAAGGCCTGGTCGGGCATGAGGAAGTTCAGCCCGACGCCGAGGACGCACACCGCGCAGGTGAGGAGGATGCCGCCGTAGGGGACCTGGCTGCGGTTCATGCGGGCGGTGAACTTCGGGGCCGAGCCCGCCATGGCCATGGAGCGCAGGATGCGGCCGGTGGAGTACAGGCCGGAGTTCAGGGACGACATGGCGGCGGTGAGGACGACCAGGTTCATCACGTCGCCGGCGCCGGAGACGCCGATCTTCGACAGGACGGTGACGAAGGGGCTCTCGTCGGCCGAGTAGACCGAACCGGGCAGCAGCAGGGCGAGCAGGACGACCGAGCCGACGTAGAAGAGGCCGACGCGCCACATGATGGAGTTCACCGCGCGCGGGACGACCTTCTCCGGCTCGGCGGTCTCGCCCGCGGCGACGCCGACCAGCTCCAGGGCGGCGTACGCGAAGATCACGCCCTGCATGACGAGGACGACGGGCATCAGGCCGTGCGGGAAGGCGCCGCCGTTGTCCGTGATCATGCCGAGGCCGGGCGTCCGGCCGTCGACGTCGTGCCGGGTGACGAGCAGGAAGAGGCCGACGCACATGAAGGCGACGAGGGTGGCGACCTTGACGATCGCGAACCAGAACTCCATCTCGCCGAAGATCTTCACCGAGATGAGGTTCACGGTCAGCACCACGGCGAGCGCGATCAGCGCCAGCACCCACTGGGGGACGCTCGTGAACGTGCTCCAGTAGTGGGTGTAGAGCGCGATGGCGGTGATGTCGGCGATGCCGGTGGTCGACCAGTTCAGGAAGTACATCCAGCCGGCGACGTAGGCGCCCTTCTCGCCGAGGAACTCACGCGCGTACGACACGAACGAACCGGACGAGGGCCGGTACAGGACCAGCTCGCCGAGGGCGCGGACGACGAAGAAGGCGAAGACGCCGCAGACCAGGTAGGCGAGCGCGAGCGCCGGACCGGCGTCGTGGAGGCGGCCTCCGGCGCCCAGGAAGAGGCCGGTGCCGATCGCGCCGCCGATCGCGATCATGTTGACGTGGCGGTGCTTGAGGTCCTTGCTGTAGCCGGCGTCGCCCGCGTCCGCGGGTGTCGCGGTCGCCTCGGGATGGACGGCGACTCCGGCCGTGCGCGCGGTGTCCTTGCTCACGGGTGGTTCCACTCTCTGGTGCGCCGGGGCGGTGCGGCCCGGCTGTCCGTACGGTCCTGGCCCGCGGCTCCCTGGTCGGGGCACAGACCAAGGCGGCATCTTCCCCGAAGGGGCCGCGCCATGCGGTGCTTCACGTCACAGAGCGTGACTTCTCACACGGCCGTCACACCGTGCGTGAGGCGGCCTCCGGGACCGTCCGGTGATCACCGCGGGTGCCGCGGCGCCGGTGGGACGGCGATACTGCTGCCCATGACGATCGAGACCGAGGAGCCGGCCGCCCTCACGGTCGACGAGCTGGCCGCCCGCGCGGGGGTCACGGTGCGGACGGTCCGGCTTCTACAGCAGCAGGGGTCTGCTGCCGCCGCCGGTGATCGGTCCGCGGCGGGTGGGGCATTACGGTCCGGAGCACCTGGCGCGCCTGGAGCTGACAGAGGAGCTGCAGGGGCAGGGGACGACCCTCGCCGCGATCGGACGCTGTCTGCGGCGACTGCCGCCGGACCTCAGCGCGCACGACCTCGCCGTGCACCGGGCCGTGGTGGCGTCCTGGGCGCCGGACGCGGTGGAGACGGTGACGCGGGAGGAGCTCGGACGGCGGGCGGGGCGGGCGCTGAGCGCGCAGGAGGTGGACCGGCTCGTGGCGATGGGCGTGGTCGCTCCCACCGCCGGTGCGACCGACGAGGACGGGAACCGGAGCGGTGCCGAGGACGGGGCCGACGGCGACCGGCGCGCCGACGCGGGCGCGTACCGCGTCGACTCCGGGCTGCTGCGGCTCGGGGTCCGGCTCCTCGACGTGCCGCTGTCGCAGGACGCGATCAGCGCGGCCCGCGGTGTCCTGCTGGAGCACGCGTGCGCCGCCGCCCAGGCGTTGTCGCGGCTGTTGCGCGAGGAGGTGCCGCAGCGCGACGCGCGGGAGGTGAGGTCGCTGTCGGCGCACATGCAGCCCCTGGTGGTCCAGGCCCTGCTGACGTCCTTCCAGCGGTCGCTCACCCGGGAACTGCGGGAGTGGCTCGGGGAGCCGCCGGCGGACGGCTCCCCGTGACGCGGGGCCGGCTCAGCGCCCGTCGGTGAAGACCTCCCCGCGCTCCGCCTTCTCCACCAGCAGCGCGGGCGGGGCGAAGCGGTCGCCGTAGCGCTCGGCGAGTTCACGCGCGCGCGCCACGAATCCGGCCGGGCCTCCCCGGTAGCCGTTGATGTACTGGAGCACGCCGCCGGTCCAGCCGGGGAAGCCGATGCCGAAGAGGGAACCGATGTTGGCGTCGGCGACGGACGTCAGCACGCCCTCCTCGAGGAGCCGGACGGTGTCGAGGGCCTCGGAGAAGAGCATGCGCTCCTGCATGTCCTCGAAGGGGATCCGTGCGCCCTCGCGCGTGAAGTGCTCGCGCAGCCCCGGCCACAGGCCCGCCCGCTTGCCGTCGGCGTAGTCGTAGAAGCCGGCGCCGCCGCTGCGGCCGGTGCGGCCGAACTCGTCGACCATGCGGTCGATGACGGCTTCGGCGGGGTGTCCGGGCCAGGTGCCGCCGGCCTCCTCGACGGCCCGCTTCGACTCGTTGCGGATCTTGCGCGGGAGGGTCAGCGTCAGCTCGTCCATCAGGGACAGGACCTTGGCCGGGTAGCCGGCCTGGGCGGCGGCCTGCTCGACGGAGGCCGGCTCGATGCCCTCGCCGACCATGGCGACGCCCTCGTTGATGAAGTGGCCGATGACCCGGGAGGTGAAGAAGCCGCGCGAGTCGTTGACCACGATCGGCGTCTTCTTGATCTGCCGGACCAGGTCGAAGGCGCGCGCGAGCGCCTCGTCGCCGGTGCGCTCGCCCTTGATGATCTCGACGAGCGGCATCTTGTCGACGGGCGAGAAGAAGTGCAGTCCGATGAAGTCGGCCTGGCGCTCGACGCCCTCGGCGAGGGCGGTGATGGGCAGCGTGGAGGTGTTGGAGCACAGCAGCGCGTCGGGGGCGACGACGTGCTGGATCTCCTGGAACACCTTGTGCTTGAGGGAGGTGTCCTCGAACACGGCCTCGATGACGGCGTCGCAGCCGGCCAGGTCCTGCGCGTCGGCGGTGGGCGTGATGCGGGCGAGCAGCGCGTCCGCCTTCTCCTGGGTGGTGCGGCCCCGGGAGACGGCCTTGGCGCACAGCTTCTCGGAGTAGCCCTTGCCCTTGAGGGCGGCCTCCAGGGAGACGTCCTTCAGGACGACGTCGATGCCGGCGCGGGCGCACGAGTAGGCGATGCCGGCGCCCATCATCCCGGCGCCGAGGACGGCGACCCTGCGGACCTGGCGGGGTGCGACGCCCTGGGGCCGGTTGGCGCCGGAGTTGACGGCCTGGAGGTCGAAGAAGAAGGCCTGGATCATGTTCTTCGAGGTCTGGCCGGCCGCCAGCTCCACGAAGTAGCGGGCCTCGATGACCTGCGCGGTCTCGAAGTCGACCTGGGCGCCCTCGACGGCCGCGGCGAGGATGTTGCGGGGGGCCGGGTAGGGGGCGCCGTTGGTCTGCTTGCGCAGGGTGGCGGGGAAGGCGGGGAGGTTCGCCGCGAACTTCGGGTTCGACGGGGTGCCGCCGGGGATCCGGTACCCCGGCCGGTCCCAGGGCTGCTGGGACTCGGGGTTCGCGTCGATGAAGGCGCGGGCCTTGGCGAGCAGTTCCTCGGGGGTGGCGGCGACCTCGTCGACCAGGCCGTTCTCCAGGGCGCGCCGGGGGCTGTACTGGGTGCCCTGCAGGAGGACCTTCAGCAGGGCGTCGGCGATGCCCAGCAGGCGTACGGTGCGCACGACGCCGCCGCCGCCGGGGAGCAGGCCCAGGGTGACCTCGGGGCAGCCGATCTTGGAGCCGGGGGCGTCCAGGGCGACGCGGTGGTGGCAGGCGAGGGCGAGTTCGTAGCCGCCGCCGAGGGCCGCGCCGTTGATGGCGGCGACGACCGGCTTGCCGAGGGTCTCGATGCGGCGGAGGTGGCGCTTGATCTCCAGGCCGCCGTCGAAGAGCTCCTGGGCGGTGTCGGGGGTGACGCGGATCAGGTCGCGCAGGTCGCCGCCGGCGAAGAAGGTCTTCTTGGCGGAGGTGATGATGACGCCCCGGATGGAGTCCTTCTCGGC
This sequence comes from Streptomyces sp. NPDC017936, assembly GCF_044328485.1. NCBI lineage: Bacteria > Bacillati > Actinomycetota > Actinomycetes > Kitasatosporales > Streptomycetaceae > Streptomyces > Streptomyces sp. NPDC017936. The sequence goes on along the minus strand of NZ_JBIRHK010000002.1, from coordinate 515,714 downwards.
CTCCAGGCGGTCGGTGACCACCGCGAGCGACGCGCGGAACGCCCGGTTCATGGTGTTGGCGGACTGGTCGGGGTCGTCGAGGACGAGGGTGACGAGGCCGGTGCGGTCCTGTTCCCAGCGGATGGTGGTGCTCTGTGTCATGACAGGGTCTCCGTAGAAGTCTCTTGGTTCCGCCGGGGTGTTCAGACGCGTTCGACGATGGTCGCGATGCCCATGCCGCCGCCGACGCACAGCGTGGCGAGGCCGTACCGCAGGTCGCGGCGCTCCAGCTCGTCGACGAGGGTGCCGAGGATCATCGCGCCGGTGGCGCCGAGGGGGTGGCCGAGGGCGATGGCGCCGCCGTTGACGTTGACCTTGTCCAGGGACAGGCCCATGTCCCTCACGAAGCGCAGGACGACCGCCGCGAAGGCCTCGTTGATCTCGACCAGGTCGATGTCGTCGATGGTCAGGCCGGCCTTCGCGAGGGCCTTGCGGGTGGCGGGGGCGGGGCCGGTGAGCATGATGGTGGGCTCGGAGCCGGAGACGGCGGCGGAGACGATCCGCGCCCGCGGGGTCAGCCCGTGGCGCTCGCCGACCTCTCGGGAGCCGACGGCGACCAGGGCGGCGCCGTCGACGATGCCGGAGGAGTTGCCCGCGTGGTGGACGTGGTCGATCCTCTCCACCCAGTGGTACTTCTGCAGCGCCACCGCGTCGAAGCCGCCCAGTTCGCCGATGTCCGCGAAGGACGGCTTCAGCCCGCCCAGCGAGTCGGCGGTGGTGCCGGGGCGCGGGTGCTCGTCGTGGTCCAGCACGACCAGACCGCTGCGGTCCCTCACCGGCACGACGGAGCGGTCGAAGCGGCCCTCCTTCCAGGCCGTGGCCGCGCGCTCCTGGGACAGCGCCGCGTACTCGTCGACGTCACGCCGGGAGAAGCCCTCGACGGTGGCGATGAGGTCGGCACCGATGCCCTGCGGCACGAAGTCGACGGCCAGGTTGGTCATGGGGTCGTTGAACCAGGCGCCGCCGTCACTGCCCATGGGCACCCGGGACATCGACTCCACGCCGCCCGCCAGGACCAGGTCCTCCCAGCCCGAACGGACCTTCATGGCGGCCAGGTTGACGGCCTCCAGGCCCGAGGCGCAGAAGCGGTTCTCCTGCACGCCCGCCACCGTGTCCGGCAGCCCGGCGGCGATCGCCGCGATGCGCGCGATGTCGGAGCCCTGGTCGCCGACGGGGCCGACGACGCCGAGCACGATGTCGTCGATCGCGGCCGGGTCGAGGCCGGGGAAGCGGTCGCGCAGCTCGTGGATGAGGCCGACGACGAGGTCGATGGGCTTCGTGCCGTGCAGGGCGCCGTTCGCCTTGCCGCGCCCGCGCGGGGTGCGGATCGCGTCGTACACGTACGCTTCGGTGCTCACTTGGTAAGCCTTTCGGGGAGGGTGGGCCGAACGGGTCAGTCGCCCGGGGGGAGGCCGGCGGCGAGCCGGGGTGTGTCCCAGTCGCGGGCCACGGCCGCCGTGTCGGCGCCGGGCCGTGCGGGACCGCTGCGGACGGCGGTGGGGGTCGCGGAGAAACGGGGGGCGGGGGCGGGCTGGGTGATCCCGCCGTGGTCGGTGAAGGTGGCGCGGGCGGCGAGGTGCGGGTGGTGCGGGGCCTCGCGCAGCGACAGCACGGGCGCGACGCACGCGTCGGAGTCCGCGAACAGGGCCGTCCACTCGTCCCGGGTCCGGGCTGTGAAGCGGGCCGCGACCGCTTCCCGCAGGTCGTCCCAGCGGGCCGGGTCCCGGTGGGCGTCGGCGAAGCCGTCGAGTCCGAGCAGCCGGACGAACTCCTCGTAGAACTGCGGTTCCAGGGCGCCGACGGCCATGTACCCGCCGTCGGCGGTCTCGTAGGTGCCGTAGTACGGGCAGCCGCCGTCGAGGAGGTTGGCGCCGCGGCGGTCCTGCCAGACGCCGGCGGCGAGCATGCCGTGGATCATGGCGGAGAGGTGGGCGGCGCCGTCGACGATCGCGGCGTCGACGACCTGGCCGGTGCCCGTCGCGCGCGCGTGGTGCAGGGCCGCGAGGACGCCGACGACGAGGTAGAGGGAGCCGCCGGCGTAGTCCCCGAGGAGGTTGGCGGGGAGGGCCGGAGGCGTGTCCGGGGCGCCGATCATGCCGAGGGTGCCGGTGAGGGCGATGTAGGACACGTCGTGGCCGGCGCGGTGGGCGAGCGGGCCGTCCTGGCCCCAGCCGGTCATCCGGCCGTAGACCAGGCGGGGGTTGCGGGCGTGGCAGGCCTCGGGGCCGACGCCGAGGCGCTCGGCGACGCCGGGGCGGTAGCCCTCGATCAGCACGTCGGCGCGGGCGGCGAGGTCGAGCACGCGCGCGGGGCCGTCCGGGGCCTTGAGGTCGACGATCACGGAGCGCTTGTTGCGGTTGGCGACGTCGCGGGACGGGTCGATCGCGAGGGCGGGGCCGCCGGGGCGGTCCACCCGGACGACGTCGGCGCCGAGGTCGGCGAGGAGCATGGCCGCGAACGGGCCGGGCCCGATGCCGGCCAGTTCGACCACGCGCACACCGGTGAGCGGGCCGTGGGCCGCCGGGTCCGCCGTGCCTGCCGTCGTCATCCGGCCCCCTCGCCGTGACACCACCGATGTGACACCAGTGATGCTAAGAACGTGTTCCAGTGGACACAAGAGCTGGGCGAGCAAGCGCTTAGCCAGTTCGGGGCCCGGTGCGCCGGCCCGCCCTCGGCCGCCACCCGTCAGCGCTCCGGGCCGCCGGGACGCGGCGGTGCGGCGGCCGCCCCGGCGGCGGACCCGGGCCGGCCGAGGGCGTACTTGCGCGCTTTCTCCCGCTTCCTCGGGGCGTTCCTGGGCACGGCCACCTGCTGCCTCCGGGCTCGTCGTCGGGCTCCGCACCCCTCACGCTAGCCTCAGCCACCGACAGCGGCGCGGGCTGCACATACCAAGGGGTGTCATGAGCAGGCTGAAAAGGACGGACCGTCCCTACGACATCGTGCTCTTCGGGGCGACCGGCTTCACCGGGACGCTCACCGCGCGGTACCTCGCGGCCCACGCCCCCGAGGACCTGCGCTGGGCGATCGCCGGCCGCGACGAGACGAAGCTGCGGCGGCTGCGCGACCTGCTCCCGGGCGGCACGCGGCCCGGGGTGCTGCGGGCGGACGTGTCGGACCCGGTCTCGCTGCGCGCCCTCGCGGAGCACGCGCGCGTGGTGGCGACGACGGTCGGCCCCTACGTGACGTACGGCGAGGAACTGGTGGCCGCCTGCGCGGACGCCGGTACCGACTACCTCGACCTCACGGGCGAGCCGGAGTTCGTGGACCTCGTGTACGTCCGGCACGACGCACGCGCGCGGGAGACCGGGGCGCGCCTGATGCACGCGTGCGGATTCGACTCGGTCCCGCACGACCTGGGCGTGTACTTCACCGTCCGGCAGCTGCCGGAGGGCGTACCGCTGACCGTGGACGGGTTCGTGACCGCCGACGCCGCCTTCTCGGGCGGCACGTTCGCCTCCGCGCTGGGCCAGTTCGCCCGCGGCCGGCAGATGGTGGCCGCCGCGCGGGAACGGCACCGGCACGAGCCGCGGCTGATGGGCCGCCGGGTCACGGCGCCCCTGGGCGCGCCCCGGTTCGCCGCGGAGGCCGGGGCCTGGGCGCTGCCCCTGCCGACCATCGACCCGCAGGTCGTGCGCCGGTCCGCGAAGGCGCTGGAGCGCTACGGCCCCGACTTCCGCTACCGCCACTACGCGGCCGTGCGGCGGCTGCCGGTCGCCGTGGGCGGCGCCGCGGCCGTCGGGGCGCTGGTCGCCGCGGCCCAACTGCCGCCCGCCCGGCGCTGGCTGTCCGAGCGGCTGAAGCCCGGGGACGGGCCGAGCGCCGAGAAGCGGGCGCGCAGCCGGTTCTCGGTCCGGTTCGTGGGCGAGGGCGGCGGCCGGCGCGTGTACACCGAGGTCTCGGGCGGCGACCCCGGCTACGACGAGACGGCGAAGATGCTCGCCGAGGCGGCGCTCGCCCTGGCCTTCGACGACCTGCCGGAGACGGCCGGTCAGGTCACCACGGCGGTGGCGATGGGCGACGCGCTGACCGAGCGGCTGCGCGCGGCCGGCATCCGCTTCCGGGTGGCCGCGCGCCGCTGACCGGCCCGACGGCGCGTCGGACCGGCCCGTCGTGCGTCGGGCCGGCCGCCGTGCCCCGTACGGGCCCGTCGTGCGTCGGAGCGTTCGTCGTGCCCAGGACCGGCTCGGTGGCACGTCGGGCCGGCCGCCGTGCCCCGTACGGGCCCGTCGTGCGTCAGGCCGGCCGCCGTGCTCCGTACAGGCCCGTCGTGCGTCGGAGCGTTCGTCGTGCCCAGGACCGGCTCGGTGGCACGTCGGGCCGGCCCGTCGTGCCCAGGACCGGCTCGGCGGCGCGTCGGACCGGCCCGTCGTGCGTCGGGCCGGCCCCGTCGCGTCTCAGACCGGCCACTCCACCAGCGTGTAGATCATCCCGGCGATCCAGGCCAGTCCGGCCAGGACGGCGAGGACCAGCGCGGCGTTCACGGCGCGCTCGACGGGCCGGTCGGGGTCGGCGAGGGGCTGCGGGGAGCGGTGCGTCGTCATGCGGGTCAGCCTGCCGGGCGGCGACGGGACCCCACATCGGTACGGGTACTCAGACGGCGTACTCAGACCGCGTGTCCGGGCGACGAACACGCCCCGCGTGCGGGGGTGGTCCGTCACCGCGCCGTGGAGCCCCGTGACGGACCGCGGGTCCCCGGCGCGGGACGCCGCGCGGCCGGTCAGGGACGCGTCGTCGCCTCCTGGAGCGCCCGGCGGCACAGCGCGTCCGCCCTGCGGGTCGTCTCCGGCAGACGGAACCGCGGGGTGAGGGCGAGGGTGTGCGCGCAGGCGTCGTCCAGGGTCACGCGGTGCCCGACGGACACGAACACCGGCTTGACGCCCCGGCGGGTCCGCAGGGCGCGGCCCACCTCGTCGCCGTCCGCCAGCAGCGGTGAGGCGGATCCGCGCGCGGCGCCGGGGTCCTCGTGGGTGAAGGCGAAGGGGTTCTTGGCGACGCCGATCGTGGGGAGCCCGGTGAGCACCCCGAGGTGGCTGGCGAGACCGAAGCGGCGGGGATGGGCGAGGCCGTAGCCGTCGCAGACGACCAGGCCGGGCGGGCGGGGCAGGGCCTCGAGGGCGGCCAGGACGGTGGGGATCTCGCGGAAGGCGAGCAGGCCGGACACGTACGGGAAGGAGACCCGCCCGACGGCGGTGGCCTCGGCGACGACGTCGAGGCTCGCCGCGTCCAGCACGACGGCCGCGGCCGCCACCACGTCGAGCTCGTCGTCGTAGGCGACGTCCACGCCCGTCACGAGGCCCGTGCCGGGCGGGGGGCCCGGTTCGTCGAGGACCACCCTCGCCCGCAGCTCGTCCTGGACGGCACGGGCCTCTTCCTCGGTCGCGGGCCAGCCCGCCGGTACGCGTACGGTCGTCGTCATGGTGGGACGAGCGTACGGCTCCCGGGGGGCCGCCCGCGATCCCGTTCCGGTCGGCCGGGTCAGCTCTTGCCCAGGGCCCGCTGGAGCTGGCTCTTGTTCATGTCCGAACGGCCGTGGATGTTGCGGCGCTTGGCCTCTTCGTACAGCTGGTCGTACGTGGGCCCCTGCGCGCCCCCGCCGGACCGCCGGCCGCCGCGCTCGCCGGACGACATGTCCTGCGTGGAGGTGCGGCTGGCCGTCTTCGACTCACCGGACCGGGCGCGTTCCTTGTTCACCGTCCGGGCGGCGATCTCCTTCGCCCGCCCGGTGCTCTCGCCCCGGTCCTGCGCACTCTCCTTGATGTGCTCGTACTGGCGCTCCCGCTTGGGACTGGAACCACGTGGCATGTGCGCTCACTCCTTTCGCGTGCACCCGACGGGTACCCCGGAACGGCGCGCCGAGCGGCTCACTTCTCCAGCCGTGCCACCCGCCCCTGTTCACCGGCGGCCCAGCAGCCGAGGTCGGGGGCGCAGTCGACGGTGTCGTAGGAGCCGGTGTCGACCGTGCGCCAGGTGCGGCCGGCGTCGGTGGTCAGGTCGGTTCCGGTGGGGCCGACCGCGAGGGCGGCGGTCCGGCTGTGCGGCAGCCAGCCGACGCCGGAACGGTAGGCGGGCGGCGGCGTGGCGGCCGGGCGCCAGGAGCGTCCCGCGTCGCCGGTGGCCGCGGCGGCCCGCGGGGAGGGCTGGTCGGGCCGGTAGTCGCCGCCGACGGCGAGGCCGTGGGCGCGGTCGCGGAAGGCGAGGGCGAAGACGCCGCGCGCGGGATCGCCCGCCGGGACCGGGGTGTCGGCGGCCGTCCAGGTCCGTCCGCGGTCGGCGGAGTGCAGCACGCGTGCGCGTGCGGCGCCGCCGGTGGCCAGCCACACGTCCCGGGAGCCGGCCGTGACCAGGCACTGGCCGCTCGCGGCGAAGCCCGCCTCGCCGTCCAGGGCGGGCGGCATGCCCGCGCTCGGCAGGACCGTCCAGGAGCGGCCGCCGTCGCTGGTGGACAGGATGCGGAACCTGCCGTCCACCGGGTCGCTCATCGCCAGTCCGTGGCGGCGGTCGAAGAAGGCGAGGCAGTCGTAGAAGGCCCGGGCGTCGGTGTTGCGGAAGGACTCCGTCCAGGTCGCGCCGCCGTCGTCGGTGCGGTACACGCGCGAGGCCTCGCCCTCGCCGATGGCGAGCACCACGGCGCGCCGCGCGTCGAACGCCTCGACGTCCCGGAACTGCAGCTCCGCGGCGCCGGGCGGGGAGACGTCGCGCCAGCTCCGTCCGCCGTCGGCGGTGCGCAGGACGGTGCCCCGAGTGCCGGCCACCCAGGCGGTGTTCCGGTCGACCGCCGCCAGGCCGCGGAAGCGGACGGAGGGCGTGCCGGTGTCCTTGAGCGCCCAGGCGGTCCCGCGCGCCCACGCCGCACGGTCCGCGCCCGCCCCGTCCGCCCGGGCGGGGGCGGCGGTGAGGACGGCCAGCGCCGCCGCGCAGGCCGCCGCGGCGACCGCCGTCCGTCCCCCGCGCCTCGCCCGTTCCGTCCCCGCCGTGCGTCGCGTGCTCCCCAAGCGCCTCATGGCGGGCGAAGCTAGTCCACGGCCCGGACGGCGTCCAGAGGGCCCCGCGCGCCTCAACCGCCCTACGGGGCACGGGAGCGGAAGCGGGTCACTCGCGTGCATGAAAGGCGGTGACCGAGGTCACTCGGACTTCGTGTGCACGGATCGGCCGGTTCCGGCGTCTCTTCCGGTGTCCGACCCCGCCCGTCCGGAAGTCCGTCCCGCCGTCACGAGGGAGCAAGGCGTTGTCCACCGTCATCGAGCAGCCCGTCGAGGCCCGCCTGGTCGCCGCCGCGCCCCGGATGCCGAACATCCCCGCCACGCTCCACTACGACCGGCGCGATCCCTTCGCCGTCCGCATGACCTTCCCGGCCCCGGCGACCCTGGAGGGCGTGGAGGTCTGCTGGACCTTCGCCCGCGAGCTGCTCGCCGCGGGGCTGCACGACGCGGAGGGCCACGGCGACGTCCGCGTCCGCCCCTACGGCTACGACCGCACGGTGATGGAGTTCCACGCGCCGGAGGGCACCGCGATCGTGCACGTGCGCTCGGAGGAGATCCGGCGTTTCCTGCGGGCCACGAGCGACCTGGTGCCGGCCGGTCTGGAGCACCGCCAGCTCGACCTGGACCACGAGCTGGCGGAGCTGATGCGGGACGCCTGACAGGCGCCCCCGGCGGACGCCCGCCCGCGTGACGGAGGCCTCCCCGTCGGCCGGACACCCGCGTGACGGGGGCCCGCGTCAATTCCGTTGACAGTCCTCCCGCGTCTTCCTACGGTGGGGAACGCTTCTGTTGCCGCCGATCGGAGAAGGCCGTTGCTCGTCTGAGGTCCTGAGACACCGCGCCACACCTGTCAGGTGTGCGCCGCGTGCGACCTCGGCGTTCGAGCCGTCCTTGCGGAGCAGGGCCCTTCTCCTCCGGATCCCTCCCGGTTCCCGCTCCCCGTCCGCTCCCGCGGTGGTCGCCGCCCCCGGTGTCTCGACACGCGTTGCCCTGACCGCACACGCAACCGCGAGGCCCGCTTGAGTATCTCGATCACCTGTTCCTCCCTGTCCTTCGTCTGGCCGGACGGCACCCCCGTCCTCGACGGACTCGACGTCGCCTTCGGCCCCGGCCGCACCGGACTCGTCGGCGTCAACGGCTCCGGCAAGTCCACCCTGCTGAAGCTGATCGCCGGGGAACTCACCCCCACCGACGGCTCCGTACGCGTCACCGGGGAGGTCGGCCACCTCCCGCAGAACGTCACGCTCGACACCTCCCTGAGGGTCGACGAGGCCCTCGGCATCGCCGCGCAGCGGGCCGCGCTGCACGCGATCGAGGCGGGAGACGTCTCCCAGGAGCACTTCGAGACCGTCGGCGACGACTGGGACGTGGAGGAACGCGCCCTGGCCACCCTCGGCGAACTCGGACTCGGCCACATCGGCCTGGACCGCACCGTCGGCGAGGTGTCGGGCGGCGAGTCCGTCCTGCTGCGCCTGGCCGCGCTGCTGCTGCGCCGCCCGGACGTCCTGCTGCTCGACGAACCCACCAACAACCTCGACCTGTACGCCCGCCGCAGGCTGTACGCGGCCGTCACGTCCTGGCCCGGCGTGACGGTCGTCGTCAGCCACGACCGTGAACTGCTGGAACTCGTCGACCAGATCGCCGACCTGCGCGCCGGGGAGGTCACCTGGTACGGCGGCAACTTCTCCGCCTACGAGGAGGCCCTCGCCACCGAACAGGAGGCCGCCGAGCGCATGGTGCGCGTCGCCGAGGCCGACCTGCGCAAGCAGAAGCGCGAACTGGCCGACGCCCAGGTCAAACTGGCCCGCCGCAAGCGGTACGGGCAGAAGATGTGGGACAGCAAGCGCGAGCCGAAGATCGTCATGGGGGCCCGCAAGCGCGCGGCGCAGGAGTCCGCGGGCAAGCACCGCATCCTGCACGAGGAGCGGCTCGCCGAGGCCAGGGGCCGGCTCGACGAGGCCGTGGAGGCCGTACGGGACGACGACGAGATCCGCGTCGACCTGCCGTACACGGCCGTGCCGCCGGGCCGGGAGGTCCTCACCCTCCGGGACCTGGAACTCGCGTACGGCGCGCGCGTGCGGGGCGGCCTCGACCTGCGCGGGCCCGAGCGGGTCGCGCTGGTCGGGCGCAACGGGGCCGGCAAGACGACGCTGCTGCGCACCGTCGCCGGCGAGCTGGCGCCGGTCGCGGGCGAGGCACACGCGCACGTGCCGCTGCGGTTCCTGCCGCAACGGCTGGACGTCCTGGACGGCGAGCTGACGGTCGCCGAGAACGTGGCCCGGTTCGCGCCCGGCGCCACCAACAACCGGATCCGCGCCCGGCTGGCGCGCTTCCTGTTCCGCGGCGCCCGCGCCGACCAGAAGGCGGCCACGCTCTCCGGCGGGGAACGGTTCCGGGCCGCCCTGGCGGCCCTGATGCTCGCCGAGCCGGCGCCCCAGCTGCTGATGCTGGACGAGCCGACGAACAACCTCGACATGGCGAGCGTCCGCCAGCTCACGACCGCCCTCGAGTCGTACGAGGGGGCGCTGATCGTGGCCAGCCACGACCTGCCGTTCCTGGAGTCGATCGGGATCACCCGGTGGCTGCTGCTGGACGGGGAGCTGCGGGAGACGTCGGCGCGGGAGGTGGCGGACCCGGCGTAGGACCGGCGGGTCTCAGGACGGGCACATCCCGATGACGAGGGTTCTGTCCGCGCGGAGCGGCCCTGCATGATGGCTGGCCGGCGCCGCCGACGCGGCGCCGGTCAGCCATCGCCGATTCGGAGACCTGGACGTGCCCAGCAAGAAGGCCCTCATCCGCCGCCCCGGCCCGCGCCTCGCCGAGGGCCTGGTGACGCACCTCGAGCGGGAGGCGGTCGACGTGGGTCTCGCCCTGGAGCAGTGGGAGGCGTACGCCGACGCCCTGCGGACGCACGGCTGGGAGACCGTCGAGGTCGACCCGGCCGACGACTGCCCCGACTCCGTGTTCGTCGAGGACACGGTGGTGATGTACAGGAACGTCGCCCTCATCACGCGCCCCGGCGCCGAGTCCCGGCGCGAGGAGACCGCGGGCGTCGAGGAGGCCGTGGCCCGGCTCGGCTGCTCGGTGAACTGGATCTGGGAGCCGGGCACCCTGGACGGCGGTGACGTCCTGAAGGTGGGCGACACGATCTACGTCGGCCGGGGCGGCCGCACCAACGCGGCCGGCGTGCAGCAGGTGCGGGAGGCCTTCGAACCGCTCGGGGCGCGGGTCGTGGCCGTCCCCGTCAGCAAGGTGCTGCACCTGAAGTCGGCGGTCACCGCGCTGCCCGACGGCACGGTGATCGGGCACATCCCGAAGGTGGACCGGCCGTCGCTGTTCCCGCGCTTCCTGGCCGTGCCCGAGGAGTCCGGCGCCCACGTGGTGCTCCTGGGCGGCCACAGACTGCTGATGGCGGCGAGCGCCCCCCGGACGGCCGGCCTGCTCGCCGACCTCGCGTACGAGCCCGTCGTGGTCGACATCGGCGAGTTCGAGAAGCTCGAGGGCTGTGTGACGTGCCTCTCGGTGCGCCTGCGGGAGCTGTACGCCTGACCGGGTGACCTGACCACCCGTCCAGCCCCGGCACCTGCGTGTCCCGGGGCCCTCCGGCGTGCCCGGCGACGGCGTGCGGGAGCCGTCGGCACGGGTGCTGATCAGCGATCTTTACGGCGCTCTTAACCTACGGCTTCGTAACCTACGGCCACGTAGCCTACGATCCCGTAGGTTCCGGCGCCGCCCGCCGGACCGATGTCCCCCGCACCACGTCCCCCTGGAGTACCCGTGACGATCGCCTCTCCTCACCTCGGCAGCCCTTCCGTCTGGACCGACGCCCGGCTGCTGTACGCCCTGGAGGAAGTGGTCGAGAAGGAGCTGAACCGGCATCTGAAGGCCGCGAAGGACTGGATGCCCCACGAGTACGTGCCGTGGAGCGACGGCCGCAACTTCCCCGGCTTCTTCGAGGACGGCGAGGCCTGGGACAAGGAGCAGTCGAAGGTCACCGAGATCGGCCGGATCGCGCTGGTGGTGAACCTGCTGACGGAGGACAACCTCCCCAGCTACCACCACGAGATCGCCAGCCTCTTCGGCCGGGACGGCGCCTGGGGCACCTGGGTGCACCGGTGGACGGCGGAGGAGGGCCGGCACGGCATCGTGATGCGCGACTACCTGCTCGCCTCGCGCGCGGTGGACCCGGACAAGCTGGAGCAGTTCCGCATGGCCCACATGAGCGAGGGCTTCGAGTCGGACAACCGGCACTCGATGCTCCACTCGGTCGCCTACGTCGCCTTCCAGGAGCTCGCCACCCGCATCTCGCACCGCAACACCGGCCACCAGTCCGGCGATCCGGTCTGCGACCGCATGCTGGCGCGCATCGCGACCGACGAGAACCTGCACATGGTCTTCTACCGCAACCTGCTCAAGGCGGCCTTCGAACTCGCCCCCGACCTCACCATGCAGGCCGTGCGGGACGTCGTCGTGAACTTCCGCATGCCCGGCCACGGCATCCCCGGCTTCGAGCGGGCCGCCGCGCAGATGGCGATCGGCGAGGTCTACAACCTGCGCATCCACCACGACGACGTCCTCCAGCCCGTCCTGCGGCACCTGAGGGTCATGGAGATCGACGGCCTCGGCCCCGAGGGGCGGCAGGCGCAGGAGGAACTCGGCCTGTTCATGGGCGGCCTGGACGCCGAGGCCCTGAAGTTCGACGAGAAGCTGGCCGCGCGCAAGGCGCGGATGGCGGCACGCAAAGCCGGCTGACCGCCCGCACCCCCGGTGAACGGCTCGCACGGGGAACCGATTTCCCCGTGCGAGCCGTTCACGGCCTGCGGCATCATCCCGCCATGCGTCACAGCCACACCGTCGAGCAGGCGCTCGGTCTCCTGCTCGGTCCGACCGACGGGCGGACCGCCGGGCGGATCAGGGAGCGCGTCGGCCTGCCCGCGCCCGAGACCGCCGCGTCGCGGCAGCGCCGGCTGGACCGGACCGGGGCGTGGGGGTCGGACGTCCCGTCCTCCCTCGTGCTCCGGGTCCTCCAGGAGGACGGTCCGGAGCTGAACTCCGTGGTGTGGCGCTGCGTCGCCTCGACGCCGGTCTGCGCCGGGCCCTCGCCCGCGGCGTCCCGTTCGGGCCGGGCCGGACGCGGCCCGTCCCGGTGGCCCGCTTGGTGCCCTTCGCCCCGACCGGCAGGGGCAGCCGGTGGGCGATCATGCGCACGGCCGCCTCCAGGCCCTGCAGGTGGGCGAGCTGGGCGCGCCGGGCCAGCGTCCACTGATCATGGCCGGCCTTGGTGATCGACCCGGCCCACCGGGAGGACGACTCCACCGTGAGGGCGCGCTTGCGTTCGGCCCATCGGGCGGCGTCGTGCTCCGACCCGGCCGCGCAGCGGGCCTTCAGATCCCGGCAGGCGAGCGAGCCGAGATGATCACCGACCAGCCGCAGGACGTTCTCGTCCTCGCCGGCCAGATACTCGAGCCGGGTACGGATCGCCACTCCGGACGGTCCGGGGGCGACGAAGGACGCCGACAGTCTGCGCAGCACGCCCATCCCTGCACCCCGCCCCACGCCGGTCAGCCGAACGACCCCTTCACCGCGCCCAACGACCACCACCCGCACGGGTCACGCATTCGATCAAGAAACTTCCGTTCCCGTCCCGGACCGCCGGACGGGCCGCAGCCCGCACCCACACTCATGCGCCCCGGAGCGCACCCGTGCGCACTCAACCGCCGGCAGTTCCCCATCCCCGCAACGCGGTCGCCCGGATGTGCGGGCTCAGCGCGACGCGCGCCGCATCCGTGAGCGTTCCTTCTCGGACAGACCGCCCCACACGCCGAAGCGCTCGTCGTTGGCCAGGGCGTACTCGAGGCAGGCGGACCGCATCCGGCACATGCCGCAGATGCGTTTGGCCTCCCGCACCGAGCTGCCGGGGTCGGGGAAGAAGAAGTCCGCCCCGGTCTGCGCGCACAGCGCGTCCCGCTGCCAGGCGAGATCGGGCGTGGGGATCGTGTCGGTGTACATGGCGAGGATCGTGCCGCGCGGCGAAAAACGTTCGATCAACGCCTGATATACGCGGCACGGCGGGGCCTTCGGCCACCTCGATGGTGCCCGCGCCGGGTCCCGTGGCGCACGGCGGCGCGCGGGAACGACGGCGAGGACGCGGACGACGGGACGCCCCGCGTCCGCCGTGCCCCGCCTCCCCCGCGCCGTGCGCCCGCCTCCGCGCTCCGGCAGCGCTCGCCGGTGGGCGGTGCGAGACTCGGCAGTAGCACAGGCGGGACCGCCACGAGGAGGGCGAAGATGCTCACCACCCGTTTCGTCAACGGCGCTCCGAACTGGATCGACGTCGGCACGACCGACATCGACCGCGCCTCCGGCTTCTACGGCGCCCTCTTCGGCTGGCGGTTCCGGTCGGCGGGGCCCGACGCCGGCGGCTACGGCTTCTTCCAGCGGGACGGCGGGACCGCGGCGGGCGGGATGCAGACCACGCCCGAGCAGGGGCCGCCCTCGTGGACGGTGTACTTCCAGTCACCGGACGCGGAGGCCACCTGCGAGGCGGTCGAGCGCGCGCACGGCAGGGTGCTGTTCCCGCCCATGGACGTGCGGGGTCAGGGCACGATGGCGATCCTCGCCGACTCCGCGGGGGCACCGTTCGGCATCTGGCAGCCCGGCCCCCTCAAGGGCCTGGACGTGGCGGGCGAGCCGGGCTCCCTGTGCTGGGTGGAGCTGTACACGCCGGACGAGGCCGCGGCCGCCGCCTTCTACCGCTCCGCGCTGGGCCTGGAGACCTCGGCCGTCGCCTTCCCGGGCGGGACGTACACCTGCGTCAACCCGGCGGACGGCGGGGAGGAGTCCGTGTTCGGCGGTGTCGTCCCGCGCGCCGGCGACCGCGCGGAGGCGGAGCCGGGGGCATACTGGCTGCCGTACTTCGAGGTCACCGACGTGGACACGGCCGTCGCGCGGGCACAGGAGCTGGGGGGCGCGGTGCGGATGGCCGCCGAGGACGTCGAGGGCGTCGGCCGGATCGCCCGTCTCGCCGACCCCGACGGGGCGCGGTTCGCCGTGATCAGGAGCGCGCCGGGACGGGAGTGACGCGGCGTCCGGGACCGGGCCGCGGGTCAGGCCGGGGCGCGGGTCAGGCCGAGGCGCGGCGCACCAGCGTGGTCGGCAGGACCACACCGGACGGCGGGGCGGGTTCGTCGCCCGGCGCGGTGTGCCCCGTGCGGCGGTCCAGGCCGCGCAGCAGGAGACGGGTCATGATCCGGCCCATCTCCTCGATGTCCTGACGGACCGTCGTCAGCGGCGGGTCGCTCTGTTCGGCGACCGGCAGCATGTCGTCGAAGCCGGCCACGGCGACGTCCTCGGGCACGCGCCGTCCGCGTTCGCGCAGCACGCGCAGGACGCCCGCGGCGGTGAGGTCGTTGGCGGCGAACACGGCGTCGACGTCGGGGCAGCGGTCGAGGAGTTCCCGCATGGCCCGCTCACCGCCGCCGGGGGTGAAGTCGCTCTCCACGACCAGCCGCGGGTCGGCGTCGCCCATGACGTCCCGGTACCCCTCGAGCCGGTCCGCCGCGGAGGTCTGGTCGAGGGGGCCGGTGACATGGGCGATGCGGGTGCGGCCCAGTCCGGCGAGATGGCGGACGGCCTCGCGGGCGCCGCCGCGGTTGTCGCTGTCGACGTACACGACGTCACGCGTGCCGTCGCTCCAGCCGGGGCGGCCGCCGAACACCGTCGGCACCCCCGCGCCCTGGATCAGGCCGGGCAGCGGATCGTCGAGGTGCAGCGAGAAGACGAGGGCGCCGTCGACATGGCCGCCGGCGAGGTAGCGGGCGACGCGGGCGTGGTCGTCGCGGCCCTCGGTGAGCAGCAGGACGAGCTGGTTGTCGTGCGCCGTCAGCTCCTTGCTGATGCCGCGGAGCTGGAGCGCGAAGAAGGGGTCGGCGAAGACCCGGGCCTCCGGTTCGGCGATGACGACGGCGACGGCGTCGTGCCGCTTCGTCACCAGGCTGCGGGCGGCCTGGTTGGGGACGTAGCCGAGTTCCTCCACGGCCCGCCGGACCCGCTCGACCAGGGGTTCCCTGACCCCGTCCCCGCCGTTGACGACCCGTGAGACGGTGGCCCGGGAGACCCCGGCGCGCGCGGCCACGGCCTCCAGTGTGGGACGCGGCGGCGCTGTCTCGGTCACTTCGGGGCTCCTCCTCGGCGGGTGCGGATCAGGATAGCTCCGGGCCGGGACGAGGCGAGAGCGCTCTCGCCGCCGGGAGGGGGCCCGTGCGGCCCGCCCGGGGCCTCGGCGGGGACCGCGGCTCGGAGCGGCGGGCGGAGCCGGTGGAGGAGCCGGAGCCGCTGCGCGGGGAGGACGCGCGGGGCCGTCCGTGGGCGGCCCGGCCGCGCGAGGCCGTCCGTGGGCGGCCCGGCCGCGCGGGGCCGTCCGTGGGCGGCCCGGCCGCGCGAGGCCGCCCACGGGACGGCCCGGCCGCGCGAGGCCGCCCACGGGACGGCCCGGCCGCCCGGTGCGCCGAGCCGCCGGCCGGGCGGGAAGGACCCGTCGTGGG
Source organism: Streptomyces sp. NPDC017936 (assembly GCF_044328485.1). Taxonomy (NCBI): domain Bacteria; kingdom Bacillati; phylum Actinomycetota; class Actinomycetes; order Kitasatosporales; family Streptomycetaceae; genus Streptomyces; species Streptomyces sp. NPDC017936. The sequence continues at coordinate 500,152 of NZ_JBIRHK010000002.1, read as the reverse complement.
TGCCTCTCGGGCCGGGGCGGGTGGCCGGGGCGGCGTACGGCCACGGGGGAGAAGGGTGCCCGGTTCCGGCACACGGCCCGGTGCCGGCCCACGGCGCCCGGACCGGACGCCTGAGGGCTGCGCGTAGGCGCGGCCTGCGGAGCCGGTGCGCCACGGCCTCGGGGGAGATCCCGGGCGCACGGCCCCGGAGGCCGCCGTCCGCCGCATGGGCGCCGCCGTCCGGCAGTGGACGGCGCCGCCCCGGGGCGGGGCGGCGCGTGCCGCGCGCGGGCTACGGCGTCATCAGGATCTTCACCGCGCCGTCCCGCTTGTGCTGGAACATCTCGTACGCCTTCGGCGCGTCCGACAGGGGCACCCGGTGGGTGGCGAAGTCGTCGACGCCGAGGGGGTCCTCGTCGGTCAGGTACGGGATGATGTCGTCGGCCCAGCGGCGCACGTTGGCCTGGCCCATCCGGATCTGGAGCTGCTTGTCGAACATGGTGAGCATGGGCAGCGGGTCGGCCATGCCGCCGTAGACGCCGACCAGCGAGAGGGTGCCGCCGCGGCGGACCAGCTCGATGGCGGTGTGCAGGGCGGCGAGCCGGTCGATGCTGAAGCGCTCGGCGAGGGGGCCGCCTATCTTGCGCGGCAGCAGGGCGGAGGCGTTCTGGACGAGGCGGGCGGCGGCGCTGCCGTGGGCCTCGGTGCCGACGGCGTCGATCACGGCGTCGGGGCCGCGGCCGTCGGTCTCGTCGCGGATCGCGGCGACGAGTTCCTTCTCGCTGTCGAAGTTCCTCAGGTCGTACGTCTCCACGCCCCGCGCGTGGGCCCGGCGCAGCCGGTCGCCGACCAGGTCCACGCCGAACACCCGCCCGGCGCCGCGCACCTGGGCGACGCGGCAGGCCATGTCGCCGATGGGGCCGAGGCCCAGGACGGCGACGGAGCCGCCCGGGGGGATGTCGGCGTAGGCGACGGCCTGCCAGGCGGTGGGCAGCACGTCGGAGAGGTAGACGAACCGGTCGTCGGGCGGGCCCTCGGGAACCTTGATCGGGCCGAACTGGGCCTGCGGGACGCGCAGGTACTCCGCCTGGGCGCCGGGCACCGCGCCGTACAGGCGGGTGTAGCCGAAGATGGCGGCGCCCATGCCCTCACCGGTGACCTGAGTGGTCTCGCACTGCGTGGGCAGGGAGTTGAGGCACATCCAGCAGTCGCCGCAGGCGATCTGGAAGGGCACCACGACCCGGTCGCCGGCCTTCAGGTCGGGTACGCCGGGGCCGACCTCCTCGACGATGCCCATGGGTTCGTGGCCGAGGATGTCGCCCGGGGTCATGAACGGGGTGAGCACCTCGTAGAGGTGCAGGTCGGAGCCGCACAGTCCGCTGGACGTGATGCGGATGACGGCGTCCGTCGGTTCCTGGATGGTCGGGTCGGGCACGGTCTCCACCCGTACGTCCCGCTTCCCCTGCCAGGTCACTGCCTTCATCGTGCCGCGCTCCCTCCGCCGAGTTCCGGGGCCCCGCCCGTCGGGGAGGGCCTGGTCGTGGGCGCCGTCCGGGTACCCGACAGCCCGCTGCCGAACCTCGCCGCGGAGGGAGCGGGTCCGGAACGGCCGCCGGAGAGCCGCCCGGCGCACCGTGCGGGGACGAACGGGATGCCGGCGGCCGACGCGGCGAGAACGGGCGCGGCGGCGACCGCCGCGGGCGCGGGACGCGGAGCGCGTCGGGGCGCGCCGTGGCGGGCCTCGCGGACCGCGGCCGTCGCGGCGGCTCACGGTGCGCGCGCCGGGCCTTCCGGGCGGACCCGGTCAGGGGCCGGTGGCCAGGGGTTCCGCCGGACGACGCAGCCCCTCGGCCGCGTCCGCGACCCGCCGGATGAGGTCGCAGAAGACGGTCTGTTCCTCGGCGGAGAGCGGGGCCAGGAAGACCTGGTTCATCCGGGCCGTGCGCACGGCCAGCTTGCGGTGGGTGCGCCGGCCCTCGTCGGTGAGGCCCAGCAGGAAGCGGCGGCCGTCCTGCGGGTCGCGGACCTTGTCGAGCAGCCCCCGCCGGCTCAGACGGCTGATGACCTCGGCGATGGTGGAGCGGTCCAGGCCCACCCGCTCCCCCACCGTGCGCTGGTCCAGGCCGGGCTCGGCGACCAGCGCGTTGAGCACGGCGAACTGCGGTGAGGTGATCTCCTCGGACACCATCGTGTTCCACAGCAGGTAGTGCGCCTGCTGCAGCCGCCGGGCGAGGTGCCCGGGGTGGGCGGAGAGGTCCACCGACGCCATGCGTGCTCCCGAGGTCGTCTTCGTTGATGCGCTGAACATTCATCCGTGTACTGAACGATACCCGTCGACGGCCGACGTGTCCTCCGTCACCCGTACGACCTGACCTCGGCTTTCTCGAGGTCTTGACGCTTCGCTCCGCCGATGGCAGCGTGAGGACACCTCGCTGAAATAATCAGTGCCCTGATTAATTGACGGCTCCGGCCGCCACGGGCACGCGGACGACGGATGGGTTTCACGGATGGACAAGGTGGTCGCCACGGCCCGGGAGGCGGTGGCCGACGTGCCGGACGGCGCGTCGCTGGCGGTGGGTGGTTTCGGGCTGAGCGGTGTGCCGAACGTGCTGATCCAGGCGTTGTACGAGCGGGGCGTGAGCGGCCTGAGCGTCGTCTCCAACAACTGCGGGGCGATGGAGTCGGGACTGGCGGTGCTGCTCGCCGCCGGGCGGATCGCGCGGGTGACCGGCTCCTACATCGGGGCGAACAAGGAGTTCGCCCGGCAGTACCTGGCCGGTGAGCTGGAGGTGGAGCTGATCCCCCAGGGCACCCTCGCCGAACGGCTGCGGGCCGGCGGCGCCGGCATCCCCGCCTTCTACACCCCGGCGGGCGTGGGGACGCAGGTCGCCGAGGGCGGGCTGCCGTGGCGCTACGACGGCCAGGGCGGCGTCGCGCTGGCCTCGCCGCCGAAGGAGGTGCGGGAGTTCGACGGCACCGAGTACGTGCTGGAGCGGGGCATCCGCACCGACTTCGCGCTGGTGCGGGCCGCCCGCGGCGACCGGCACGGCAACCTGGTCTTCAACAAGTCCTCCCGGAACTTCAACCCGCTCGCCGCGACGGCCGGGAAGATCACGATCGCCGAGGTCGAGGAACTGGTGGAGCCCGGGGAGATCGACCCGGACGCGGTGCACCTGCCCGGCGTCTTCGTGCAGCGGGTGCTCGCCCTCACCCCCGAGCAGGCGGCGGACAAGAAGATCGAGCAGCGGACGGTGAGCAGCTGATGGCCTGGACACGCGAGCAGATGGCCGCCCGGGCGGCGCGCGAGCTGAGGGACGGGCAGTACGTCAACCTCGGCATCGGCCTGCCCACCCTGATCCCCAACTACCTCCCCGACGACGTCGAGGTGGTGCTGGAGTCGGAGAACGGCATCCTCGGCACGGGTCCCTACCCGACCGAGGAACAGGTCGACCCGGACCTGATCAACGCGGGCAAGGAGACCGTCACGGTCCTGCCCGGCGCCTCCTTCTTCGACTCGGCGCTCTCCTTCGGCATGATCCGCGGCGGGCACATCGACGTCGCCGTGCTCGGCGCGATGCAGGTGTCCGAGACGGGCGACCTGGCGAACTGGGCCATCCCCGGAAAGATGATCACCGGGATCGGCGGGGCGATGGACCTGGTGCACGGCGCCCGCACGGTCATCGTCGTCATGACGCACACCGCCAAGGACGGCAGCCCGAAGATCCTGACCGAGTGCGCGCTGCCGCTCACCGGCAAGGCCTGTGTGAACCGCATCATCACCGACCTCGGCGTCCTCGACGTCACCGACGACGGACTGGTGCTGGTGGAGACCGCGCCCGGGGTGAGCGTCGACGAGATCGTCGCGAAGACCGACGCCAAGGTGAGCTGGACGGAGGAAGCACGGTGAAGGACGTCTACATCGTCGACGCGGTCCGCACCCCGATCGGCCGCTACAACGGCGCCCTGGCCGGGGTGCGCCCGGACGACCTGGCCGCCCACGCCGTCCGGGAACTCCTGGACCGCACCCCCGACCTGGACCCCTCGCGCATCGAGGACGTCTACTTCGGCAACGCCAACGGCGCCGGCGAGGAGAACCGCAACGTCGGCCGCATGGCCGCCCTCCTCGCGGGCCTGCCGACCTCCGTGCCCGGCGTGACCGTCAACCGGCTGTGCGCCTCCGGCCTGGAGGCGGTGATCCAGGCGGCCCGCGCCATCGCCGTCGGGGACGCCTCCGTCGCCGTGGCGGGCGGCGTGGAGTCCATGACCCGCGCGCCGTACGTGCTGCCGAAGTCGGACCGGCCGTTCCCGGCCGCGCACACGGAGCTGTACTCGACCACGCTGGGCTGGCGGATGGTCAACCCGAAGATGGACCCCCAGTGGACGATCCCGCTGGGCGAGTCGGCCGAACTCATCGCCGAGAAGCACGGGATCAGCCGGGAGCGGCAGGACGAGTTCGCGCTCGCCTCGCACCGCAAGGCCGCCGCCGCGCAGGCGCAGGGCCTGTTCGACGCCGAGCTCGCGCCGGTGACGATCCCGCGCCGCAAGGGCGACCCGCAGGTCGTCGCCGCCGACGAGAGCGTCCGCGCCGACGCCTCCCTGGAAGCGATGGCGAAGCTCAAGCCGTCGTTCCGCACGGAGAACGGCACGGTGACGGCCGGCAACGCCTCTCCCCTCAACGACGGTGCCGCGGCCCTGCTGCTGGTCGACGAGGAGGGCCTGGCCGCCACCGGCCGCGAACCCCTCGCCCGCGTCCGCGCCACCGGCGTGTCGGCGATCGACCCGCAGTACTTCGGGCTCGCCCCCGTCGAGGCGGTCGACCGGGCGCTGGCCAAGGCGGGCAAGGGCTTCGGCGACCTGTCGGTGCTGGAGCTGAACGAGGCCTTCGCCGCCCAGGTGCTGGGCTGTGTGGCCGAGTGGCCCGAGTTCGACCCCGCGATCCTCAACCCGCAGGGCGGAGCGATCGCGCTGGGCCACCCGCTCGGCGCCTCCGGCGCCCGCCTCGCCGGCACGGTCGCCCACCAGCTCGCCCGCCGCGGGAGCGGCGTCGGCGTCGCCACCCTCTGCATCGGCGTGGGCCAGGGCCTCGCCCTCGTCCTCGAACGCTAGGAATCCCCATGACCCTCACGCAAGCGGACATCGACCTGGAGATCGCGGCCGAGCACGCCGCGTACGAGAAGCGGATCGCCGGCGGCGCGCCCGTCGAGCACCACCCGCGCCGCGACTACGCCCCCTACCGGTCCTCCGTGCTGCGCCACCCTAAGCAGCCGCCGATCGGCATCGACGTCACCAAGGACCCGGAGCTGGTGGAACTGTCCTCCCCCGCCTTCGGCGAGCGGGACATCACCGAGATCGACAACGACCTCACCCGGCAGCACGCCGGCGAGCCGATCGGCGAGCGCATCACCGTCTCCGGCCGGCTGCTGGACCGCGACGGCCGTCCGGTCCGCGGCCAGCTGATCGAGATCTGGCAGGCCAACTCGGCGGGCCGGTACGCCCACCAGCGCGAGCAGCACGACGCGCCGCTCGACCCGAACTTCACCGGTGTGGGCCGCACCCTCACGGGCGACGACGGCTCCTACCGCTTCACCACCATCCAGCCGGGCCCGTACCCGTGGCGCCAGCACGTGAACGCCTGGCGGCCGGCGCACATCCACTTCTCGCTCTTCGGCACGGCGTTCACCCAGCGGCTCGTGACGCAGATGTACTTCCCGAGCGACCCGCTGTTCCCGTACGACCCGATCATCCAGTCGGTGACGGACGACGCGGCCCGGCAGCGGCTGGTGGCGACGTACGACCACAACCTGTCGGTGCCGGAGTTCTCCCTGGGGTACCACTGGGACATCGTGCTCGACGGACCGCACGCCACCTGGATCGAAGAAGGACGCTGACCTGCCATGACGAAGATCGACACCAGCCGTCCGGAGACCGTGCTGCCCACCCCGTCGCACACGGTCGGTCCCTTCTACGGCCACGCCCTGCCGTTCCCCGGCGGCGGCGACATCGCCCCGGCCGGCCACCCGGACACCATCGCCCTGCAGGGCTACGTGTACGACGGCGAGGGCAACCCGCTGCCGGACGCGTTCGTGGAGCTGTGGGGCCCGGACCCCGACGGCAACCTGTCGCGGGTCGACGGCTCGATGCGGCGCGACCCCGCGAGCGGCGGCTTCCTGGGCCGCAACGGGGTGGAGTTCACCGGCTGGGGCCGGATCCAGACGGACGCCAACGGCCACTGGTCCGCGCGCACCCTGCGGCCCGGCGCGCGCGGGCGGAGCGCCCCCTACCTCAGCGTGTGCGTCTTCGCGCGCGGGCTGCTCGTGCACCTGTTCACCCGGATCTACCTGCCGGAGGACACGGCCGCCCTCGCCGCCGACCCGCTGCTCGCGCAGCTCGACGCGGAGCGGCGCGCCACGCTGGTCGCCACGGACGACGGCAAGGGGACCTACCGTTTCGACATCCGTCTCCAGGGCGAGGGCGAGACGGTCTTCCTGGAGTTCCGGTGACCACTGCCCAGCCCGAATCCGGTCTGCTCTCCCCGGGGTGGACCGGCTCCCCCGCCGCCTCGGCGACCGGTGACGGCGCCTTCCTGCGGGCGCTGCTGGACGCGGAGGCCGCGCTGACCCGTGCCCAGGAGGCGCTGGGGCTCGCGCCCCGGGGCGCCGGGGCGGCGGTCACCGCGGCCGCGGCCGGCGACTTCGACGCGGACCGGCTCGCCGAACGCGCCCGCGCCGGCGGCAATCCGGTGATCCCGCTGGTCGCGGACCTCACCGAGGCCGTCGGCCCCGAGTACGGGCCGTACGTCCACCGGGGCGCGACCAGCCAGGACATCATGGACACGGCGACGATGCTGGTCGCGGTGCGGACCCTGGACCTCGTCCTGGCCGACCTCGGCCGTACCCAGGGCGCGCTCGCCCGGCTCGCCGCCGAGCACCGGGACACGCCCATGCCGGGGCGCACCCTCACCCAGCACGCCGTGCCGACCGCCTTCGGACTGAAGGCGGCCGGCTGGCGGTCGCTGGTGCTGGACGCGCGGGACCGGGTGACGGCCGTGCGCGACGGCCTGCCCGCCCAGCTCGGCGGCGCGGCCGGAACCCTGGCGGCCTTCACGGCGTACGGCGCCGGGGACGCCCTCGCGCTGCCCGCCGCCTACGCCCGTGAACTCGGCCTGCGCGAACCGGCCCTGCCCTGGCACACGCTGCGGACGCCGATCGCCGACCTCGCCGCTTGCCTGGCCTTCACGGCGGGCGCGCTGGGCAAGGTCGCGACGGACGTCCTCACCCTCGCCCGCACCGAGATCGCCGAGGTCGCCGAAGGCAGCGGGGGCGGCTCGTCGGCGATGCCGCACAAGGCGAACCCGGTGCGGTCCACGCTGATCGCGGCCGCCGCCCGGCGCGCCCCCCAGCTCGCCGCCACGCTGTACGGGTCGCTGGCGGCCGAGGACGAACGGCCGGCCGGGGCCTGGCACGCCGAGTGGGAGCCGCTGCGGGACCTGCTGCGGCTGACCGGCGGGGCCGCCCGCGACGCCGCCGAACTGACCGGGGGGCTGCGGGTGCACCCGGACGCCATGCGCGCGCACCTGGACCTCACCCACGGCCTGATCGTCTCCGAGCGGCTCTCCGCCGAGCTGTCGGCCGTGCTCGGCCGCGCCCGCGCCAAGGAACTCCTCACCCGGCTCGCACCGCGCACCTACGCCGAGGGCCGCTCGCTGGCCGACCTCCTCGCCGAGGAAGCCGAGGGGGAGGGCGTCGACCTCGGCGACCTCACCGACCCCGCCCGCTACACCGGCTCCGCCGGAGCCCTCACCGACCGTGCGCTGGAGCGACGTTGACCGAGAAACTGCTCAACCACCGCGCCGAGGGGCCCGCTTCCGCTCCCCCGCTGCTGCTCGGCCCCTCCCTGGGCACCTCCGGCGCCCTGTGGGACAAGGTCGCGCCCGAACTGTCCATCGCCCACCGGGTGATCCGCTGGGACCTCCCCGGGCACGGCGGCTCCGACCCCGGCCTGATCGGCCCCGGCGCCACCGTCGGCGACCTGGCCGGCCTGGTGCTGGATCTCGCCGACTCCCTCGGCGTGGAACGCTTCGCGTACGCCGGGGTGTCGCTGGGCGGCGCGGTCGGACTGCACCTGGCGCTGCACCACCCCGAGCGGGTGTCGTCGCTCGCCGTGATCTGCTCGTCCGCCCACTTCGACGGGGCCGGGCCGTGGCAGGAGCGGGCCGCGCTGGTCCGGCGCGAGGGACTGGCCGGCCTGGCGGAGAGCGCGAACGCCCGCTGGTTCACGCCCGGTTTCACCGTGCCGGAGCTGGTCGCCGACCACCGCGACGCCGACCCGGAGGCGTACGCGGCCTGCTGCGACGCGCTGGCCGCGTTCGACCTGCGGGAGCGGCTGGCGGAGATCTCCGTGCCCACGCTGCTGGTCGCCGGCCGCGAGGATCCCGCGACGCCGCCCGCGCACCTGCGGGAGATCGCGGACGCGGTGCCGGGCGCCGCGCTCGTGGAGGTCCCGGGCGCCTCGCACCTCGCGCCCGCGGAGCGCCCCGAGGCCGTGCTGACCGCGCTGCGCGCACACTTCGCCGGTGGGGCGAAGCGGGGCATGGAGGTGCGGCGGCAGGTGCTGGGCGACGCGCACGTGGACCGGGCGCAGGCCCGGCAGACCCCCTTCACCGCCCGCTTCCAAGACTTCATCTCGCGCTACGCCTGGGGGGAGATCTGGACCGACCCGACGCTCAGCCGCCGGGAACGCAGCATGATCACGCTGACCGCGCTGGTCGCGCACGGCCACTACGACGAGCTGGCGATGCACGTGCGGGCGGCCCGGCGCAACGGGCTCACCCCGGAGGAGATCGGCGCCGTGCTGCTCCAGACGGCCGTCTACTGCGGGGTTCCGGCGGCGAACTCGGCCTTCGCGACGGCCCAGCGGGTGCTGGCCGAGGAGGACGAGGCCGGCCGGGGGTGACCCGGCCGGTGGCCGCAGGGCGCCCGGTGGCGGTTCCGCTCACCGCTGCCGGGCGCCCCCTCCCCTTCCCGGGGGTCAGCCGCGGTCCCGGGTGTCATCCACGGCCGCGGACCTGTCCCGGGACGCGTCCCGCCGGTGGGGCTCCCTGCTGGTCCAGCGCCTGCCGGGCCTGCGCGACCAGCCCGTCCGCGCCGCAGGAACGCGCCAGCGTCAGACCGCGGTCGAGCTCGGCCGCCGAGCGGGTGGCGATGCCGTGCTCGATGCGGGCGGCCGCGTGTTCGTACTGGCAGGGCGAGGACTCCAGGTAGGCGACCGCCTGGGCGGTGAGCCGGGCCGCGCGCTGGCCGGTCTCCAGCGCGGCGGCGCAGCGCAGGGCCTCGCCGATGGCGGTGTCGGTGCCGAAGCGCTCGGCCCGGCGGCGGGCCTCGGAGGCGAGCCGGGCCGCGCGGGCCGGGTCCTCGGTGGCGAGCGCCCGGGCGAGGTCGACGGCCCAGGGCACCATCACCGGGTTGTGGTGGCCGCGGACGGCCGCCGCCTTCCCGGCCTCCTCCAGTTCGTTGACGCCCTCCTGGGCGCGGCCGACGGCGAGCAGCAGGCGGCCGCGCACCGACCGGGGGTCGGGCAGCACGATCGTGGACGGGTAGGGCGGGGCGAAACCGTGCTCGCCGGCGATCCGCCAGGCCTCGTCGACATGGCCCCGGGCGAGCAGCGTGTCGATGAGGTTGCAGGTCGCGGACCAGTACAGGGGCAGTCCGGGGCCGACGCGCCCGGCGAGGCGCAGCGCCTCGCGCAGCGACTTCTCGGCGTCCTTCAGGCGGCCGCGCCGACGGTGCGCGAGACCCAGGTACGTGTGGGCGATGGCCAGGTGGCCGCCGCTCCAGCCGGCGGACTCGTAGGTGCGCAGGGCCTCGGTGAGGAGGGACTCGGCGCGGTCGAGGCGGTCGGTGTAGACGTACGCGCTGGAGAGCATCATCAGCAGCTCGATGCCCCACTCGGTGTCGGTCCAGCCGAGGCCGGGCGCGAGGCGGCCGTTGACGAGGGCGCGGTCGCACAGTTCGACGACGATCTCGGCGTTCTCGCCGTGCGTCATCGCGTCGAAGCCGCGCAGGACGAGCAGGGCGCGTTCGGCGTTGTCCCGGCCGGTGCAGGTCGCGGCGAGCGCGGCGAGCTTCTCCGAACGGCCGGGTGAGGCGCTCTCCCCGGCGTGGATGCCCTCCCACATGAACTGCACCGCCTGCAGCCGCATCCGTGCCGGTCCCGGCGGCTGCCGGGCGGCCTCCGCCTCGACGGTGCGGACGGCCTCCTCCAGCTGGTCGTTGTGCAGGAGGGCCTGGGAGAGGCGGTAGACGGCGTCGACGCGTTCGGCGCCGGCGAGGCCGGGCGTGGCGAGCGCCTCCCGCAGGTGGCCGATGGTCCGGGCGGGCGCGGTCAGCAGGGTGGCGCAGCCGAGTTCGAAGAGCACCCGGGCGTGCGTGTCGGGCGGGGGCGGTTCCTTCAGGGCGCGCTCCAGGCAGCGGCGGGCCGCGTCGGGGGCGCCGACGGCGAGGTGTTCGCGGGCGGCCTCGCGCAGCTGCTCGACGAGTTCCTCGTCGTCGTCCGGGTGGACCTTCAGCAGGTGGCGGGAGGCGGCCGCGACGCCCCGGCCGCCGTCCAGGACCACCTCGGCGGCGATGCCGTGCATCGCCCGGCACAGGCTGTCGGGGATGGAGTCGTAGACGGCGCTGGCGATGAGGGGGTGGACGAACTCCAGCCCGCCGCCCTCGGCGACGGGGCCCACCGCGGGGTCGGGGTCGGTGAGGATGCGGGCGTCGCGCAGCAGGTCGGCGCAGCGCTCCGCGTCGTCGCGGGCCATGCCGGCGAGCCGGGCTACCTCGTCGACGCGGATGCCGGCGCCGAGGATGGCGGCGGCCATGGCGAACCGGGTGGCGTCGACGCCGAGTTCCTCCAGGCGGTCGACGAGTCCGCCGCCGCGGGCCCTGCGGTTCAGGGGGCGCAGTTCGGTGGCCGAGGACTCGCTGGGCTCCAGCTCGCCGTCCCGGACCTTGGCGAGGAGTTCGACGGTGTCGTAGGGGTTCCCGCCGGTGACGGCCCAGACCTCGCGGCAGAACGGGTCGTCGGCGTGGACGCCCACGGTGGCGCGGGTCAGGCCGGCGACCGCGTCCGGGGTGAGGGCGCTGAGGCTGGTGACCGAGGCTCCGGCGGCCTCGGCGACGGCGTCGAGGTGGCGGGCGCCGTCGCCCCTGACCTCGCCGGGCCTGCGGGCCACGACGACCAGGACGGACAGCTCGTCGAGGCGTGAGACGAACGCGGCGAGCCAGCGCAGGGTCTCCTGGTCGGCCCAGTGCGCGTCGTCCACCAGCAGCACCAGCGGCCAGTCCCGGCGGGCCAGCCCGGTCACCGCGGCGACCAGGCCGTCGCACACGCCCTGCGGGTCGGCCTGGCGCCCGGTCGGTTCCACGATGCCGAGGGCGGGGCCGGCGATGTCGTACCAGTCGCCGAGGTACTCGCGGGCCTCCTCCGGGTGCAGGGAGAGCAGGGCGGGCTGGAGCAACTGCCGTACCACGTGGAAGGGGACGGACCGGAGGGTCTCGCCGCCGCGGGCCGACCACACCGTGCAGCCCCGGGCCTCGGCGATACGGCGTGTCTCGGCCAGCAGCGCGGTCTTGCCGAGTCCGGCCTCGCCGCGCAGCACGTGCACCCGGCCCGGGGAGGACCGGTCGGCGCGGAGTGTTTCCACCGCCCGCCGGATGGCGGCGACTTCCTCGTCGCGCTCCCACAGGGAAGCCGAGGCGGCCGCCGCCGGCCGCACCTCCGTCATCCCGGTACCTCCCCAAGTCGCCCGAACGACGTACAGACCTCGAGCGTAGTCCTCCGGGGGCGCGTGCGGAGGAGGGTCCGCAGAGCCGTTGCCCCGGCGGGTGAGGAGGCGTGCGCCCGGAGGACCCGACGGGCCTGCGAAGGAGCCCGCGGACGTCAACGACGCGTTCGGCGCCGCGAATTGACGTCGATTTCGCGCCAGAGGGGCACGGGGTGCCGGCCGGGCGACCGCCGAGGATGTCATCCCTCTCATACGACTTTCACCGACGCCTCATACGGTGGGGGCATGACGCAGGTGACTCCACCCGGGTGGTACCCCGACCCGGGGCAGACAAGTGACGGTCCCGCCACCGAGCGCTGGTGGGACGGCAAGGCGTGGACGGACCGGACCCGGCCCGCGGGCACGGCCGCCGCATGGGGTCCGCCGGCGCAGGGGCCGACCGCGGGGGCGTATCCGGCCTATCCGACGTATCCGGCGGCACCGGCGGGGCCGGGCGGGCGGCGCGGACTGCGCACCGGCATCGCGGTCGCCGCGGCGGTGGCGGTCCTCGCGAGCATCGGGTTCGGCGTGTACGCGCTGACCCAGGACGACGGCGGCTCGGACGGTCCGGGGACGGCGCAGGGGCCGGGCGGGCCCGGCGGACAGGAAGGCGGGCAGGACGGCGGCCGGGGCGGCCCGTTCGGCGACTCGGGCGGGTCCGGCGGACCGGACGGGAACGACGGGCAGGACGGGTCCTCGCCCGCGCCGGACGGGTCCGAGGCGCCCAGGATCAGGAGCGGTGCGGTGACGGACGCGCTCAACGGCATCAGCATCCCCATCCCGGACGGATGGAGCGGGCAGGAGCTGAGCGTGGGCGTCCAGATCACCTCCGACTCCTCCTACGAGTGCCCCGGCGACACGTCGAAGTCCTGCACCAAGGGGGGCGTGTACTCGGCGCCCGCCGAGGTGCTGGGCACCAAGGGGAGCACGGCCGAGGCGGTCGCGAAGGCCGACATCGAGGCCAACGCCGAGGAGTCCTACGGCGGCACCACCTACGGTGAGATCACCTCGCACCAGGTGCTCGCCTCCAAGGCGGTCACCGTGGCCGGGCAGAAGGGCTACCTGGTGCGCTGGAAGGCGGTCACCAGCAAGGGCGCCGACGGCTACGTCGAGTCGCTGGCGTTCCCCGCGCCCGCGAACACCGGGCGGATGGTGGTGCTGCGCTTCGGCGTCGACGCCGACCAGCCGGTGTCGGTCATCGACACCATCACCCAGGGCATCAAGGTGTCCACGGGCGGCGGCAGCGGCCAGGACGTCTGAGCCGCCCGCACACGGACCGGCCGGGTGGGGCGCCCCTCCGCTCAAGGGGACCCCACCCGGCCGGGGGGTGCGCGCCGCCCCCGTCCCCACGGTGCGGCGCGAGCAGGTCACCGTCCGGTCATCCCGCGGACGGCGGCCTGAGTCAACTAGGTGAGGCCCAGCGCCGGCAGCACGGCGGCCTCCACGAAACGGAGCAGGTACTCCTCGTCGGCGTACCTGCCGTCCACCACGGGACGGGCGCGGACGACGCCGAACATCTGGGCCGGGATGTACTCCAGCGCCGGGTGGTCGGCCCGGATCTCGCCGCGTTCCACACCGCGGTGCAGGATCTCGCGCAGCGCGGCGATCTCCGGCTCGACGAGCGCCTCGCGCAGCGCCCGGGCGAGTTCCTCGTCCTGGGTGACGGCGTGGCCGAGCGCCTGCAGCAGCTTGGTGTCCGTGAGGGACCACCGGGCCGCGCCCCGCGCGGCCTCACGCAGGTCCCCGGCGAGCGTCCCGGTGTCGATGCCGCCCAGCCGCGCGCGGCGGCGGGAGCGCAGCGCGGCCACCACGAACTGCGGCTTGGTCTTCCACTGGCGGTACAGCGTCGACTTGCTGCACCGGGTGGTCGAGGCGACCCCCTCCATGGTGACGGCGTCGTACCCGCACTCCCGGATCTGTTCGAGGACGGCGTCGAAGAACTCCTGCTCACGCTCGGGCGTGAGCTTGGAGCGGCGCGAGGCGGCGACCGGCTCCGGTCCCTCCGCGGCCTGCGACGTCATCGCTTCGTCCCCTCTTCCGGCTCTCGTTGCTGTCCGCATCCTCCGTCGGCGGGCCCCGCTCCCGGGTGTCCGACCCTCATCGATACGCCAGTGTACCGGTACTGAGGCGTATCGGTACACTGGCGTATCGGTACGGCATCGTATCGATGTCGTCCGCGCGGGTCGCCCGGCCCGCGCCGCACCACCGCACGCACCCATCGTCAGTGAAGGGGCCGGGGGATGAATGCCCGCACCGAGCCTGCGCAAACGGAGCCGGCCACGCCGGCACGACCGCCGATAGTCCGGGAGCTCCTGCTCGTCGCAGGGCTCTTCCTCGTCTACAAGCTCGGCCGGCAGCTGGCCTCGGGCCACACCGGCGAGGCGCTGCGCAACGCGCACCGCGTGTGGGACGCCGAACGGTGGCTGCGGTGGCCCGGCGAGGACGCGGTGCAGTCCCTGCTGCTGCACGGCGACGGCCTCGTCCGGACCGCGAACGCCTACTACGCGGGCGTCCACTTCCCCGCCACCGCCGCCTTCCTCGTCTGGCTCTACCTGCGGCGCCCGGCGCACTACAGGTGGGCCCGCCGGATCCTGGCCGCCGTCACGGCCGCCGCCCTGGTGCTCCACCTCCTGTTCCCGCTCGCCCCGCCGCGGATGCTCGCGGCCACCGGTCTGATCGACACCGCGCGGGTGTACGGGCCGTCGGTGTACGGGCCGCCGCGGACCGACCACCTCTCGAACCAGTTCGCGGCGATGCCCTCGCTGCACTTCGGCTGGGCGCTGATGGTGGCGGTCGGTCTGATCGCGGCCACCCGGTCGCGCCGGCGGTGGCTGTGGCTGCTGCATCCGCTGGTCACGCTGCTGGTGATCGTCGGAACGGCGAACCACTACTGGCTCGACGCGCTGGTGGCCGCGGCCCTGCTGGGCGTGGCGCTCGCGGTGCTCCCCCCGCCGCGGCGCACGCCGGCCGCGGCCGGCCCCGGGACGCGGCGGCCGCTGCGGGCCGGGGAGCCGGCGGCCGGGGAACCGGCGGCCGGGGGGCCGGTGCTCGTGGGGGCCGGGCGGTGAGCGCCTTCCTCGTCGCCGTCGTCCTGTCGCTGGTGTCGGCCGTCGCCTACGCGGCCGCGGCGGTCGCCCAGGAGCGGCTGGCGTCCCGCTCCGCGGGCACGGGCCTGCTGCGCCTGCTGGCCCGCGGCGCCTGGTGGGCGTCCGTGGGGCTGAACGCCGGCGGCGCGCTGCTGCACGTGGTGGCCCTCAGGTACGGTCCGCTCACCGTCGTCCAGCCGCTGGGCGCGCTCACCCTGGTCGCGGCGGTGCCGCTGGGCGCACGGGTCGCGGGGCGGCGGGTCGGCGCCGCCGAGTGGCGGGGCACCGCGTTCACCCTGCTCGGGCTGACCGCGATCCTGGTCGCGGCGTCCGGGTCGGCGCCCGAGGACGTGCTGAGCGTGCCCGAGGCGCTCGCGGTGGCGGGCGCCACGGCCGCGCTGGCCGGTGTGCTGGCGCGGCCCGGCGCCCGGCCCGGGCTGCGGCACGCGACGGCGTCCGGGGCCGCCTCCGGGGTCGCCTCGGCGCTCACCCAGACGGTGACGGTCGCCGCGACGGACCGGTCGGGGCCGCTGCTCAGCGTGCAGGTGGTCGGGGTGGCGCTCCTGGTGGCCGCCTTCGCCGCGGCCGGGCTGCTGCTGTCGCAGACCGCGTACCGGGGCGGTCTCGGCGCCCCGCTGGCGGTGGTGACGCTGGCGAACCCGGTGGCCGCCGCGGTGATCGGCCTCGCGCTGCTCGGCGAACGGCTGCGGGGCGGGGCGGCGGGCGCGCTGCTGGCGCTCGCCGGAGCGGGCCTCGCCGGGTGGGGCGTGGTGCTGCTGTCCCGGGCGGCGCCGGACCCCGCACCGACCGCCGCCGACGACGAGGAGCACCCCGTGGCGGCGGTGCTGGCGCTGGAGCCGGCGACGGCCTCCCCGGAGCCCGTGCTGCTGCCCCGGCCGACGACCGGGCCGGAGCATCTCACGCCGCTGTAGGGACCGCCGCCCCACGCGCCGGCCCGCCGGCGTCGGGGCGGCGGACGTCGTCCGCGAGGTCACCGGGCCGTCAGGCCCGTGGGGCCCTCACTCCGTCGCGATGGCCGGGTCGCTGACGCCGGGGCGCCCGTTCTCGACGTGTCCGGCGAACCGCCGCAGGAAGGCCGGGTCGGCGGCGCGGGTGACGGTGAGGTCGTACCAGCGCCGGCCGGCGGTGAGGTCGACGGTGCGCCTGACGACGGCGCCGGCGCGCACCCTGACCGTCGTCGTGCGGCCGCCGTACCCGTCGGCCACCTTCAGCTCGGCCGTGCCGGCGCCCCGGTGGGTGAAGGTCAGCTCGAGAGCGTCCCCGGCGTGCCGGGCGACCACCTCGGGTCCGGCCTTGCCGCCCGACCCCCGGAAGACCCGCAGGAAGCCGTTCGGACCGTGCACGGTCAGGTCGTGGACGCCGTCCGAGGACGCCGGGTCCCAGGTGTCCGAGATCCTCTTGCCGGCCTCGGTGGTGTACGTCCACGGCCCGTCCGCGCGGTTGCCGGAGGTGACGAGGAAGGCGGCGCCGGCCTTCGGCCCGGAGGAGAAGGTGAGGGTGAGGGTCCCGGCGGACGCGTCGGCCGAACCGTCCACGGCGGGCGCGTACCGCAGCGGCCGGGTGGGCCGCAGCCCGCGCTCCTGCCGGGGCAGGACGCCCTGTGCCGGCGGGGCCGGCCGGTAGTCGGGGTGACGCTCGCGGTCCGGGGGCGCGTAGCCGTCGGTGCCGGGCAGCACGACCGGCCCGGTGTCCGTGCGGGAGAAGTCGAAGGCGGCGGTCAGATCACCGCAGACGGCCCGCCGCCACGGCGAGATGTTCGGCTCGCGCACCCCGAAGCGGCGCTCCATGAACCGGATGACGGAGGTGTGGTCCAGCGTCTCGGAGCAGACGTAACCGCCCTTGCTCCAGGGCGAGACGACCAGCATCGGTACCCGCGGGCCCAGCCCGTAGGGGCCGGCGACACGGCTTCCGCCGCCGGGGAAGAGGTCGAGGGTGACGTCGACCGTGGACCGGCCCTGTTCCGCGGACCGCGGCGGAAGCGGCGGCACCACGTGGTCGAAGAAGCCGTCGTTCTCGTCGTACGTGATGAACAGGGCGGTCCTCGCCCACACGGCCGGGTCGGAGGTGAGCGCGTCCAGGACCTGGGAGATGTACCAGGCACCGTAGTTGGAGGGCCAGTTGGAGTGCTCGGAGAAGGCCTCCGGGGCGGCGATCCAGGAGATCTGCGGCAGCGTGCCGGCCTGTACGTCCGCGCGCAGCCGGTCGAAGTAGCCGTCGCCGTTCTTCACGTCGGTGCCGGTGCGGGCCTTGTCGTACAGCGGGTCGCCGGGCCGTGCGTCGCGGTACCTGGTGAAGTACAGCAGCGAGTTGTCGCCGTAGTTGCCGCGGTAGGCGTCCTGGATCCAGCCCCAGGAGCCCTGCGCGTCGAGGCCGTCGCCGACGTCCTGGTAGACCTTCCAGGAGATGCCGGCCTTCTCCAGGCGCTCGGGGTAGGTCGTCCAGTCGTAGCCGAGCTCCTCGTTGCCGAGGACGGGGCCGCCGCCCTTGCCGTCGTTGCCCGTGTGACCCGACCACAGGTAGTAGCGGTTGGGGTCGGTGGAGCCGATGAAGGAGCAGTGGTACGCGTCGCAGACGGTGAACCTGTCGGCGAGGGCGTAGTGGAAGGGGATGTCCTCACGGGTGAGGTACGCCATGGTCGTGGTGCCCTTCGCCGGCACCCAGGTGTCGTACCGGCCCCCGTTGTAGGCGGCCTGGCCGTCGGGCCAGCTGTGCGGCAGGCCCTCCAGGAACTGCATGCCGAGGTCGTCGGCGGTGGGGTGGAAGGGCAGCACGTCCCTGGCGCCGTCCGACTGGTGCCACACCGGCTTGCCGTTCGGGAGCGTGACCGGGTGCGGGTCGCCGAAGCCGCGCACTCCCCGCAGCGTGCCGAAGTAGTGGTCGAAGGAGCGGTTCTCCTGCATCAGGACGACGATGTGCTCGACGTCCTCGATCGATCCCGTGCGGTGGTTCGCGGGCAGGGCCGCGGCGCGTTCGATGCTGCTCGACAGCGCGCCGAAGGCCGTGCCGGTACCCGCGATCTGGAGGAATCTGCGCCGGTTGACGTCGGGCATGGGTGAGGGACCTCTCGTACCGGGGGTTCCACGGCCGGCCGGTGGATGACGGAGTGCGCGCGCAAGGAGTGTTCCAGGGCCACGGAACGCCGGGGAAGGGCCGGATGACGGCGATGTGACGGCCGCCGGTACGGAAGGTGCGGGCCGGGCCGGGGCTGCGCCGGTTTCCCTGCGGACGCGGCGAGGGGCCCGTTGACGGGGAGGACGGACGCGGCGGTCCGTCCGGCGAGGAGGACGGACGCGGCGGTCCGTCCCGGGGTCAGAGCACTTCGGTGCCGTACATCTCGCCGAGGGGGTCGGCGATGAGTTCGAGCCGGGCGCCGTCGGGGTCGCGGAAGTAGACGGAGACCTCGCTGTGCACCACGTGCTCGACGCCGGCCCCGGCGAGCTTGTCGACCAGGTGGCGCCAGCGGTCGGGCTCGACGGAGATCGCCACGTGGTGGAGCCCGCCGAGCACCTCGGCGTAGGGGCCGACGCCGAGGCCGGGGAAGTCGAAGAAGGCGAGGAGGTTGCCGTTGCCGATGTCGAAGAAGAAGTGCGACGAGCCGGGGTAGTCGCGGTTCTCGATCAGCTCGGTCAGCGGGAACTCCAGGACGTCCTGGTAGAAGCGGATCGTCCGCTCGACGTCACTGCTGATCAACGCGGTGTGGTGCAGGCCCCGCGCGGACGACGCGGGCCGTTCGCCGCTCGGCCGCAGGTGCCGGTCGCGGATCCGCCGGCGCCGCGCCTCGAGGGCCGTCCGGTCCGGCTGCGCGTCCCCGTGTGTGCTGGTCATGGCTCTCCTCGGGCGGCGACGGGGGCGGACGTCCCGCCGCCCGGAGGGGACGGCGGCGGCCCCTCCGGGCAGCATAACCACTTGGTAGATCATTCAACGACATTGCCGCGCGGTCCTTCGGATGCCGCCCTCCTCCGCGGATCCGCGCCCGCACACCGGTCCGCGTCCCCCGCCGCCCCGGTGCCGGAGGGCGAGGAACGCGGACCGCGGAACGGCCGGTGGCGCTCAGGCCGCCAGCGCGTGCTCCGGATGCAGCACGACCTTGGTGTAACCCTCGATCCGCTTGTCGAACTTCTGGTAGGCGTTCGGCGCCTCCTCCAGCGGGAGTTCGTGGGAGACCACGAAGCTGGGCTTGGCGCGCCCCGCGATGATCAGGTCGCGCAACTGGCGGTTGTACCGCTTGACGTTGCACTGGCCCGTGCCCATCTGCTGCCCCTTCTCGAACATCTGGCCGATGGAGACCAGCAGCTGGCCGTGCTTGGCGTGCTCGTCGGGTCCGCCCGGGTCGGACGGCACGTACAGTCCCGGCACGCCCAGCTTGCCGGTCGGCCGCACCGTCGCGACGAGCGTGTTCAGGACCACGGCCGGTTCCTCGTGGCTGGTGTCGTCGTGCGCCTGGGCCTGGTACCCGACGGCGTCCACGCCCTTGTCGGTGCCTTCTCCTCCTGTCTGTTCCCTGATCTGCTCGGCCGGGTCGCCCTGGGTGAAGTCGATGGGGATCGCCCCGATCTCCTCCGCCTTGGCGAGCCGCTCGGGCACCCGGTCCACCGAGAACACCTTCGACGCGCCCCGCAGGAGCGCGGAGTAGGCGGCCATCAGCCCCACGGGCCCCGCGCCGAAGACGGCCACGCTCTCCCCGGGGATCACCTCGGCGAGTTCACAGCCGTGGTAGCCGGTCGGGAAGATGTCGGCGAGCAGGATGAAGTCGGTCTCGAACTCATCACCCGGCGGCAGCTTCAGGCAGTTGAAGTCGGCGTAGGGCACCCGCAGCCGCTCCGCCTGCCCGCCGATGAACGGCCCCATGGCCACGTAGCCGTAGGCTCCGCCGGCGAAGCCCGGATTGACCGTCAGACAGAAGCCGGTCTTCCCCGCCAGGCAGTTCTTGCAGAATCCACAGGCGACGTTGAACGGCATGACCACGCGGTCGCCCTCGGACAGGGAGGTCACCCCCGCGCCGGTCTCCTCGACGATGCCCATGTTCTCGTGTCCGAAGACGATGCCCGCCTCGGCCGCCGTGCGGCCTTCGTACATGTGCAGGTCGGAACCGCAGATGGCGGTCGACGTGACACGTACCAGCACGTCGTTGGGGTGCTGGATCTGCGGATCGTCGACGTCCTTCACCGTCACGCTGAAGGGCTTCTCGTAGACGACGGCTTTCACCTGGATCACCTCCGCGTCTGGATACTTCCAGGGAACTGCCGTGCGGCACCGGCTGCAACCCGCCACCGGACCGCCGCCGCGGAAGCGGCGCCGCGGAGCACGGCGGCCGGTGACGCGGGGAACGCGCGTGAGCGCGGTCGGTGAGCGCGCGGGCGGCCCCGCGGCCTCGGCCGCCCCGGTTCCCGGGCGGGCCGCCTCGGGACGCGCCGCGCGAGGGGCGGGCGGACGGGCCGGTGAGCGGACCGGTGGGCAGGCCGGTCACGGCGGTCGCGCCTCCCGTCCGGCGCCCCGGCCCGCCGGGCGGATCACCCGAAGGAGCGGATCACCCGAAGGAGCGGATCACCCGGAGGAGAAGTCGCGCGCGGTACGAGAGGGCCCGCACTGACCCGGGCGCCGTCGGCGACCTGAACGCCGACGGTGCCCGGTCAGGCCTCTGGGGCGGGCACCACGCTGAGGTGCCCCGCGGAGCGACGGGGCCGGCGCGCCCTGCGGGGCGCGGGCGCGGGAGCCTCGCGCAGCACCATCGTCAGCCGCGTGTACCCCATGTCCTGCAAGGTCCTCGGCGTCTCGCCGACGATGCGGCACTCGGTGGCGCCCCAGCGCGGGTCCGGGTGCAGCAGGGGGCGCACGGCCCCGTCGTGCTCGACCGCCTCCTCGCCGACCGCGCGCATCCAGTGCGGCAGGCCCTGCCGGTAGGCGGCCTCCATGATCGGGTCCTGGGCGATCTCGCGACGGATCGCCTGGAGACCGTGGTCGTGGCCGTGCCGTTCCAGCACCGAGGCGAAGCGGGCCAGCATCGGCAGGCACCAGCTGGACTCGTGGTCGCCGAGGACCGACGCCGCGTCGGGGTGGAAGAGGACGAAGCGGAGGAAGTTGTCGCCCGGCAGGGCCGTCGGGTGCGGGCCCACCTCCCGGAAAAGTGACCGGAAAGCGGTGTTGGCCAGGACGACGTCCCAACGGTGGTCGAGGACGACGGACGGGAAGGGGACGGCCTCCAGGTACACGGCGTAGTCCTGGAGGTAGGCCTGGGCCTCCGGACCCTCGGGGACGGGCCGCGGCACCGACCGCTGCCCACCTGCCTGATATGCCATCGGGAGGTCACCCCTCTTGCCTCTGCGGCCTTCACGCGGCGCCCCGATCCTGGTGCCCCGACGGGAGGCATGTCAACTATCGTGGCATTCCACGCTCGTTGACGGCTGAAATTGGCCACAGTTGTGGCGAGACCTGGATGTGAGTTCGAAAGACCCGCTACTCTCCGGTCAGTTCACGGCGATCGGGTGTGCCTGTGAGAGGGTCGTGAGAGACGTAGGAGACCTGTCGGTGACGGATGGCTTCGAGGTTCCGGACGCCACGGCGACGGTGCTGCTGTCGGCCGTCGTCGCCCGCGTCACCGCACTCGCCGACCGGCTCGGCGTGCCGCACGCGGAGGTCTTCGACACCAGGCGGCTGTCCGTCGCCTGCGGTGTTCCCGAGTCCGTCGTCAAGGCCCTGCTGAGCGGCCGGCCGGCCGGCGAGCCGGATGTGCAGGCCCGCTTCCTGCAACGCCTCGACCTGCTGCGCCGCACCCGGCTCAAGCCCAACGGCCGCAAGTACACCCAGCAGGAGATCGCCGACGGCGCCGGCATGTCGCGGCAGCAGGCGGGCGCCCTGATCAACGGCGACCGACGCCCCACGATGGAGCACTGCGACGCCATCCAGCGCTTCTTCCGTGTCCACGCCGGCTTCCTCACCGCGGAGGACCCCGAGGCGCTCGCGGGCGCCCTTCAGCACATCGAGCAGGAGCTGCTGCAGAAGCTCGCCGCCCGGGAGGCGGCCGCGGCCGCCGAGGACCCGCTGGAGCGGCTGCTGCAGGACCACGGCGTGCGCGGAATCGCCTGGCGGGCCGCACAGCTGCCCACCGACCAGCACCGCGACAAGGTCGCCGAGTGGCTGGACATGCTCCTGGAGAGCGTGAAGCGGCCCGAGTCGTGATCCGGGGGAGGACTGTGGGCATCGCCAAGGACATGCGCCGCCTGTGCGACGAGCTGGTCGCGGAGCTGAGCCTCCCGGCCCCCGCCGCGCCGGCCGACCTGTACACCGCCCTGTGCGACGGCATGAGCAGGCGCCGCGGCCGCCCCGTCCACTTCCGTACGGCCGCCTTCCCGCCGGGCACCGCCAGCGGGCTGTGGCTCGACATGGCCGACCAGGACCTCGTCGTCGTCGAGGAACGCACCGCCCCCGACCACCAGTTGGTGATCCTCGGCCACGAGCTGTGGCACATGAAGGCGGGCCACTGCAGTCACCACGTCGAGGGCGCGGCCGTCGCGGCCCGGTTGCTCCACGACGGCGCGGACCTGCAGGCGACGGTCCACAAGGTCGCCGCGCGCACCCGCTTCGACCTGGCCGACGAGCGGGACGCCGAGCGGTTCGGCCTGCTGCTGGCCAGCAGGTGCCGTGCGTGGCTCGCGGGGCCGTCGGCGCGCGGGCGCGGGCGCGGGCAGCGCGACCATCTCGCGGGGCGGATCGAGGCGTCGCTGGGGTACCTGGGGCGGCAGGAGCGGGGCGGGGCCTGAGGCTCGCGGTCCCCGTCCGGCGGACGGTCGCTCACCGCCCGTCGCACGGGCGCGCCGGCCGTCGTGCCCCGGGGTGTCCGACGAGGTCGGGCCTGCGCTGAGCGGGCGAACCGGTGCGGAGCGGAACCCGATTGTCAGTGGCGGGCGGCAAGCTGGGGAGTGCGCCGCCGCACGGTGGCGTACGCGCCGCCGGGGCGCGGGGGAGGAAACGCCGACACGGGGAGAGCCGACCGATGCCCACTGCCGTACTGACCGACCGCGAGCGCACCGCCGTCCAGGCCTACCTGCGGCTGCTGCACACCGTCCGGGCCGCCTTCGGCGACGAGGACCGCGG
Organism: Streptomyces sp. NPDC017936; assembly: GCF_044328485.1. NCBI lineage: Bacteria > Bacillati > Actinomycetota > Actinomycetes > Kitasatosporales > Streptomycetaceae > Streptomyces > Streptomyces sp. NPDC017936. The sequence continues at coordinate 477,166 of NZ_JBIRHK010000002.1, read as the reverse complement.
CCACGCCCGGGGACCGGCGCACGACGGGTTGCCTCCCGTGGTTCCGCCCGCCGTCCTGGCCGAGGCGGAACAGGCGCTGGCGGCCGCCGGTCTGGCGGGCAACGAGGAGGAGTTCTTCCGGCTGCTGAACAGCTGCTGCCCGCAGGGGTGAGGGCCGCAGGGGGTGAGGGCGGGGCCGGGACGGGAGGGCTCCGCGCCTGCTCGCGCCGCCCGGATCAGGCGTGCCGGACCGTGATCGCGGTCGCCACCAGCCCGCGTTCCACGGTCCAGCGGCCGTCGAAGTGGCCGATCCGCCGGTCGCCGAGCAGCGGGCCGGGCACGAGGAGCCGGGCGCGGAAGGTGCCCCGGGTGCCGCCCGCGAGGCCGGCGTCGACGGTGATGTCGGCCTCGGAGAAGTCCAGCCACTTCCGGGTGAGGGGGAACCACGCCTTGTAGACGGACTCCTTGGCGCTGAACAGCAGCCGGTCCCAGTGCACGTCCGGCCGGTCCGCGGCCAGCGCGCGCAGACGCTCCGCCTCGGCCGGCAGGGCGATGGCCGACAGGACCCCGTCGGGCAGCGGCGCGTGGGGTTCGGCGTCGATGCCGACGGAGGCCAGGTCGTCGGCGCGCACCAGGGCCGCGGCGCCGTAGCCGTCGCAGTGGGTCATGCTGCCGGTCAGGCCGGCCGGCCACTGCGGGGCGCCGCGCTCGCCGGGCAGCACCGGCTGCGGGGGCACGCCGAGCTTCTCCATGGCGCGCCGCGCGCAGGAGCGCACGAGGGTGAACTCCCTGCGGCGCTTGGCGACGGCCCGTGCCACGAGCGCCTCCTCCTGCGGGTACAGCGGACCGTCCCCGAACTCCCGGACGCCCTCCTCGCCGTGGGCCTCCACGGCGACGACCGTCTGCGGCAGCAGTTCCTCGATCACGCGGCGTCGTCCTCCGTCGGCAGGATGCGGCGCAGCCGGCCCGGCGGCTGGGGGCGCTTGCGCCACTCGCGGGGGTAGCCGACCGACACCTCCTCGAAGCGGACGCCCTCGTGCCAGGTGGTCCGCGGGATGTGCAGATGGCCGTAGACCATGGCCGCGACCCGGAACCGGCGGTGCCAGTCGGCGGTCAGCCGGGTGCCGCACCACATGGCGAACTCGGGGTGCCACAGGACGTCCGTGGGGTGCCGGTCCAGCGGATAGTGGTTGACGAGGACGGTCGGCAGGTCGTCCGGGAGGGCCTCGAGCCGGCGCTCCGTCTGCGCGACCCGCGCCCGGCACCAGTCCTCGCGGGTCGGATAGGGGTCGGGGTGCAGCAGGTACTCGTCGTTGCACACGATCCCGGTGCCGTGCGCGTAGGCCAGCCCCTCCTCCTTGGTGGTGCAGCCGGACGGCAGGAAGGAGTAGTCGTACAGCAGGAACAACGGCGCGACCGCCACCGGGCCGCCCGGGCCCTCCCACACCGGGTAGGGGTCCTCGGGAGTGGTCACCCCCAGCTCGCGGCAGAGTTCGACGAGGTGCTCGTACCGGGCGACCCCCCTGAGGGCGACGGTGTCCTTCGGGTGGGTCCACAGTTCGTGGTTGCCGGGGGCCCAGACGACCTTGCGGAAGCGGCTCGCGAGGGTCTTCAGCGTCCAGCCGATGTCGGCCACGCTCTCCGAGACGTCGCCGGCCACCAGCAGCCAGTCGTCGTCGGACTCCGGGGCCATGCGCTCGACCAGGGCGCGGTTCTCGGGGTACCCGATGTGCAGATCGCTGATGGCCAGCAGCTGTCCGGCACCACCGGCCGTCGTCGTCACGTCCGCTCCCCCGCTCCCGCTCGGACACGTGCGCCCCTGACGGACACACGAACGGCACCACGACAACACATTCCCGCGCGCGGGACAAGGACGTCCCCCGCGGACGTCCGGCGGCGGCCCGTCCGGCGCCCTTACCGGAACCCCCGAACGGCGTGAAGACGATCGGAAAATCCGTAACACGGGCGTTGCGCGCCGCACCCCCGGGAAGCCGTATGATCGCCCCGACACCTCCGCTTCGGACGCCCCTTCGCACGGGGCGCTTCGGTGTCCCTTCCTCCACCCTGCCCGGGCACGGGCCCGCTCCGCCGTGCCCGCGAACCGTGAAAGGCGGCCTGCATGGCCTCTCGCGTACGCGTCTGGCTCAACCGCACGTACGCGGAGAACGTGTTCTTCATGGATCAGCTGCGACGAAATCCGAACGACCGGGCCGTCGAGATCCACGCCACGCACGGGGACGCCGACTCGCCCGTCCTGGCCGCCGCCGACACCGCCGAACGGGAACCGGAGGGCCTGTCCCCGGCCGCGTACGTCGAGTACGCGCTCGACCAGTGCGGGCGCCGCGGCATCGACGTGTTCGTGCCCCGGTTGCACCAGGCGGCGATCGTGGCCCGCCGCGCCGACTTCGCGGCGCTCGGCACGGCGCTGCTGGCGCCCACCCCCGAGGCCGTGGCCGTGTTCCAGGACAAGGTGGTCGCCTACGAGGCCGTCCAGGCGATCGGGGTGCCCGTACCGCCGTGGTGGCGGGTGCGGACGGCCGACGAACTCGTCGCCGCCGTCGAGGAGTTGGAGGCCGGCGGCCACAAGGCGTGCTTCAAGCCCGCGTCCGGCGCGGGCGGGGTGGGCTTCCGCGTGATCACGCGGGCGCCCTTCTCGCTCACCCACCTCAACGGCTTCCCCACCCCGTACGTCCAGCTCGACATGGTCGTGGAGGTGCTGCGGCAGGCCGACGAGCCGGTGGACTGGCTGGTGATGCCGCGCCTGGAGCAGCCCGAGGTGTCCGTGGACTGCCTCACCGGACCCGACAACCTGGTCCGCCTCGCCATCGGCCGCGTCAAGAACGGCCGCCGCCGCGGCTTCACGCTCCAGGAACAGTGGCTGGAGCCGGCCCGGCGGATCGCCGAGGGCTTCGGCCTGCACTACCTGTCCAACATCCAGTTCCGGATGTTCGGCGGGCGGCCGGTCCTGATGGACGTCAACACGCGTCCGGCCGGCGGGCTGCACCAGCTGTCGCTGTGCGGGGTCAACGCCCCGTGGGCCGCCGTGCAGTTGGCGCTCGGCGAGGACCCCGGGGAGGTCGTGCCGCCGTTCCTGGGGCAGGACTACACGGTGGTGGCGGGGCCGCGGCCGCTGCGGCCGGTGTCGCTTCCGCAGCAGCGCGTCGAGGAGACGGAGACGCTGCTGCCCGCGGTGCCCGCGCAGGCCGAGTCCGTCGAGGCGTCGTCCCCGGCTCCCGCGGTCGCCGCGGCGCTGCCGCTCTGACCTCCTCGGTCACGGGACCTCCGTGGCGAAGAACCCCCGGACGCACGAGTCCGGGGGATTTTTTTCGTCCGGGGGTGTATCAGGCGCCGAGGTGCGCGCTCTTAACCGTGTAGCACCGAAGGCCGACGGAGGAACGAGGGGGGACACGGGGGATCACGGGGGACCTCCGTGGGAGCGCCCCCCGCACGTCCTGCACCGGCCAGTGGGGGGACCGGGGATCGACGGGGGATTCCCGGACGGGGGAACGGGGGATCGGGCCGGCCGGCCGCTGTCACGGGGAGCGACCGGCCGGCCCGAAGCGTGCGGGGACCGGGGCGGACCGGTCCGCGGCGCGCCGGCGCTCGTGCGGACCGCCGACGGCACGGCGTCGCCGGGGGGGCGGACTCGCCCCCCCGGCGTGGTGCGGACGGGTCAGCCGGTCTCGGCGCGCCGCAGACGCAGCGTCAGGATCTGGAAGGGGCGCAGGACGACCGGGACCGCGCCGTCGCCGTCGAGGTCCACGTCCTCCAGCGGGCGTTCCAGCAGGTCGGTGATCCGGGCCCCGGCGAGCGGGAACCCGGTGCGCAGCACGCCCCGGGCGCGGCCGCCGCGGCACTCGTACAGGCGCACCACGACGTCGCCCGACGCGTCGTCGGCCAGCTTGACCGCCTCCACGGTGACGCCCTCGCCGTCCACGGAGACGACCGGTGCGGGTGCGCCGTCCGCGTCCGCCACGCGCAGCGGGAGGTTGAGGGCGTAGCCCTCGGCGACCGCGTCCTCGATGCTCGCGCCGGGCAGCAGCGCGTAGGTGAAGCGGTGCCTGCCCTGGTCGGCCCCGGGGTCCGGGATGCGCGGGGCGCGGACCAGGCTGAGGCGGACGGTGGTGGTCGTGCCGCCGTCCTCGCGGACCGTGCGGGAGACGTCGTGCCCGTACGTCGAGTCGTTGAGGACGGCGACGCCGTAGCCCGGTTCGCCGATGTGCACCCAGCGGTGGCCGGAGACCTCGAAGCGGGCCGCCTCCCAGCTGGTGTTGGTGTGGGTGGGGCGCTGGACGTGACCGAACTGGATCTCGGCGGAGGAGTGCGGGGCCCGGACGTCCACCGGGAAGGCCGCCTTGAGGATCTTCTCCGCCTCGTGCCAGTCGATGTCGGTCTCGATGTCGACGCGGGGGCTGCCGGCGCGCAGGGTGATCGTCTGGGTGATCGAGGAGCCCCTGCCGAAGGAGCGCGTGACCCGGATCGCGCCGACGAGGGGGCCCTCCTCGGTCACCGTCACGGACTGGGCCTCCAGCAGGTCCGTGAAGCGGTTCCGGTAGTGCTTGTCGATGTCCCAGGCGTCCCAGTGGTTCGGGAGGTCGGTGTGCAGGCGGAGCAGGTTGCCCGCGCCGGCGAGGACCTCACGGTCCGCCCGCAGGTCGTGGACGGAGGACAGTGTCCCGTCGTCCGCCACCCGCACCCGCACCAGTCCGTTGTCGAGGACCCGCCCGTCGACCGTGACCGGCCGGGGCGGCTCGGCGCCGGTGAGGGGCGCGCTGCCGTTCGCGGGGACCTCCACGAACACCGGTGCGCCTCCGGCCGTCCGCACGACCTCGGCGCGGTCGTACGGGCTCGTGTTGAAGACCCGCGGGCCGCCGCCGCCCAGCGCCGCGACGGCCTCGGCCGTCAGCGCCTCCAGTTCGCCGGCGACCCGCGCGTACTCGGCCTCCGCCTCCCGGTGCACCCAGGCGATCGACGATCCCGGCAGGATGTCGTGGAACTGGTGCAGCAGCACCGTCTTCCACAGGCGGTCGAGCCTCTCGTACGGGTACGCGTAGCCCGGGGCGTGCAGGGCCGCCGTGGTCGCCCACAGCTCGGCCTCGCGCAGCCGGTGCTCGCTGCGCCGGTTGCCCTGCTTGGTGCGGGCCTGGGAGGTGTAGGTGGCGCGGTGCAGCTCCAGGTACAGCTCGCCGTTCCAGACCGGGGCGTCCGGGTACTCCTCGCGGGCCTTGGCGAAGAAGGCGTCGGGGTGTTCGACGACGACCTTGGGCGAGCCCTCCAGGTCGGCGAGGCGGCGCGCGCGTTCCATGATCTCGCGGGTGGGGCCGCCGCCGCCGTCGCCCCAGCCGAAGGGCGCGAGGGAGCGCGTGCCGGCGCCCTTCTCGGAGTAGTTGCGCACCGCGCGGTCCATCTCCTCGCCGCTGAAACGGGCGTTGTAGGTGTCGACCGGCGGGAAGTGGGTGAAGACGCGGGTGCCGTCGATGCCCTCCCACCAGAAGGTGTGGTGGGGGAACTTGTTGGTCTGGTTCCAGGAGATCTTCTGGGTGAGGAACCACTCGTTGCCGGCGAGCCGCGCGAGCTGCGGGTAGGCGGCGGTGTAGCCGAAGGAGTCCGGCAGCCACACGCCCTTGGTCTCGATGCCGAAGTGCTCGATGAAGAACCGCTTGCCGTGGACGAGCTGGCGGGCGAGGGCCTCGCCGCCGGGCAGGTTGCCGTCGGCCTCGACCCACATGCCGCCCACCGGCACCCACTGGCCCTTCTTCACCGACTCCTGGATGCGGGCCCACACGTGCGGGTGGTGGTCGCGCACCCACGCGTACTGCTGGGCCTGCGAGCAGGCGAAGACGAAGTCGTCGTACTCGTCGGCCAACGACGTGACGTTGGAGAAGGTGCGGGCCGTCTTGCGCTTGGTCTCGCGGATCGGCCACAGCCAGGCGGAGTCGATGTGCGCGTGGCCGACGCCGGAGATCGTGTGCGCGCTGGCGTGCGCGGGCCGGGCCAGGACGGGGGCGAGCACCGCGCGGACGGCCGGGGCGCTGCCGGAGACGTCGTCCAGGTCGAGGGCGTCCATGGCCCGGTCGAGGGCGTGCAGGATCTCGTGGCGGCGCGGCTCGTGTTCGCCGAGGTGGACCATGAGTTCGCGCAGCACCTGGAGGTCGAGGTCGAGGTGCCAGACCTCCTCGTCGAGGACGGCGAGGTCGGCGCGGCGGAATGCATACAGTGGACGGTCGCCTGCCGTCAGTACGTCGCCCAGCGGCGTCGGCGCCGCGAAGTCGTCGGCCAGGACGTCGGGGTTGGAGGCCGCCTCGACCAGGTAGTCGATCCGCTCGCCGCCCGTCGCCGGGTCGGCGACCGGCACGTAGTGGTTGAGCGGGTTGACCGCCTTCAGGGGCCGGCCGTCGGGCAGGTGCACCAGCGCCTCGGCCTGGTTGCCGGGCCAGCCGCCCACGAAGCCGAGGTCGATCACCGCCTCGACGCGCTTCCCGGCCCACTCGGCGGGCACCTGCCCCCGCATCCGGAACCACGTGGTGCCCCAGGGCGGGCCCCACGGGGTGCCCATCGCGAAGGGCGCGTACCGTGCGGCCGCGGCCTCCTCGAAGGGAACCGGCTCCCCCGGCGCCTGCCAGGCCTCGACCTCGAGGGGGACGGCGGCGGCGTAGATCGCGGGCTTGATGCGCTGGGTGTGGGCGCGTTCGACGCGCTGCTCGATCCGGCGGCGTTCGTCGTGCATGGAGGGTCTCCAGGGGAGGAGGCGGACAGAGAGGGGGGAAAGCGCTTTCTCCCGGGAGGCTACTCGAGGTAGGCCAGGCCGGGGTGCACGGCGGTGTAGCCCTCGACCAGCCGCCGGGCCACGGTGACCGAGTCGACCAGCGGGTGCAGCGCGAAGGCCTTCACGGCCGTGGCGCGGGAGCCGGACGCCGCGGCGGCCAGCACCTCCCGCTCGACCGCCTTGACCGAGCAGACCAGGCCGGTGGCGTGGCCGGGCAGCGGGGCGACCGCCACCGGGTGGGCGCCGTTGGCGTCGACCAGACAGGGCACCTCGACGACCGCCTCGGAGTCCAGCGCCGACAGCGCGCCGTTGTTGCGGACGTTGAGGATCAGGGTGGTGCGTTCGTCACGGGCGATGGCCCGCATCAGGGCGAGGGCGACCTTCTCGTAGCCGCCGGAGAGGTCGTCGGCTTCGCGTTCGCCGGCGCCGGCCGCCTCCCGGTTCTCGGCCATGTAGGTGGCCTCGCGCTCGGCCCGGGTGCGGTCCCAGGCCGCCAGGGCCGCCGCGTCCGGGTCGCGCATCTCCTCGTAGAACTGTGCCTGCTGGTCGCGCAGGAAGGCGCCGCGGGTCTTCTCGGCCCGCTGGTAGGCGCGGACGGCCTCGCGGTTGAAGTAGTAGTAGTGCAGGTACTCGTTGGGGATCGCGCCGAGCGAGCGGAGCCAGTCGACGCCGAAGAGCCTGCCCTCCTCGAAGGAGCCGAGCAGGCCGGGGTCGGCCAGCAGGCGCGGGAGTTCGTCACGGCCGGCCACGCGCAGACCGCGCACCCAGCCGAGGTGGTTGAGGCCGACGTAGTCGATGAAGGCCTCGCGCGGGTCCGCGCCGAGCACGCGGGCGATCCGGCGGCCGAGGCCGACCGGGGAGTCGCAGATGCCGATGACGCGCCCGCCCAGGTGGCGGGACATGGCCTCGGTGACCAGGCCGGCCGGGTTGGTGAAGTTGATGACCCAGGCGTCGGGGGCGAGCCGGGCCACGCGCCGCGCGATGTCGACGGCGACGGGAACCGTGCGCAGCCCGTAGGCGATGCCTCCCGCGCCGACCGTCTCCTGGCCGAGGACGCCCTCGGCCAGGGCCACCCGTTCGTCGGCGGCGCGGCCCTCCAGGCCGCCGACGCGGATCGCGGAGAAGACGAAGTCGGCGCCGCGCAGGGCTTCGTCGAGGTCGGTCGTGGTCGTCACCTCGGGGGCGTCGGGGACGCCGACGGCCTGTTCGGCCAGGACACGGGCGACCGCATGCAGTCGACCGGCGTCCAGGTCGTGCAGGACGACCCGCGTCACCCGCCCCTCGGCACGGTCCCCCAGGAGCGCTCCGTACACGAGCGGCACCCGGAATCCGCCGCCGCCCAGGATCGTCAGTTTCACGTGGTCTCCTTTCCTTCCGGGACCACCGCGGCGACGACGGCGCCGACGTGGTCCCGCGTGAGCCGGTCCCCCTCCTGCGGCCCGAACGGGCGGCGCCCGGCGGTGGCCGGGCCGGCGCCGGGCCGCCGCGGGGAACCGGTGACGGCCGCGGGCCCGCCGGAGCGCGGGGCGCGCGGGATGAGTCGGTGTCGCCGTTCCGCCAGCACGCGACGAACGCTACTCATCCTCTCCGGCCGAATCCACGCTCGCCCCGGCTCGGAGAGGGAGCGCCCGCACGCCCCGCCGCTGCGAGCGCCCGCCCCGCTCCCACGGGCCGGGCGGTGCGGCGCGCGCGGCGCGGCGTCCGCCGCACCCCGGTCCGGCAGCCGGACCGGCCTCCCACGATCTCCCTCTCACCGGTGAGGACCGGCCGCGGCCCGCTCGCGATACTGGGACGGCCCTTCCCCCGAGGAGCCGCCCGTGCCGTCACGCGTCCCCCCGTCCCGGCTCCGCCCGGTCGGGCCCCTGCTCACGTCCGCCGTGGCCCGGCTGCGCACGGCGAACCCGTACGCCGTGGACACCGCGCTCGCCGCGCTGGTGCTGTTCGCCGCCTCCCTGCAGTGGATCTTCCCGGAGGAGGGCGGTGACCGGCTCAGCGCAGCGGGCTGGCTCCTCGGCGCCGCCACCGCCGTACCGCTGGTGTGGCGCAGACGGGCGCCGTTCGCGGCCGCGTGGGCGGTGTCGGCGGCCACCACGGCGCAGGCGGTCCACCACGCGCCGCCGCCGGACGTCATGTACGGCGGCCTGGTCGTCCTGCATGCGACGGCGGCCCTGTCCACGCCGGGGCAGCGCCGGTTCATGCTGGTGGGCTGGCTGATCGGCGTCTCGGTCACCATGGCGCACAAGGAGGGCACCGATCCCTACGAGTACGCCTTCCAGCTCCTCAGCGTGGTCTGCGCGTACGCGCTCGGCGTGCTGGCCCGGGTCCAGCGCGCCTACGCCGCCGAGCTGGAGGACCGGGCCCGGCGGCTGGAGCGGGAGCGGGCCGCGGACACCGAGCGGGCGCGGGCGCAGGAACGGGCCCGTATCGCCCGGGACATGCACGACGTCCTCGCGCACGCGGTGAGCCTGATGGTGGTGCAGGCGGAGGCCGGACCGGTGGTGGTGCGCAGCGACCCGGCGCGCGCGGAGGCCGCGTTCGACGCGATCGCCACGACCGGGCGGGACGCCATGACCCAGTTGCGGCGCATCCTCGGCGTCCTCAAGGAGGAGCCGGGCGGGGCCGGCGCGCACCGGCTGCCGCAGCCGCAGCTGGCCGCGCTCGCCGAACTGGTCGGCCGGGTCGGCGAGTCCACCGGTCTGCGCACGCGGCTGCGGACCTCGGGCGAGCCGCGCCCGCTGCCCCCGGACGGCGAGGTGGCCGCCTACCGCGTGGTGCAGGAGGCCCTCACCAACACGGTGAAGCACGCGTACGCTTCCTCAGCGGTCGTCGAACTCGACTGGGCGGAGGACGCGTTGACCTTGACGGTGACGGACGACGGGCGGGGTCCCGTGCCCGGGGCGGCCGGCGGGCACGGACTGATCGGCATCCGTGAGCGGGCCGCCGCCTGCGGGGGCGCGGCCGAGGCCGGCCCCGGCCCGGACGGCGGCTTCCGGGTCGTCGTACGCCTGCCGGTCGCCGGCGACCGTCGGGCGGCGCGGGGGTGAGCCTCCGTGTGGTCGTCGCCGACGACCAGGAACTGGTGCGCAGCGGCTTCGGCATGATCCTCGAGGCGCAGCCGGACATCGAGGTGGTCGCCGAGGCCGGCGACGGGGAGCAGGCGGTGGCCGCGGTGGAGCGGCACGCGCCGGACGTGGCCCTGCTCGACATCCGGATGCCGGTGCTGGACGGCCTGGAGGCGGCCCGGCGGATCTGCGCCCGGTCCGGCTGCAAGGTGGTCATGCTGACCACGTTCGACCTCGACGAGTACGTGTACGAGGCGCTGTGCGCGGGCGCCAGCGGGTTCCTGCTGAAGGACGTACGGCGTGAGGACCTGGTGCACGCCGTGCGGGTGGTGGCGGCCGGTGACTCGCTGCTCGCGCCCGCGGTGACCCGCCGGCTGGTCGCGGACCTCGTGCGCCGCCGGCGTGCGGAGGCCGCCGCCGAGGCCGCCGCCGGGGCCGCCCCGCGGCGTCTGGACGTGCTCACCGCCCGCGAGGTGGAGACCCTGCGGATGCTGGCCCGCGGCCTGTCCAACGCGGAGATCGCCACGACGCTGTTCGTGAGCGAGCACACCGTCAAGACGCACGTCAGCAACGTGCTGGGCAAGCTGGGGCTGCGGGACCGGGTGCAGGCGGTGATCTGCGCGTACGAGACGGGGCTGGTGACGCCGGGGGCGCCCGGCGAGCTGGGGACGCCGTGACCGTGGCCGACGGCCGTCCCCTCGCGCGAATCCCGGCCGTCCGGTTCCTCGAGGAGGGACGGCCGCGGGGCGCCCGGCGCGTCCGGGCGGGTGTCGGGCCCGCGTCCCCTCCCCCGCGGGAGTGAGCCGCGCCCGTGTCTCCCCCGTGCGGCGGAGGCGCGGAAACCCCTCCCGACGGCGATCCGGCGGCGGCCCCTTGCGCAGGAGGCTGACGGCATGTCGACCGATGCCCCGCCGGGAGGAACCGTGCTGTCCCCACTCGCCCGGGCGGCCACCCGCCGCCCGCTCACCGTCATCCTGCTCTGGGTGCTCTTCCTGCTGCTCGGCCTCGGCCTGGGCACCGGCGTCTTCGGGCGCCTGTCGGACAACGTCCCCGAGGTGCCGGGCACGGAGTCGGACGCGGCCGCCCGGTACCTCGACCGCGCCGACCCCGCCGGGGAGTCGATCACCGCGGTCGTCGGGGGCGTCGCCGTCGCCGACGCCGGGCTGCGCGCGCAGGTCGAGCGGGCCGTCGCCGAGGTCCGTACGATCGCCGGGATCGCCGCCGTACCCGACCCCTACGCGACGCGCGGGCTGACCGCCGGGGACGGGCGGGCGCTGATCATCCCCGTGACCCTCGAGGGCGGTCTGGACGACGACGACGAGGAGGCGGCCGTCGACGCGGCGGCGGCCCGGATACGGCAGATCGACGCGCCCGAAGTCCACGTCAGCGGCGGGCCGTTGCTCGGTACGCAGATCGGCGAGCGGGCCCAGGAGGACGTGCGCGATGCCGAGTTGATCTCCCTGCCGGTCGTTCTGGCGCTGCTGCTCGTGGTGTTCGGCGGGCTGCGCGCGGCCGTGCTGCCGCTGGTGATCGCGGTGAGCGGGATCGCGGGCGCGTTCCTCGCGCTGTTCGCGTTCAGCGAGGTCACCGACATCTCGGTCCACGCGATCCAGGTGACCACCATGCTGGGGCTCGGACTCGCCGTGGACTACGCCCTGTTGATGCTGGTCCGCTTCCGTGAGGAGCGCCGCCGCACCGACGACGTCGTGGCGGCGGTGCACCGCACGGTCGGCGCGGCCGGGCGGACGGTGCTGTTCTCGGGGCTGACGGTGGCGGTCAGTCTGACCGGGCTGCTGGTCTTCCCGAGCACGTTCCTGCGCAGCATGGGGCTCGCGGTGGCCGCGGTGGTCGTCGTCGACATGCTGGCCGCGGTGACGCTGCTGCCCGCGCTGCTCGCCCGGTTCGGCGGGCGGATCCCCCCGGCGAAGGTCCGCCCGGGGGGCGAGGAGGGCCGTGTGTTCGCCCGGCTGGCCCGTTTCTCCGCCCGCCACCGGGTCGCCGTCCTGGCGGTGGTCGTCCCGGTCCTGCTGGTGCCGGCGCTGCCCGTCGCCGGGCTGCGGCTCCACCTCGGCGACGCCCGGCAGCTCCCGGCGGACACCGAGGCGCGGCGGCTGTACGACACGGTGGGCGCGCACTTCCCGCCGGGCACCGGCGTCTCCCCCGTGACGGTCGTCCTGGAGCCGGGCACGACGGCGGCGACCGCCGGCCGGATCCGCGCCCTGTCCCCGCGCGCCGCCTCGCACGACCTGCCGGACGGTACGACGGTCGTGGAGCTGCCGCCGGCCGGCGGCGTCGACGGAGCGGCCGCGACCGGCCTGGTGGAACGGGTGCGGGACCTCCGCGGTGACGAGCCCGTGCGGGTCACCGGGCCCGCGGCCCGCCTGGTCGACTTCCGCGCGATGCTCGCCGACCGGGCGCCGTGGGCCGCCCTGACCGTGCTGGCCGGCGTCTTCGCCCTGCTGTTCGCCTTCACCGGTTCGGTGCTGCTCCCGCTGCGGACGATCGTCACCACGCTGCTCAGCCTGGGCGCGGCGCTCGGCGCGGTGGTGTGGGTGTTCCAGGACGGCCACCTGGCCGGCCTGCTCGGCGCGGAGGGCCTGGGCGCGCTCAGCCTCACCGCCCCGCCGCTGATCGTCGCGATCGCGTTCGGCCTGGCCATGGACTACGAGCTGTTCATCCTGGCGCGGATGCGCGAGGCCCGGCAGCTGACCGGCGACGACCGGGAGGCCGTGGTGACCGGCCTGCGCCGCTCCGGCCGGGTGGTCACCTGCGCGGCCCTGCTGCTCGCCGTCGTCTTCGCCGCGTTCATGACCGGCGGCTTCTCCCCGATCCTCCAGATCGGTCTCGGTCTCACCCTCGCGGTCCTCATCGACGCCACCGTCGTCCGCATGCTCCTGGTCCCGGCGACCATGGCCCTGCTGGGCCGGCGGGCCTGGTGGGCGCCGGCTCCCCTGCGCCGGGCGCACGAGCGGTTCGGGCTGCGGGAGGAGGAGGCCACGGCACGGCCGCCCGCGACGACGGGCGCCTGAACCCGCTCCGACCGGTCAAACCCCCTCCGACCGCTCGGGCCCCGCTTCGAACCCGCGCGGACCCCGCTTCGAACCCGCGGCGGACCCGCCCGGAAGCCGCCGCGGACCCGCCCGGGAGCCGCCGCGGACCCGCGCGGAAGCCGCTCGGGACGCGTCCGGACCTCCTGGGGACCGCCCGGCACGCGGCCGGCCGCGGCGGCCGCGTGCCGGGACGCCGCGGCGCGTCTTCGGCGCCGCCCCGACGGCCGTGGCCCTCGCGATGAGCGTCACGGCCCTGCGGTGAGGACCTCGCCGTGAACGGACCCCACCGCGAGCCACCGCCCGGAACGGGAACGGCTCCACCGCGAGCCGCCCGGACCGAGAGCGACCCCGACGCAAGCCGCCCGGAACGGGAACGGTCCCGACGCGAGCCGCCCGGAACGGGAACGGTCCCGACGCGAGCCGCCCGGGGCGGGAGGATTCCCGACGCGGGCCGCGCGGAACGGGAACGGTCCCGACGCGAGCCGCGCGAAGGGGAGGGCCCCGGCGCGCGGCGCGCGCCGGGGGGCGTCTCACGCCAGGGACAGGAAGAGCTTCTCCAGCCGGGCCCTCATCTGCGCGGAGTCCCGCACCTGCGGGTCCTCACTGGTCATGCACTGCTCCAGGCCGGTCGCGATGATCGAGAAACCGGCCCGGTCCAGGGCCCGGGAGACGGCCGCGAGCTGAGTGACGACGTCCTCGCAGTCCCGGCCCTCCTCGATCATCCGGATGACCCCCGCCAGCTGGCCCTGGGCCCGCCGCAGCCGGTTCAGCGCCGACTTGAGCTCCTCGGCCGACATGTCGAGCTGCACACTTCCTCCTTCTCCGCCCGATACCCCCGTAGGTATTCTACCCGTGGGGGAAACGCTCCACAGAAAGGTTCTCTTCCCGTGACCACACCCACCGCGGTGACCCTTCCCGCGGTCTCCGGCCGCCTCGGCGAGTACACCGTCGTCGACGTCCGCACTCCCGGCGAGTACGCGGGCGGCCACCTCCCCGGCGCGCACAACGTCCCCCTGGACCGGCTCGACGAGGCGGCGAGCGCCCTGGGCTCGGCGACCGCGCACCGTCCGCTGCTGATCGTATGCGCGTCCGGCGCCCGGTCCGCCGAGGCCTGCGACCGGCTGGCGTCGCTCGGCATCGCGGCCGCCACGCTGGAGGGCGGCACCGGCGCCTGGGCGGCGGCCGGCCACCCCGTCGAGCGGTCGACGGGATCCCGTGCACCGTGGCCCATGGACCGCCAGGTGCGCCTCGCCGCCGGGTCGCTGGTCGTCGCCGGTTTCGCGGCGGGCCTGGCCCGGTCGCGTGCGCACTGGCTGTCCGGACTGGTCGGCGCGGGCCTGGTCTTCTCCGGCGTGACCGACACCTGCGGCATGGCCGCCCTCCTGGCCAGGCTCCCGCACAACCGGCCGCCCCGGGACGCGGTGTCCTTCGAGGAGACCCTGACGCGACTGGCCGCCTGACGCGCCCCGGGCGGCCGCGCGGGCCGCGCGGGCCGACCACGCCGGCCCCCGCCGCCCGTGCCGCGGCGGAGCGGTCCACCACGGCTTTCAGCCGATTCGCACCCATTCATGGAATGAACTCACCGGCACCGGGGGGACTTTCACCGCTTCACCTCTTGACGGCCGGAGGGGTCGGGAGCACATTGGGCCCACTCTGAGAGCGCTCTCAGAAACTCCCCGCAGCGCTTTCGAGGCACCCGCGCACCCCCACTTCCGTACCCGAGAGGCACACCCATGAGTGAACCCTCCGGCACCTCCCCCAGACGGCGCCGCTCCCTGTGGCGGGCGGTCGTCGCCGCCGTCGGCACGCTGGGCCTCGCGGCGGCCGCCGCCACCGTCGCCACCCCGTCGGCCAACGCCTCCGCGCCCACGCCCCCCACGGGCTGGACGCAGGTCTTCCTCGACGACTTCACCGGCGCCGCGGGCACCGGCGTCAACACCTCCAACTGGCAGTACGCGACCGGCACCTCGTACCCGGGCGGTCCCGCCAACTGGGGCACCGGCGAGGTCGAGACGATGACCAGCAGCACCAGCAACGTCTCGCTCGACGGCAACGGCAACCTGCGCATCACACCGCTGCGCGACTCGGCCGGCCGCTGGACCTCCGGCCGCATCGAGACCCGGCGCACCGACTTCCAGCCCCCGTCCGGCGGCAAACTGCGCGTCGAGGCACGGCTGCAGATGCCCAACGTCACCGGCACGGCCGCCGAGGGCTACTGGCCGGCGTTCTGGATGCTGGGCGCCCCCTACCGCGGCAACTACCAGAACTGGCCCGCCGTCGGCGAGCTGGACATCATGGAGAACGTCCAGGGCCTGAACCGGGTCTGGTCCACGATGCACTGCGGCACCAACCCGGGCGGCCCGTGCAACGAGACCAGCGGCATCGGCAACTCCACCGCCTGTCCCAACACCACCTGCCAGTCCGGCTTCCACACCTACACGATGGAGTGGGACCGCTCGGCGAGCCCCGAGGCGATCCGCTTCCTCGTCGACGGCGTCACCTACCACACCGTCAGCGCCAACCAGGTCGACGCCACCACCTGGAACAACGCCACCAACCACGGCTTCTTCGTCATCCTGAACGTGGCGATGGGCGGCGGCTTCCCCGACGCGTTCGGCGGCGGCCTCGACGGCGACACCCGCTCGGGCGTCCCCATGGTCGTGGACTACGTGCAGGTGCTCCAGGCCTCGGGCGGCGGGGGCGGCACCACGCCGCCCCCGACCGGCAACCGCGACGCCTACGCCGCGATCCAGGCCGAGTCCCACGACGGCCAGTCCGGAGTGATCACCGAGACCACCACCGACACCGGCGGCGGCCAGAACATCGGTTCCCTCGCCAACGGCGACTGGGCGCTGTTCAAGGGCGTCACCTTCGGCTCCTCGGCGGCCACGCAGTTCCACGGCCGCGTCGCGAGCGGCGCGGCGAGCGGCGTCAGCGGCCTGGTCGAGGTGCGCCTGGACAGCCGCGGGAACGCGCCGGTCGGCAGCTTCGCGGTGGGCAACACCGGCGGCTGGCAGTCGTGGCGCACGGTCCCGGCGAACATCACCCCGGTCACCGGAACCCACGACGTCTACCTGACCTTCACCAGCGGTCAGCCGTCGGACTTCGTGAACGTGAACTGGTTCACCTTCGGCCGCTGAGCCCGGAGGCGGGCCCCGGGGCCCGGTGACGGCGGCCGGCCCGGCGGCGTTTCAGCGCAGTTCCGCGCGGAACGCCGCCGGTGTCATGTCCGTGTGCTGGTGGAAGAACTTGGAGAAGTTCGCCGGGTCGGGGAAGCCGACGGCCGCGCCGACCCGGCCGATCGGCAGGTCGGTGTGGGCGAGCAGGCGCTTCGCCTCCAGGACGACCCGCTTGTCGATGAAGCCCTTGGGCGTCTCGCCGGTCGCGGCGCGGACCGCGCGCACGAGGGTGCGGCGGGAGTAGCCGAGCGCGTCGGCGTAGGCGCTGACGCTGTGGTTGACGGCGAAGTCGCGTTCCACGGCGTCCCGGAAGAGGGTGAAGGTGGTGTCCGCCTGCCGGCGGGCCGCCTCCGTGGTGCTGACCGCGAGGTGCGCGAGCCGCAGCAGGACCGCGGTCAGGGAGTGCCGCAGCACCGCGGCGTGCAGGCTCGGGGGCAGGGTGGCGGTGTCCTCGTACTCCCGTCGCAGCTGGTCGAGGGCCGCGCGCAGGCCGGCCAGCCGGGGTCCGTCGGGGTGGAGCAGCGGCGCGAGGTCGTAGCGGTACAGGCCGGTGGCCTCGACCGTGGCGCGGGGCAGGAAGCCGGGCTGCATGGTCAGCACGGTTCCGCGGTACTCGTTCGACTTCGAGAAGCGGTGGACCTGGCCCGGGCGGATCCACAGGACGTCGCCGGCCGTCGCCTCGTACTCGGAGAAGTCGACCATGTGACGGACGGGGCCGTCGGTGAAGAGCAGGACGACGTGGAAGTCGATCCGGTGCACACGCTCCAGGGGTGCGTGGGCGTCGTGCCAGGCGCCTTGGGCACCCATGGGGCCGACGTGCATGCCGACGCCCCCGACGCTGAGACCGACCGGGAAGGGGAAGGTGCTGATCCCGCTGCCCCGGATCGCGTTGTCCGTCATGTCCGTCTCGTGCCGCCTCGTTCGCACCCCGCGCCCGCCGGGTGTCCCAGTTTCACCACAGCCTGACACACCGAGACCTTCCGGCGAAAAAGTCAGACTTTTACCTTTGAACGCATCAGACCAGCCCCTCCGCTCACACCGAGGACTTCTTGAAGATGAGCACGCATACAGCGGACAGCCTGGAATGGACCGACCTCGACCGGCGTGCCGTCGACACCGCGCGCCTTCTGGCGGCCGATGCCGTGCAGAAGGTGGGGAACGGCCACCCCGGCACCGCCATGAGCCTCGCGCCCGCCGCGTACACGATCTTTCAGAAGGTGATGCGGCACGACCCTGCGGACCCGGAGTGGACCGGTCGTGACCGCTTCGTCCTCTCCCCCGGTCACACCTCGCTGACCCTCTACACGCAGCTCTTCCTCGCCGGCTACGAGCTGGAGCTGGACGACCTGAAGGCGTTCCGCACGCACGGCTCCAAGACGCCCGGCCACCCCGAGTACGGGCACACGGCCGGCGTCGAGACCACCACCGGCCCGCTCGGCCAGGGCGTCGCCAACGCCGTCGGCATGGCGATGGCCGCCCGCTACGAGCGCGGCCTGTTCGACCCGGACGCCCCCGAGGGCACCTCCCCGTTCGACCACACCGTCTGGGCGATCGTCTCCGACGGCGACCTCCAGGAGGGAGTCTCCGCGGAGGCCTCCTCCCTCGCCGGCCACCAGCGGCTCGGCAACCTCGTCCTCCTCTACGACGACAACCACATCTCCATCGAGGGCGACACCGCGACCGCGTTCTCCGAGGACGTGCTGGGGCGCTACGAGGCCTACGGCTGGCACGTGCAGCGGATCGAACCGTCGGCGGACGGCGACGTCGACGTGCACGCCCTGTACGCGGCCCTCACGGCGGCGCGGGCCGAGACCGCCCGCCCGTCGATCGTCGCGATGCGCACGATCATCGCCTGGCCCGCGCCGAACGCGCGCGACACCGAGGCCTCCCACGGCTCCGCGCTCGGCGAGGACGAGGTGGCCGCCACCAAGCGCCTCCTCGGCTTCGACCCGGAGCGGACCTTCGAGGTCGCGGACGAGGTCCTCGCGCACACCCGCGCCGCCCTCGACCGGGGCGCCGAGGCCCACGCCGCCTGGGACAAGCAGCTGGACAAGTGGCGGGGTGCCCAGCCCGAGCGGGCGGCGCTGTTCGACCGGGTCGTCGCCGGCCGGCTCCCCGAGGGCTGGGAGGACGCGCTGCCGGTGTTCGAACCCGGCAGGTCCGTCGCCACCCGGGCCGCCTCCGGCAAGGTCCTGCAGTCGCTCGGCGCGGTCGTCCCGGAGCTGTGGGGCGGCTCCGCCGACCTGGCCGGCTCCAACAACACCACCATCGACAAGACCTCCTCCTTCCTGCCCGAGGGCAACCCGCTGCCCGAGGCCGACCCGTACGGGCGGACCGTCCACTTCGGCATCCGCGAGTTCTCGATGGCCGCCGAGATGAACGGCATCGCGCTGCACGGCAACACCCGGATCTACGGCGGCACCTTCCTGGTGTTCTCCGACTACATGCGCAACGCCGTCCGCATGTCGGCGCTGATGCAGCTGCCGGTGACGTACGTGTGGACGCACGACTCCATCGGCCTCGGCGAGGACGGCCCCACCCACCAGCCGGTCGAGCACCTGGCCTCGCTGCGCGCGATCCCCGGTCTGAACGTGGTGCGCCCGGCCGACGCCAACGAGACGGCGATCGCCTGGGCCGAGATCCTCAGGCGCCACACCACCCGCCCGGCCCCGCACGGCCTGGCCCTCACCCGCCAGGGCGTCCCGACGTACGCGCCCGACCCGGACGTGGCGCGCGGTGGTTACGTGCGGGAGGAGGCCTCCACCGGGACCCCGGACGTCGTCCTCGTCGCCACCGGCTCCGAGGTGCACCTCGCCGTCGCCGCGCGGGAACTGCTCGAGGCCGACGGCATCGGTGCGCGCGTGGTGTCGATGCCGTGCGTGGAGTGGTTCGAGGAGCAGCCGCGGGCGTACCGCGACAGCGTCCTTCCGCCGTCCGTGAAGGCGCGCGTCGCGGTCGAGGCGGGCATCGCCCTGACCTGGTACCGGTTCACGGGTGACGCGGGACGCATCGTCTCCCTCGAGCACTTCGGCGCCTCCGCCGACGCCGGCACCCTCTTCGCCGAGTACGGCTTCACCCCCGAGAACGTCGCCGCCGCAGCCCGGGAATCGCTGGCCGCCGCGCGTGGTTGATCCGACCGCCAGAAAGAAGATGATCACTGTGACCGAAGCGACCGCGACCGCGGGAGCACTCGAACGCCTCTCCGACGAGGGCGTGTCGATCTGGCTGGACGACCTGTCGCGCGAGCGGATCACGTCCGGCAACCTCGCCGGACTGGTCGCCGGCCGGCACGTCGTCGGCGTCACCACCAACCCGTCCATCTTCCAGGCCGCCATCGGCTCCGGTGCCGGTTACGAGGAGCAGCTCGCCGATCTGGCCGTGCGGGGCGTCACGGTCGACGAGGCCGTGCGGATGATGACGACCGCGGACGTGCGGGCCGCCGCCGACGTCCTGCGTTCCGTACACACCGCCACGGGCGGCCGGGACGGCTGGGTGTCCATCGAGGTCGACCCCCGTCTCGCGCACGACACGGCGGCCACCGTCGCCGAGGCCAAGCAGCTCGCCTGGCTGGTGGACCGCCCGAACGTCATGATCAAGATTCCGGCGACGAAGGCCGGTCTCCCGGCGATCACCGAGGTCGTGGGCCTCGGCATCAGCGTCAACGTCACGCTGATCTTCTCGCTGGAGCGCTACCGCGAGGTCGTGGACGCCTACCTCGCGGGCCTGGAGAAGGCGCAGGCGGCGGGCCTGGACCTGGCGGCGATCCACTCCGTCGCCTCCTTCTTCGTCTCCCGGGTCGACGCCGAGATCGACAAGCTGCTGACGGTCCTCGGCACGGACGAGGCGCTCGCGCTGAAGGGCCGGGCGGCGCTCGCCAACGCGCGGCTCGCCTACGAGGCGTACGAGGAGAGGTTCGGCTCCGCCGGCCGCGCGGCAGGCGCCGGTGACCGCTGGACCGCCCTCGGCGGCGCCCGGGCGAACAAGCAGCGTCCGCTGTGGGCGTCGACCGGTGTGAAGGACCCCGCGTACAAGGACACGCTGTACGTCGACGAGCTGGTCGCCCCCGGCACCGTCAACACCATGCCGCAGGCCACCCTCGACGCCGTCGCCGACCACGGCGCGATCACGGGGAACACGGTGAGCGGCGGCTACGCCCAGGCCCGCGCCGACCTCGCCGCCGTGGAGGCGCTCGGCATCTCCTACGACGAGGTCGTCACCCGGCTGGAGGACGAGGGCGTCGCCAAGTTCGAGGCGGCGTGGCAGGACCTCCTGGACGCGGTCGCCAAGTCGATGGACAGCAAGGGAGTTGACGCGGAATGAACACCCCCCTCTGGAGCAACCCGCTGCGGGACTCCCGCGACCGGCGCCTGCCGCGGATCGCGGGCCCGTCCGGGCTGGTGATCTTCGGTGTGACCGGTGACCTGTCCCGCAAGAAGCTCATGCCGGCCGTGTACGACCTCGCCAACCGGGGTCTGCTGCCGCCGGGCTTCTCGCTGGTCGGCTTCGCCCGCCGCGACTGGGAGGACCAGGACTTCGCGCAGGTCGTCCACGACGCGGTGCGCGACCACGCGCGGACCCCGTTCCGCGAGGAGGTCTGGCAGCAGCTCGCCGAGGGCATGCGGTTCATCCCCGGCGACTTCGACGACGACACGGCGTTCAAGCAGCTCAAGAACGCCGTCGAGGAGCTGGACGCCTCCCGCGGCACGGGCGGCAACTTCGCCTTCTACCTGTCGGTGCCGCCGAAGTTCTTCCCGAAGGTCGTCGAGCAGCTGAAGAAGCACGGCCTGGCGAAGGCGCCCCGGGGCTCGTGGCGGCGGGCGGTCATCGAGAAGCCGTTCGGCCACGACCTGGCGAGCGCGCGCGAGCTGAACGCGATCGTGCACGACGTGTTCGCCCCGGACCAGGTCTTCCGCATCGACCACTACCTGGGCAAGGAGACCGTCCAGAACATCCTGGCGCTGCGCTTCGCCAACCAGATGTTCGAGCCGGTGTGGAACCGGTCGTTCGTGGACCACGTGCAGATCACGATGGCCGAGGACATCGGCATCGGCGGCCGGGCGGGGTACTACGACGGCATCGGCGCGGCCCGCGACGTCATCCAGAACCACCTGCTGCAGCTCCTCGCCCTGACCGCGATGGAGGAGCCCGCCTCCTTCGACGCGGCCTCGCTGCTCACCGAGAAGCTGAAGGTCCTCAAGGCCGTGAAGCTGCCGGAGGACCTGGGCCGGCACACGGTCCGCGCGCAGTACGAGGGCGCCTGGCAGGGCGGTGAGAAGGTGCGCGGCTACCTGGAGGAGGACGGCATCGACCCGGCCTCCACGACGGACACGTACGCGGCCCTGCGGCTGAACGTGGACAACCGCCGCTGGGCGGGCGTCCCCTTCTACCTGCGCGCCGGCAAGCGGCTCGGCCGGCGCGTCACCGAGATCGCGGTCGTCTTCCAGCGCGCCCCGCACTCCCCCTTCGACACGACCGCCACCGAGGAGCTCGGACAGAACGCCATCGTCATCCGGGTCCAGCCCGACGAGGGCGTCACCGTCCGCTTCGGCTCCAAGGTGCCGGGCACCTCCATGGAGATCCGGGACGTGACGATGGACTTCGCCTACGGCGAGTCCTTCACCGAGTCCTCGCCGGAGGCGTACGAGCGCCTCATCCTGGACGTGCTGCTCGGCGACGCCAACCTCTTCCCGCGCCACCAGGAGGTGGAGGAGTCCTGGAAGATCCTCGACCCGATCGAGGAGTACTGGGACGCGCACGGCAGGCCGGCCACGTACACGGCGGGCAGCTGGGGACCCGGGGAAGCCGACGAGATGCTCGCACGAGACGGACGGAGCTGGCGCAGGCCATGAAGATCGATCTGACCGACACCACGGCAAGCAAGATCAACAAGGCGCTGGTGCAGGGCCGGCGCGCGATCGGCACGCCGGCCGTGGGCATGGTCCTGACGATGGTCATCGTCACGGACGAGGAGAACGCCTACGACGCGATCAAGGCGGCCGAGGAGGCCTCGCACGAGCACCCCTCGCGCACCCTGGTCGTCATCAAGCGGCAGGCCCGCAGCCCGCGGGAGCGCACCCGGTCCCGGCTGGACGCGGAGGTCCGCGTCGGTTCCGAGGCCGGCACCGGCGAGACGGTGGTCCTGCGGACCTACGGCGAGGTGTCCGACCACGCCGACTCCGTCGTGCTGCCGCTGCTGCTGCCGGACGCGCCGGTCGTCGTGTGGTGGCCGGTGGACGCGCCGGAGAACCCGTCCAAGGACCCCCTGGGCGCGCTGGCCCAGCGCCGGATCACCGACCTGTACGCCGTCGAGAACCCGCAGCTGACGCTGGAGGCCCGGGTGCGTTCCTACGCCCCCGGCGACACCGACCTGGCCTGGACCCGGCTGACGCCGTGGCGCTCGATGCTGGCGGCCGCCCTGGACCAGGCCCGCGTGCCGGTCGTGTCGGGCGCGGTGGAGGCCGAGGAGGACAACCCGGCCGCCGAGCTGCTGGCCCGCTGGCTGGAGGCACGGCTGGACGTCGCGATCGACCGCGTGGTCAGTGCCGGGCCGGTCGTCACGGCCGTGCGCCTGGGCACCGCGGACGGCGACATCGTCATCGACCGCCCCGAGGGCCCGCTGGCCACCCTCACCCTGCCGGGGCAGCCCCCGCGCACCCTCGCCCTGAAGGTCCGCACCACCTCCGAACTCATCGCCGAGGAGCTCCGGCGCCTCGACGCGGACGAGATGTACGCCGTCGCCCTCCGGGGCGAGGGCGCCAAGGAGCACGCCGCCCATGTCTGACCCCTCCCCCGCCGCCCCCGTGGCCGCCCACCGCGAACTGAAGGAAGTGAACTGACATGCAGCTCGGTCTGATCGGTCTCGGCAAGATGGGCGGCAACATGCGCGAGCGGATCCGCCGCGCGGGCCACACCGTCGTCGGATACGACCGCAACCCCGACCTCTCCGACGTCGAGGACCTCGCGGGACTCGTCGAGCGCCTCGACGCCCCGCGCACGGTGTGGGTGATGGTCCCGGCCGGCGCCGCCACCCAGTCCGTCATCGACGAGCTCGGCGGCCTCCTCCAGGCCGGCGACACGGTCGTCGACGGCGGCAACTCCCGCTGGACCGACGACGAGAAGCACGCCGCGGAGCTGGGCGCCAAGGGCATCGGCTTCGTCGACGCGGGCGTCTCCGGCGGCGTGTGGGGCCTGGAGAACGGCTACGCGCTGATGGTCGGCGGCGAGAAGGAGCACGTCGACCGGCTCCAGCCGGTCTTCGACGCCCTCAAGCCCGAGGGCCCCTACGGCTACGTCCACGCCGGCAAGGTCGGCGCGGGCCACTTCTCGAAGATGGTCCACAACGGCATCGAGTACGCCATGATGCAGGCCTACGCCGAGGGCTGGGAGCTGCTGGAGAAGGTCGACTCCGTCACGGACGTCCGCGAGGTGTTCCGCTCCTGGCAGGAGGGCACGGTCATCCGGTCCTGGCTGCTCGACCTGGCGGTCAACGCCCTCGACGAGGACGAGCACCTGGACAAGCTGCGCGGCTACGCCCAGGACTCCGGCGAGGGCCGCTGGACCGTGGAGGCCGCCATCGACAACGCGGTACCGCTTCCGGCGATCACCGCGTCCCTGTTCGCGCGGTTCGCCTCCCGCCAGGAGGACTCGCCGCAGATGAAGATGATCGCGGCGCTGCGCAACCAGTTCGGCGGCCACGCCGTCGAGTCGGCGAAGAAGTAGGGCGTCCTGCTCGCCCGGCCCCGGCGGGACGCGGCCCGGCCCCGGGCGGCCCCGCCGGGCCGGGCCGCCCGGGGACCTCGCGCGGCGCGCCGGGCGGGGCCGTGGGCCGACGGTGCGTCACCTCGCCGCGTGCTGGGCGGCCAGCCGCACCGGCGCGTTCAGGGCGCCGTACCCCTGGTAGCCGCCGTCGCGCTGGACGAGTTCGAAGAAGACGCGGCCGACGGTGCGGGTGTAGCAGTGCCGGAACTCGCCGTACGCGTCCCGGTCGTAGAGGATGCCGAGTTCGCGGTACGTCTCCAGCTCGCCGTCGGCGAACTCGAAGCGGGCCGCGAGGTCGTCGTAGTAGTTCGCGGGGATCGGCAGCAGCCGGCCGCCGGCCTCGGTGAAGCGGCGCGCCGCCGCGACGACGTCGCCGGTGGCCAGCGCGAGGTGCCGGGCGTGGGCGGTGTCGTCGCCGGGCGCCGCGCCCACGGTCAGGGGGATGCGGACGGCGCCGTCGGCGGTGGTGACGGCACGGCTGCGCAGCAGCCCGTAGGGGTCGGCGACGTCGACGCTCTCCCGGGCCTCCAGGCCGAGGACGCCGCGGTGGAAGAGGACGGCCTCGTCGAAGTGGTGCCAGGGCTGGGTGAGGGACAGGTGGTCGATGCGGACCGGACCGCCCCGGTCGCCCGGCGCGGCGGCGGGAGGGTGCGGGAGGTCCTCGAAGTCGGCGCGCCAGTCGGGCAGTCCGGGGCGGTGCGTCGCGCACAGGAAGAGTTCCGTGCCGTCCGGCGCGGCCACCGCGTCGAGCGGGGCGTCCCCGACGGCACGGCGGCGCGGCAGGACCGGGGCCAGCAGCGCCTCGGCGCGGCGGGCGGCGCCGGCCGGGTCGGGGGACTCCAGGCCGACCGCGGCCAGACGGGTCCCGTCGGTGGCGGTCCCCCCGCTCGAGCGGCGCCGGGAGTGCGGCAGGTCGGCCGGGCCGGTGTTGACCAGGACGCGCGCCTCGCCCTGTTCCCACAGCTCGACGGGCTTCCCCCGGTGGCGGGCGGTGCGGGCGAAGCCCAGGGTGCCGAGGAGGGCGGTGACGGGTTCGGCGTCCGGGGTGACCAGTTCGGCGAAGGCGATCCCGGTGGGCACGACCCGTTCGGGAAGGGTGCCGAGGCCGGCCTCCTCCTGGAGCATCAGCAGGGAGCGGCGGGCGTCGACGGCGGTCGGGCCGGCGTCGGCCTGCCGGAAGACGTCGTTGAAGACCTCCAGGGAGAGCGGGCCGTCGTAGCCCGTGCGCAGGACGCGGCGGACGAGGTCCGGGACGTCGAATCCGCCCTGTCCGGGGAAGCAGCGGTGGTGGCGGCTCCACTGCAGGACGTCCATGCCGAGCAGCGGCGCGTCGGCCAGCTGGAGGAAGAAGATCTTCTCGCCGGGGATGTCCGCGACGGCTTTCAGGTCCTCGGGGCCCGAGCTGCGGGACAGGATGTGGAAGCTGTCCAGGCAGGTGCCGAGCGCCGGGTGGCCGGCGGCCTCCACGATGCGCCAGGCGTGGTCGTAGGTGCTGACGTGCCGTCCCCAGGCGAGCGCCTCGTAGGCGACGCGGATCCCGAAGTCCTCCGCCAGGCCGGCGAGCCGGTGCAGCTGCCCGGCGGCGAGCGCGTCGTCGTCCACGGCGAGCGGGGAGACGCTGGAGCAGACCAGGACGGTGTCGGCGCCGAGCCGGTTCATCAGCGCGAACTTGGCGCGGGCGCGGCGCAGGGTGCGGGCGAACTCCTCCTCGGGCACGGCCTCCACGTCCCGCATCGGCTGGTAGAGGTCGATGCTCAGCCCCAGGTCGGCGCAGCGGGCGCGGATCTCCTCGGGGGTGAGCGGGCTGGCGAGCAGGTCGTTCTCGAAGATCTCGACGCCGTCGAAGCCGGCCCGGGCGGCCGCGGTGAGCTTCTCCGTGAGGGAACCGCTCAGGGAGACGGTGGCGATGGACGTACGCACCTGGGTACCTCTTCTTCTCGTGCTGTCGTGCCGTGCGTGCCCGGCCTGCGCGGAGCCCGCGGACGTCAGGGGGCTGCCGCGGCCGGGGAACCGGGGCGGCCGCGGGATCCGGGGGCGGCCGCGGGATCCGGGGGCGGCGCGGGAGCCGGGGAGGCCGCGGGGTCCGCTGGGCGGCGCGGGAGCCGGGGCCGCCGCGAGGGCCGGGACGGCTCGGGAGCCGTGGCGGCCGTGGCGGCCGTGGACGCTACCGGGCGGCCGGGACCGCGTCGGCGAGTGCGGCGATGTCCGCGAGCATCCGCCCGCTGTCGGGTTCCCGGCCGGTGAACAGGCGGAAGGCGTCCACCGCCTGGAAGACGGCCATGCCGCCGCCGTCGAGGGTCGCGCAGCCCCGCTCGCGCGCGGTGCGCAGCAGTGCGGTCTCCAGCGGCCGGTAGACGACCTCGGCCACCCACAGTCCGGGGGTGAGCAGTTCGGCGGCCAGGGGCAGCCCCGGATGGGCGGCCATGCCGGTGGGGGTGGCGTGGACGAGGCCGCCGACGCCGTCGGCTCCGGCGAGCAGTCCGGGGAGGCGGTCGGGCGGGGCGGCCGCGGCCCGGCCCTCGCCGAAGTGTCCGTCGAGCGCGTCGGCGAGGGCGGCGGCCCGCTCGGGCAGCGCGTCCACCACGGTCACGCACCCGGCGCCGAGGGTGAGGAGGGCGTGCGCGACGGCGGCGCCGGCGCCGCCCGCGCCGAGCTGCACCACCCGCTCCAGCGGGGCGTCGGGCAGACCGCGCGCGAAGGAGGCGGCGAAGCCGGTGACGTCCGTGTTGTGGCCGATCGCCCGGCCGCCGTCGAAGACCACGGTGTTGACCGCGCCGAGCGCCCGCGCCTGCGGCGCGAGGCCGTCCAGGTGGGGGATGACGAGCTGCTTGCACGGGTGGGTGATGTTCAGCCCGTCGAAGCCGAGGTCGCGCGCGGACCGCACCAGGTCGCCGACCGCCTCCGGCGGCACCCCGAGGACATCGATGTCGATCAGCCGGTACAGGTAGCGCAGCCCCTGGCGGTCGGCCTCCCGCTCGTGCAGCGCCGGGCTGAGGGACGGGCCGATGCCGGAACCGATCAGTCCGACGAGATACGAGTCCTTGGTCACGCGGACCTCCTGAGCAAGCCCTAATGTACGAACCAGTACGTTAGCTATATCAGCCGAACGGGTTCCCCCGGAAGACCCCGAAGGCGCCGCCCGGTGCTGCTTCTACAATCACCGGCACCGGCCCCACACCTGAAGGAATCCGATGACCAGCGTCGACGAACCGGCACGACCGAACGGGCGGACCCGTGACGCCGCCCGCACCCAGGCCGAGATCCTCGACGTGGCCACCCAGGAGTTCGCCCGGGTCGGCTACGCCGGCGCCCGCGTGGACGACATCGCCGCCCGCACCCGCACCACGAAGCGGATGATCTACTACTACTTCGGCGGCAAGGAGCAGCTGTTCACCGCCGTCCTGGAGCGGGCGTACGGCGTGATCCGCGACGTCGAACAGCAGTTGGACGTCGAGCACCTGGACCCGGTCGCGGCCATCCGCCGGCTGGCGGAGCTCACCTTCGACCACCACGAGCAGCACCCCGACTTCATCCGCCTGGTCAGTATCGAGAACATCCACGAGGCCGAGCACATCGCCGCCTCGGAGAAGCTCGGCCGGATCGGCTCGCCCGCGCTCGACGTGATCCGCCGGATCCTGGCGGCCGGTCAGGAGTCCGGCCTGTTCACGGCCGACGTCGACGCCGTCGACCTGCACGCGATGATCAGCTCGTTCTGTTTCTTCCGGGTGGCCAACCGGCACACGTTCGGGGCCCTGTTCGGGCGGGACCTGGTCGACCCGGCGCAGCGCGAGCACTACCGCACCATGCTCGGCGACATGGTCATCGCCTATCTGACGGCGGAGCGGACGGCCGGCTGAAGCCGTCGCGCGGCCCCCCTTGACACCGGCGAAACGCGGGCGCAACATCCCTACCCAACCGCTACTAACTATCCAGTGCGTTAATTAGCCGGGTAGCACCCGGCGCAGCCGCCCCGTCACCCCAGGGATCCGGCCCCTTCCCCGCTTCGTGTCGTCCCGCACTCCGCATCCGCCGGAGTCCCCTCGAAGGAGCCCGCCGTGTCCGTCCCCGCAGCACCCCACGACGCCTCCCCGCCCGGCCAGCCGAAGAAGGCGGCGGCGGCCGCCTGGATCGGCAGCGCGCTGGAGTACTACGACTTCTTCATCTACGGCAGCGCGGCGGCGCTGATCTTCCCGGAGGTCTTCTTCGACGAGTCCGACCCGGCCACCGCGACCCTGCTGTCGCTGGCCACCTTCGGCGTCGCCTACGCGGCCCGTCCGGTCGGCGCGCTCTTCCTCGGCCACTTCGGCGACCGCCTGGGCCGGAAGAAGATCATGGTCTTCACGCTCGTCCTCATGGGCGTGTCCACGTTCCTCATCGGCTGCCTGCCCACCCGCGCGCAGGTCGGCACGCTCGCCCCGGTCCTGCTGGTGCTCTGCCGCGTCCTCCAGGGCGTCTCCGCGGCCGGTGAGCAGGCCAGCGCCAACTCCATGACGCTGGAACACGCCCCACCGCACCGGCGCGGCTTCTTCACCAGCTTCACCCTGAGCGGCACGCAGGGCGGGCAGCTGCTCGCCACGCTGGTCTTCCTCCCGGTCGCCGCCCTGCCCGAGGAGCACCTGCTGTCGTGGGGCTGGCGGGTGCCGTTCTGGCTGAGCATCGGGGTCGCCGTCGTCGGCTACGTCATCCGCCGCAAGCTGGAGGAGACGCCGGCGTTCGCCCAACAGGCCGACGGCGAGGGCGTCGTCAAGCTGCCGCTGGCGGTGCTGCTGCGCGAGCACTGGGCGGACGTGCTGCGGGTGATCGCGGGCGCGCTCGTCGCCTCGGTCTCCACGATCTTCACCGTGTGGGCGCTGTCGTACGCCACCGGCGACTCGGTCGGGATGAGCCGCTCCTCGATGCTGTGGGTGGGCGCGCTCGCCAACCTGGTCGCGCTCGCCGCGATCCCGCTGTGGGCCTCCCTGTCCGACCGCATCGGCCGCCGCCCGGTGTTCCTGATCGGCGCGGCGGGCAGCGCGGCGACGATGTTCCTGTACCTGTGGGCGATCTCCAGCGGCTCCTACCCGCTGACCCTCGTGCTCGGCGTCGTCGCCTTCGGTGTCGTCTACAGCGCCGCGAACGGGGTGTGGCCCGCCTTCTACGGCGAGATGTTCTCCACCCGGGTCCGCCTGTCCGGGATGGCGATCGGCACACAGATCGGCTTCGCCGTGGCCGGTTTCGCCGTCACGTTCGCCGCGCGGATCGCGGGCCCCGACGGGGACGACTGGCTCCCGGTGGCGCTGTTCACCGCGGCGCTGTGCGTGCCGCCGGTGATCGCGGCCCTGTCGGCGCGGGAGACCGCGAAGGTCCCGACCGGGCAGCTGGGCGAGCGCGCCCCGCGGGGGACGCCCGAGCCGGAGACGGTGCCCGTCTGACCGCGCCGCCCGGCCGGCTTCCCGTCCCGGAGCCCCCGGACGCCTTCACGGCGCCGGGGGCTCCGGGACGAGGGCGGGGGGCCGGGCCGGGCGGGCGGGGCGTCGTCCGGGGGCCCGGGCCTCACCGGTCGGACCACCCGCGCCGGCACAGGACCAGCCGGTACCCGTCCGGGTCCTCGAGGGTCACCCCCCACTCGTTCCAGTACGGGTTGGGCGACCGCACCCGCTTCCCCCCGTGCGCCTCCAGCCGGCCCACCAGGTCCTCCGGCACGGGGCCGTCGACGTAGACCACCAGCAGGTCCTCCTCGGTGGGCCGCGGCTCCACGGGGTGGGCGGGGTCGTGGACCAGTTCCAGGTGCCAGCCGGCGTCGGGCCAGCCGAGCATCAGCAGGCGGTGGGCGCCGGGTTCGCCGCCGCCCTCGGCGCGCCACAGGACGCTCAGTCCCAGTCCCCCGGCCCAGAAGCGCTCGGCCGCGCCGAAGTCGCGGGACGGGCGGGCGAGACGGATGTGGCTGCGGCCGTCGACGGGCATCGTGGTCTCTCCTCGGCTTCGCGGTGCACTGCCGGGCAGCCTAGGAGGGCGGCCCCCGCCGGGACATCGGGCGGACGGCCTGCGTCCCGGGGCGTAGGCCTCGGCGCGCCCGCGCACGCCGTCGCGCGTTCACCGGCCCTCACCGCCGGCGCACGCCGGTGCGCGCTAGCCCTCGTCGGCGACCCTGGGGATGCCGTACGCCCGCTCGACCCGCAGGCGCAGCACCAGGCGGCGGTCGCGGACCATGGCCGCGCGGTAGTCCTCCCAGTCCGGGTGTTCGCCGAGGACGTCGCGGTAGAGGCGGACGAGTTCCTCGACGGTCTCGTCGTAGGGGTGCCCGGCGACCGGCGACAGCTCGGCGGTGGCCTCGACGACCGTGTAGGCGCGGTGGTCGGTGCTGGACACGTGGTACGAGGCCCGTGGATCGCGGCGCAGGTTGCGGGTCTTGGCGCGGCCGTCCGTGACGGAGATCCGGATGACGCCCTCGTCCGGGTAGTAGTGGTGGCTGACGTTCGACACCTGGGGACGGCCGTCGCGCTTGAGGGTGACCAGCACCCCGTCGCGCCCGTCGGAGAGCAGGGCCAGCAGGGCGTGCCGCGTCGTGTCCTGAGTCATGTCCGGCACAACCGGCGGGAGGCCCGCCCGCATTCCCCGTTCCGCTCCCCCGGCCCGCGCCGCCCCCGCCCGGCGGGTAGACAGTGTCTACGGAGAGCTGGTAGACACTGTCCATGAGCGATGAGGAGAAGTCCGGGACCGATCTGCGGGTCCGGCTGGTGGACGTGGGCGTGGAGCTGGTGGCCCGGGAGGGCGCGGGGGCGCTGACGCTGCGGGAGATCGCCCGGCGGGCGGGCGTCTCGCACGGGGCGCCGCGCCGCTACTTCCCCACCCACCTGGAACTGCTGTCGGCCATCGCCCGCCGTGGCTTCACCGAGCTGGCCGGCCGGGTGACCGCGGCACTCGGCGACGGCACCGCTCCGGCCCGCACGCAGCTGGACGAACTGGCGCACGCCTACCTGCGGTTCGCCCTGGACAACCCCGGCATGTACGAGCTGATGTTCCGTCACGACCTGCTGGAGAGCGGCCGTCTGGGGCTCCGGGAGACCAGCCTGCCGCTGTTCGGGGTGCTGGTGGAACTGGTCGGACGCGTGCGCCCCGCCGCCGACGCCCGGGCGGTCGCGGGCGCGCTGTGGGCGAACCTGCACGGCATCGCCCAGCTGTGGCGCTGGGGCAGCCTCCAACTCGCCACCGGCACCGACGACTTCGCGCCCCTGCTGCGGACGGCCCTCGACGCGCACCTGGGACCGGAGGCCGGCCGGTGAACCGTCCGATCGTCCTCGCGAGCAGTGTGGCCGGCGCCGTCGTCGTCGCCCTGGACGGCACCGTCCTCACCGTCGCCCAGCCCGTGCTCCGGCGCGACCTGGACGCCTCCGTCACGCAGGTCCAGTGGACCAGCACCGGCTATCTCGTCGCCGTGGCGAGCCTGTTGGTGTTCGCCGGGCGGCTCGGCGACCTCCCCCACGGATTGCGGCGCGGGGGCGCCCCCCTCGGGCACCGGCGCCTGTTCGCCCTCGGGATGCTCGGCTTCGGGGCCGCCTCCGCGGGCATCGCGGTGGCGCCGGGCGTGGGCTGGGTGATCGCACTGCGGGTCGTGCAGGGCGTGTTCGGGGCGCTGCTGCAGCCGGCGACGCTCGGGATGCTGAGGGTCGCGTACCCGCCGGACCGGCTGCGGCGGCCGATCGCGGTGCGCACGGCCGCGATCGGGCTCGCGGCCGCGGCCGGGCCGGTGGCGGGCGGGGCGCTGTCGACCGCGTTCGGATGGCGGGCGGTGTTCCTGCTGAACGTCGTGCCCGCGCTGGCGTTCGGCCTGCTCGCCCTCGCCTCCCCGGACGAGCGGGACGAGCGGGACGTGCGGGAGGAGCGGGAGGAGCGGGGGGAGCGGGGGGAACGGCCGGGAGAGCGGGGGACGGACGAGGGACGGGACCGGCGGGAGCGGCCCGGCGGTCCGCGGCGCCCCCGGATCGCCGCGGCCCTGGACGTGCCCGGTGCGCTGCTGCTCGCGGTGACGCTGGCCGGCCTGGTGCACACCCTGGTCGCGCCGCCCGGGACGACCGGCACGGCCGGCGCCGTGGTGGCCGTCGTCGCCCTCGTCGCCGGCGCCGCGTTCGTCCGGCACGAGCGCCGCGCGCCGTTCCCGCTGCTGCCCCCGGACGTCGTCGGCTCCCCGGCGGTGGGCGCGGCGCTCGCCCTGCTGGTCGTCGCGTCGGCCGCCCTCAACGGCGCGCTGTTCGCCTGTGTCCTGCTGCTCCAGGACGGCCTGGGGTTCACCCCGCTGCGCACCGCCCTGCTGAGCCTTCCGCTGGCCGTGCTGCTGATCGCGGCGGCGCCCGTGTCCGCCGTCCTGCTGCGCCGGGCCGGCGCCCGCCCCACGGTCGCCGGGGCGACGGCCGTCCTCGCGACCGGCCTGCTCGTGCTGGCGCGGGCGTCCGGCCCGACCGCCCTGTGCCTCGGCTTCGCCCTGCTGGGCGCCGGTTTCGGCACGGTGATGGTCGCGGCCACCCATGTCGTCGTGCGGCAGGTTCCCGTGCGGGCGGCCGGGGTGGCGGGCGGGTTGCAGCAGACGGCGATGAACGTCGGGCCGGTGCTCGGCGTGGCGTCGGCGACCGTGCTCATGGGGCACGCCGGCAGCCGGTCGCCGCTCGTCGTCCTGGCCCTGGCGGCCGCGGCGGCGGTGCCCGTCTGCCGGGCGCTCCCCGGCCGTGCGCACCCCGCCCCGCCCGACACCGGCCCGCCGCACCCCGGCCCCGACGGTCTCCCGGCGCCCCTGCCCGAGGGGGTTTCCGCAGCTCGGAGCGGAGCAGAACACACCGGTCACGAGGTCGAGGGGGGCGCCTTCCCGCCGTCCCCGCGCGACCATGAGAGCTGAGGCCGTCCCGGCGGGCACGCCGGGCCGCACCTCGCACGAGCGCACCGGAGGAGAGCGATGGCACTGCTGCGACAAGAGGTCGACCCGAGCGAGGCGGGACTGGACGCGAAGGCACTGGACCGCGTCGACCGGCACGTCGCCCGCCTGGTCGACGAGGGACGCCTGCCCGGCTTCCTCCTGGCCGTCTCCCGCGGCGGCCGCGTCGCGCACCTCACCACGTACGGCCGCCGCGACATCGCCGCCGCGCTCCCCGTCGAGCCGGACACCCTGTGGCGGATCTACTCGATGACGAAACCGGTGACGTCGGTCGCCGCGCTGATGCTGGTGGAGGAGGGCCGGCTCTCCCTCGACGACCCGGTCGCCGACCACCTGCCCGCCTTCGCCGGGCAGCGGGTGTACGCCGGCGGCCTGGGCGAAGGCCTGACGACGCGCCCGGTGGAGCAGCCCGTCCTGGTGCGGCACCTGATGACGCACACCGCCGGGCTGACCTTCGCCTTCTACCACTGCCACCCCGTGGACGCCCTCTACCGCGAGGCGGGGCTGGAGTCGGCGGTGCTGCCCGGCTCGGACCTCGCCGGGACCGTCGAGGCGTACGCCCGCCTGCCCCTCCAGTTCGAGCCGGGCACCCAGTGGAACTACTCGGTGGCCACCAACGTCCTCGGCCGGATCATCGAGGTCGTCTCCGGGCAGCCCCTGGACACGTTCCTGGCCGAGCGGATCTTCCGCCCCCTCGGCATGCCGGACGCCGGTTTCCAGGTCGACGACGACCAGGCGGGCCGGCTGGCCGAGCTGTACGGCGACACCGAGGACGGCCGGCTCGAGCCGATCCCCGGGCTGCCGCTGTCCGGCCGCCCCCGGTTCCTGTCGGGCAGCGGCGGCATGGTGGCGACCGCCTACGACATCCACCGCTTCATGGAGCTGCTGCGGCGGCGCGGCGAACTCGACGGCACCCGTCTGCTCTCGCCGGGGACGGTGGACCTGATGACCCGCAACCACCTGCCCGGCGGCGCCGACCTGCGCACGGTCGGCAGCCGCCCCGCGCACGACGAGCCCGGCAACGACGGCGTCGGCTTCGGCCTCGGCGTCTCCGTGGTGATCGACCCGGAGCGCACCCAGGCCCCCTCCGGTCTCGGCACCTACGGCTGGAGCGGGGTGGCCACGACGACGTTCTGGGTCGATCCCGGCCGCGACCTGACGGTGCAGTTCCTGACGCAGGTCAGGCCGCGGAGGTCGCTGAAGCTCTACCCCGACCTCAAGCGCCTGGTCCACGAGGCCGTCACGGACTGACCGGGCCGCCGCTCAGGTCCCCGGCCCGGCCGCGGGTGCTCGAGCGGCGGCCGGGCCGCCGCCGCGACGGCCCGGAGGGCGCTCAGGACCAGTGCGCCACCGCGTCCAGGTGGGGCAGCCGGTGGTCCATCCGCTCGCGCTTGGTGCGCAGGTACGTGATGTTGTTCTCGCACGGCTCGATCAGCAGCGGCACCTCCTCCGCGACCTGGATGCCGTTGTCCACCAGCGCCTCCCGCTTGCGCGGGTTGTTCGACATCAGGCGGACCGAGCGCACGCCCAGGTCGCGCAGGATGTCGGCGGCCGCCTTGTAGTCGCGGGCGTCCACCGGGAAGCCGAGCGCGACGTTCGCCTCGACGGTGTCCAGGCCCTCCGCCTGCAGGGCCATCGCCCGCAGCTTGCCGAGCAGCCCGATGCCCCGCCCCTCGTGGCCGCGCAGGTAGACGACGACGCCCCGGCCCTCGGCGACGACGGCCCGCAGCGCGGACTCCAACTGGTCGCCGCACTCGCAGTGCTGGGAACCGAACGCGTCGCCGGTCAGGCACTCCGAGTGCAGCCGGGTCAGCACGTCCTCGGTGCCGATCTCTCCGTACACCAGCGCCACTTGTTCGTCACCGCGGTCGTGGTCGAGGTAACCGATCGCCTGGAATTTCCCGTACACCGTGGGCAGCGGCGCATTCACGACGCGTTCGACACCGGTGCGCTGCGGGGACTTCTTGCCGAGCACGCCCATTTTTTCTGTCATGATCTGGTTCCTAAGCAGAGACGAAAGGCCGGGAAACGATGAGTGGTTCGGGAGAACGGACGGCTGTGCACGGGCTTTTGCCGGCCGACACCACCGAGGACGTGCGCACGCGTGGCGCGGACCGGGCGGTCCAGGTGGCGGTCCTTCCCGTCGGGAGCTTCGAACAGCACGGGCCGTACCTGCCGTTGGCCACGGACACGCTGGTGGCGTGCGCCATGGCCCGGGAGATCGCCGCGGCGTATCCGGTGC
This sequence comes from Streptomyces sp. NPDC017936, assembly GCF_044328485.1. NCBI lineage: Bacteria > Bacillati > Actinomycetota > Actinomycetes > Kitasatosporales > Streptomycetaceae > Streptomyces > Streptomyces sp. NPDC017936. The sequence goes on along the minus strand of NZ_JBIRHK010000002.1, from coordinate 442,228 downwards.
ACCTGCTCCCGCCGGTGACCATCGCCTGCTCGCACGAGCACGCGGCCTGGCCGGGGACGGTCAGCATCTCCTCCGTGACCCTTCACTCGGTGGTACGGGACATCGCGGCGTCGCTGCGCCGCTCGGGCGTCGAGGCCCTGGTACTGGTCAACGGGCACGGCGGGAACTACGTCCTGGGCAACGTGGTCCAGGAGTCGTCCGCCCGCGGCGGGCGGATGGCGCTCTTCCCGGCCCCGGAGGACTGGGAGGCGGCGCGGGAGCGGGCCGGGGTCGCGACCTCGCTCCTCACCGACATGCACGCCGGGGAGATCGAGACCTCGATCCTGCTGCACGCCCATCCGGAACTCGTCCGGCCCGGTTACGAGTCCGCCGATTTCACCGCGGACGACCGTCGCCATCTGCTCACCCTGGGAATGTCGGCCTATACCGATTCAGGCGTCATCGGCCGTCCTTCCCTGGGGTCCGCGGAAAAGGGCGAGGAAATCCTGGCGAGCCTGGTGGATTCCTTCGGCGCGTATTTCTCGCTCCTTACGGCGACGGCCGCGGATTCCTCCGGGGGCGGGGCCGTGGATTCCCCCGGCGCCGGGGCCGGGGAGTCCGCCGGGACCGGGGCCGGGGAGGGCGAGCGCGGGTAGTGCCGTCCGGACGCGCGGCCGGGCTCGGCGTCCGCCGCGACGGCGCTCCCGGCCGCGTCCGCCGGCGAGCCGGCCGCCGTCCCCTCCCGCAGCCCCGCCCACCAGCGGGCGACGAGGACCACGGCGCCCGGCAGCGCGGCCACGAAGCTCAGCACCCCGTACACGACGGAGACCGCCAGCCCGGTGTGCGCGCCGAGGCCGGCCGCGCCGAACGCCCAGGCGGTGGCGCCCTCGCGGGGGCCCCAGCCGCCGACGTTCAGCGGCACGCTCATCGCGAGCAGGGCGAGGACGGCGAGCGGCAGCAGCGTGCGGACCGAGGCGGTGGATCCGACGGCCCGGGCGGCGACGACGAACGTCGCGACGTGCCCGGCCAGGACGACGACCGACGACAGGGCGACGCCGGGCCCGTTGCGCCGGGACAGCAGCCCCTCGCGCGCCTCGGACAGCGTCGCCCGCACCCGGCCGCCCCCGCGCCGCGCCGGGGAGTTCAGCCGTACGGCGAGGACGACGGCGAGCGCGCCCACCGCCCCGAGGGCGGCCGGCGGGGCGAAGTGCCGTACGTCCGCCATGACCGGCGACGGCAGCGCGAACAGGACCGTCGCCCCGGCGAGGGCCAGCGCGAGCTGCCCCGCGGTGCGTTCCAGCACCACGGCCCGCACACCGCGGCCGACGTCGCCGGCGCTCTGCCCGTGCCGCACCGCGCGGTGGACGTCGCCGAGGATGCCGCCGGGCAGGGCCGCGTTCAGGAACAGCGAGCGGTAGTAGTCGGCGACGGCGGTGCCGAGCGGCAGCCGGATGCGCAGCCCGCGCGCCACCAGCGCCCACCGCCACGCGCTGCACACGGTGGTGACGGCGCCGATCCCGAGCGCCACCAGGAGGGTCGGGACGTCGATGCGGCGCAGTCCGTCCAGGAAGACTCCGGTGCCCATCCGCCACAGCAGCACGGCGAGGACGGCGACGCCGACGAGGGTGCCGAGGTGGGGGCGCACGGCACGCAGGACGCGCGGCGCGCGCCGCCGCTCCGCGGCCGGAGCACCGGCCCCGGACCGGGACACCGCCCCGACACCACCGACGCGCTCCGAAGCCACGCCCGCGCCGTGACCGGAACCCGCCGGGACCACGCCCACCGCCGCCCCGGCCTCCGCGCCCGCGCCCTGCGTGGGAACGCCCGCGCGGACCACGACCGCGCCGCGGCCGGAACCCGCCGGGACCACGCCCGCCGCCGCCCCGACCTCCGCGCCCGCGCCCTGCGTGGGAACGCCCGCGCGGACCACGACCGTGCCGCGGCCGGAACCCGCCGGGACCACGCCCACCGCCGCCCCGACCTCCGCGCCCGCGCCCTGCGTGGGAACGCCCGCACGGACCACGACCGCGCCGCGGCCGGAACCCGCCGGGGCCGCGCCCGCCGCCCGCCCGGCCGTCCCGGTGCCGGCCGGGCGGGCGGCGGCTGCGGTGTGCGTGCCGCCCGTGCCCCTGCCGTGTCCGTGGCGCCGGGCCGGTGTGCCGGTCCGGCGGCGTCGTGGGGCCGGTGCCGCGCCGGCGGCGCGGACCGCGGGCCGCACGGTCCGCACGCGCGCCCCCGCCGCGTCCGCGCTCATCACGCGCCGCCCGTCGGCCGGGCCAGGGCCAGCAGGTCGCTGTGGTGGACGGTGACGCGCAGCTCGCCGGCCGCGCAGGCGGCGAGCCGGGCCGCGAGGTAGGTCTCGGCGCGGGCGGCGAGTGCGGGCCGCTGCTCGACGGCCGCGCCGACCCAGCCCCGCAGCCACTGCTCGGTCAGGGCCGCCTCCTCGGGGCCGAGCCGCCAGGGGCTGGGGTGCACCTTGACCGTGGCGCCGTGCGCGGCGAAGGCCTCGCAGGCGACGGTCACCGCGTCGGGGCCGAGGAGGCCGTCGCGCCGCTGGTGGTCGTTGAAGGCCGCGGCGATCTCCTCGTCCAGCGGGTCGTGCGGGGTGAGTTCGACGCGTCCGGCGACCGAGAGGGTCAGCAGGGCGGGGCAGCCGGCGCCCGCGCAGGCCTCGGCGAGGGTCTCGACCTCCTCGCGGGTGAGGACGTCCAGCAGCGCGGAGGCGGTGACCAGCGAGGCGCCGACCAGGGCGTCCGGGGTCAGCCGGGCGACGTCGCCGCGCCGGGTCTCGACGGTGACCCGGCTGCCGTCGGCGGCGGCGCGCGGGGAGGCGACGGCCGCGAAGTGCAGCAGGTAGGGGTCGCGGTCGTGCAGGATCCAGTGCTGGGCCCCGTCGAGGCGGGGCGCGAGCCAGCGCCCCATCGACCCGGTGCCGCAGCCCAGGTCGTGGACGGCCAGCCCGCCGCAGCGGCCGGGCAGGTTGGCGAGCCGGATCCGCAGCGGGTCCAGCAGGTCCGTCGCCCGCGCCGCCGCGTCGGCGGGCTCGCGCAACTGGAGCCACTCGGGGGCGTAGCGGGGCGGCTCCTCCGGGCCGGCGTCCTCGCGCAGCCGCACGGTGGGCCGCTCGCCGGGGCGGGTCACGGGCCCGGCGCCCGCGATGACGGCCGACGCGTCCGTCCCCGTGGCCGCGTCCGTGCCGGTGCCGGTGTCCGTGTTCAAGGAGGCCTCCCGGGGCCCGGGTTGAGCCGGTATGTGTCCCACGCGCCGGGCCAGGTCCGCCGGGGTGGCCGTCGTCTTCCTCATGCCGCCCTCCGGGGTTCGCCCGGCAGCCGGCCCAGGACGCCGGCGAGGCTCTGGGCGGTGGACGCCCAGCCGTTCAGGGCCGCGCGGCGGCCGCGCGCGGCGGCCTTCAGCCGGCGGCGCACGTCCGCCTCGCCGAACCAGCCGCGCAGTTCGGCCGCGAGGGCGGCCGGGTCCTCCGGCGGGACGAGGATGCCGGGGACACCGCCGTCGGGGGCGCGGCCGACCGCCTCGGGCAGCCCGCCGACGTCCGTCGCGAGGACGGGGATGCCGCGGGCGAGCGCCTCGGTGACGGCCATGCCGTACGTCTCGGCGTAGGAGGTGAGGACCATCAGGTCCGCGGAGGCGTAGGCGGCGTCGAGCGCGGCGCCGGTCTTCGGGCCCGCGAGTTCGAGCCGGTCCTCGAGGCCGTACGTCCGGATGAGGCCGCGCAGGTGCGCGACGTACTCGGGGTCCTGGCCGAGGCCGCCCACGCACACGCAGCTCCACGGCAGGTCGGTCACCGCGGCCAGGGCCTCCACCAGCCGGTGCTGGCCCTTGCGCGGGGTGACGGAGGCCACGCACAGCAGGCGGGAGACCCCGTCGGTGCCGGAGGCGAGGGGGGCGATGTCGGCGCCGGGGGCGGCGACGTGGACCTTCTCGGGGGCCAGGCCGTGGTGGGAGACGAGACGGCGGACCGCCCAGTCGCTGGTGGCGATCACCGCGGGGACGGCGCGCAGCACCTCGCGTTCCCGCGCGTCGAGTTCGGCCGCCACCTCGGGGGCGAGGCCGCGTTCGTCGCCGAGCGGGAGGTGCACGAGGACGGCGAGCCGCAGCCGCCGCGCCTCGGGCACGACGACCTCGGGGACGCCGCAGGCGACGAGTCCGTCCATCAGCACGGCCGTACCGTCGGGCAGCTCCCGCAGGACGCGGGCGAGTTCCGCGCGGGCGGGCGCCGCGGGCCGGGGCCACTCGCCGGTCGCCAGGTGCTTGTGGACCTGCCAGCCGAAGCCGGGCAGGTCCAGGCAGAGGCGCCGGTCGTAGGCGTTGCCGCCGCTGGGGTTCGACGGGTCGTCGACGCCGCCCGGCATGACGAAGTGCACGGAACGCAGGGACATGGGGATGATCCCGCCGGTCTTGGGCAGCGCGGCCTGCGCGGGCACGTAGGCGAGCGGGGCCTGCTGCACGGCCTTCTCCAGGGTCACGTCGGTCACAGGGCACGCTCGTAACTCGCCCAGGCGACGTGCGACTCGTGCAGGGTGACGGAGACGGCGGCGATGCCCCGCGCTCCCTCGCCGAGCGCGCCCCGGTGGATCCGGTCGGCGAGCCGGTCGGCGATCACCTTGGCGAGGAACTCGGTGGAGGTGTTGACGCCGGCGAAGTCGGGCTCGTTGTCGAGGTTTCTGTAGTTCAGCTCGCCGGTGACGGCGGCGAGTTCCTGCGTGGCCAGTCCGATGTCGACGACGATGTTGTCGTCGTCCAGCTGCTCGCGGCGGAACGTGGCGTCCACCAGGAACGTCGCTCCGTGCAGGCGCTGCGCGGGCCCGAAGACCTCGCCGCGGAAGCTGTGGGCGATCATGATGTGATCGCGGACGGTGACACTGAACAACGGACGACCCTCCAGGTGCGGCGCGTCTGGTCCCCCGGCCGTCTTCCGCCGGGGGATGCCGTGTAGTACGGCTCTTCGCTTCCCCGTGTTCAGCCGGATCCCACTCTTTTCTCAGGTCAGGCGCTCGCGTCGTACCTGATGCGGTGGCACAGCGCCGGAATCCGGCCGTCGGCGAGCGCCGGCATCACCTCGGGCAGCTCCTCGAACGCGCTCTCGCCGGTGATGAGGGCGTCGAGCGCCGGGTCGGCGAGCAGGTCGAGCGCGAGGGCGAGCCGGTCGGCGTAGGTGCGGTGCGCGCGGGCCGGGGAGACGGTGCCGACCTGGCTGCTGCGGATGACCAGCCGCCGGGAGTGGAAGGCCTCGCCGAGCGGGAGGGAGACCCGCCGGTCGCCGTACCAGCTCAGTTCGAGGACGGTGCCCTCGGCCGTGAGGAGTTCGAGGGAGCGGGCGAGGCCCTGCTCGGTGGCGCTGGCGTGGACGACGAGGTCGCAGCCGCCGAGGGCGTCCTCGGGGGACGCGAAGCCGACGCCGAGCGCCTCGGCGACCTTCGCCCGCGCCGGGTCGGCGTCGACCAACTGCACGCGCACACCCGGGAAGCGGGCCAGCAGCGCGGCCACGGAGCAGCCGACCATGCCGCCGCCGACCACCGCGATCCGGTCGCCGACCAGGGGCGCCGCGTCCCACAGGGCGTTCACGGCGGTCTCCACGGTGCCGGCCAGCACCGCCCGTGGGGCGGGCACGGTGTCCGGGACGACGGTCACCGCGGACGCCGGGACGACGAAGCGGGTCTGGTGCGGGTGGAGGGAGAACACGGTCCGGCCGGCCAGCGCCTCGGGCCCCTCCTCCACCTGCCCGACGTTGAGGTAGCCGTACTTCACGGGCGCCGGGAAGTCGCCCTCCTGGAACGGCGCCCGCATCACCGCGTGCTGACTCCGCGGAACCCGGCCGCGGAAGACGAGCGTCTCCGTGCCGCGGCTGACGCCGGAGTACAGCGAGCGGACGACGACCTCGCCCTCGGCCGGGTCCGGCAGGACGGCGTCGCGGATCTCGCCGTGGCCGGGCGCACCGATCCAGAACGCGCGTGCGGTGCGGTTCATCGGCCTCCTCCTGAACGATCGGGAAGTTGTTCACGTACCGAGGTGTGCACAGGCCGCGCACAGTACGCGGCGCTGATCGACTCTGTCACCTGGCCGGAGGATGTGCGGTGGCCCTGAACAACACCTTTGACGCGAGGCTCCAGCAGGAGACCGCCGTGGGAGCGGGCGTACAGATCCTGCTGCTCGCCCTGCTCGGCTCGGTGATCGGCCTGGGGCCGGCGGGCTGGCTGACGGGACTGGCCTTCGCGTTGGCCACCTGGGGGGTCCTCTCGCGCGCCCTGCACCGTTCGCGGCTGAGCTCCTTCGGGCCCGCGAACCGGGTCACCCTGGGCCGGTCCGTCCTGGTCGGCGGGGTGACCGCGCTGGTCGCGGACTCCTTCCGCAGCGCGCCGCCGGTGACGCTGCTGGTCGGCCTGACCGCGGTGGCCCTCCTGCTGGACGGCGTGGACGGCAAGGTGGCCCGCCGCACGGGGACCTCGACCGCGCTGGGCGCGCGCTTCGACATGGAGGTCGACGCGTTCCTCATCCTGGTGCTGAGCGTGTACGTGTCCACGCAGTTCGGCCCCTGGGTGCTGCTGATCGGCGGCATGCGGTACGCGTTCGTCGCCGCGGCCCGGGTCGCCCCGTGGCTGAACGCCCCGCTGCCCCCGTCCTTCGCCCGCAAGACCGTCGCCGCGGTCCAGGGCGTCTTCCTGCTGCTGGCGGGCTCCGAGCTGCTGCCGCACCTGGCGAACCTCGCGGTCGTGCTGGCCGCGCTGGGCTCGCTGGTGTGGTCCTTCGGCCGCGATGTGCTGTGGCTGTGGCGCAACTCCCGTACGACCGCCGGGAGGACCGTGACCGGACAGGTGGTGCCCGAGCCGCTGGTGCTGGAGCTGGCGGCGCGCTGAGGACGAGGGGGCGCCCGGCGCCCCCGGCGTCGCCGTCCCGCCCGGTGCTGCTCCCTCGCCCTCGGCCGAGCGGCCGCTCGGCCTCCAGGCCCAGCTGTCGGCCCACACCGACCGGTACGGCGGCGCGGGCCGCCGGGTCCACCGCGTCCGGACCCGCGCGTTGCGCGCCCTGCCGGACGTACCGCCCCTGCCCGGCATCCCGTCCCCGCGCACCCCGTCGGACGCCGGACCGTCCACCGCCGGCGCGGCCGCTCACGCTCGCCGGCGCCGGCGAGGAGTCCGTGGAGCAGGCCACGCGGGACGCCCTCACGTCGTGCCTGTCCGCGGCGACGGAGCGGGAGCCCACGGACTGCCCCGTGAGCCACTGCAGCCGGGACGACGTGTGGACGTGAAGTGGTCCCTCGCCTCGGAGCCGGAGACCGACGTCCAGGTGGACGACTACACCGGCGACATCACCGTGGAGGGCTCCTTCGGCGCGGCGGTCACGCACGGCCTCGCGAACCCGGTCGACGACGCGGAGTCCGGCGACTCCGCGCAGGAGGAGCAGACGTACACGGACACCCACTGCTTCACGGGTTCCGTCGACTTCACCACCGGGACGCCGACCGTCACCTTCGACGATCAGCCGTCCCGCACCGCCCACCGGCATCGCCCTCGCCCGTACGCTCACGCAGCGTACGGGCTTTCTCCTTCTGCGTGGACGGACGGACCCGACCGGCGCGGCGGTGCGGCCCGCACGATGTGGGGACCGCGTGACGAGACCGCGGGCCGCGTGTGAATCCTTCGCGGTTTCAGGTGGCGTTCACCACAGCACCGGCGCAAAGCATCGCCGTCGGCGGGCGCGGCACGACCCGCGAGACGACCGGGACGACGGCTGTTCACGGCAATTCGACACGCGGGCAAGCCTTGTCGCACGCCGTTCTCGGCGGCGAACCACCCCGCACCCCCTGCCCTATGATCGTTTAACAATTGACTTCATCGCGTCTGCAACCCCTCTCCGGCGGTCCTCGGCGACCGCGAACACGTCCGTCGGTGCGGGTCTCGCGGTGGCGACACGTACGAGGAAAGGTGAACCGCATGGCCCTCGGACTGCTCCGGCGTCGGCGTTCCCGCAGCGCCCCCGACGCCGCGCCGGACCTCTCGCTCCCCCTGCCGGCCGGCGCCGGCGCCTACGGCTGCGAGGTCGTCGACCCCCTGGGGCAGCCCCTGGGCGGCACCGAGATCACGGTGACCGCGCTGGACAGCCACCGGGTCGTCGCCCACGGCACCACCGATCCGTACGGCCTGTTCATGGCGACGCTCCCGCCCGGCTCCTACAGCGTGATGGCCGCGGCGGAGGGCCTCACCCCGGCCCGCAGCAACGTCGACATAGCCGCCGGTGCCGTCCTCCCCCCGGCGCGCATCGCGCTGCTGCCCGCGCGCCGGCTGGAACTGCCGCCGCCCGGCACCTGGTTGTTCGACCCGCCGCACACCGCGATCCGCTTCATCGCCAAGCACGTGGGCATGGCCCACGTGCACGGCCGTTTCACCCGCTTCACCGGCGGCATCCGCATCGCGCCGGACATGGGCGACTCCCAGGTCTCGGTGCGCATCGACGCCGCCAGCATCGCCACGGGCAACAGGACCCGTGACAACCACCTGCGCTCCGCCGACTTCCTCGACGTCGAGCGCTACCCGTACATCGACTTCACCAGCACCCGGTTCGTCTACCGGGGCGGCTCCCGGTGGACGCTGAACGGCACGCTCACCATGCACGGCACCAGCCGCTCCGTGGGCCTGGACACGACGTACCTCGGCACGGTGAACGGCGGTTACGAACAGGAGCTGCGCTGCGCGGCACTGGCGAAGGCGGAGCTGCACCGCGAGGACTTCACCCTCAACTGGCGCTCGATGCTGGCCCGCGGCATCGCGGTCGTCGGCCCCACCGTGCAACTGGAGCTGGACGTCCAGGCGATGTACCGCACCGCCGAGACCCCCACGCCCCCGGAATAGACCCGCCCCGGCCGCTCGCCGCCCGGCGGGCGGCGCCTCCCGTCGGCCCGGCGAAGCCCGACGACACCCGTCGGGGGCTGCGCGGGGACGCGTCTTCGTGGGGGGCCGCGCCGAGGGCGGCCACCTCCCGGGTGAGCGTCCGCCGATGCGGGTTGTTAGGCCCGCCGCGCCGCCGGGTACTCAGCAGTACGTCCCCGGACCCCGCTCCACACGCACCACACGCACCACACGGGAGATCCCATGCTCCGATCATCCTCCGCGACCGGATCCCACCGCACCCGATGAGTGACGGCACCGGACGGGCGGCACAGGCCATGGAACGACAAGGGGATCCGACCCGGTCGGCCCTGATCGTGATCGACATGATCAACACCTACGACCACGAGGACGCCGAGCTCCTCGTGCCGTCCGTGGAACAGGTCGTGCCCGTGCTGACGGAGCTGCTCGGCCGGGCCCGCGAGGCGAACGCACCCGTGATCTACGTGAACGACAACTTCGGACTGTGGCGCTCGCACCACGGGGAGTTGCTGGACGCGGCCCTGTCCCGGCAGCACGCCCACCTGATCGAGCCGATCCGGCCCGACGAACGGTCGCTCTTCGTGCTGAAGGCCCGCCATTCGGTCTTCTTCGAGACGCCCCTGTCCTACCTCCTGTGGAGCCTGGACGTCGGGCACGTGGTACTGACCGGTCAGGTCACCGAGCAGTGCGTCCTCTACTCCGCCCTGGACGCGCACATCCGCCACCTGGAGGTGACGGTGCCGAGGGACGCCGTCGCCTCCATCCACCCCCATCTGGCGTCCGCGGCCCTGGAAATGATGGAGCGCAACATGGGCGCCCGGATCACCACGGCCAAGGAGACCGAGTTCGAGCCCCGGGAGGACTGAGGAGCCCTGCGACGGCGGCTTCACCCCCGCGAACAGCCTGCTGCCCGGCCCGGGCGGACCGCGTGCGCCGCGCGGTCCGTTCCGCCCGGTCGCGCGGCGGACCGAAAGGACCCGGTGGCGGGCCGCTGCGCGGGAGCGCCCCCCTGCACGTCGACGGCACGGTCCTTCGGGCCGGTGCTCACGGCTGAGGAGCCCTGCCACCTCGCACCGTGCCCCGCACGGGAGTGCCGGTGACGATTCGGTGCGCCTCGCTCCTCCGGGTGGACGTCGGTGCAGTGCCCCTCGGTCTCCCGCTCGCCCGCCTGTCCCCACGGCGCGATCGCCTCCCCTCCGCTCATGCGGCCCTCGCACGGCCGCGGACCGGGGCCGACGCGGCCTCGGGATCCGTCCGCCGGGAATTCCGGAACGCCGGTGGACAGGCGACGTCTCGGGGGAGGATGGCCGTCATGACGGCTGAAGGCTCCTCCATCGACTCCACCAGGCCCAGCATCGCCCGCGTCTACGACTACCTGCTCGGCGGCAAGGACAACTACGCCGTGGACCGGGAGGTCGGCGACGTGTTCTTCCGCGACCTCCCCGGTTCGGTGGCCATCGCCTTCGCCAACCGCGCGGCCCTGACACGGGCGATCGCGCAGATCGTGAAGACCACCGACGTGCGGCAGTTCATCGACCTGGGCAGTGGTCTGCCGACCGCCGACAACGTCCACCAGGTCGCGCAGCGGCACGCCCCGGAGTCCCGGATCGTGTACGTCGACAACGACCCCCAGGTGCTGGTCCACGGCTGCGCGCTGCTGGAGCAGAACGACCGGACCCGGGTCGTCCGGGCCGACATACGCGACCCCGAAGGCGTCCGCACCCACCCGGACACCCGGGAACTGATCGACTTCGACCGCCCCGTCGCCGTCATCCTCAGCGCCGTCCTCCACCACGTCAACGACGACGAGGACCCGGCCGGAATCGTCCGCCACTGGCGCGACCACGTGTCCTCCGGGAGCCACTTCTTCGTCAGCCACTTCCGTTCCGGCGACAACCCGGAGACCGCGGAGGCCGAGCGGGTCCTCCAGCAGACCTTCGGCCGCGGCCGGTGGCGCACCGACGAGGAGATCGCCTTCCTGCTGGACGGTCTGGAGATCCTCGAACCCGGGATCGTTCCCGCGCCCCTGTGGCGTCCTGACACGGCCGACAACCCGTGGAGCGCCCGCGGCGAGGAACGGGAGCTCACCGTCTGGGAACGCCTCATCGTCGCCGGACTGGCCCGGAAGGCATAGCCCCCGGCGGGCGGCGTCCGCCCGCACCACGCGCTCCGGCACCCCGCCTTCACCCACCCGTTCACGAGACTGCAACACCCGTTCCCACCATGCGGATTATCGCGGGGCGCCCTCGACAAACCGGGGAGGCCGCTGACACTCTCCCGCCATGCCTCTCGCCCCTCGTGTCCTGCGCCGCGTCCTCGCCGGCGCCACCGTCGCCCTCCTCGCGACCGCCGCCGGCTGCGCCCCGCAGCCGGAGGACGACGCGTCCGCCGAGCCCTCCGGTCCGACCGGCCCTTCGTGCGTCAAGGGCGAGCTCGCCACGGAGACCTCGGGCAAGCTGACGGTCGCCACCGACCGGCCCGCCTACGAGCCGTGGTTCAAGGACGACGCCCCCTCCAACGGCGAGGGCTTCGAGTCGGCCGTCGCGTACGCCGTGGCGGAACGGCTCGGGTACGGGAAGGACGCCGTGGTCTGGCAGAGCGTGCCGTTCAACAAGGCCTTCGCGCCGGGCGAGAAGACCTTCGACTTCGACATCAACCAGGTCTCGGTCAGCGACGAACGCAAGAAGGCCGTGGACTTCTCGTCCGGCTACTACGACGTGCGCCAGGCCGTCGTCGCGCTGAAGGACTCCCCGGCCGCGAAGGCGACGGGCCTCGCGGACCTCAAGGGCCTCCGGCTGGGCGCCCAGGTGGGCACGACCAGCCTCGCCTCCATCGAGGACGTCGTGAAGCCGACCCGGGACGCCGCCGTCTACGGCAAGAACGACCAGGCCAAGTCCGCGCTGAAGAACGGCCAGGTCGACGCGATCGTGGTCGACCTGCCGACCGCGTTCTACATCACCGCCGCCGAGGTGACCGACGCCGAGATCGTCGGCCAGTTCGAGAACCAGGGCGGCGCCCCGGAGCAGTTCGGCCTGGTGCTGGACAAGGGCAGCGCGCTCACCCGCTGCGTGACGGACGCCGTGGACGCGCTCCGCGAGGACGGCACCCTGGCGAAGATCGAGCAGCGGTGGCTGGCCGACGCGGTCGACGCCCCGGTCCTCAAGTGACCGTCGTCGAGGACGAGTCCGGCCGCGACGGCGCGGACGACGAGCACGAAGGGCAGGACGGTGCGGCCGGCCCGCGCGGCGTCGCGGACCCGTACGTCCCGTCGCCGCGCCGGCTGGAGCGCGAGCGGTACCGGCGTGCCCGGGCCCGCCGCGCCACGGCGATCGCCGCCCTCTCCACCCTGGTCACCGGGGCCGCCCTCTCCCTGCTGGTCGTCAGCGCGCCCGGCTGGCCGCGCACCGAGGAGACCTTCTTCGACGGCCGGTACGCACGCGAGGCGTTCCCCAAGGTCCTGGAAGGGCTCTGGCTGAACCTGCGGCTGCTGCTGGTGTGCGGCGCCGCCGTGCTGGTCCTCGGCATGCTCGTCGCCGTGGCCCGCACCCTGCGCGGCCCGGTGTTCTTCCCGCTGCGGGTGCTCGCGGCCGCGTACACGGACTTCTTCCGCGGGCTGCCGCTGATCATCAACCTGATGATCGTGGTCCTGGGCGTCCCCGCGCTGCGGCTCCAGGGCGTCACCGTCGACCCGGTGCTGCTCGGCGGTACGGCGCTGACGCTGACGTACTCGGCGTACGTGGCGGAGGTGTTCCGCGCGGGCATCGAGTCGGTGCACCCCTCGCAGCGCGCGGCGGCCCGCTCCCTGGGCCTGACGAACCGTCAGGCGCTGCGGTTCGTGGTGCTGCCGCAGGCGGTGCGCCGCCAGGTGCCGCCGCTGCTGAACGACCTGGTGTCCCTGCAGAAGGACACCGGTCTGGTGTCGATCGGCGGCGCCGTCGACGCCGTCCGCGCGGCGGACATCATCGTGGGCCGCAGCCTCAACTACACGCCGTACGTCGTGGCCGGGCTGGTGTTCGTCGCCCTGACCATCCCGATGACCCGCCTCACGGACTGGGTGGCGGCCCGCACGGACCGCCGGCGGGCGCAAGGAGGAACGACGTGAGCGAGAACGTGCCGGTGCTGCGGATGGAGTCCGTGCGCAAGACCTTCGGCGGCTCGGTCGTCCTGCGGGACGTCGACCTGGAGGTCGCCCCGCACACGGTGACCGCGCTGATCGGCGCCTCCGGCTCCGGCAAGTCGACGCTGCTGCGGTGCGCCGGCCTCCTGGAGGACGTCGACGACGGCGCGATCCACCTGGACGGCGAGGAGATCACCGACCCGCGCGCCGACCGGGACGCGGTGCGGCGCCGCATCGGCGTGGTCTTCCAGGCGTACAACCTGTTCCCGCACATGACGGTGCTGGAGAACATCACGCTCGCCCCGCGCCGGGTGCACCGCGTCCCCCGCGCCCGGGCCGAGGAAGAGGCCCGGGCGCTGCTGGAGCGGCTCGGGCTGGGCGGCAGGGCGGGCGAGTACCCGGACCGGCTCAGCGGCGGCCAGCAGCAGCGCGTGGCGATCGCGCGCGCCCTCGCCGTACGGCCCCGGCTGCTGCTGCTCGACGAGATCACCGCGGCCCTCGACCCGGAGCTGGTCGGCGAGGTGCTGGACGTCGTGCGCGACCTCAAGGGCGACGGCATGACCATGGTGCTGGCCACGCACGAGATGGGCTTCGCCCGCGAGGTCGCCGACCAGGTCTGTTTCCTCGACGGGGGCGTGGTGCTGGAGCGCGGCACCGCCGAGCAGGTCTTCGGCGACCCGCGGCAGGACCGCACGCGGCGCTTCCTGCGGCGGATCGTGGAGGCGGGCCGCCTGTGAGGGGCCGCGGCGGGCCGGGTCCGCCGTCCTCGGCGCCGGCGCCGGTGCGTCACGGCGTCGGTGGTGTCGTCGTCCCGCAGTCGGGCACGCCGTCGAGCCACGCCGGTCCCTTGATGTAGATGTTGGTCATCCACGCCTTGTAGTCCGGCAGGTACGACCACACGTCGTTGGTGTAGCCCTCGGAGGTGACCGGTTCGGCGTGCTTCTGGCACCGGACGCGGATGGTGGTGGAGTACGGGAAGGCGTAGACGCGGGCGGCCCCGAGGGAGGGTTCGGCCTTGGTCCACACGTCGGTGCCCCACGTCTGGTGGATGTGACCGGTGACGGGACCGGTGTCGACGCGGACGGCGCCGAAGTAGTCGCCGTTCAGGCGGACGTCGCTGACCATGAGCCTGGTGCCGGACTCCTTGGCCTCGACCATCTTGCCCGCGCCGAGATAGAGGGCGATGTGGTGCAGGTCCCACGAGGTGCCCCAGGCGAGCAGGTCGCCCGGGACCAGCGGGGCCAGGCCCCGGGCGGCGGTGAAGCGGGCGGCGGCGCGGTGCGTGTAGTACTGCTGACCGGCGACGCCGTCGAGGATGTCGGAGCCCGCCGCCTCGGCGTACGCGTGGCGGACCAGGCCCGAGCAGTCGAAGCCGAGGCGTTCGGGGTCGTGTTCGCTGTCCGGGTCGGTCGGGTCGACCTGGCCGTACGTGGGACCCGGCCGGGCGCCGTGCCCGCCGCCCCACGTGTACCAGGTGCCGGCCGCGACCTCGGCGCAGGCGGCGGCGATCGCGCGTTCGGCCGCCGCGGAGGCTCCGGGGGCGAGGGCGCCGCACGCGTCGGCGGCCGTGCGCTGCGCGGGCGCCTGGGTGTTCGCGGCGGCGGTCACCGGCGCCCAGAAGAGGAAGGCGAGCAACACGATCAGTGTGCGGAGGAGATCGGTCCGGCGGACCATGTCAGGACCCCCGTTTCCTGTAGCTGGTGAGAGAGGTGGTCGCTCAGGAGCCTGCTGGCCGCGCCGCGCGCTTGTCGAGGAACCAGGTGTCGCCTCCCGTCGACGGGCAACGGGAAACACCCGGGAAACCCCCGCCGAGCAGGTGAGTCGCCGTCACCCCCGGCCGTCGCAGGGCGTCCCGTCGGAGAGGCGGACGCCGGGCAGGAGCTTCGCGCGCGCGTCCGCGTCGACGCTCGCGCGCAGCCGGCAGATCCGCTCCAGCCGGGCCCCGGGATCGAGGTCCCACAGCCGTACGGTGCCGTCGGTGCCGGCGCTGGCCACCGTGCGCCCGCCGGGGGCGAAGGTCACGCTCCACACCGCGTCGGTGTGGCCCGTCAGCGTCGCCCACGGGCGCCGTCCGGCGACGTCCCACAGGCGCACCGTGCGGTCGTTGCCGCTGCTGGCGAGCGTGCGGCCGTCGGGAGCGAAGGCGATGCCCCGGGTGGAGCCGGTGTGACCGGTCAGGACGGCCTCCGGGCGGCGTTCGCGGACGTCCCACAGCCGTACGGTGCCGTCGTTGCCGCTGCTGGCCAGCGTCCGCCCGTCGGGGGCGAAGGCCACGCCGCGCACCGCGCCGGTGTGGCCCGTCAGCGTGCCGAGCGGGCGGTGCGAGGAGACGTCCCAGAGCCGTACGGTCAGGTCGTCGGCGGCGCTCGCCAGGACCCGGCCGTCGGGGCTGAAGGCGACGCCGTTGGCGAAGTCCCGGTGGCCGGTCAGCGTCGCCAGCGGCGCGCGCCTCGCCACGTCCCACAGGCGCACCGTACGGTCGGCGCCGGCCGAGGCGAGACTGCGGCCGTCGGGGGCGAAGGCGAGGGAGAAGACCTGCCCGGTGTGGCCGGTCAGGATCGCCGGCGGTCCGTGCGCGGCCACGTCCCACAGCCGGATCGTGCCGTCGGAGCCCGCCGAGGCCAGGGTCCGCCCGTCGGGTGCGAAGGACACCGAGAGGACCGCCTCGGTGTGTCCCCGGAGCGTCGCCAGGAGCCTGCGCCCGCCCACCTCCCACAGGCGCACCGTGTGGTCGGCGTCGGCGGTGGCCAGCAGCCGTCCGTCGGGGCTGTACCGGGCCTGCCAGACCTCCGTGAACGGACGGGTCGTCAGCACCGGGCCGCCCAGGTCCCACAGGACCACGGACCGGTCGAAACCGGCCGTGGCGAGCAGGGTGCCGTCGGAGGTCACGGCCGCCCCCATCACGTAGTCGGTGTGACCGGCGAGCACGGCGGTCTGCCGGCCGCTGCGGACGTCCCACAGCCTGGCCGTCCCGTCGCCGACCGCGCCGACGACCGTGGCGCCGTCGTGCGTGTACGCGACGGCGTTGATGTCGTCGCTGCTGCCGGACAGCGTCGCGCCGGGCCGGCCGCCGCGCACGTCCCACAGCCGCACGGTCCGGTCGACGCCCGCGGAGGCCACCTCCCGGCCGTCCGGGGAGAACGCCGCGCCCAGCACTTCGTCGGTGTGCCCCCTGAGCACGGCGAGGGGCCGGGCCCGGCCGGTGTCCCACAGCCGCACGGTCCGGTCGGCTCCGGCGGAGACCAGGGTCCGGCCGTCGTGGGCGTGGTCCAGGGCGTTGACCGTTCCCTCGTGCCCGACGAGGGTGGCGATGAGGCGGGGCGTGCGCGCGGTGTCCCACAACTGGACCGGCCCCCGCACGGTCGCGACGGCGAGCCGGTGCCCGCGGGGGTCGAAGGACAGCGCCCGGACGCCCTCGGTGCTGTCGGCGAGCACGGCCTTCCTGTGGTGTCCGGCGACGTCCCAGAGGCTCACGGGCCCGCGCGTCGACGTCGCCGCGAGGGTGCGGCCGTCGGGGCTGAAGGCGATCGAGCGGACGGGCCCGGACACGGCGAACACGGCGGTCGTGCGGCGGTCCGACACCCGGCGCAGGGTCACCGTCCCGTCGGAACTGGCCGTCGCCAGGGACCGGTCGTCCGGCGCGAAGACCACCGCGTTGACCGGCCCCCGGTGACCGCTCAGCCGGCCGGAGAAGGGCTGGGACTGCGTGCTCAGCAGCGCGCCGCGCGCCTCGGCGGTGGCGTGGGTGCGGTAGGCCTCCCCGGCCAGCAGCATCGACGCCTCCGGCTGGCCTCCGGCGAGCGACGCGGACCGCACGGCGAGTGCCTGGGAACGCGCGACGCGTTCCTGGTCGAGGGCGTTCTCGCGCTGCCGGTAGGCGAGGCCTCCGGCGGTCAGGGCGAGCCCCAGCAGGACGACGAGCGTGGTGAGCATCGACTGCCGGAGCCGGACCTGGCGCCTGGCCTGCCGCTCATGGCCTTCTTGCTCGGCCAGGCTCGCCCGGAGGAACGCTTCCTCGCCGGGGCCGAGCCGGCGCCGGCCGTCCAGTTCGTCGGCCCAGGAGCGCACGGTGCTCAGCCGGGTGCCGCGGTACAGCGCGGACGGATCGCGGCCCTCGCGCTCCCATTCGGCGGCGGCGTGCGCGAGTTGCTGGTGGAGGAGGAGGCCGGCGCGGTCGGCGTGGATCCAGTCCCTCAGCCGTGGCCAGGCGTGCAGCAGGGCCTCGTGGGTGATCTCGACCGTGTCGCTGTCCATGGTGACGAGCCGGGCCCGTACGAAGGCGTCGAGCGCGGCGGCCGCGCCGTCCGCGTCGGTGAACTGCCCCATCAGGGCGGCCCCGCTCATCCGGCGGCGGGTCGCCCCGCCGCCGTCCGCGACGTACACCAGACGGGACAGGACGCGGCGGATCGTCTTCTGTTCGGCCGGGTACAGCCGGCCGAAGACGTTCTCGGCGGTCCGCGCGATCGCACCCCGGATCCCGCCGGCCCGCTCGTACCCGGCGACGGTCAGCGCGGACCCCTCGCGCCGCTGCCAGGTGGCCAGCAGGGCGTGGGAGACGAGCGGGAGGACGCCGGAGGGCGTCACGTCGGCTCCGGAACCGGTGTCCGTCCCGCTGCCCCGCGGTGGGCCGCCCTGCTCGTCGCGCAGCCCCGCGTCGCGCAGGAGCAGGGGCACCAGGCCCGGTTGGAGGGTCAGTCCGGCGAGCTGCGCCGGCCGGGTGATGGACTCCCGCAGTTCCTCCACGGACATGGGCGGCAGCACGAACAGCCCGTCGGTGAGGACCGGGGCCAGTTCGGGGAGGTCCAGGCAGTCGCCGGTGAAGTCGGCCCGCACGCCGAGCACCACGACGGCGGGACCGTGGGCGCTCTCCTCCGGCCGGGGGGCCGCCAGCCCGCAGAGCACCCGGACGAAGGAGCGCCGCTCGTCCTCGTCCATGCAGAGGGTGAAGAGCTCCTCGAACTGGTCGACGATCAGCACCGGCCGGCAGGGCGGGGGCGGGCGTTCCCCGGGCGGCGCCGGCGGATCGTCCGCCACCGCGCGCACGGCGTCCAGCACCGCGTCGGGATTCTCGCGCACCTCCTCGACGGTGACGGCGAGGTCCCCGCCCACCGCTTTCGCGGTGCGTTCCAGGAGCTCTTCCAGGGGCCGTGAGGTGGGGGTGAACGTCACCACCGGCCACCGGTCGGCGCCCCGCATGGGGAGGTCGCCGCGCCGCAGGGCGGGCACCAGTCCGGCGTTGAGCAGGGAAGACTTGCCCGCGCCCGAGGGGGCGACGAGCATCAGCGGGCCGCTTCCCACCCGTTCGAAGATCCGTTCCACCAGTGCGGCCGTCGCGCGCTCCCGGCCGAAGAACCAGTCCGCGTCCTGCGGGGTGAACGCCGACAGGCCGCGGTACGGACACGCCCCGTCGGACTGCCGCCCGGCAGCGGCGGCCCCGGCGCCGCTGCCGGCGGGCGGTCCCTCGTGCAGGAGCCTGAGCAGTTCCCCCTCGGCGCCCAGTACTCGGTCACAGATACGGGCGACGTCGGCGGTCGCCCGTTTCGCGCCGGTCTCGATCTTGCTGAGGTAGCCCTTGCTGTAATGCGTCTGCCGCGCCAGGTCGGTCAGCGACAGGCCGCGTGCCTGTCTGAGTCGTCTCAGTTGCGCGGGGAAGGAAGGCGTGGCCGGCGCGTTCCGGTCCCGCTCGTTCCCGTGGGCGGCTTCATGCCCGTGCTGCGGATCTCCCACGGAGTCCCCCATGCGGTGCGGCCGTGAGACGGTGGAAGCCCAGGTTAATGCCGGGGTGGTGAGGACAGCCGGACCTTTCACCCGTTGTGACGAAAACACGGACGCCCGGACCCATGGGGCGGTTCCGGGCGTTCGTTTCCCGCCGCGTGCGCGCACGCGCGCACGGACGGGCAGGTGAGCCGGGTCAGGTCAGGAAGGCCCCGCAGGCGCTGCGGGTCACCCAACGGTGCGAGGAAATGGTGTCGTTCGCGCCGACCCCGTTGGTGAACCGGTTGTCGGTCAGGTTGTCGGCGTAGAGCTCGCCCGGCGCGAGGCAGGCGTGGCCGCCGCCGAAGCCGGCGTTCTCGTAGAACGCGACGTGGTCGAGGCCGCCGGTGAAGCCGCGGTTCATGACGGACGTCGCCCTGTCCTGCGAGCCGACCCACCAGTCGCTGTTGCCCGCGGTGCCGATCAGCTGGGCGCCCGAGCAGTCCAGGTTCTCCCAGGCGTACACGTAGCCGTTGCGCGGCCCCCACTTGCTGTCGCAGCCCGGTCCGGCGACGGTGCTCCCGGACGCCTGCGAGGTGGCGGCGGGTACGACGACGCCCAGGGCGGTGAGCCCGAGGAGGGCGGCCGTGACGGTGAACTTGCGCATGCTGTTTCCCCTCGTTTCCTTTGCTGGTGTGGTGCGTTGGCGGTGGTGCGTCGGCGCCGGCGCGCCGGGCCGGTGGCCCGGCGTGCCCTCACCGGGGGCGGGGGCCCGCCCAGGAGCGGGAGGTGGTCAGCCTCGCTCCGGGACGATGCGCACCGCCCGGTCGTAGGACCGCTGACCGAGGTGCCGGTAGGTGTCGATGTCCTTGCCGAACCGGTCGCGCAGGCGGTCCAGGTAGTACGTCTCCCGCGCCGTGGCCACGGCGCGCAGGGAGGTCTCGCGGGCACAGGTCGCGTCGGCGACGGCGGTCTTCCGCTCGGCGGCGAACGCCTCGTCGGCACGGGCCGCACCCAGCCGGCCGGTGTTGACCCGGACGGCTTCGCGGGCCGCCCGGGGATCCTCGTAGGGCCGGCCCGCCTTCCTCATGCACCGGGACCAGGCCCGTACCGCCGCGGTCAGGCGGCGGTCCCTCATCAGCTCGTCGCCGTAGAGGGCGCCGAGGCCGGTGGCGATCCTGCCGGTGCGGTACCACGCGGCCGGGTCGCCGTAGAGTGCGTGCTCGGCCTCCTCCGTGCAGCCGCCGACGCGTTTGCGCGTCTCCCCGCCGCCCGGCAGCGGTGCCGTGAGCATGCGGGCGCCGTCGCCGCCGTCGAGCGCGGTGTCGAAGGCGGCGCGCCGGGACGGGGAGAGGCTCCGGCGGTAGGTTCCGTTGGGGTTGCGTTCGTGGACGCGCAGGCTCTTCGCCTCGATCCGGCCGCCGTACCCGTGCGTACGGGCCCAGGCCACGTCGTCCTGCACGTAGCGCACCGGGCGGCTCTCCCGGAGCGTCAGACTGCGGTCCTCCCAGTAGGCGAAGCCCCGGCGGTTCATGCACTGCCTGGTCAGCCGTTGCTGCGCGTCGGCGACGCGCAGTTCCTGTCGCCAGGTCAGTGCCCGGGGACGCGGATCCTGCTGCGCCCGGCCGTCGCCGCCGTCGGCGCATCCGGTCGTGACCGCCGCCACGACCACGCACAAGGACACGAGTGCACGTCTCATGAACCCGACCCCCTTCGCTGCCGCTCGCTGACGGACCCAGAGTTGCCCCGCTGCCGGCGGAGGTCGACGGGTTTCCTGTCGCCCGCCGGGGCGGCCGGCCGGGAAACAGGGCGTGAGCAGGGGAAACACGGGGAGGGAGGCAACGCGGTAGGGCCGGTCGAGGACCCGCCCGGCAGAGCGGCCGGCGAGCCTTCCGGACTCAGCGGCTCACCGTGGTCCCGCGGCCCGTGCGGGACAGCCTCTCGGGGGTGCGCACGGCGTGGAGCCCGGTGACGAGACCGTGGTCGACGCGCACCGCCAGGACGGTGTCGGCCGCGCCGTCCAGGCGGAGGGTGAGCGCCGGGCGGACGAACGCCTGCCGCGGCGGACGCCGACGCCGAGTCCGGCCGAGACCCGCTCCCCCTCACCGCCCCGGCAGGACGGCGCGGGCGCCTTCGGGCGGGCGCCGGCCCGGGCGGGACTCGAAGACATGACGGATTTCCGGCCCGGCACCCGCCCGCTGCGTTCAATGCATTGACGCGTGCATTACATGGGCTTTACCTTCCGGTCATCTGAGAGCGCTCTCAGAACCTCTTCCTGTCACGACCCGAGGTGACGCATGCCATCCCCACGCACCAGATCCGCAACCGTTCTGCTGCTGGCCTCGGCCCTCGCCGCCGTCGGCCTGGGCCCGGCCGCCGTACCGGCGGCCGCCGCCACCGTCCCCGTAGGCTCCGGCAGTTACTCCGACACCCGGCCCTCCGGCACGTCGGGCCCCACCACCAACACGGGGACGCCGGTCACGCCCAAGGTGACCGCCGCCGCCAAGGACCGGCCCGTGCCCACCAACGACTGGTGGTCCTCCCTCGCCTTCCAGCGCTACGGTGACAACCCGTACTCGACCCCCATGTACGGGCACCCCCTCACCTACCAGGCCACGGCCGGCGGGCTCGACGTCGGCTACCCGACGACCCCCACGATCACCGGTGACGGCCGCCAGTACGAGTACGCCCACAAGCGCGACCTCACCATCGGACTGACCGGCCTCGACTCCCCCGACACCAAGGCCGACGACTGGTCCGACTGGACGGTCACCCCCTACTGGTCCGACGGCGCCCGCACCCTGCGCACCACCATCGGCCACGGCTCCCCGTTCGTCTACGCCGAGGGCTCCGGCGGCAACGCCCAGATCACCACCGCCGGCGCGCCCACCGTCTTCGCCGACCAGGGCAACGTCCTCGGCATCACCGTCGCCGGGCACCACTACGCCCTGTTCGCGCCCACCGGCAGCGACTGGAACGTCGCCGGCTCCACCGTCACCGCGGGTCTCGGCTCCAAGGACTACTTCTCCGTCGCCGTGCTGCCGTCCACCGGCGCGCTGGCGACGTTCAGGAAGTACGCCTACAGCTTCGTCACCGGCTCCAAGGTGACCTGGAGCTACACCGGGGGCACCGTCGAGGCCACCTACACGCTCACCACCGAGGCGAAGGAAGGCACCGAGCGCGGCACGCTCCAGGCCCTCTACCGCCACCAGTGGCTGAACACCACCGACCCCCTGACCTCCTCCACCTACGTCTCCCCGCGCGGCACCATGAAGGTCCGCGAGTCGGCCTCCTTCACCACGCGCCAGAAGGCCTCGGCGGTGCTGCCCGCGCTGCCCGCGTCGAACGGCGTGGACGCCGCCCGGCTGCGCGGATACCTGAACGAGGTCGTGAACGCCTCCGACCCCTTCTCCGGCGCCACCGACACCTACTGGACCGGCAAGGCCCTCGGCCGCCTCGCCCAGCTCGTCCCGGTGGCCGACCAGATCGGTGAGACCGCCGTCCGCGACCGGATGCTCGGCCTGATGAAGGGCAGGCTCCAGGACTGGTTCACGGCGGGAGGCGCGAACGGGTTCAGCTACGACAAGGACTGGAAGACGCTCACCGGCTACCCCGCCTCCTACGGCAGCGACACCGAACTCAACGACCACCACTTCCACTACGGCTACTACGTCTACGCGGCGGCGATCGTCGCCCAGTACGACCCGGCCTGGGCCGCCGACTCCGCCTGGGGCGGCATGGTCAAGACCCTCGTACGGGACACCGCCAACCCCAGCCGCACCGACACCGCCTTCCCCTTCCTGCGCGGCTTCGACGTCTACGCGGGCCACGGCTGGGCCTCCGGGCACCAGGGCTTCGCCGCCGGCAACAACCAGGAGTCCTCCTCCGAGTCCACCAACCTCAGCGCGGCCCTCGTCCTGTGGGGCTCCGCCACCGGCGACACCTCGCTGCGCGACCTCGGCACCTTCCTGCTGACCACCGAGTCGGAGTCGATCGCCCAGTACTGGTTCGACGCCGACGAGCAGGTCTTCCCGTCCTCGTTCGGCCACGACACGGCCGGCATGGTGTGGGGCAGCGGCGCCGCCTACTCCACCTGGTGGACCGCCAACCCCGAGGAGATCCACGGCATCAACGTCCTGCCCGTGACCGGCGGTTCGCTCCACCTCGGCGGCGAGAAGGCGGCGATCCGGCGCAACATCGCCGAGATGGAACGGGAGAACGGCGGCCCGGCCGTCGAATGGCGCGACATCCTCTGGGAGTTCCAGTCCCTCGCCGACCCGGGTACGGCCAAGGCGAAGTGGGACGCGGGCAACGCCGGCTACACCCCGGAGGAAGGGGAGTCGAGGGCGCACACCTACCACTGGCTCACCACCCTCGACGCCCTCGGCGCGCCCGACGCCGGCGTGACCGGTGACATCCCCACCTCCGCCGTCTTCACCAAGGGGACGACCCGGACGTACGCGGCCCACAACCACGGATCGACGGCCCGCACCGTGACCTTCTCCGACGGCAGGACCCTCTCCGTACCGGCCCGTTCCACCGTGACCGGCACCGGAACCGGGTCCACGGACCCCGACCCCGATCCGGAGCCGTCGACCGGCAACACCTTCCAGCTGCGCAGCGGTGGCGCCCTGACCACGGCGACCGGCGGCACGGCGGGCAGCGACACCCTCGCCTCCGCCGGCGGCGCCAACCACGACGGCACCCCGTACCAGCCCCTCGTCTACGAGGTCCGCGGCGTGAACGGCACGCTCACCCCGGGCGCGCAGACCGCCTTCCGGCTCCAGGTGGACGCGGGCACCGCGGTCGGACTGGGCCAGCAGGCCCGGATCAGCTACGACTTCACCGGTGACGGCAGCTTCGACCGGACCGAGACGTACCACTACTTCGCGACCGACCCGGTCACCGGATGGGAGGAGTACACGCAGGCACGCGGCATCAAGGCGTCCACCGGCACACCGGGTGACCTCAAGGGCGGCACCGTGCGCCTCGAGGTGTGGAGCGCCATCGGCAACGGCACCTCGAAGCTCCAGACGGGCACGGACAAGTCCGTGCTGGTGATCCCCTACGGCTGAGCCGGCGGAGGCGGGCGGCGGGTGCACCGGGCACGAGCCGACGCGGTCGGGGGAGAACTCACCGGCGTCCGCGCCCGGGCCCCGCCCGCCCAAGGCGCCCGGACCTCGTCACCGCCGTACCGCGCCGGCGCGGTACGGCACGGACGGGCGCCCCGCCGGGACGTCCCCGTCCACCTCACCACATCAGGGACGGTTCCTCCGACGAGCCAGGAACGCCAGCAGGGCCAGAACCACTCCGCTGACCGCGGCGATCACTCCGAGCGCGAGCGGCACGGCATCGCCGGTGACCGTTCCCGCGACGCACGCACCCGTCCCCCCTACGATCAGGACCGCAGAAAAGATCCGCACTCCTCTTGTCGCGTCATCCACCGGTGGACTCCTCCGTCGCACTCACGAGGAAACCGTCGGACCGAGAAGGAACTCCCGGCCCGACGGCGACCCGCAAAGGTCACCGTCCCCCGCACAGGCCGTTCTTCACGCGTTGTCCGTAGGTGAGGATGTCCGCTCCGCAGGCGTAGCTGTCGACCTTGTTGTTGTCCACGTCCACCGGGCCGATCACGCCGCCGATGGCGTCGGTGAGGCAGAAGTGCGTCTTGCCCCCGGTGGCTGACGATTGCAGGCAGTCCGCCAAGGGAGTGCCACTGGGCGCCTCTCCGAACACGGTGGGGTGCGACCTGTCGGGCCGCACCCCGGCCCCGTGTGCCGATTCGGCCGGGGATGCTCAGCGGGCAGCTGAACCAACGCTTCTTCTTCGCTCCGATGAGGTTGGCCACGACGAACACCGCCACCATCACGAACACGATCACGAAGAGCACTTGTCCCCAGGCGGGCAGATCAGGTCCGCCACCCGGTGCAGCGAGCCACTTCACGGGGATTGTCTGCATTCCGACTTCTTGGCGAGAAGGATCACCAGGTGTATTTGACCTTGGCCGAGCACATGGGATTGCTGACATATCCCGTACCCGCGCCTGCTGCGGTGTCCCCCTGGCTGCTCACCCATGCCCAGTAGTAACCGGCGGAGCACTCCCATTCGCCGGTCGCACCGCTGTTGGCGTCACCCGCGCTCGCTTCGACCCCTCCGCTGGCCCCCGAGGTTCCCGCTCCGACGGACAAGCTGGGGTGAATCGATCCGTCGTCGTTGAATGACAGGCCACCGCCGATGCAGAGGTAGGAGCACGCCTCACCAGAGAAGCCGGTCGACACAAGTCCATCGGGGTCGATGCGGTTGACGGGATCGCCCTCGGCGTAGAGGTAGGGGTTCCGCCCGTACCAGGCCCGGGCCTCGGCCAGGCCGAAGAGCGGGCTGTCGGCGCGGCCGCCGACCGGCGCCGGGAAGTCTTCGCGCCGCCGCCTCCAGTTCGACACGGCGGCACGGGTGACACCCGCGATACGGGCGATCTCGGAACCGGTTGCCAACGGGTTCGTCGGCGCGGCCGGAGTCCGTGGCACACCGACCACGGCACACAGCGCCCCGGCCGCACACCGGTGGAAGACGGCCGCTGACGGCGTCAACGACGGCCGTCCTGCCCGGCGTCTCCGCTCTCGTCCCGCGCCGAGGGCGTTGTCAGTGGCTGCCGATAGCTTGATCTCGTTGCGCCGCTCTGGCGTTGACGTCCCCTTTCGCATGCATGGGAGATGGTGCGTTGTCGGTCCGGGAGAAGTCGAGCACGGCACGGGTGGTGCCGTCCGCACGGCCGCGGAAACTCGCGAAGGTGCCGTTCGTGGAGCTGGCCGACGGGCGGTTGCAGGGTGTGGTGTCCAGCGGGTCGGACATCGGGCGGGTGTACGTGTCGTCCGTCGAGGCGGGCACGTACGCGTTCGCGTGCAGCACCAACAACAACCGGCCCTGCGGCGGGGCGCGGGGATGGTTCTGCAACCACATACGGGCGCTCGTCTTCGAGGCCGTGCTGCAGTACGGCGTCGAGCGGGTGACCCGGTACCTGAAGGTCGAGGTCGGCGGGGAGGCGCCCGACGGGGACGACGTCACCCACGCGATGACCGCCACGCGGCCCGTGAACGGCGACAGTTCGGCGGCTGCGCAGGTGTTCAGCCGGTTCCTGCGGCACCTGGCCTATCTCGAATTCGCCCCGACCACCGCCCCGTTGCCCGAGATGCAGTGGTTCCCGACGACGAGGGCGGTGGCGTGATGCGCGCCGACCTGCTGAACGACACCGTCGACGGACTCGACGAGGTCCTCGCGGCCGTGGACGGGTTCGACGGGGTTCTCGTGGGCGGCCTGCTCCGTCCGCAGCCCGCTCAGGCCGTCGGACTGGCCGGGCTCGCCGATGCCGTCGCCGGGTCACCGCTGGCCGGGCGGGTCGCCGAGGCGGCCGAGAAGACGGCGGCCGGGGCGGCCGGCGAGGACCACTTCGTGGCGCTCGCCGCCGCGCGCACCGCGCTGCTCGGTTCCGTGCACGACGCGCTCGTCGCGCGGGTCGAGGAGGCCGTCGGGCGGCCGGGCGCCGGGGAGAGCGGCACCGCTGCGGCCGACGGGTCGGACCGTGCGGTCAACCTTCATGCTGCCGCCCGGAGTTGGCTGTGCGATCTGGCCCGGGCCGGGTGGCAGGGCATCGACCACGAGCTGGTCTCCGGCGCCGCGCCCGTCGTGTCCGCGATGCTGCCGGACCCGGGGCTGCGCCGCCTGGCCGCGCTGCTCGACGGCTTCGCCGCCGAACTCGCCGCCTCCTGCCCCGGCGCGACCCTGGAGGACGTTCCCGTACGCCGGTGGGCCGACCTGTGGTCGCGCGCCGTGCTGCTGACCCTGCCCGGCGCGGCGTCCGCTCCGGTGGTCGCCGAGGCGACCGGGCGTCTGCTGCCCCTCGGTGTCGACCTGCAGGAGCACGCCACCGCCGTACAGGCGCAGGTGCACGCGGTGTTCGAGCCGGCGGACGGCGGCACGCCGAGGCTGGTGCGGGCCTCGGTGTCCGCTCCGAAGCCCGACACCGTCGTCGGGGCGGGGCTGTGGCAGCTGCTCCGGCCGCACCTGTCCCTGCTGACCGCCGTGAGCGAGGGGCGTGCCATGGACCTCGACGCGATGCCCGTCACCGGTGAGGGCGATCTGATCTGGGACGACGCGCGGGCCCGTACGGGCGAGCCCGCCGAGGTCTTCACCACCGCGCGGGTGGCGCTGCCCGCCGCCTCCGCCTTCGCGACCGCTCCGCTCGACCGGCATCCGGCCCGGATCGCCGTGCCCGTCCTGCTGGAGGGGTACGCCGTGGAGGAGGACGGGAACGGAGTGGCGTTCCAGGTGGCCGGGCAGCGTCTCGCCGTCGACACCGACCGCGTTCCGGTCGCCGGTCCGCTCACCCCCGAGGTCGTCGCCTCGTCCGGTGCGTGTGTCGGGCTGCTGCGCTGGGACGCCGGGGAGTTCCTGCTCCAGCCGCTCGCCGTGGAGAGGACGGTGCGCAAGAAGAGCGTCGCCGTCCACGCCGGGGCCTGGGCCGGGGGGACGACCGACAAGGCCGGCGTGCGCGCCGAGAAGGCCGCCACCGACGCCGTGAAGGTACTGCGTGAGCGCGCCGGAAAGCTGCTGCGGAAATGAGCGGACCGACCCTTGCGGGCGCTCCGGCGCCCGATCCGGACGAGAACCGGCGGCAGGTGCTGTACTGGCGCCTGCTGGCCCGGCTCTTCGACCCCGAGGAGCAGGCCGGCCTGGAATCGGCGAGCCTGGCCGTGGTCGAGGACGTCGGTCTGCCGGCCGCGCTGCTGGATCCGGGAGCGTCCGTCGACTCCGTGGTACAGCGGCACCCGGAGCTGGCCGCCGAGTTCGACGGGCTGATGACGCCCGAGCCGGACGAGGACGGGGCGCGTGACCGGGCCGCCGAGGTGCGGCGCGCGGCGCTCGCGTCGAAGGTGCTGCTGAACGTCTTCGCGTCCGGCTCCGGTGCGGTCACCGCCGAGCAGCTGGCGCGCTGGCAGGCGGACGCGGGCTGGCTGGAGCGGGCGCTGGGCTGCCGGCCCGGCGAGCTGCGCGGCGGGCGCCCCGCGGGAGCCGGACGGGGCGTCAGCCCGACCGGCACCGGTCCTGGCGGCCCCACGCCCGACCTCAGCCGCCTGATCCCCGGGATCGGGCCGGAACTGGGCTCCATCGAGGCCGGTCTCGTCCAGCGCATGCGTCTGCGTGAGGTGCTGGCCGATCCCGCGCTGGCCTCCCGGCTGACGCCGAGCATGTCGCTGATCGAGCAGTTGCTGCGCGACAAGAACAACCTCTCCGGTGTCGCCCTCGCCAACGCCAAGGCGCTGATCCGGCGTTACGTCGACGAGGTCACCGAAGTGCTGCGCACGCAGGTGGAGAAGGCCACGGTCGGCGAGCTCGACCGGTCCGTCCCGCCCAAGCGCGTCTACCGCAACCTCGACCTCGACCGCACCATCTGGAAGAACCTCACCAACTGGGACCCGGAGGAGGAGCGGCTCTACGTCGACCGGCTCTACTACCGGCACACCAGCCGTAGGACGACACCGCAGCGGCTGATCGTGGTCGTGGACCAGTCGGGCTCGATGGTCGACTCGATGGTCAACTGCACCATCCTGGCGTCCATCTTCGCCGGGCTACCGAAGGTGGACGTCCACCTGATCGCGTACGACACGCAGGCGTTGGACCTCACTCCCTGGGCGCACGACCCGTTCGAGACGCTGCTGCGGACCAAGCTCGGCGGCGGCACCGACGGCACGGTCGCCATGGCGCTCGCCCAGCCGAAGATCGCCGAGCCGCGCAACACCGTCGTGGTGTGGATCTCCGACTTCTACGAATGGCGCACGGACGAGCTGTTCGAGAGCATGGCCGCCATCCACCGTTCGGGGGCGAAGTTCATCCCGGTGGGTTCGGTGACCAGCTCCGGGCGCGGCAGCGTCAACCCGTGGTTCCGGGAGAAGTTCAAGGACCTCGGCACGCCGGTGATCTCCGGCCACATCAAGAAGCTCGTGCACGAGCTCAAGACGTTCCTCACCTGATCACCGGACGCACCCCCGCCGTGATCACCACCGTACGGAAAGGCCTTCCCCTCATGTCCGACCTGCTGCGCGCCCCCGCCGAGATCAAGTACGCCGAGGAGCTCGACTGGCTGGAGTCGATCGACGACAACCCCAAGCCGTTCTCGTGGCGGCTGTCCCCGAAGATGGTCCGGCTGTTCATCCTCGGTTCCGAGCGGGCCGACGGACTGGACCGGGAGGTGGCGCAGAAGTGGTTCGGCGACCGCAGCTTCGTGGAGCGGTCGATCGTCACGCTCGCCTCCGACCGCGGTCTGCTGCTCATCGGTGACCCCGGCACGGGCAAGAGCTGGCTGGCAGAGCTGCTGTCCGCGGCGATCTGCCGCAACTCCACGCTGGTGGTGCAGGGCACGGCCGGCACCACCGAGGACCACATCAAGTACTCGTGGAACGTGTCGATGGTCATCGCCAAGGGCCAGTCGCGGGAGTCGATGATCCCCTCGCCGATCATGACCGCGATGGAGGCCGGCGCCATCGGCCGTTTCGAGGAGCTGACCCGGTCCACGAGTGACGTCCAGGACGCGCTGATCTCGATCCTGTCCGAGAAGTACATCTCCGTCCCCGAGCTGGAGAGCGGCGGCGGTGACGACAACATCGTCTTCGCCAGGCCCGGCTTCTCGATCATCGCCACGGCCAACAGCCGCGACCGGGGCGTCAACGACCTCTCCTCCGCGCTCAAGCGGCGCTTCAACTTCGTGCGCATCCCGGTGGTGACGAACAAGAAGAGCGAGGCGGAGATCGTCCGCTTCCGCACCGAGGAGCTGCTGCGCCGGCACTCGATCGACCTGGACGTGCCGCCGACCCTGCTGGACGTGCTGCTGC
Organism: Streptomyces sp. NPDC017936; assembly: GCF_044328485.1. NCBI lineage: Bacteria > Bacillati > Actinomycetota > Actinomycetes > Kitasatosporales > Streptomycetaceae > Streptomyces > Streptomyces sp. NPDC017936. The sequence continues at coordinate 412,673 of NZ_JBIRHK010000002.1, read as the reverse complement.
AGAGCTTCGCCGACCTGCGGGCGTCCGCCGCGGCGGCCGGCAGCGACGACGAGAAGCTGGAGTCCGCGCTGTCGACGGCCGAGCAGATCGGTGTGCTGGAGGACGCCGTGCTGCACAGCAACTTCTTCGGTGAGCGCACCCTGACCGCCCGCGCCCTCGCCTCCTCGCTGGTCGGCTCGCTCACCCGGCGCGAGCCCGAGGACCTGGCCATCCTCAACAAGTACCTGCACGGTGTCGTCGAGCCGCGCAGCAAGGAGGAGGGCGGCTCCTGGCCCGAGTTCCTCGAGGGCGGCCGCGACGCGATCGCCACCCTGTCATGAGCGGGCCCCGGGAGAGCACGTCGTTCGCCGCGCTGCGCGGGCAACTCCAGGAAGCGGCAGCTGAGTTCGCGGGCGGACCGGACGCCCTGGAGGGCATCCTGCTCGGCATGGTCGACGACGTCGACCGGGCGGTGCGCGAGCCGCTGGAGATCTTCCCCGTCTGTCACCACTCCCCCGCCTCGGCGCTCGCCATGGCCCGCCGGCTGCGCGAGAAGCAGCCCAAGGTGGTGTACCTGGAGCTGTGCGAGGACATGGCGCCGCTGTTGACCGAGCTGCGCAACTGCCGGCTGCCGGTGGCGGTGCAGGCCTTCGCCGGCGAGGTCGACGGCTTCCCCGCCGACTGGGCCCCGCTGTCGGTGGTGGCGCCGATCACGGAGGCGTCCGCCGAGTACCAGGCGATCGCGTACGCCCTGGACACCCCGGGCGTCGAGCTGGTCCTCGTCGACCGGTCCTCGGACCACGTGTTCCAGTGGGACAGGAGGGACGATCCGGCCGAGGAGGAGACCGGGACTCCGCAGGAGGCGGAGGCCGCGCTGCACGGTGAGGCCGTCGGCGTCGGGATCGGCGACCTGCGGCCGCGTTTCGCCCAGCTGGAGGAGCACCTGCTGCGCCACGGCAAGGTGCGGCACTGGTCGGAGTGGTGGCACCAGTACGTCGAGGTCCCGCTCGGGGACAGCGACCACGACACCTACCGCCAGGTCATGTTCCTCATCGGCAGCCTGTTCCGGCGGCTCGCCCCCGGCGAGGGGGCCCGGCTCCGGGTGGACGAGGACCGCGAGCGGTACATGTGGACCCGGATGCGCGAGCACCTGGCGGCGAGCGGCACGGACCCGGAGGACTGCCTGTACGTGTGCGGGGCGTTCCACGCGGCCAGCCGCGTCGAGGAGTTCGGCGTGCACGGCGCCTCGGACACCTTCACGATCTCCCCGCGCACCGCCACCACCTGGCAGTACGGGCTGATCCCGTCCAGCCACGCGGCGATCGAGGCGCAGTTCGGCCTCGCCGCGGGCTCGGTGTCGATCGCGGCGACGGAGTGGACGAAGGGCCTGAAGCGGACCCGGGTGAAGCCGTACGTGCTGGAGGGGCAGGCCGGCAAGCGGAAGTCCGCCGGCAAGAAGGCGGCCGTCGTCCCGGCTCCGCCGTCCGGGGCAGCCGCGGACAAGCTGTCCGGCTTCCTGCGCAGGCCGCCCGTGCTCGACGGGCTCGACGAGGCCGAGCTGCTCGGCTGGTCGGTGGACATCGTGCGCGCGGCCCGGCGCAACGGCTACCTCGCCTCCACCGCCGACGCCATCGCCGTCTTCGAGACGTCGATCCTGCTCGCCGGTATGCGGGACCGGGCCAAGCCGACGCCGTACGACTTCCAGGACGCGGCGGTCACCTGCATCGAGAAGGACAGCGTGCCCGGACGGCGGGACGTGCGGCGCCTCGTCGAGATCATGATGGGCGGCGACCGGATCGGGCAGGTCGGGTACGACTCGCTGCCGCCGCTCGCCCGCGACGTGTACGACCGGCTCGCGCCGCTGGAGCTGAGGCTCGAGCAGCGCGGGGTGCGCCGGGCGCTGCTGGACATGGCCTCCCGGCCGGAACTGCGGGCGTGCTCGGACGTGCTGTGGATGCTGCGGCGCCTGCTGCCGCAGGGCGCGGCCCGGCCGATCATGGGTGAGCGGCGGCTGGGTGAGCGGTCGATCCAGGAGTCGTGGGACCTGGCGCTCGGCACGCACCAGCGGGCGTTGATCGAGCTGGGCTACGAGGGCGTCAGCCTCGAGCAGGTCCTGGAGCAGCGGCTGCGGCGCGACGCGTACGGGCCGCGGGCGACCACGGCGACGGTGCTGGCGGCGGTCGAGGACACGCTCCTGTACCTGGGCGGCCGCCGGCTCGCCGACGAGCTCGGCACGCACGCGCTGAAGGTGCTCGCCGCCGAGCGGAGCGTCGACGGGGCGCCGGAGGTGCTGCGCCGGGTGCGGGCGCTGCTGGCGTACTACCGCACCGGTGAGCCGGTGCTGCCGGCGTGGATCGAGTCGTTCGTCAAGACCGGTTACGCCCACTACTGCACGCTGCTGCCGACGGCGTTCCGGGACGAGGACGCGACGGTGGGGCAGGTCGCGGCGATGCTCGGCTTCCTGTTCTCCATGGAGAGCCTGGCGCTGTCACTGGGCTGCGACCGGACCCAGCTGGAGCTCGCGGTCGCCCAGTCGCACCCCGACGACCCGGCGAAGACGGCACTGCTGTGGGCGGCGCAGGTGCAGCTCGGCACCCTGCCCCGGGCCGAACTGCGGGCGCGGTGCGACGAACTGCTGGACAACCCGCTGGTGGTGCCCTCCTACCCGCGCTACCTCAGCGGTTTCGTGCACGCGTTGGAGCCCGTGCCGGGACTGGCGGACGTGGTCGTGGAGGCGGTGTCGAACGCGTTCGGGCGGCTCCCGGACACGGTGCTGCTGCCGTGGCTGCCGCTGTTGATCACCACCCTGCGCTCCGGCGCGGCGGACCTCGCCCCGCTGATGGTCCGCGAGGCCGGCCGGATCTTCCCGGGCCGGCTGGCGGAACTGGACGCGTGGGTGCCGCCGTGGCGGATGCCGGAGACGAATCCGTTCGCCGCCAGGCCCGTGGCCGATGTCCGCCGGGGCGCTGCACTGCTCACGGCGCACCCGGCGACGTGCGACGCGGTCGCGGATCTGCTCGGCTGCGACGACGGGTGGACGCAGCCCGACGCCCCGGCTCCGTCGGGCACGGCGTTGCTGGCCGCGCATCCGGCGACGTGCGACGCGGTGGCGGGGCTGCTGGGCTGCGACGGCGGCTGGGCGGCGGTGGCCGGTCCGGCCTCGTCGGGAGGTGCCGCGCTCACGGCTCGCCATCCGGAAACGGCCAGGGCCCTGGAGCACCTGCTCGCAGCCCGATGACAGCCACGGCCGGGTCCCGGGTCCACCGGGCCCCGGCCGCGCCCGCACCGGAGCCGGCGGCAGTCGGCAGTCGGCAGTCGGCAGTCGGCAGTCGGCAACCCACTGGACAAGTCCTCAGCCGTAACAAGCGGGCAAGGGCTCCAAGCCCTCCGGCACTCCGTACTCGATGACTGCCGCGTACGCCTCCGCGATGTCGCAGCCCTTGTCGAACCAAGGGAAGGCGAACAGGCTCCGGGCCAGAAAGGCAATGTCAAGCGTCCAGCGCATCCCTTATCGTGCCCGCCGTCGACGGGCGAGGGCATCGCGCCGCACAGCGGGCGGCAGAGATCCGACGCGTGCGGTACCGCGGCGACTGCGGCGGAGCACCGGATCCTGTCCTCGCCCCCGCCTCACCATCTCACCACCTCACGGAGCAGTCCCACGCCATCGCTTTCCGGTCCTCCGGGATGCGAGGGCCGGGGAAGCCGCACGCGGTGCACGACCGCACCGTCATCCCGGCGCGGCGCTAACCGACCCGCTGCATCGCCTTCCGGTGCCGTTCCGCCATCGTGGCCCCGGACTCCCGGCGGGCCATCCTGCGCAGGACGGACGGTGCGAGGAGCAGCCCGGCGACCGCCCAGGCGCCCAGCACGCCCACCGTCTCCAGGTACCGCCAGGATTCGTCGATCTCGGCGGCGACCGCCCCGGCCGGCAGCAGTGCGGCCCGCAGGCCGAGGCCGAGCCAGTACACGGGGAAGACCTGCCCCACGATCTGCAGCCATTCGGGCAGCTTCGACAGCGGGAAGTAGATGCCGGAGATCACGATCAGCCCCATCACCGGAAGCATCAGCAGGCCGACGGTGCGCGGGCTGTCGACGAGCGAGCCGATGACGGCGCCCATGGGCAGGGTCGCCAGGAGGCCCAGCGGCACCACCCACACCAGTGTCAGCAGCGCTCCGCCGCCCTGCCGGGCCACCCCGTCCACCAGGAACACGCCGACGACGAAGGGGAGCGCCATGGAGACGAGAGCCGTGCCCGACACCATGACGATCTTGCCGACCAGGTGGCCGACCATGCCGTGGGGCACGGCCTTGGCCCGCAGCAGCGTGCCGTCCTCGCGCTCGGTCGCGAGCAGTTGCGCCGTGGTCATCATCCCGGTGAAGGCGAGCGTCATGCCCACCATGCTCGGCAGCATGAACGCGCCGGCCGAGATGCCCGCGTCCTTCAGCCGCTCGTCCCTGACCAGGAACAGCGGCACCATGAGCAGGACCGTCCAGAGGACGTATCCGAACACGTCCTGGCCCGAGGTGAAGGTCTGCCGGAGTTCCGTCCGGCCGCGCCGCACCCCCAACCTCGCCGCGTACCACACCGGACTCATCGCGGTCCCTCCCCGAAAGCGCGCGCCGCCCGCTCGCCGGGGCCGCTTTCCGTCTCCAGCTCCCGCACCATCGTCAGGTAGGTGTCCTCCAGGCTCGCCCGGCGCACCTCGAGACCGCCGATCGCCTCACCGTGCTCCTCGAACAGCCGGCGGACGAACCGGGTGGGTTCGGTCGTCGCCTGCTCGAAGGCCCGCCCGTCCCGGGTCCAGCGCACGGTGGCTTCCCCCGACACCTGCCGGGACAGCTCCTCGGCCGAGCCGTCGGCCACGATCCGGCCACCGGCCAGGATGAGGATCCGGTCGGCGAGCTTCTCCGCCTCGGCGAGGTCGTGCGTGGTCAGCAGAACGGTGGTCCTCTCGTCCGCGAGCCCGCGCACCAGGCCGTGGAACTCGTTCCTGGCCTCCGGGTCCAGACCGGCGGTCGGCTCGTCCAGGAACAGCGTCTCGGGCTTGCCCACGATGCCGACGGCCACGTCGAGACGCCTGCGCTGGCCGCCCGACAGGGTGCCGACCCGCTTGTCCGCCTGCGCGGTCAGCCCCACCGCGGCGATGAGCTCGTCGGTGTCCCACGGCCTCCGGACGAGGGCGGTGGAGTACGGCGCGTAGTACGAGCCGAGGTGGGCCAGCAATTCCCGTACCCGCCACTTGCCGTGGTCGCGCCAGGACTGCAGCACGATGCCCAGGCGCGCACGCCACCGCTCGTCCCCGCGGGCCGGATCGACGCCGAGGACGGTCACGTCACCGGCCGATCGCATGCGGAAGCCTTCCAGGACCTCGATCGTGGTCGTCTTGCCCGCCCCGTTCGGGCCCAGCAGCACGAGGACTTCGCCCCGCCGGGCCGTGAAGTCCACGCCCTTCAGCACCTCTTGGTCGCGGTAACGCATCCGCAGACCCCGTACGTCGATGACCGTGTCGCTCTCCGGCGGCGGGCTGGTCCCCGTCCCGGACGCGACGTGATCGGTCGTCACCCGTGTTCCCCCGTCCGTCTCATGAGTCGTCCCCCGGGATCGGGGAGCGAAGGCCCTGCCGGCGTCCCCCGGTCATGGGACGTGCCCACGGCTGTGGCCGGCCGTCACCGCCCGGCGGCGACCCTTCCGGCCTTCCCTTGACGAACACATTACCGAACGGCCCGCATTCCTCACGCTGTTCCACCGGCCCGGCGAACCCTCCCGGTCACAGCCCTGGTTCGAGTTCCCGCCCCGGCAGACGGTCCACCGGACACTCCGCGCGTCGAGAGAAGGACGAGGCCGGGGGAACTTCACCGCTTCCGGTCCCCCAGAGCCGCGGCGACCGTCGGAACGGTGCCGACGAGGAGCGGCAGCAGCATCGCGGCGAACAGCCGTCCGGGATCATCCGGCCGGCAGGGGGCAGAAGTCATGCCGGGCCGGAGGCCGGTGGTTCTCCTGCCGGACAGCCAAGGGCATAACAGGACGATGCGAAACCCGGGCCGACAAATGACCGTGCGAGGTGTTTGGAAGTGGCCCGACAGTAAACACGGTGTCCTAACAGAAACTTTATACGACGAGGTAGGAGACGTGTCATGGGAATCATCGCTTGGATCCTCATCGGGCTGCTCGCGGGCTTCATCGCCAAGGCGCTGATGCCGGGCAAGGACCCCGGCGGCGTCATCATCACCATGCTCATCGGCATCGCGGGCGGCCTCCTCGGCGGCTGGCTCGGCAAGGTGATCTTCGGTGTCGACTCCATCGACGGCTTCTTCGACCTGTCCACCTGGATCGCCGCCATCATCGGCTCCGTCATCCTCCTCGCCCTCTACCGCCTGATCACCGGCAACCGTCACGCCCACCACCGCCACGCCTGATCCGGCGCTCACACCACACGCAACGGCTCCTCGTCCCCCGGGACGAGGAGCCGTTCCCTTTGCCCGCCGACCGGCGTCCGAACGGTCCCGTCGGCGGGCGCGGAAGGGACCCCGGGCACCCGTCCACCGGGAAAGGTCCCGGTCCGATGGGCCCCACCGGCCGCGCCGAGCGGGGACCGTTCGGCCCTATGGGGACCCCCTGCCCGTGCGGTGATCTTGGGGCGGCGGCCGGGAGGGGCCGGGTCCGTGTTCCCACCTGCGCGCTTCCGGGCTCGTCGTGGTGTCGATGAGTCGACGAGTCGATGAACGAGCAGATGGGGAGGCACCGTCCGGTGGACGAGGTGCGGATACAGCGGGTGGCGGCAGGACTGCCGGGAGGCGGGACCGCGGTCACGGCCGGCGAGGCGGCCGGGCGGGGCGAGCCCCGGGCCGGGCGGCCGACGTGGGTGGAGTGGCTGACGACCACGGACCACAAGAAGATCGGGACGCTCTACCTCGTCACCGCCTTCGCCTTCTTCGTCGTCGGCGGCGTGCTGGCGCTGCTGATGCGGGCCGAACTCGCCCGGCCGGGACTGCAGATCATGTCGAACGAGCAGTTCAACCAGGCGTTCACGATGCACGGCTCGATCATGCTGCTGATGTTCGCGATGCCGCTGTTCACCGGCTTCGCGAACTGGATCATGCCGCTGCAGATCGGCGCGCCCGACGTGGCGTTCCCCCGGCTGAACATGCTCGCCTACTGGCTGTTCCTGTTCGGGTCGGCGATCGCCGCGTTCGGGTTCCTCACCCCGGGCGGGGCCGCCGACTTCGGGTGGTTCCTGTACGCGCCGTTGTCGGACGCCGTGCATTCGCCGGGGCTCGGCGCCGACCTGTGGATCATGGGTGTGGCGCTGTCCGGCTTCGGCAGCATCCTGGGCGCCGTCAACTTCATCACCACGATCATCTGCATGCGCGCGCCCGGCATGACCATGTTCCGCATGCCGATCTTCACCTGGAACGTGCTGCTGACCGCGCTCCTCGTCCTGATCGTCTTCCCCGTGCTGGCGGCGGCGCTGTTCGCCCTGGAAATGGACCGCAAGTTCGGCAGCCACGTCTTCGACCCGGCCAACGGCGGGGCGCTGCTGTGGCAGCACCTGTTCTGGTTCTTCGGTCATCCCGAGGTGTACATCCTGGCGTTGCCGTTCTTCGGGATCGTCTCCGAGGTGATCCCCGTGTTCGCGCGCAAGCCGATGTTCGGTTACGCGGGTCTGATCGGTGCGACGATCGCCATCGCCGGTCTGTCGGTGACCGTGTGGGCGCACCACATGTACGTCACCGGCGGTGTGCTGCTGCCGTTCTTCTCCTTCATGACCTTCCTGATCGCGGTGCCGACCGGGGTGAAGTTCTTCAACTGGATCGGCACGATGTGGAAGGGCAGCCTGTCCTTCGAGACCCCGATGCTGTGGACGACCGGCTTCCTCGTCACCTTCCTCTTCGGTGGTCTGACCGGCGTCATCCTGGCCTCGCCGCCGATGGACTTCCATCTGTCGGACTCGTACTTCGTGGTGGCGCACTTCCACTACACGGTGTTCGGCACGGTCGTGTACGCGATGTTCGCCGGGTTCCACTTCTGGTGGCCGAAGTTCACCGGCAAGATGCTCGACGAGAGGCTCGGGAAGATCACCTTCTGGACGCTGACCGTCGGCTTCCACCTGACGTTCCTGGTGCAGCACTGGCTGGGAGCCGAGGGCATGCCGCGCCGGTACGCCGACTACCTGGCGGCCGACGGCTTCACCGCGCTGAACACCCTGTCCACGATCGGGTCGTTCGTGCTCGGCCTGTCGATCCTGCCGTTCTTCTACAACGTGTGGAAGACGGCCCGGTACGGCGAGCCGGTCGGCGTCGACGACCCGTGGGGGTACGGCCGTTCGCTGGAGTGGGCCACCTCCTGCCCGCCGCCGCGGCACAACTTCCTCTCGCTCCCCCGGATCCGCAGCGAGTCCCCCGCGTTCGACCTGCACCACCCGGAGATCGCCGCCGTGTCCGAGGCCGGCGGGACCGCGGGAGCCGTCGGGCCCGCCGGCCGGGAAGCGGTGCGGTAGGCCGTGTCGCACGCCGTCGCCGCGCTGGGAGCCGCGGCCCTCACCGCCGCCGGGTGCGTCTGGTACCTGCCCGCCCTCGCCGACCTGCGGGCCGGCGCCGACCGGCCCGCGTCACGGCGCGTCGCGGCGGCGGCCTGCGTGACCGGCTGGGCCTGGGTGGGCTCCCTCGCCGGGCTGCTGCTCGTGGCCGAGGGATGGCGGGCGCCCGGCGTGGCGGCCGCCGTGGGCGCGGTCGTCACGGCCGCCCTGCGCCTGGGCGCCGCCGTGAAGCGCCGGCGGGAGGTGCGGGAGACGGCACGCGGTTGGGCGCTTCTGGGGCACGTGCCGCGCCCGGCCGGCCGTCCTGGTCCCGCCCGCCGTGTCGTCGCCGCCGTGGCGGGTGCGGGAGTGCTCGCCGCCGTGGTCCTCGCGGCTTCGTACGCCGTCGCCGGCCGCGCGAGCGACCCGTTCTGGGTGACGGCCGCCGCTCCGGGCGTCGTCGTGGGCGTGTTCCTCACCGCCGCGGGGGTGTACGCCCGGGTGACCCGTCGCCCCGCGACGGCGGCCTGCGGCGAACGGCACCAGCACCGGTATCAGCGGCGCACGGGCTGAACAGCTCGCGCCGGCTGAACATCTGGCGCGGGCAGGCGAGTTGCGTGGCGCCGGACACCGGGAGCGGCCGGGAAGGGCCGGGACCGTCCTTCCGGCCGGTCCCGGGGCTTCCGGCGGGTCCCGGGGCTTCCGGCGGGTCCTGTCGCCGCTCGGCGTCACCCCGCCGGTGAGCAGTCGTCACTGGCCGGCCCCGCCCTCCGCCGGCCCCCAACACGCGCCCTCAGCGGCGCCGTTGTCCGCTCCGTGAGACCGGCGTCTCGGCCGTCACGTGCGGTGTGTATAGTCCCGCCCCATGGAATCCGGCGTCGAGCTCGTCAAGCGCGCGCACATCGACCTGCTCAGGGTGGCCACGGCGCTCTGTAGCTGATTCCGCACGCCCGGCGGGACTCCCTCGCCCGGCGGGCCCCGCGTCGGCAAGGCGCCCACGCCCGGCGGAGTCCCCTCGCCCGGCAAGGCGCCGCACGCCCGGCAGGGCCTCCACGCCCGTCCAGGGTCCGCCTTCCTCACCTCAGGCACTCCCGCTGCGTCCGGCGTGGTTCAACGTTGCATCCCCACCCCGTCGTCCGGGGCCGGCCTCCGGCCGCCCCTGACCTCCGGGGCTTCTCGGTCCGCTCGCTCCTCCGCCCCGCCCCGGCCCCCCGACCGCCGGGATTCCGCACCACCTTGGAGACCCCATGACCGTGCGCCTGCACTGGTTCCTGCCCACCACGGGCGACGACCGTGACGTGGTGGGCGTGACCGCCCGCGACTCCCTCCAGTCCCGCGCCACCACCCGCCCGCCCACCCTGGACTACCTCGCCCAGGTGGCGCGGGCCGCCGAGTCCGCCGGGTTCGAGGCGGTGCTGACCCCGACCGGCAGCGACTGCGAGGACTCCTGGCTGACCACGGCCGCGCTGATCCCGCAGACCAGCCGGCTGAAGTTCCTGGTCGCCTTCCGGCCGGGCGTCATCGCGCCCCCGCTCGCCGCCCAGATGACCGCCACCTACCAGCGGCTGTCCGGCGGACGCCTGCTGCTCAACGTCGTCACCGGCTCCGACGCCGACGAGCAGCGCTCCTACGGCGACTTCCTCGCCCACGACGAGCGCTACGCCCGCACCGGCGAGTTCCTGTACCTGCTGCACACCGCCTGGAGCGGGGAGGCGTACGACTTCGAGGGCGACCACTACCGGGTCGCGGGCGGGCGGCTGCGCAGGCCGTCGCCGGTCCGGCCGCCGGTCTTCTTCGGCGGCTCCTCCGAGGCCGCCCTGCCGGTCGCCGCCCGGTACGCCGACACCTACCTCACCTGGGGCGAGCCTCCGGCGGCCGTCGCGCGGAAGATCGGCCGGGTGCGCGAACTGGCCGCCGCGCAGGGCCGCGAGCTGTCCTACGGCATCCGGCTGCACGTCATCAGCCGGGACACCGCGGCCGAGGCGTGGGCGGAGGCCGACCGCATCCTCGGCGCCCTCGACCCGGTGGCGATCCGGGCCGCCCACGAGCGCTTCAGCCGCTCGGAGTCGGCGGGGCAGCGGGCGATGGCCGCGCTGAGCGGCGGACGCACCGACCGGCTGGAGATCCACCCCAACCTGTGGGCCGGCTTCGGGCTGGTCCGCCCCGGCGCGGGCACCGCGCTCGTCGGCAGCCACGAGCAGGTCGCCGAGCGGATCGAGGAGTACGCCGCCCTCGGCATCGAGCACTTCGTCCTCTCCGGGCAGCCGCACCTGGAGGAGGCGATCCGGTTCGGCGAGTGCGTCCGGCCGCTGCTCACCCGCCGACTCGCTGCTGTCTGAGACGACCTGACGCACTTTCACCCACGCGTAACCGACACCCTCACGTGAACAAGGACTTCATCATGACCCGTTCCCTCGACAGAAGGTCCGCCCTGCGTCTGTTCGGCGCCGCGGGACTCGGCCTGGGCCTCGCCGCCTGCGCCGGGCCCGGCGGCGGCTCCTCCGACGCCTCGAGCGGCGCCTCCCCCTCCGGCCTCGCCACCTCCGGGGCCGTGAAGGGAACCGTCTCCTTCGCGCACTGGCGGGCCGAGGACAAGGCGGTGCTCGCCGACCTGATCAAGGCGTTCGTGAAGAAGCACCCGGACGCGGGCGTCGAGCAGGACATCGCCCCGTCCGCCGACTACCAGTCCACCGCCCTGCGCCGCATCCAGGGCTCCAAGACGGGCGACGTGTTCACCGCGTTCCGCGGGGCCCAGTTCCAGCAGATCGTCAAGGCGGGGGTGTACGCGCCGCTGACCGGCACCGGCGTCGTCGGCAAGTACCAGCAGAACCTCATAGGCCCCGGCGCGCAGGACGGCACGCAGTACGGCCTGCCCTACCAGCTCGTCTTCAACATGCCGCTCGCCAACACCGACGCCCTCGACAAGGCCGGCCACACCGCCGCGCCCAAGGACTGGGACGGCTTCCTGCAGCTCCTGGACGACCTGAAGGCCAAGGGCTACACCCCGCTCGCCTGGCCGGGCGGCGACTCCGCCAACGCCGGCCAGCTGCTGAACGTGATGGTGATGAACAACGCGCCGAGCGACGACGCGCTCGCCCGGATCGAGTCCGGCGCCCTGAAGGTCACCGACGACTGGTTCCTCGGCACGCTGGAGCAGTACGCCGCCCTGCGGCCCTACCTCCAGGAGCGGGCCACCGGCTCCAGCACCGACGCCGTCACCCAGCTGTTCGCCGGGGGCAAGGCCGGTCTGCTGGCCACCGGTTCCTTCCAGATGGCGGGCGTGCGCGCGCTCGGCGCGAAGTTCCCCTTCGACCTCGTCGCCCCCATCACCACCACCGCCGAGAAGGCGAAGTACGAGGGCGTCTTCAACACCACCTTCGTCCTCGGCGTCAACAGCGCCTCCACGGTGCAGCCCGCCGCCTACGCCTTCCTGGAGTTCCTCAGCGACCCCGAGAACGCCGGCGCCTACGCCAACGGCACCGGCCAGCACGTCACCGTCGAGGGCGTCGAGTACACCAACGCCGACCTGAAGGCGGTCGCCCCCTGGCTGACCCGGAAGACGCTGCTCGCGCCGCGCTTCCAGTTCCTGAACCTCGACATCCGCACGGCCGTCGAGAACGCGACCGTGGCGGTCGTCGGCGGCAAGAAGCCGGCGCAGGCCGCCGAGGAGGCGCAGCGTGTCATCGACCAGAAGCGGTCGTAGGCGGCGGCGCACGGCGCGGGCACTGTGGCTGTTCCCGGTGCCCGCCCTCGCCCTCTACCTGTTCTTCTTCGCCTACCCGGTCGTCCAGGGCGTGCAGTACGCGCTGACCGACTGGGACGGCTACAGCGCCGGCTACCACGACGTCGGCCTGCGCAACTTCACCGAACTCGCCACCGGCGACGACATGTTCCGCAACGCGGCGGAGAACAACCTCGAGCTCACCCTCACCGTCGTCGTCGCGCAGACCGCCCTGGCACTGCTGCTGGCCCTGTGGCTGGTGCGCACCACCCGCGCCTCGACGCTGCTGCGGGCCGTGTTCTTCCTGCCGACGGTCCTGTCGTCGGTGTCGGTCGCGTTCGTGTGGCGGTTCGTCTACGACCCCGACGGCGGCCTGCTCAACTCGGCGCTGCGCGCGGTCGGACTGGACTCCTTCCAGTCGGTGTACCTCGGCAACCCGGACACGGCCGTGTTCTGGCTGGCGCTGACCCAGGTGTGGTTCCACGCGGGCCAGATGATGGTCGTCTTCATCGCCGGGCTCCAGGCGATACCGAAGGAGCTGTACGAGGCGGCGGAGCTGGACGGCGCCGGCCGCCTCGCCCGGTTCCGGTACGTGACGTGGCCGCTCGTCGCCCCGGCCACCGCGATCGTCGTCGCGTACACCACCGTCCAGTCGTTCAAGGCGTTCGACCTCGTCCTCGGCCTGTCGGGCAATCCGCCGGGCCCCGCCCTCGACATCCTGTCCACCCGCATCTACACGACGTTCTCCAACAACCAGTTCGGCTACGCGGCCGCCCAGTCGGTGGTGTTCATGGCGCTCATCGCGCTGCTCACCTGGGTGCAGCGGCGGGCGACGGGAGGGGCGACCCGATGACCAGGACCGTACGCCCGGTCGCGCTGCTGGCGGGCGCCGCCGTCGTCGTACTGCCGCTGCTGGTGGTGCTGTTCGGCACGTTCAAGACGCTGCCGCAGCTGTTCGACGCGCCGCTGGCGCCGCCGTCGTCGCCGACCCTGGACAACTACCGGCGGGCGGTTCAGGAGGGCGGTCTCGGCGCCGCGTTCGTCAACAGCGCCGTCGTCACGGCGGGCGCGGTGACGCTGACGCTGGTGGTGGCGAGCCTGGCCGCGTTCTTCTGCGCCCGGATTCCCGGCCGGGTGGGCTGGGCCGTCTTCGGCGTCCTGGTCGCCGGGCTGGCGGTGCCCGCGCAGGCGGCGATCGTCCCGCAGTACGTGCTCTTCGACCGTCTCGGGCTGACCGACAGCCTGCTCGGCCTGGTCCTCGTCGACGCGGTGACGACGCTGCCGACGGCCGTGTTCATCCTGGGCGGCTTCCTGCGCACCATTCCCGAGGAGCTGTACGAGGCCGCCGAGCTGGACGGGGCCTCTCCGCTGCGGGCGTTCCGCTCGATCGCGCTGCCGCTGACCCGGCCGGCCCTCGCCACCACCGGCATCTTCCTGTTCGTGATGGACTGGAACGACCTGCTCTACCCCCTGCTGTTCGTCCGCTCCCAGGAGCACCGGACCCTGCCGCTGGCGCTGCTCGACTTCCAGGGCGAGTTCCTCACGCAGTACCCCCTGCTGTTCGCGGGCGTCGTCATCGCCTCGGCCCCCGTGGTCGTCGTCTACGTCCTGCTGCAGCGCCACTTCGTGGCGGGCCTGACGACGGGGGCGGTACGGGGGTAGGGCGGGCGCCGCTCGCCGTGGCGGGGCGCCGCTCGCCGTGACGGGGCGCCGCTCACCGTGACGGGGCGCCGCTCGCCGTGACGGGGCGCCGCAACCGCCAAAGAGCGTTTCGTCCCGACAGGAGTGTTCGGTAAAGATCCTTCCGACCTGCCGGGGCGGGCGGTGTCACCGCCGGTCGCACCGTGCAGGCCGTCTTGGTGACGCACGAGTGCGCCGACGGCACGAAACCGGGGACGGCCGCGTGGGCGAGAACCAGCACCAGCCGTTGTGGTGTTCCGGGAACGGTGATGCGGGGACGGCGCCACCGGTGTCGGCGAGAAGCGGGAACAGGGGCGCCTGCCGACGAGGACCGGTGCCGCCGTGGCGGGACGGCTGTGGGGCGCCCCCTGTGAGGGGGCCTCACGGCCCGGCCGGTCGGACGAGGCCCGGTGTCAGGCCAGTGGTCCCCCCCTTACGATCACGTCCATGTCGACCACACCGTCCACCCCTGTCCTGCGCGGCAGCGGCGACGCCGCCCTCCGCCACGAGGACGACGCACTGACGCTGCGCCACGGGGACGAGGAGACACGCATCCCCCTGCAGGCCGTGCGCGACGTCGTACCGGACCGCCGGGCCGTCACTGTCGAACTGCGGGTCCCGGCCGGCGGCACACCCGTCACGCACCGGATCGACGGCGTCAGCGAGGCCGCGGCAGCCCTGTTCGCGAGGACGGTGGGCACGGCCCTGGCCGCCCTGCCGGAGCCGGACCCCTCCTTCGACGGCGCCTCGCTCGTGACGACCCGCTCCCTGCGCACTCCGCATGACCCCGGCCTCTCCTTCAGCGCCGGCGAGAAGGCGAAGGACATGGTCCGGGCCCTGGTCGGTCTCGGGCCCGGTCTCGCGACGCTCATCGTGACCAGCGTGCTGTTCGTCCTGCGCGGAGAAGCGGGCATGCTCATCCTCGCGATCCCGATGGGACTGGTGATCGTGTTCCTCAACTTCGCGAGTGCCGCCACGACCGAGCAGATCCTCCGGATGTGGCTTCTCCCCCGGCGCGGCATCACGGTGATGGCCGTGCGCACCAGTCCGTACGGCACGTCGGGGAAGTACGAGTACACGGACCCGAGCGGGCAGACCCACAGCTACTCCCGAAACGCGTCCGCGAACGAGATCGAGATCAGCTACCACCCGGACCGCCCCGGTCATCCGGTCGGCGTCCATCCCCCCTTCACCCGTGTGGCGGCCACCATCGGGACCTTGGTGTTGTGGGCCGTCACGGCGGGACTCGTCTTCGTGATGATGATGGCCGCCACCGAGTGACCGTGACGCCGCGGAACGCGGGACGCCGTAGCCGACGCCGTGCTTCCGCACGACCGCGCGCAGTGCCTTTGCGTCACGGCGGATCGGCGGACGGTCCCCACGACGGGGCGGTGGGCGGCCCTCTCGGCGGGACGGCGTCAGCCGCTCTCCCGCACCACCAGCCGGTGCCCCGCCGGCAGCACGCGCGGCTGGGTCGGGCGGGCGCCGTCGACGGTCCGCAGCAGGGCGGTCACCGCGAGGCGGGCCAGCTCCCGTTTGTCCGGGGCGACGGTGGTCAGCGGCGGCGCCGTGTAGCGGGCCGCCTCGATGTCGTCGAACCCGACGACCGCGAGGTCGCCGGGGACCGAGAGACCGCGTGCGCGTGCCGCGTGCAGCACGCCCTCCGCCAGCGTGTCGGCGAAGCAGAACACCGCGTCGGGCGGTTCGGGCAGGTCGAGCAGCGCGTGGGCGGCGGTGACGCCGTCGGCCCGGTGGTAGGCGGCGACGGGCGGGGCGAGCGTCTCGTCGTAGGCGAGGCCCGCCGCCTCGAGGGCCTGGCGGTGACCGGCCAGCCGGGTGGCCGACGTGGCCGCGTGCGGCGCGGTCTGCCGGCCGACCACCGCGATCCGGCGCCGCCCGCGGGCCAGCAGATGAGCGGTCGCCTCGCGGGCCGCGCCGGTGTTGTCGACGGTGACGTGCGGGCAGGGCAGGTCGTGGACGCGTTCGCCGAGCAGCACCAGCGGCGTGGGGTCCGGGGCCCGGGCGGCGGCGCGGTCGTCGAGCGCGAGCGGGCTGAGGATGACCCCGTCGACGAGCGGGTCCGTGCGGCCGAGCACGAGGTCCAGCTCCGCCTCGGGACGGCCGCCGGTCACCTCCACGAGCAGCGTGCAGCCGTGGACGGCCGCCTCCCGCAGCAGATGCCCGGTCAGTTCCGCCCAGTAGGGCATGGTGAGTTCGGGCACCGCCAGCAGCAGCACCCCGCTGCGGCCGGTGCGCAGCCGCCGGGCGGCGGTGTTGGGCCGGTAGCCCAGCTCCTCGACCGCGCGCTGCACCCGCTCCCGCGTCGCCTCCGAGAAACGCCCGGTGCCCCGGACCACGTTGGAGACGGTCCGCATGGACACCCCGGCCCGCTCCGCGACCTCCCTGAGTCCTGTCACCGCGCGCATCGCGTCAGGTTAGAGGCGGGGCCGTCGGGCGGACAGCCCTGCGCGGGGCCGCGCGCGGGGCTGTCACGAGCTGTTCACGCCCGGGCGCGGCCGGGCGCGGCCGGCCCGGTCCGGCGGCGCCGGGTGACTCCGCCCGCACGGCGCCGGCGGGGGGGCCCCCCCCCGGGGGGGGGGGGGGGGCCCCCCCCCCCCCGGGGCCCCCCCCCCCCCCCGGGGGGCCCCGGCCCCCCCCCG